>NZ_JBIVUF010000001.1:0-794619 GCF_044757085.1 Streptomyces sp. NPDC091376 | reverse complement strand
GGGGGGGCGCGCCCCCCCCGCCCCCCCCCCGCCCCCCCCCCCCCGCCGGCCCCCCCCCCCCCCCCCCCCGCCCCCCCCCCGCCCCCCCGGGGGGGCCCCCCCCCCGCCCCGGGCCCGGAATCAGCTGCTCAGATCTCGCCCCGGAGCTTCGCGAGCGCCTCGGCGAGGATCGCCTCGCCGTCCGCGTCGCTGCGCCGCTCGCGCACATACGCCAGATGCGTCTTGTACGGCTCGGTGCGCGGCGGGTCCGGCGGGTTGTCCCGGTCCTGGCCGGCCGGGAACCCGCAGCGCGGGCAGTCCCAGCTGTCCGGAACCTGTGCGTCACTGGCGAAGCTCGGCTGCGTCTCGTGCCCGTTCGAGCACCAGAAGGAGATGCGGAGACGCGGCGCGGATTCGCCCCGCTCGGCCTCCCCCATCGGCCCCGCTCCGACCCGGCTTCCCCGGATCGCGTTGCCACTTGCCACGGTCGTAACTCCCTGCGTGATGGTGCTCGAAGATGCCCCAGTCTACGTAAGGCCCAACGCGCGTCCAGTGATTGGAGTTACACCCCCACCCCCTGGGACGCCCTCAGTGGGTCAGCTGCCCAGCTTCATCAGGAGACCAAGTACGACAATGCAGGCAAACCACATCAGACCGATGACGACGGTGATGCGGTCGAGGTTGCGCTCGGCGACCGAGGAACCACCGACGGACGACTGCATGCCGCCACCGAACATGTCGGAGAGGCCGCCGCCCTTCCCCTTGTGCATCAGCACCAGCAGCATCAGCAGCAGGCTGAAGAAGATCAGGGCGATCGAGAACCCCATAATCACGGCTGGACCAACTTCCTCGGACGGGATCGGACTGAACAACTGATCAACTCGACGGGCGACCTGATCAAGAGCACGGGGGCCGGGCCGGAAAGGCTCGGCCCCCGCAAGGGTACGACGGATCCGCTCTACGGCCTACTCACTGGTCGCGGAAGCGGACGATCTTGACGAACTCGTCGGCGTCCAGCGCCGCACCGCCGACCAGAGCGCCGTCCACATCGGGCTGCGCCATGATCGCCGCCACGTTGCCGGCCTTCACCGAGCCGCCGTACTGGATCCGGACCTTGTCGGCCAGCTCCTGGCTGTAGAGCTCGGCCAGCCGGCCGCGGATGGCCCCGCAGACCTCCTGGGCGTCCTCGGGGGTGGCGACCTCGCCGGTGCCGATGGCCCAGACGGGCTCGTACGCGATCACGATGGTCTCGGCCTGCTCGGCCGGGATGTCCTTCAGTCCGCCGTCGAGCTGGTTCAGCGTGTACTGGACCTGCTGGCCCGCCTTGCGGACGTCCAGGCCCTCGCCGACACAGAGGATCGGGGTCAGGCCGTGCCGGTAGGCGGCCTTGACCTTGGCATTGCAGATCTCGTCGGACTCGCCGTGGTACTGACGTCGCTCGGAGTGACCGACGGCGACGTAGGTGCACTTCAGCTTGGCCAGCATCAGGCCCGAGATCTCACCGGTGTAGGCACCGGAGTCGTGCGCCGAGATGTCCTGGGCGCCGTACTTGATCTTGAGCTTGTCGCCGTCCACCAGGGTCTGCACGGAACGCAGATCGGTGAACGGGGGCAGGACGGCGACCTCGACGGCGTCGTAGTCCTTGTCGGCGAGTGCGAAGGCGAGCTTCTGGACGTGGGCGATGGCCTCGAGGTGGTTGAGGTTCATCTTCCAGTTGCCCGCCATCAGCGGGGTACGGCCAGAAGGAGTGGATGCAGTCATGGGTAGGTCAGTCCTCCAGTGCGGCGAGGCCGGGAAGCGTCTTGCCCTCGAGGTACTCGAGGCTCGCGCCGCCACCGGTCGAGATGTGGCCGAATGCGTTCTCGTCGAAGCCCAGCGTGCGGACCGCGGCGGCCGAGTCGCCACCGCCGACGACGGTGAAGGCCTTGCTGTCCACGAGCGCCTGGGCGATGGCGCGGGTACCGCCCGCGTAGTCGGGGTGCTCGAAGACGCCCAGCGGGCCGTTCCAGAACACCGTCTCGGCATCGGCGACCTTGGACGCGTACAGCTCGCGCGTCCTCGGGCCGATGTCCAGGCCCTCCTTGTCGGAGGGGATCTTGTCGGCGTCGACCGTGACGAACTCGGCCGGTGCCTTGGTCTTCAGGTCGGGGAAGTCCGACGAGGCCAGGATGTCGACCGGCAGCACCAGTTCGACGCCGCTCTTCTCGGCGCGCTCCATGTACTCGGTCACGACCGGGATCTGGTCCTCCTGAAGGAGGGAGATGCCGACCTCGTAGCCCTTGGCCTTGAGGAAGGTGTACGCCATGCCGCCGCCGATGAGCAGACGGTCGGCCTTGCCGAGCAGTTCGTCGATGACGGCGAGCTTGTCGGAGACCTTGGCACCGCCGAGGACGACCACGTACGGCCGCTTCACGTCCTCGGTCAGCTTCTTCAGGACGCCGACCTCGGTGCCGATGAGGTGGCCGGCGGCGTGCGGGAGGCGGGCCGGGAGGTCGTAGACCGAGGCGTGCTTGCGGTGCACGGCGCCGAAGCCGTCGCCCACGTACAGATCGGCGAGGGCGGCCAGCCGGTCGGCGAACGCACCGCGCTCGGCGTCGTCCTTGGACGTCTCGCCGGCGTTGAAGCGGAGGTTCTCGATGACGGCGACCTGGCCGTCGGCGAGGCCGTCGACGGTGCCGCGGGCGGACTCGCCGACCGTGTCGGTCGCGAACGCGACGTCGGCGCCGAGCAGTTCACCGAGGCGCGCGGCGGCGGGGGCGAGCGAGAACGCCGGGTCCGGGGCGCCCTTGGGGCGGCCCAGGTGGGAGGCGACGACGACCCGTGCGCCCGCCTCGGCGAGGGCCTTCACGGTCGGCAGGACGGCGCGGATACGGCCGTCGTCGGTGATCGTGGCGCCGTCGAGCGGCACATTCAGGTCGGCGCGGACGAAGACCCGCTTGCCGGTGACGCCTCCGGCGAGAAGTTCGTCGATCGTCTTCATGTGTGATGACTCCTAGAGGGGGTCGAGGACAAGCGACAGGGCTCGTACAGCGCGTCGTTGCGCTGCCCGAGCCCTGTGGCTCACATCGAGGTGCCTACCGGCGCGTGGATCAGAGCTGGTTGCCGACGAAGACGGTCAGGTCGACGAGGCGGTTGGAGTAACCCCACTCGTTGTCGTACCAGCCGACGACCTTGACCTGCTTGCCCTGGACCATCGTGAGCTTCGAGTCGAAGGTGCAGGAGGCCGGCCAGTTGACGATGTCCGAGGAGACGATCGGGTCCTCGGTGTAGTCCAGGATGCCCTTCAGCTGGCCCTCGGCGGCCTTCTGGAAGGCGGAGTTGATCTCGTCCTTGGTGACCTCGCGGTCGAGCTCCAGGACCAGGTCGGTGACGGATCCCGTCGGGACCGGGACGCGCATGGCGATGCCGTCCAGCTTGCCCTTGAGCTGCGGGAGGACCAGGGCGGTGGCCTTCGCGGCACCGGTCGAGGTCGGGATGATGTTCTCCGCGGCCGCACGGGCGCGACGCAGGTCCTTGTGCGGGAAGTCCAGGATGCGCTGGTCGTTCGTGTACGCGTGGACGGTCGTCATCATGCCCTTGACGATGCCGAAGCTCTCGTCGAGGACCTTCGCCATCGGGGCCACACAGTTGGTGGTGCAGGAGGCGTTGGAGATGACGTTGTGCTTCGCCGGGTCGTACTTGTCCTGGTTGACGCCCATGACGATGGTGATGTCCTCGTCGGTGGCCGGAGCCGAGATGAGGACCTTCTTCGCGCCGCCCGCGATGTGCTTCTCGGCGTCGGCCTTCTTGGTGAAGATGCCCGTCGACTCGATGACGAGGTCGACGCCCAGCTCGCCCCACGGGATGTCGGCGGGGTTGCGCTCGGACAGCACCTTGATGGTGTGGCCGTCGACGGTGATGGTGTCGGCCGTGTGCGACACGTCGGCCTTGAGGCGGCCGAGGATGGTGTCGTACTTCAGCAGGTGAGCGGTGGTCGCGGTGTCACCCAGGTCGTTGACAGCCACGATCTCGATGTCTGCACCCTGCTCCAGCAGCGCGCGGAAGTAGTTACGACCGATGCGGCCAAAGCCGTTGATGCCTACGCGGATCGTCACGAACCGATCTCCTCAGTGGTACGCCGGTTTCGACACCGGCGAGCTGATATGGGATGTCCCCGACCGCTTACGACCCTACCTCCCCGCGCCAGCCGGAGTGACATCGAGCACGCCCCTATGTCGGGCCGGACACCGGTGGCCCGTACCTACCGACAAGTACGGGCCACCGGCGCGTTTCGGGCGACTACGCAGCGTCAACGGCGGAGCACGCCGAGCGCCTTCCGCATCAGGGCGTTGCGGTCCGCCGGCGCGGTGACGTGCTCCAGCCCGAAGCCGAGCAGGACCGTGTCACGTGTGGAGACGGCCGCGTACGAGACGAACAGCTCGCCCGTCCGCGCCCAGTCGCCGCCGACCGCGGGCGTGCCCTCGGGAGACCCGGGGGTCGTCCAGGGGCCGAGCGAGGTCTCGAAGCCCTCGCTCTCCTTCTCCGTGCCGCCGACGACGAGGGCCGCGTTGTCGGCGAAGACGCCGCGTCCGCCGCTGCCGGGGTCGGTGACGTAGGAGACCGAGAGCTCGACCTGCTTGCCCGCGTAGGCGCTCAGGTCGAACGAGACCTGCTTCCAGCCGGCCGAGGATCCGGTGAAGCTGTGCCACGCCCCGCTGGAACCGGTCGCGGTGCAGCCGCCCGCGCCCAGGGTGAGATAGCGGCGCAGGAAGGGGTGACCGTCCAGGAAGAACCCGGCCGCGCACTCGTCGGGGACGGCGGTGCCGGTGAGTCCGCTCTCCTCGGGGAGCGTCGTCCAGTCCTGGGCCCCGGCGGTGTGCGCCTCCAGGATGGCGTGGTCGTAGCCCGGCTCGGTGTTCCAGTTGAGCGCGAGCTTCAGCTGCGGCTTGTCGGCCGCCGCGACACCGGTGAGATCGACGGTGCGGGTGAGGCGCTTCCAGTCGTTGTCCTCGTGCGTGGCGGAGGCCATCGACTGCCCCCCGTACGGGGCGTAGGGGTTGGCCACTCCGCTGTAGCGGCCCGCCTGTGCGCTGCGGAACTGCGGGAACTCGGCGGCCGGCAGCGCGTCGGACGTGATCGTGTACGCGCCCGGCGCGTTGAGCGGGTTGCCGGTGGCCCCGGCCAGCGGGCCCGCGGATCCGGTGAGGCCGCCCGTGCCGGTGAACCCGGTGGCCCCGGGCACGGAGCCACGTCCGTACGCGCCGAGGTAGTACTGGCTGAAGTCGTCGGTCGCGGCCCTGCCGACCTGGGCGTTGCCGCCGGCCAGCTCGCCGGCCTCGATCAGCTTCCCGCCCTCGTTGAGGAAGTCGCGCAGGGCGAGCTGGGTGGGTCCGCCGGGAGCCTGGGCGCCCGTGCAGTGGACCGCGGTGGAGAAGTGGCCGAGGACGCCGAGGGGGTGCGGGGCGCCCTGGGTGGCGACGTCCCAGACGACGGCCTTGCGGCCGTTGGCCCTCAGCGCGTCGACATAGGCCTTGGCGTGCTGGGCGGGTGCGCCCTCCTCCGCGACCACCACGGTGTCGGCGCCGGGCCGGGGCGCGACGGTGTAGGTGAAGTGCGGGCTGGACGTGGGCTTCCCGGCGCGGGTCTCGCCGGTGAACCAGACCTCGACCTTGTCGCCGACGTCACCGTCCTTGACCTTCGCCCGGTACTGGTCGAAGCGGATGTTGTCCTCGCCGCCGTAGGTCTCGCCGCCCTTCCACGGCCTGAGCGCCATGTCGTGCGTACGGCCGCCGTTGACGCGGTACTTGAGTTCCTTGTCCCGCACGGACTTGCGGACGGTGACGGACACCTCCTGGTCGCCGCCGCGGGCGTAGGAGACGCCGAACGGGTCGACGGTGAAGTCCGGGGCGTCCATGCCGACCGGGGAGGTCGGCCGGTCGGGATGCGTGGCGGTCTCGGCCACGGCGAGCGCGAAGTCGATGTTCTTGGCGAACTCCGCCTGGATCAGCTTCTCGTCGTCGGGGAAGTTGAAGCCGGACCGGCAGTCCTGGGGCCTCCACTGGTCGTCGGGGTCGATGGCGGAGGCCGTCTGACAGGTGGTCATCTCCGGGGTGAACATCATCATCCCGTTGACGTTGGCCGCATGGCCGTCGGCCTCGCCGTTGGTGGTGTAGAGCTCGGAGGAGACCTGCGGGTAGTAGCCGGGGACGGCCGGCTTGTCGGGTGTGCCCGCGAGCGCCTTGTAGAGGACGTCGTCGGGGGTGGGGGTGGCGACCTGCCAGCCCACGCCGTACAGCAGCAGTTCGGCGGCGGAGTGGTAGTTGATGCCGTACTCGAAGCCGATGCGCTTCTGGAAGCGGTCGAGCGCGACCGTCTCGGGCTCGGAGGAGGGGCCCGCGCCGCGATAGGTCTCGCTGCCCGGGTTGGGGGACGAACCCTCGTTGTCGTAGCCCCACTTGTAGGAGAAGTTCCGGTTCAGGTCGACGCCGTCGCCGGTGGTGATCCGTCCGTCGCCGTTGTTGTCGCGGAGGTTCTTGCGCCAGAGCCGGTTGCTGTCCGCCGCGTGGGTGAAGTCGTAGCCGTCGGGGTTGGCGGAGAGCAGGAACCACAGCTCGGTGGTGTCCACGAGCCGGGTGATGCGCTGGTCCTTGCCGTAGCCGTCGACGTAGTGGTGGAGCAGCCGCCGGGTCATCTCGGGGGTGATCCACTCGCGTGCGTGCTGGTTGGACATGTAGAGCGTGGACGGCTTGGCGCCGTCGCGGTACTTCTTGGCGCCCTTGCTGAGCTTGAGGGCGAGGATGTCCTTGCCCTGCACGGTCTTGCCGATGCTGACGACCTTGGTGATCGACGGGTTGGCCGCGGCGGTGGCCAGGATCTCCTCCTTGAGGCCCCCTTCTCCGCTGTACGGCCGGTAGACGCCGTCCCCGGCCGCGGCGGCGCGCTGCCTCCCGGCACTGGAGACGGTGTGCTCGGTGAGGCTGACGCCTCGGGCGCGGAGCTCTCCCGCCTGGTCCTGGGTGAGGAACACCTCGACGGTGGCGGTGCCCTTGTCCGGTACCTGCTCGGTCAGTTCATGACCGTCGGCTCCGGCCGCGAGGAGCAGTGGCACCTGCTCCTTGCTGACTTTCGCCTGCCATACGGAGAGTCCGGCGTCGTCTCCGCCCTGGTCGGCCCGGGCGAGCGGCGCGGCCGCCAGACCGGCCATCAGGAGTGAGGTCGCGGCGAGGATCGATCTCGCTCTTCGTCTCATTGGCCCCCCTTGCTTTCGTCTGTCGCGAAAGAAAACAGATGCCAGGCTCATCACACCTCATGATCATGTCAAGACCGCGTGTCCGCGGTACCGGTCGGGGTGAAGGGGCGGGGTGAAGAGAGAAGCCCGTCCGGCGTTGCACCGGACGGGCTTCACGGGAGCGGGCCGCACCGTGGGCTCAGCCCACGAGACCGTCGGCCATCTCCTCCGTCAGATTGGATTCCGTACCCGGAATGCCGAGGTCCTGCGCGCGCTTGTCCGCCATCGCCAGCAGCCGGCGGATCCGCCCGGCCACCGCGTCCTTCGTCAACGGCGGGTCCGCGAGCGCCCCCAGCTCCTCCAGGGACGCCTGCTTGTGCTCCATGCGCAGCCGGCCCGCCGCCGCGAGGTGCTCGGGGACCTCCTCGCCGAGGATCTCCAGCGCGCGCTGGACCCGCGCGCCCGCGGCCACCGCGGCGCGGGCCGAGCGGCGCAGATTGGCGTCGTCGAAGTTGGCCAGCCGGTTCGCGGTCGCGCGGACCTCGCGGCGCATCCGCCGCTCCTCCCAGGCCAGCACCGACTCGTGCGCGCCGAGCCGGGTGAGCAGCGCGCCGATCGCGTCACCGTCACGGACCACGACCCGGTCCACCCCGCGCACCTCACGCGCCTTCGCCGCGATGGAGAGCCGGCGTGCCGCGCCGACCAGCGCCAGCGCGGCCTCCGGGCCCGGGCAGGTCACCTCCAGCGAGGAGGAGCGGCCGGGCTCGGTGAGCGAACCGTGCGCCAGGAAGGCTCCGCGCCAGGCCGCCTCGGCGTCGCAGGTGGCGCCGGAGACGACCTGCGGGGGCAGCCCGCGGATGGGGCGGCCACGGCCGTCGACCAGACCGGTCTGGCGCGCCAGCTGGTCACCGCCCGCCACCACCCGTACGACGTAACGCGAACCGCGCCGCAGCCCGCCGGGGGCCATCACCACGAGATCCGACGAGTGCCCGAAGATCTCCAGGATGTCCTTGCGGAGCCTGCGGGCCGCGATGCCGGTGTCCAGCTCCGCCTCGATCACGATGCGGCCGCTGACCAGATGCAGCCCGCCCGCGAACCGAAGGATCGCCGAGACCTCCGCCTTTCTGCAGCAGGTCCGGGTGACGGGGAGCCGGGAGATCTCGTCCTTCACCGCTGCCGTCATCGCCATGGGCCGATCCTTCCATGCATCCGAAAAATACGGTCGTACGCGGCGGCCAACAGCTCCGGGTCGTGTTTCGGAGCCCCGTCGGGTCTCGCCACGGGCGCCAGCTCGACCGCCGCACCGAGCCGCTCTGCAGCCTCGGCGAGAGACTCGCGGTCGGGCACGGCGGCCTCGTCGGCCAGCACCACGTCCAGGGCGAGTTTAGGGGCGTGTCGCCCCAAAACCTCCAAATGACGCTGCGGAGAGAAGCCTTCCGTTTCTCCGGGCTGCGGTGCGAGATTCAGCGAGAGAACGCGACGGGCCTTCGTCTCGACGAGCGCGTCCAGCAACTCCGGCACCAGGAGGTGCGGGATCACCGACGAGAACCAGGAGCCGGGACCGAGCACCACCCAGTCCGCGTCGAGCACGGCCGCGACGGCCTCGGGAACGGCCGGCGGATCGTTCGGCACGAGGTGCACCGACTGCACCTCACCCGGGGTGAGCGCGACCGTCGCCTGCCCCCGGACCGTGACGATCTCGTCGGGGCGGTCCGGATCATGCCCCCTGACCAGCGCCTGCAGCTCCAGCGGCACGGCGGACATCGGCAGCACCCTGCCGTGCGCGCCCAGCAGCTTGCCGACCAGGTCCAGGGCCTGCACATGGTCGCCGAGCTGCTCCCACAGCGCGACGATCAGCAGATTGCCGACCGCGTGCTCATGCAGCTCGCCCTGTGACTGGAAGCGGTGCTGGATGACCCGGGACCAGGTCTGGCCCCAGTCGTCGTCACCGCACAGCGCCGCCAGCGCCTTGCGGAGATCGCCGGGCGGCAGGACACCCAGCTCCTTGCGGAGCCGGCCGCTGGAACCGCCGTCGTCGGCGACGGTGACGACCGCGGTGAGGTCGCCGGTGATGCGGCGCAGGGCCGCGAGCGACGCCGACAGTCCCATACCGCCGCCGAGCGCGACGACCTTGGGCTGGGCGCCGCGTCTGCGGCCGGTGCGGAGCGCGTCACTGCCCCGCAGCCGGCGCAGACGGAGAGTACGTCCGGTCACTCGCGCCCCATGTCCCGGTGCACGATGACGGTCTCGATCCCCTCGGAGCCGAGGCGGGCGGCGAGCTTCTCGGACATGGCGACCGAGCGGTGCTTGCCGCCGGTGCAGCCGACGGCGATCGTCACGTACCGCTTGCCCTCGCGGCGGTAGCCCGCGGCGATCAGCTGCAGCAGCTCGGTGTACTGGTTCAGGAACTCCTTGGCGCCCGGCTGGTCGAAGACATAGTCCGACACCTCCTCGTTCAGGCCCGTGAAGGGGCGCAGCTCCGGGACCCAGTGCGGGTTCGGCAGGAAGCGGCAGTCCACGACGAGGTCGGCATCGACGGGGAGGCCGTACTTGTAGCCGAAGGACATGACGGTGGCCCGCAGCTCCGGCTCCTCGTCGCCCGCGAACTGGGCGTCCATCTTGGCGCGCAGCTCGTGGACGTTGAGGCTGGAGGTGTCGATCACCAGGTCGGCGTCGCCGCGCAGCTCCCGCAGGAGGTCCCGCTCGGCGGCGATGCCGTCGACGATCCGGCCGTCGCCCTGCAACGGGTGCGGGCGGCGCACGGACTCGAAGCGGCGCACGAGGGCGTCGTCGGACGACTCCAGGAAGACGATCCGCCGGGTGACCTGCTTGGCGTCCAGGTCCGCGAGGGACTCGCGGAGGTTGTCGAAGAACCGCCGGCCGCGGACGTCCACGACGACGGCGATACGGGCCACATTGCCCTGGGAACGGGCGCCGAGCTCCACCATGGTGGGGATCAGCGCGGGCGGCAGGTTGTCGACGACGAACCAGCCGAGGTCCTCCAGGCACTTCGCCGCGGTACTGCGGCCCGCGCCCGACATTCCGGAGATGATCACCAGCTCGGGGATGGCCGCCTCTGCGACCTGCCCGGCCTCGGTAGTCGTGCCCGTACTCACGTCTCCTGCTCCGTGTTCTGGTCTGTTCTGCTCGGTCATTCCGTGCTGCCCCCGTCCTCGGTCGCCACTACGGCCCCGTCGTTCTCTTCCATGATCTCGCCTGTCGCCATATTCACGGCGGGGGCGGCGGGCGCCGCCTGTGCAAGGGCAACGACCACGGACTCCGCCGTCTTCCGGCCCATGCCGGGCACCTCGCAGATCTGCTCGATTGTCGCCTGCCGCAGCCGCTTCACCGAGCCGAAATGCTTGATCAGCGCCTGCTTGCGGGTTTCGCCGAGGCCCGGCACCGCGTCCAGCGGGCTCGTCCGCAGCCGCTTGGTGCGCTTGGAGCGCTGATAGCGGATCGCGAAGTCGTGAGCCGTGTCACGCACCCGCTGTATGAGATACAGCCCCTCGCTGGAGCGGGGCAGCACGACCGGGTCGTCCTCGCCGGGCAGCCAGATCTCCTCCATGCGCTTGGCGATCCCGCAGACGGCGACATCGTCGATGCCCAGCTCGTCCAGCGCCCGCTGCGCGGCGGCGACCTGCGGCTGTCCGCCGTCGACGAGGACGAGCTGCGGCGGGTAGGCGAACTTCTTCGGTCTGCCGTTCTCCTCGGCGGCGGTCAGGGCGACCTCACCGCCGTCCTCGGCGGTCCACTCGCCCGTCTTCTCCTTCTCGGCGAGGTAGCGCCGGAAGCGCCGGCTGATCACCTCGTGCATGGACCGGACGTCGTCCTGCCCTTCGCCGTGCCAGACCTGCGTATCGCCGACCCGGCCCTTGATCTGGAAGCGCCGGTACTCGCTCTTCCTCGGCAGCCCGTCCTCGAAGACCACCATGGACGCCACCACGTCCTCGCCCTGCAGATGCGAGATGTCGAAGCACTCGATCCGCAGCGGCGCCGAGTCCAGGTCCAGCGCCTCGGCGATCTCCTCCAGGGCCCGGGAGCGGGTGGTGAGGTCGCTCGCGCGCTTCGTCTTGTGCAGTACGAGGGCCTGCTGCGCATTGCGCCCGACCGTCGCCATCAGGTCCTTCTTGTCCCCGCGCTGGGGGATGCGCAGCGAGACGGCGGACCCGCGCCGGTCGCTCAGCCACTGGGTGACCGCGGCGAGATCCTCGGGCAGGGCCGGGACGAGCACCTCCTTGGGGACGGCGTCGCCGCTCTCCTCCCCGTACAGCTGCTGCAGCGCGTGCTCGACCAGGCCCGCCGTGTCGACCGCCTCGACCTTGTCGGTGACCCAGCCGCGCTGGCCGCGGACCCGGCCGCCGCGCACGTGGAAGATCTGGACGGCGGCCTCCAGCTCGTCCTCGGCGACCGCGATCAGATCCGCGTCGGTGGCGTCCGCAAGCACCACCGCGTTCTTCTCCAGCGCCCGCCTCAGGGCCTCTATGTCGTCGCGCAGCCTGGCCGCCCGCTCGTACTCCATCTCCTCGGCCGCCGCCGTCATGTCCTTCTCCAGACGCCGGATGTACGTGCCCGTGCGGCCGGCCATGAAGTCGCAGAAGTCCTCGGCCAGTTCGCGGTGCTCCTCCGCGGTGACCCGGCCCACGCACGGCGCCGAGCACTTGCCGATGTAGCCCAGCAGACACGGCCGGCCGGTCCTCGCGGCGTTCTTGAACACACCGGTGGAGCAGGTGCGGACCGGGAAGACGCGGAGCATCAGGTCCACGGTCTCGCGGATCGCCCACGCGTGCCCGTACGGACCGAAGTAGCGCACGCCCTTCTTCTTGGCGCCGCGCATCACCTGCACCCGCGGGAACTCCTCGCTCATCGTCACCGCGAGATAGGGGTAGCTCTTGTCGTCCCGGTACTTGACGTTGAAGCGGGGGTCGAACTCCTTGATCCAGGAGTACTCCAGCTGCAGCGCCTCGACCTCGGTGGCGACGACGGTCCACTCCACGGAGGCCGCGGTCGTGACCATCGTGCGGGTGCGCGGATGCAGACCCGCCAGGTCCTGGAAGTAGTTGGCGAGACGCTGCCGCAGGCTCTTCGCCTTGCCGACGTAGATCACCCGGCGGTGCTCGTCACGGAACTTGTAGACCCCTGGCGAGTCGGGGATCTGTCCCGGCTTGGGTCGGTAGCTGGAGGGGTCTGCCATGCCGCCCACCCTACTGGCGGCCACGGACAACCGGGGCCCGCCGGGGGCGCGTGGACGGCGTCCCGCGCCCGGGCGCGGGAGCGGCTTCGGGGCCGGTACGTGACGGGTCGGGCCGGGAGCGTGGCGGGGCACGTCGAGCCGGGCGGTCCAGGACGCGTCCGGACAGGTGCCATGAGCATCTTCCGTTGTCCGGACCAGGTCAACACGCTTCAATGCGGGGTGATGCACGGCTGTGAACGGTGCGTTCCGGGTGTGAGCAGCCGTCTTCGGCCCATCGGCATGACCGCGGCCCACGGTGCGACGATCCGCCGGGCCGCCGTGACCATTCACCGAGGAGTCCCCATGGGGTACGCCGCGCACCCCGCGCACACGGAGGCCGAGCTGGCCCAGGTGCTGCACACCGGCCCGTTCCATGTGGCGCTGCGGGCGGCGCTCGCGGTGCGCGGGCTGCCGCTCCAGCGCGTCCAGCACCATCTCGCGCACCGGGGGGTCAAGGTCGGCGTGACCAGCCTCAGTTACTGGCAGCAGGGCGCGCGCCGGCCACAGCGCCCCGAGTCGCTGCGGGCCGTGCGCGCCCTGGAGGAGGTGCTGCAGCTGCCGGGGAACTCCCTGCTGCGGCTGCTGCCGGAGGGCGGCGCACCGAACGACCGGGGCAGACCGGCGGCGCGCTCGTACCGCTCGCTCGCCGGGGAGTCCGGTGTCCTGGAACAGCTGCTGGCCGGGTTGGGCCGGCCGGCGGACGGCGGGCTGCACACGGTCGGGCACCACGAGCGGGTGCGGATCGGCGCGGGACGTGAGCTGCTGGGGCGGGACTCGCAGCACGTCGTACGCGCCCACCGCGACGGCGTCGACCGCTGTCTGGCCGTCCACCAGGGAGATCCCGGGTGCGATCCGGCCCGGGTGACGGTGCGGGCGACGGAGAACTGCCGGACGGGGCGGGTGCGGTACGACTGCGCGTCGGGGGTGCTGGTCGCGGAGCTGCTCTTCGACGCACGGCTGCGGGCCGGTGAGACGTATCTCTTCGGGTACGGCTTCGAGGACGGCACGGCCGGGCCGAGTGGCGAGTACGCGCGGGGCTTCGGCTTCGCGGGCGGGCAGTACGTCCTGCAGGTGCGGTTCGACGAGGCGGCGCTGCCGGTACGGTGCCGGCGCTTCGCCCGGGCCTCGGCGGGGGCGGCGCGGACGGGCCGTGCGGACCTGACGCCGAACGGCCGGCACGGCACGGTCCATCTGGTCGAGCAGGACGTACGGCCGGGGGTCCTGGGGATCGACTGGGACTGGGACTGAGCCGCACGCGCCCCGCGCAGGCCCGCGGGCCGGCCCCTCGGAGCAGTCGGCCCGCGGGTCAGGCGTCCGGGCCGGCGACCAGCTTGCCGTCCCGCACACGGACCGGGACCTGCGGGAGCGGCACGGTCGCGGGGCCCTTGAGGGCCTTGCCGGTGGTGACGTCGAAGCGGCTTCCGTGGCATGGGCAGTTGCCCTCCATGCCCTCCACCTTGTCCAGGACGCAGCCGGCGTGCGTGCACTGCGCGCTGAACGCCTTGTACTCGCCCTGCGCCGGGCAGTGCACGACGAGCCGCTGCTCGCGGTAGAGCCGGGCGCCACCGACGGGGACCTCGTCCGCGGCACCGAGGTCGACCGGTTCGGTCGGCGTCGGGACCTGGGCGTGGCCCAGCTTGGACTCGGTGGAGCAGGCGGCGACACCCAGCCCGGCGGCGCCCGCGAGGGCGGCGCCTTTCAGCACGGTACGGCGGGCGGCGGGCTGGCCGGACATGAAGGTCTCCACGGGTCAGGGGTGGGGGGCGGTGACAGACCCGACGATACCGGCGCAGATCGCGGCCTCTCCGGGCGGGTCGGGCCAGGACCGCGGGAGGGCTGTCGCGGCCCGTACCGATGGGCTACGTTTTCAGCCGTGATCGTCGTCGCCGGTGAGTCCCTGATCGACCTGGTCCCGCAGCGGACGGCGGTCGACGGCGAACCGCTGCCACCACTGCTGCCGCGGCTCGGCGGCGGCCCGTACAACACGGCGGTGGCTCTGGGGCGGCTCGGCTCGCCCGTCACCTTCTGCTCGCGCGTGTCGACGGACGGCTTCGGCGAGGCACTGCTGAGCGGGCTGCGTGCGGCGGAGGTCGGGACATCGCTGGTGCAGCGGGGGCCGGAGCCGACGACGCTCGCCGTCGCCTCGATCGGCGCGGACGGTTCCGCGGGGTACGGCTTCTACACGTCCGGAAGCGCGGACCGGCTCTTCGAGCTGCCGCGGGAACTTCCGCGCGGGGTACGGGCGTTGGCGTTCGGCACGTGCTCGATGGTGCTGGAGCCCGGTGCGAGCGCGTACGAGGCGCTGCTGCGGCGGGAGGCGGGACGTGGGCTCTTCACCCTGCTCGACCCGAACATCCGGCCGGGGCTGATCCCGGACGCCGACGCGTACCGGGCGCGGTTCGCGGGATGGCTGCCGTCGGTGTCCCTGCTGAAGCTCTCGGAGGACGACGCGAAGTGGCTCGGCGGCGACCCGAAGCGGTGGCTCGCAGCCGGCCCGGCGGCGGTGGTGCTGACCCGCGGTGAGCGGGGGCTGACGGTGTACACCCGCGACGGCGCCGAGGTCTCCGTCCCGGCGGCCGCGGTGCACGTCGCGGACACGATCGGCGCGGGCGACACGGTGAACGCGGCGCTGCTGCACACCCTGGACCGGCACGCCGCGCTCTCCTCGGGCGCCCTGCGGGCCCTGGACGCCCCCACCTGGTCCGCCCACCTCACCTTCGCGGCCCGCGCGGCGGCCCTGACCTGCTCCCGCACCGGCGCGGAACCCCCGTACGCGCCGGAACTGGAGTAGGTCCGGGCCGGCGGATCCGACCCGTGCCGGGGCGAAGTCCCGGCGGTCGGGTCCGGCGCGGGTCCGCCGCCCCCGGGCGGTGGCGGGCCCGCGCCGGACCCGAGGTCAGGCCTTGCGCGCGCGGGTGCGCGAGGCGGCCTGCTTCTTCACCGGCTTCACCGGCGTCGCGTTCGCCGTCACCGTCTTCTTGGCCACCGCGGTCGAGTTGGCCGAGACCGTCTTCCTGGCCGCCGCCTTCTTCGTCGCCGCCTTGCGCGACTGCGGCGGCACCGAGTCGATGATGCGCTCCGGGCTCAGGATGTCCCGCAGGAACTTGCCGGTGTGGCTGGCGGGAACGCCGGCGATCTGCTCCGGCGTGCCCTCGGCGATGACGAGGCCGCCGCCGCTGCCGCCTTCGGGGCCCATGTCGACGACCCAGTCCGCGGTCTTGATGACGTCCAGGTTGTGCTCGATCACGATCACCGTGTTGCCCTTGTCGACCAGCCCGGACAGCACCTTGATCAGCTTGGAGATGTCCTCGAAGTGCAGTCCGGTCGTCGGCTCGTCGAGGACGTAGACCGTGCGGCCCGTGGACCGCTTCTGCAGCTCGCTCGCCAGCTTGACGCGCTGTGCCTCACCACCGGACAGCGTGGGCGCGGACTGCCCGAGCCGGACGTACCCGAGGCCCACCTCGTTCAGCGTCTTGAGATGGCGGGCGATCGTCGGCACGGCCTCGAAGAAGTGCAGCGCCTCCTCGATGGGCATGTCCAGCACCTCGGCGATGGACTTGCCCTTGTAGTGGACCTCCAGGGTCTCCCGGTTGTAGCGCGCTCCGTGGCAGACCTCGCACGGGACGTACACGTCGGGCAGGAAGTTCATCTCGATCTTGATCGTGCCGTCGCCCGAGCAGTTCTCGCAGCGCCCGCCCTTGACGTTGAAGGAGAAGCGGCCCGGCAGATAGCCGCGCACCTTCGCCTCCATCGTCTCGGCGAAGAGCTTGCGGACGTGGTCGAAGACTCCGGTGTACGTCGCCGGGTTGGACCGGGGCGTACGGCCGATGGGCGACTGGTCGACGTGCACGACCTTGTCGACGAGGTCGTCGCCGTCCACGCGCGTGTGCCGGCCCGGCACGGACTTGGCGCCGTTCAGCTCGCGGGCGAGGTGTGTGTACAGAATGTCGTTGACCAGCGTCGACTTGCCGGACCCGGAGACTCCGGTGACGGCCGTGAGAACGCCGAGCGGGAACGACACATCGATGTCCCGGAGGTTGTTCTCCCGGGCGCCGTGCACCGTCAGCTGCCTGGTCGGGTCCGTGGGGCGCCGGATGTCGGGCGTCGCGATGGACCGCTTCCCGGACAGGTACTGCCCGGTCATCGACTCCTTGTTGGCCAGGAGCTGCTTCAACGGGCCGGAGTGGACGACCTTGCCGCCGTGCTCTCCGGCGCCGGGGCCGATGTCGACGACCCAGTCGGCGACCTTGATGGTGTCCTCGTCGTGCTCGACGACGATCAGGGTGTTGCCCATGTCCCGCAGGCGCACGAGGGTCTCGATGAGCCGGTGGTTGTCGCGCTGGTGCAGACCGATCGACGGCTCGTCCAGGACGTACAGCACGCCGACGAGTCCGGAGCCGATCTGTGTGGCGAGCCGGATGCGCTGGGCCTCGCCGCCGGAGAGCGTGCCCGCGGCCCGGTTGAGCGAGAGGTAGTCCAGGCCGACGTCGACCAGGAACCGCAGCCGCTCGTTGACCTCCTTCAGCACCCGCTCGGCGATCTTCTTGTCGCGGGCGCTGAGGGTGAGCCGGCCGAGGAACTCGGCGCACTCGCTGATCGACATCGCGGAGACGTCGGCGATGGACCGCTCCATGACCGTGACGGCGAGGACGATCGGCTTGAGCCGCGTGCCCTCACAGGTCGGGCACGGCACCTCGCGCATGTAGCCCTCGAAGCGCTCCCGGCTGGAGTCGCTCTCGGCCTCGCTGTGCCGCCGCTTGACGAAGGAGACCGCGCCTTCGAACGCCGGGGTGGTGTATGCCCGCTCCCGTCCGTACCGGTTCCGGTAGCGGACCTCGACCTGGGTCTTGTGGCCGTACAGCAGGGCCTTCCTGGCACGCTGCGGCAGCCCCGCCCAGGGCATGTCGGTGCTGAACCCGAGCGCGTCCGCGAGCCCGCCGATCAGGCGGCCGAAGTACTCCTTGGTGTGGCCGTGGGACCAGGGGTGGATCGCGCCCTCGTCGAGCGAGCGCTCCTCGTCCGGGACGATCAGCTCGGGGTCGACCTCCATGCGCGTGCCGATGCCGGTGCAGTCGGGGCAGGCGCCGAAGGGCGAGTTGAAGGAGAAGGAGCGGGGCTCCAGCTCCTCGAAGGACAGGTCGTCGTACGGGCAGTACAGGTGCTCCGAGTACATGCGCTCGCGCTCGGGGTCGTCCTCGGGGAGGTCGACGAAGTCGAGCACGACCATGCCGCCGGACAGGCCGAGCGCGGTCTCGACGGAGTCGGTGAGCCGGCGCTTGGCGCTCTCCTTGACGGTGAGGCGGTCGACGACCACCTCGATCGTGTGCTTCTCCTGCTTCTTGAGCTTGGGCGGGTCGGTGAGCTGGATCGTCTGCCCGTCGACCCTCGCCCGCGCGTACCCCTTGGTCTGGAGGTCGGCGAAGAGGTCGACGAACTCGCCCTTGCGCTCCCGGACGAGCGGCGACAGCACCTGGAAGCGGCTGCCCTCGGGGAGCTCCAGCACCTTGTCCACGATGGCCTGCGGCGACTGGCGCGTGATCGGGCGGCCGCACTCGGGGCAGTGCGGCTTGCCGATGCGGGCGAAGAGCAGCCGGAGGTAGTCGTACACCTCGGTGATCGTGCCGACCGTGGAGCGCGGGTTGCGCGACGTGGACTTCTGGTCGATCGAGACGGCCGGGGAGAGGCCCTCGATGAAGTCGACGTCCGGCTTGTCCATCTGGCCGAGGAACTGCCGGGCGTAGGAGGACAGCGACTCCACGTACCGGCGCTGGCCCTCCGCGAAGATCGTGTCGAACGCGAGCGACGACTTGCCCGACCCCGAGAGCCCGGTGAAGACGATGAGTGAGTCACGCGGGAGGTCGAGCGAGACGTTCTTGAGATTGTGCTCGCGAGCGCCACGGACGATGAGACGGTCGGCCACGCCGGGTCCGCACCTTTCTTGAGACAGGTCGTGAGAAGCATCGGGAGGAGGGCCCCCGTCCCGGACTGATCCAGGCTATTGGGGACCGCGAGATCAACGGTGCCGGACTGCTGAACGCCCGACTTTCAAGGATGCCTCACCGTGAGCCTATAGCACGCGTATTCGATTTACGGCCACGCTCGCCCACCTTCACTCGAACGTGTGGCGGGACTATCGTCTTCCCCATGATCGATCCCGTACGTGACCTGGCCTCTGTACGCGAAGCGACGAAGCGGCTCCTCGACGCGACCGCCGCCCTGGAGAACGCGGCCGTCGCCGAGCCGTCACGGCTTCCCGGCTGGACGCGTGGCCATCTGCTGGCGCATGTGGCCCGCAACGCCGACGCCCTCGTGAATGTTCTCGAAGGCCGCCCCATGTACGTCAGCGCCGAGGCGCGCGACAACGACATCGAGCGTGACGCGCCCCGGCAGCTCGGCGTCCAGCTCGACGACGTACGCGAGTCCGGCGAGCGCTTCGGGTCCGCTGGCGCGGCGGAAGCCGACTGGGCGCGCGTCGTGGAACTCCGCAACGGTGTGAAGGACACGGCGTCCCGGATCCCCTTCCGCCGGCTGGTCGAGGTCGAGCTGCACCATGTCGACCTCGGCGTCGGTTACGAGCTGGAGGACCTGCCGGCGGACTTCACGGAGCGCGAGATCGGCTTCCTCACGGAACGGTTCGACGGGCACGCGGACGTTCCGCCCACCACGGTCGTCGCCGCCGGCGGCAGTGGTTCGTGGACCACGGGGGGCGGATCCGAGGGCGGACCTGTCACCGTCTCGGGGAGCGCCGCGGATCTGCTCGGCTGGCTGGCCGGCCGCCGCGACGGCTCGGCGCTGGAGGTCACCGGCGGACCGCTTCCGGTGCTCCCGCCGCTGTAGCCGTCTGAGTACGCTGACCCCATGACATACAGCGGAGCGGTGAAGGTCGGCGGTCCGGCGGATGTGCACGAGCTGGCGGACCTGATGATCTCCAAGGTCGCCGTCGGCCCGATGGACAACAACTCCTATCTGCTGCGCTGCCGGACCACCGGCGAGCAGCTGCTGATCGACGCGGCCAACGAGCCCGACACGCTCCTGAGGCTGATCGGTGACGACGGCATCACGTCCGTCGTCACCACGCACCGGCACGGCGACCACTGGGAGGCGCTGGCCGACGTGGTCTCGGCGACCGGCGCCCGGACCTACGCGGGGCGCCATGACGCGGCGGGCATTCCGGTGCCGACCGATGTGCTGGTCGACGACGGGGACACGATCACGGTGGGCCGGGTCGGGCTCACCGCCCGCCATCTGGTCGGCCACACGCCCGGCTCGATCGCGCTCGTCTACGACGACCCGCACGGCCACCCGCACGTCTTCACCGGCGACTGCCTCTTCCCGGGCGGCGTGGGCAACACCTGGAAGGACGCGGACGCGTTCGCCTCGCTGATCCGTGACGTCGAGACGAAGCTCTTCGACGCGCTGCCGGACGAGACCTGGGTCTACCCGGGCCACGGCAACGACACGACGATCGGCAACGAGCGCCCCCACCTTCCCGAGTGGCGCGAACGAGGCTGGTGACGGCGTCCGGGGTTCGTCGGTGACGGACCCCGGAAGCGGCTGACGGCGGCGCGCGCGGACGGCACCCGGAGCTCCCGTGCGCCCCCGTAACCGCGGACGATCACGGGTAGTTGGCGCGACATGCACAACAGTCACGCTCCGTTGCCACCGCCGGAACCGGCCGCCGCTTCGGAACCGTCCGCCCAGCCCCCTTCCATGGCCCGGATCGCGATGGCCGCCCTCGCCGGGACGGCCGTCGAGTTCTACGACTTCTTCGTGTACGGCACCGCCGCCGCGCTGGTTCTCGGCCCGCTGTTCTTCCCGACGTTCTCCCCGCTCGCGGGCACTCTCGCCGCCTTCGGCACGTTCGCGATCGGCTTCGTCTCCCGACCTCTGGGTTCGGTGCTCTTCGGGCACGTCGGTGACCGCTACGGACGGCGGCCCGTGCTCTTCGCGTCGCTGCTGCTGACCGGACTGGCCACGGTCGGGGTCGGCTGTGTGCCGTCGTACGCGACCCTCGGCGTCGCCGCTCCCGTGCTGCTGCTGGTGCTGCGCTTTCTGCAGGGGCTCGGCGTCGGCGGTGAATGGGGCGGGGCGGTCCTGCTGACGGCGGAGCATGCGCCGGCCGGACGCCGTGGGCTGTGGTCGAGCTTTCCGCAGATCGGGCCCTCGGTCGGCTTCCTGCTGGCCAACGGCGTGATGCTGGCGCTCTCCGCGGGACTGAGCGACGCGCAGTTCCGCGAGTGGGGCTGGCGGGTGCCGTTCTGGGCGGCGGGGCTGCTGGCCGCGGGAGGTCTGCTGCTGCGCCGCTCGCTGGCGGAGACACAGCAGTTCGAGCAGATCGGCGAACGGGCGCGGCTGCCGCTGGCCGAGGTGGTGAGCGGGCACTGGCGCCTGGTGCTGCTGACCGCCGGGGCGCTGTCCGTCGGTTACGCCGTCTTCTACGCGG
Source organism: Streptomyces sp. NPDC091376 (assembly GCF_044757085.1). Classification (NCBI taxonomy): domain Bacteria; kingdom Bacillati; phylum Actinomycetota; class Actinomycetes; order Kitasatosporales; family Streptomycetaceae; genus Streptomyces; species Streptomyces sp. NPDC091376. The sequence goes on along the minus strand of NZ_JBIVUF010000001.1, from coordinate 773,757 downwards.
TCTCCACCTGGTCGCTGGCGTACGGCACCGAGCGGCTCGGTGTCAGCCGTACGGTGATGCTCGTCTGCATCATGGCGGCCGTGGCGGTCAAGGGCGCCGTGACCCCGTTCGTGGCGATGCTCGGCGACCGGTACGGCCGCAGGCCGTTGTGCCTGGCGGGGTGCGGCGCCTGTGCGCTGTGGATGTTCCCGATAGTGGCGCTGCTGCAGACCGCCGAGCCGCTGCTGATGTTCGCGGGGTTCCTGGGTGCGCTGCTGGCGTTCATCACCATGTTCGCGGTGGTCGGGGCGTATCTGCCGGAGCTGTACGAGCCCAGGGTGCGGTGCACGGGCGCCGCGGTCGGCTACAACCTGGCGGGCGTGCTGGGCGGGGCGCTGACGCCGGTGGTGGCCACGGCGGTGGCGAGCGGAAGCGGGCCGCCGTGGGGCGTCGCGGCGTATCTGACCGCGATCGCGGTACTCAGCCTCGGGTGCTTCGCCCTGCTGCCGGAGACGGCGCCGGCACGCGGGAGCGCGCGGAAGCCCGCCATGGAGGCGGAAGGGGCGGCGGACGGGGCTACCGCGTGAGCGGGTCCGGCGGTCCGCGGCCCGGGGCCGTGCACCGTCCATGACGCACGGCACCGGCCGGGTTGCGGGCAACCCGGCCGGTGTTCCGCGTCGTGACCGCGCGGGATGAGCGCCGCGCGGCGCGCGGTGAGGCGTCAGGCCTCGATGCTGTCCTTGTCCTTCTCGGGCTCGCCGGCCGCGGAGGCCTCGGCCGCCTCCCGCTGCTCCTGCTTCCTGGAGGCGATGAGGCTCGTGATCGTGGTGATGATCAGTACGCCGCAGATGACCGCCAGCGAGAACGGGATGGAGATCTCGGGGACGTGGACGCCGGACTCGTGCAGTGCGTGGAGCACGAGTTTGACGCCGATGAAGCCGAGGATCACCGACAGGCCGTAGCTGAGGTGGACCAGCTTCTTCAGCAGTCCGCCGATCAGGAAGTACAGCTGGCGCAGTCCCATCAGGGCGAAGGCGTTGGCCGTGAACACGATGTACGGGTCCTGGGTGAGGCCGAAGATCGCGGGGATCGAGTCCAGGGCGAACAGCACGTCGGTGGTGCCGATGGCGAGCATGACGACCATCAGCGGGGTCAGGATGCGCTTGCCGTTGGCGCGGATGAAGAGCTTCGTGCCGTGGTACTTGTCGGCGACGCCGAACTTCTTCTCGATGGACTTGAGGAGCCTGTTCTCCTCGAACTCGTCCTCTTCCTCGTCCTTGCGCGCCTCCTGGATGAGCTTCCAGGCGGTGTAGATCAGGAACGCGCCGAAGATGTAGAAGACCCAGGAGAAGCTGGCGATGATCGCGGCACCCGCGGCGATGAAGATGGCCCGCAGGACCAGCGCGATCAGCACACCGATGAGCAGCACCCGCTGCTGGAGGTGGGACGGCACCGCGAACTTCGCCATGATCAGCACGAAGACGAAGAGGTTGTCGACGCTGAGCGACTTCTCGGTGATGAAGCCGGCGAAGAACTCGCCCGAGGCCTGGCTCTCACCGGCCAGCAGCAGCCCGACTCCGAAGAGCACGGCGAGGACGATCCAGACGATCGTCCATATTCCGGCTTCCTTGATCGACACGTCATGGGGCTTGCGCCCGATGAAGAAGTCGACCGCGATCAGGGCGGCCAGACCAAGAATGGTCACTGCCCACATGGTGAATGAAACGTCCACTGCGCCTCCGGCGTCGTACGGCTACTGATCAGCGTCGTCGCTGCCGGAGGTCTCTTCCACCCGAGCGGCACTCGCCGCACTAAGGGCCGGCGCCCCGGGACCGGTCTAGGTCTGTCCGTCCGTATTGACGGGCACGCCGCATATGGGAGTACTCCCCTCCGCGCAAAGAACAGTACAGGAAAACCCAAGAGAAGGTAAAGACGGAGGTAATGTAAACGTCAAGTAAGCAGGTCAGCACGGGTCCTGACGTGTGCAACCTGAGCAGCGCGCGACGGGTCAGCGCCTCCACGTCCGGCGGGCTTCGGCGACCTGGGCCAGCACCAGCCGGAGCACGTCGCTGCCCGCCGGGACCTCCGGCGGCTCGTACGTCCAGGAGTGCTGCACCCACGGGTCGGCGAGGTGGTCGTCCGGGACGGGCGTGATCCGCAGCAGGGAGCGCCACAGCGGATCGAGCACCGGCCCGTAGGCGCTCGCGTCCTCGCGGTCGGCGACCATCAGCAGATGAACCCCGACCGCCGGGCCCTCGTCGGCGAGGTACCGCAGCTGCGTGACGGCCCGGTCGCCGAAGCCGTGCGGGAAGTCGTTGACGATCAGCAGCTGCTCGGCCGTGTCGAGGCCGGGCGGCAGGGCGTCGGCCGCGCCGCCGCGCACGGCCATCTGCACGAGGTCCACCCGCTGGGTGAGCTTCGCGAGCACGGTGGAGACGCCCTGGGCTCCGGCGGCCGGCGGCCCGTCCAGCACGCCCGACGCCACGAGCGGGGCCAGCGAGGCCGCCGCGGAGCCCGCGGGGTCGATGACATGGACCGTGAACTCCCCGGCCGGATACACCGCGAGCAGCCGGACCGCGTGGCCGACCGCGGTGTCCATGGCGCGCCGGCGCAGCTGCGCCTCGTCCATGAGCAAGGCCGCCTCCGAGGCACCGCGGCCGCTGTCCACCCACAGACCGCGCTCCAGCGGCAGCCGGATCAGCATGGGGATCCGGAGCTCGGGCCGCTCGGGAAGGTGCAGATCGCCGAGGCGGAGGGCCATCGGGATCTCCATGGGGACCCGGTAGCCGTGCCAGACGGGGCTGTCCCAGCGGGCGAACGCGGGCGGCAGGGCGGGCTCGACGACCTCGGACTCCGCGATCAGCTGGGCGAGGTCACGGTCGAGGACCTCGCGGGCCCGCTCGGTCAGCTCGTCGTGCTTGGCGCGGGCCGCCTCACGGGCGGTGTCACCGGCGCCGGCGATCCGGCTGCGCGGGTCGGACAGGGCCCGGTCGAGCTCCTGGTCGAGCCGGGACTCGGCGAAGTCGACCGCGCTGCGGTACGCGGCCGTCGTACGGGCCAGGTCCTCGAACATGCCCCACACCTGGTTGTAGAGCCGCTCCTCCAGTGACCAGCCGGTGGCGTCCCCGGCGACCGGCGTGGGCGGACGTCCCGGCTCGGCGTGCGGTGCGGCCGGGGGCGGGGACGGCGGGGCGGCGGGCTGCTGCCGGCGCGGGTGCGTGTAGTCGATGGAGCCGTCGTGGGTCTGTGCCGGCGGCGTGGAGGCTGGCGGCTGCGGGTCCGCTGCCGCTCCCGGTCCTGAGCCGGGGCCGGGGCTCGCGCTGTGACCGTGGCCGGGGCCGGGGTCGCCCGCTGTGCCGTTGGCGGCCGCCGCCGCGTTGTGCCGGACTTCCGTCGTCCGGGGCGGGGGTGTCCCCACCGTGCGGGCCATGCCGGGGGCGACGGTCTCCTGGATGACGGCGGCCAGTTCGCCCGCGCGGTCGAGGCCCTGGTCGGTGAGGAGTGCGGTGAGGCCCCCCGCGTAGCCCTGGCCGACGGCGCGGACCTTCCAGGCGCCCTGGCGGCGGTAGAGCTCCAGGGCCACGACGGCGGATTCGGAGTCCAGGCCGGTGATCGTGTAGCTGGCGATCTCCTCGCCGTCGGGCCCGGTGACGGCGACGTACGGGGCGGCGACGGAGCCGAACCGGACCGGGGAGCCCGGCCCCATCGGCAGCGCGAGCAGCACGGTCAGCCGGTGCACCGCCGGGGGCACGGCGTCGAGGTCGACGGTGAGCCGCTGGTCGGCGGTGGCCCGGCGGGAGACCTCGATCCCCGAAAGGGCCGGCCGGCCGGGGTGGGCGACCCATTCGGTGCTCGGCACCCGGCCGTCCTCGTCGGCCAGGGTGGCGGCCGCCACGACCGGCTTGCCGGCCGACACCCGGATGCCGACTCGGGTGTGGGGCAGGGCGTGGTTCTGCCCCCTGACCAGCTCGGCCGTCATCGCCTCTGTCCCCTCGGTGGTAAGCGTTGCAGCTCCCGGCGGCCTGCTGCCTCCGGGAGCTGCGCGGTCACGACAGTCGAAGCCGCGCCTACAGGTGCGGCAGGATCGACGGCATCAGGTCCTGGAACGTCCGGCCGGTGCCGGGGTTGCCCAGGGCGGTCATCTGCCAGCCGGAACCGACGCGGTGCACCTTCGCCATGATCTGCGCGGTGTACTGACCGCCGCCGTCCAGCGTGTAGCGCGCGAGCTCCTGGCCGTTGGTCTCGTCCACGATGCGGCAGAACGCGTTCTGCACTTCCTGGAACGTCTGGCCCGTGAACGAGTTGACCGTGAAGACGATCTGGTCGATGTGGACCGGCACCCGCTGCAGGTCGACGAGGATGGACTCGTCGTCACCACCCTGGCCGGCGCCGCCGACCAGATTGTCGCCGGTGTGCCGGACCGAGCCGTCGTCGCTCACGAGGTGCCGGAAGAAGACCACGTCCACCGGCTGCTTGTCGGCGAAGAGCACCGCCGAGGCGTCCAGGTCGACCTCCCGGGTGCGCGAGCCGAACAGCCCGCGCCGGGGCGCCGCCTGCCAGCCGAGCCCCATCCGCACCGCGGTGAGGGTGCCGCCGCCCTGCTTCTCCAGGCTGATGGCCTGTCCCTTGGTCAGATTGACGCCAGGACCCCCGGGCGTACCGCCCTTGGATACGTCCACCACGCGCTGTCCCCTCTCCATGGTTCCCCCGCAACCGTCCGTGTGTGCGGTTGCCCAGCACCCTACGCAGCAGCACTGACAGCGCAGCAGCCTCGGTCCGTTTTTGTGTCGGTGTTGAAACACAGACGTCCGGCGGCGCGCGGACGCCCGGCCTGCTCAGGCGATCCCGGCTTCCTTCATCTGCCGCAGCTCCTTCTTGAGTTCGCTCACCTCGTCGCGGAGCCGCGCGGCCACCTCGAACTGGAGCTCCGCCGCGGCGGCGCGCATCCGGTCCGTCATCTCCTCGATGATCCCGGCCAGTTCGGCGGCCGGGCGGTCGCTGGTGATCTCGCCCTTGCCGGCGGCCACGGCCGCCTTGGGGCCCTTGGGCCCCTTGACCGTGTGCGCGCCGAGCGACGGCACCGGCGCCTTGGCCGCCTTGCCGTCCTTGCCCTGGCGGTAGCCGGAGCCGAGCAGCTGCTCGGTGTCGACCTCCTCGCGGGCGATGGTGGCCACGATGTCGTTGATCTTCTTGCGCAACGGCTGCGGGTCGATGCCGTTCGCCTTGTTGTAGGCGACCTGCTTCTCGCGGCGGCGGTTGGTCTCGTCGATGGCCTTCTCCATCGCGGGGGTGATCTTGTCGGCGTACATGTGGACCTGTCCGGAGACATTGCGCGCCGCGCGGCCGATGGTCTGGATCAGGGAGGTGCCGGAGCGCAGGAAGCCCTCCTTGTCGGCATCGAGGATCGCCACCAGTGACACCTCCGGGAGGTCGAGACCCTCGCGGAGCAGGTTGATGCCGACCAGGACGTCGTACTCGCCGGAGCGCAGCTCGCGGAGGAGCTCGATCCGGCGGAGCGTGTCGACGTCGCTGTGGAGGTAGCGGACGTTGATCCCCAGCTCCAGGAAGTAGTCGGTGAGGTCCTCCGCCATCTTCTTGGTGAGTGTGGTGACCAGGACGCGCTCGTCCTTCTCGGTGCGCTTGCGGATCTCGTGCACCAGGTCGTCGATCTGGCCTTCGGTCGGCTTGACGACGACCTCCGGGTCGACGAGGCCGGTGGGCCGGATGATCTGCTCCACGAAGCCGTCGGAGCGGGAGAGTTCGTAGGTGCCCGGGGTCGCGGACAGATAGACGGTCTGGTCGATGCGCTCCTGGAACTCCTCCCACTTCAGCGGTCTGTTGTCGAGCGCCGAGGGCAGCCGGAAGCCGTGCTCCACGAGGGTGCGCTTACGGGACGCGTCGCCCTCGTACATCGCGCCGATCTGCGGGACCGTCACATGGGACTCGTCGATGACGAGGAGGAAGTCCTCCGGGAAGTAGTCCAGGAGCGTGTTGGGCGCGGTGCCGGGGGCGCGGTCGTCGAAGTGCATCGAGTAGTTCTCCACGCCGGAGCAGGATCCGATCTGGCGGAGCATCTCGATGTCGTACGAGGTGCGCATGCGCAGCCGCTGGGACTCCAGGAGCTTGCCCTGCTTGTCCAGCTGGGCGAGGCGCTCCTCCAGCTCGCGCTCGATCCCGTTGACCGCCTTCTCCATGCGCTCCGGACCGGCCACGTAGTGGCTGGCGGGGAACACGTAGAGCTCCTGGTCGTCGCTGATGACCTCGCCGGTGATCGGGTGGAGCGTCGAGAGCGCCTCGATCTCGTCGCCGAACATCTCGATCCGGACGGCGAGCTCCTCGTAGACCGGGAAGATCTCGATGGTGTCGCCCCGCACCCGGAAGGTGCCCCGGGCGAACGCCAGGTCGTTGCGCGTGTACTGGATGTCGACGAATCGGCGCAGCAGCTGGTCGCGGTCGATCTCCTCGCCGACCTTCAGCGGCACCATGCGGTCCACGTACTCCTGGGGGGTGCCCAGGCCGTAGATGCACGAGACGGAGGCGACGACGACCACGTCCCTGCGGGTCAGCAGCGAATTCGTCGCGGAGTGGCGCAGCCGCTCCACCTCCTCGTTGATCGAGGAGTCCTTCTCGATGTAGGTGTCCGACTGGGGGACGTACGCCTCGGGCTGGTAGTAGTCGTAGTACGAGACGAAGTACTCCACCGCGTTGTTCGGCAGCAGCTCGCGGAACTCGTTCGCCAGCTGGGCGGCCAGCGTCTTGTTCGGCGCCATCACGAGGGTGGGGCGCTGAAGCTTCTCGATCATCCAGGCCGTGGTGGCCGACTTGCCGGTGCCGGTCGCGCCGAGCAGGACGACGTCCTTCTCGCCCGCGCGGATGCGCCTGGCGAGCTCGGCGATGGCCGCGGGCTGGTCACCGCTGGGCTGGTAGGGGCTGACGACCTCGAAGGGCGCCATCGTGCGTTCGATCTGGGAAACGGGCCGCATGCAACCACCGTACGACCCGCCACTGACAGCCGGGCGGGATCGGCCGTGCCCGCGGGATCCGGGGAGCAGGCGGGCGCCGGCGCAAGCGGGTCAGCGCCGGCGGGAGCGGGTCAGCGTTGGCGGGAGCGCTGGCGGGAGCGCTGGCGGGAGCGCTGGGACACGCGACGCACGGTACGCGGGGACGCCGACCGGTTCGCCGGTTCTCCGTACGACGGCAGCCGCTGCGCGGGCACGCCTCCCGGCACCGTGCGGGACAGGCGCACGGGGGGCGCCTCGTCCCGGTCGCCCGTGACCAGCAGCGGGTCGAACACGACGACCGCGGCCGCCAGGATCAGGAAGACGGCCGGGCCGACCAGCATCGGGGCGAGGAGCGTGGTGGGCGAGTCACCGACGGCGGACGGCGGGACGATGCCGTGCAGATGGACGTCGACGGCAGCCATCCCGGTGTAGTGCATTCCGCTCACCGCGACGCCCATCGCCAGGCTGGCGCCGAGGCTCGCCAGGAACCCGTGCACGGACACGGCGGCCCACAGCGCGGTGGTCGCCGCCACGACGGCGATCACGACGGACAGCGCGACGGTCGGGGTGTCGTACACGAGCCGGCCCTGGAGTCTCATCCCGGCCATGCCGAGATAGTGCATGGAGGCGATGCCGAGGCCGGTGATGGTCCCTCCGGTGATGAGGGCCATCGCCGTGGCACCCCGGTGGCCCACGATGAAGATGCCGATGCCGGTCATGACGACGGCGATGCCGAGGCTGGCGAAGGTGATCGGCCGGTCGTAGCTGATCGGGGCCTCGGCGACGGTGAAGCCCATCATGGCGACGAAGTGCATCGTCCAGATCCCGGAGCCGATCGAGGTGGCGCCGAGCGCCAGCCAGCCCGGTCTGAGGGCTCCGCCGTGGCGCAGTGATCTGGTGGTGCAGCGCAGCCCCAGCGCGCCGCCGAGGCAGGCCAGGAGGTAGGCGGCCACAGGCGTGACGAGGCCGTAGCTGAAACCGTCCACTGTGCCCTGCATCGTTCTATGCCCTTCGCCCCTTGTGTCGCCGGTGCCCCCGTGTGCCCCCGTCGAGGAAGCCTTGTCCGGGCGAGAGTATGGCGAGCGGACCGGCAGGCAAACAGCGGGGCCGGGTTTTCTCCGCGAGGAAACGGTGGAGCGAGGACCCCATGGCGACGGTTCCGTTCATGTTGTGGCCATCCTGTACCCGCCGGCCGTTCCGAAGGCGTCGGACGGCAGTTGTCCACAGGCCCGGCCGGCTGTCGGTGGCCGGTCGTACGGTGGTCCGCATGAACAGCTTCGCGTGGACGGTCGTGGACTCGGGAATCGGGCCGCTGCTGCTCGCCGCCACCGACGACGGGCTGGTGAGCGTCGTGTTCCACGCCCGGGCCGAGGTGCGGGACAGGGCGCTGGGGCAGCTGGCCGCGCGACTGGGCCGTGCGCCCGCCGAGGACGCGACCGGCTCGGGCCTGCTCGCCGAGCCGATACGGGAGCTCGCGGAGTACTTCGCGGGGCGGCGCACGGAGTTCGGGCTCACGCTGGACTGGTCGCTGGCCTCCGGCTTCAACCGCCAGGTGCTGCGCGAGCTCGCGGACGGCGTTCCGTACGGGACGGTCGTGGGGTACGGCGATCTGGCCGACCGGGTGGGCCGGGCCGGCGCCGCCCAGGCCGTCGGCGCGGCGATGGGCTCGAATCCGCTGCCCGTGGTGGTGCCGTGCCACCGGGTGGTGGAGAGCGACGGGGGTCTGGGCGGATTCGGTGGAGGTCTGGAGACCAAGCGGAAGCTGCTGGCGCTGGAGGGCGTGCTGCCGCAGCCGCTGTTCTGATCCCGTGTTCCGATCCGGTGCCGGGCCGCCCGGCGGGAGCCGGGCACTGCTCGTGCGCGAGCGGGACACTGCCGGTGCGGTTCCCCTCGAACGGGTGTCCCTGGCACACTGCGGCGGTGTCCGCTCCTTCCCATGATGTCCCCCTGGCCTCCGCCTCCGTCGACCTGCCCGCCCTGCGGCGACGGGTCACACCCGTGCTGATCGTCAGTCAGATCCTCGGCGGACTCGGCGTCGCGACCGGTATCGCCCTGGCAGCCGTGCTGGCCCAGCAGGTCAGCGGGTCCGAGGCGCTGTCGGGCCTGGCTCCGACCGCGACCGTCGCCGGTACGGCACTGCTGTCCGTGCCGCTGGCCGCGCTGATGACCGCTCGGGGGCGGCGCCCCGGGCTGGTCCTGGCCTATCTGATCGGGGCCGTCGGAGCGGGTGTGGTCGTGCTCGCCGCGGTGCTGGGGAACTTTCCGCTGCTTCTGCTGGGCATGGCGGGATTCGGGGCGGCGTCCTCGGCGAATCTGCAGGCGCGGTTCGCGGCCGCGGATCTGGCCGAGCCGGATCGACGGGCCCGGGCGATCTCCACGGTGGTGTGGGCGACCACGATCGGCGCGGTGCTCGGGCCGAACATCGCGGCGCCGGCGGGACGGAGCGTCTCCGGCCTCGGCATACCGGCGGCCGCGGGGCCGTTCGTCTGGGCGGCCGCGGTGTTCCTGCTCTCGGCGCTGGTCGTGGCCGTCCTTCTGCGCCCCGATCCGCTGCTGACGGCACGGGCGCTGGCACCCGCCGGGGAGGACGCGAAGGAGGGGCGTTCCCTGAAGGCGGGCGTGCGGGCGGTCCGGGAATCGCCGCGAGCCCGGCTCGCGCTGGTCACGGTCGCCGTCTCGCACACCGCGATGGTGTCGATCATGTCGATGACCCCGCTGGCGCTCAGCCACCACGGCGCCGGGATCGAGCTGATCGGCCTCGTCATCAGCGGCCACATCGCCGGTATGTACGCCTTCTCGCCGGTGATGGGAATGCTGTCCGACCGGCTCGGCAGGCTCGCGGTGATCGGCCTCGCCGTGGGGCTGCTGGCGTGCGCCGCTCTGCTGGCCGGGACGGCGGGGGCGAGCCACGGCCGTACCGCGGCGGGCCTGTTCCTGCTGGGGCTCGGCTGGTCCGCGGGACTCGTCTCGGGCTCCGCCCTGCTCACCGACTCCGTACCCGGCCCCGCCCGGGCCGCCGTGCAGGGCCTGTCGGACCTGACGATGAACGCGTCGGCGGGCATCGGCGGCGTCATGGCCGGCGTCATCGTGGCGAAGGCTGGTTACGGCGGGCTCAACCTGATCGGCGTCTGCCTGCTGCTCCCACTGGCGGCCATCGCCGCCCGGCGCGCACTCACCAGGCGGGAGCCGGCCGTCAGAGGCTGATGTGGTAGGCCTTGCGCAGCGTCTCGTGCACGGTCCAGGTCGTACGGTCGCCCTCGCGCAGCACGCATGCGTCACCCGGCCCGACCTCCAGGGTGTCGCCCCCTTCGACCTCGATGGTGGCGCGCCCGCTCACGACCACGAACAGTTCGTTGGCCTCGGTGTCGGTGACCACGCCCGGGGTGATCTGCCAGATGCCCCGCAGCTGCTTGCCGTCCTCCGACTCCCACAGCGTCCTGCCCGTGACGACCGGTTCCCCGGAGACGATCTGGCCGGGATCGAGCGGCTCGGGCTCCAGCTCGGCATCCGGAATGTGCACGGCGAACGAAGGGGAGGAAGGCCCGGCGGCTGCGTGATCGAAGGTCGTCATGGCGGCTCACCTTAGCGGGCGAAAAGATGCCCGGTGCACGGCGAGCCGTCCCGGGTGGTGCCCCGGCCCGGGGCACCGTCGTGGGTACGCCCAGAGCTGCCCCGGGGGAAGGCACGCGACGCCCACGGCAGCGCCCGCCCGAGTCCCCACCTCGTACAGGAGCGATGACCGATGTCAGCAGTGCGCACGGGGCGTTGTCTCGCCCTCATGTCGGCCGGAGTCCTCCTCTGCGCCCTCGCGGCGGCCGGACCCACGGCGGCCGCCGAGCCCGCCGGCCCCCGTGCGGCAGCCGGACAGGTCACCGATCCGGTCCCCCGGCCCCTTCCTCTCCCGGCGCCGCTGCGCACGCCCGGATCCATGCCCGCGCCCGGATCCATGCCTGCCCCCGGATCCATGCCTGCGCCCGGATCCATGCCCGCGCCCGTGTTCGCACCGGGCGCCGTCTACAAGCAGGCACTCGACACCCTCGGCCCCCGGCCGCTCACCCCCGGGCAGCGCAGACTCACCGCCCGTAAGGAGGCCGCGGCGAGCAGCTGGTTCAGACGCGCCGAGACCCGGACGAAGCGCGCGGGCTACGTCGTCTCGGGCGGACTGCACCAGTCCCAGCGGACCTCGTACTGGTGCGGGCCGGCGGCCCTCGTCATCACCCAGTCCGCGCATGACGAGGTCGGCGGCCGCTCGCAGCAGAGCGCGGCGGATCTCCTGGAGACCGACTCGAGCGGCACGGCCTGGTACGGGGTCGGCATCGATGTGCCGGACCCGACCGGCTACCCCGTCGTGGACGCGCTCAACTACCGGTTGCCGGGCGCGAACTACGTGCCCAGGTCACTGCCGTACAGCCCGACCTCGGACGACGTGGCGGACTTCCGTGAGCACATCACCCACGACACGGACAACGACTACGCGATCGCCGGCAACGCCTGGGAGGTGCCGGGCGGCCCGCACCTCGTCGGCCATCCGAACATCGAGATCTTCCACTGGGTGGCGATCGACGGCTACAACAGCGACACCGATGCCGGCCAGGTCCGCTATCTGGACCCGGTGGGCGGGGTGAGCACCAGCGTGATCTCGTGGGCGGGCGGCGTGCCCAAGTCGGCCCGGATCTCGTCCCACACCATCACGACGATCATGGGCGGCCGTGGATACGTCTGGTAGGTCCGCCGGCAGGCCCGCTCGCCAGCTCCGCGGGACCACGCCCCCGGCCCCGCTCACGGCGCTCCACCACGCGAACCTGCTGAACACGGCACTGCTGAACACGGCACTGCTGAGCGCGGCGCTGCTGGTCGGCGGTATGGGCTGTACACCGGCGCCCACCGCCCGTCCGGCCGTCCCCACGGCAGCCCGCGTCCCTTCGCCCTCCGCACCGTCGGCTTCCGTCCCTTCGGCCTCCGCACCGTCGGTGCCGGTGACCTCGGGATCGCGACCGTCGGTGGCGGCCGTCCGGGCGGCCTGTGAGGCGCCGCTGCCCGAGAGCTGGCGGTCCGCGCTCGCCGCCGGTGAGTTCCGTGCGCCCACGGGCGAGCGGGCGGTGCTCACGGAAGTGGGCCCCCGGGCCAGCTGGACCGTCGTCCAGTTGTCGGACGAGCGGACCCGCCGGGCCGCCCTCGTCGAGGCGGCCGGGGCCCCGCGCACCCTGCTGACGTTCACCGACCCCGTCGAGCACCAGCTCCTGGCGGCCGATGTGTCGGCGGACGGCCGCTGGACAGCGTTCGCGGTCCTGGAGGGCCGGACGCTCGACAGCCCCTGGTCGCTGTACGTACGGGACGCGCAGGGCGGAATGCGGCGGCTCGCCCGTTCCGCGCTCCCCGGCCCGCTCCCGCAGCCCGTCGTCCGGGGCGGGGCGGTCTTCTGGGCGCAGGGCACCGGCGACGGGCGGGCCACCGTGTTCACCAGCCCGGTCCGTCCGCCCGGTTCCGGCACGTCGTCCCGTGCGCCCCGCGCCCTGCACACCGGGGTGCTCGACGCGCCCTTCGCCGCCGGCGGGCTGCTGGCCTGGCGCGAGGCCGGCCCGGACGGCCGGACGACGAAGCTGGCGGCGCTGTCGTTCGCCACCTTGCGCCCGGCCGGGCTGCCGGGGCCCCTCGGCGGGCTGCGCGACCTGCGCTCGCCGGCCTCGGACGGCGCCACCTGGGCCTGGATCGAGGACGACGAGGAGCCGAGGCTGATGGTCTGGCGGCCCGGACAGCGGTCACCGGTGGCGCGGCTCTCCGGGCCGCCCGCGGCCGAGGGCCTCGACCAGCTGCGCATCAGCGGTGAGCTGATCACCTGGCGCACGCCGGAGGCCGCGTACGCGCTGGACCTGCGGACGTCGGCGTACGCCCGGATCACCCCGCAGTACGGCTATGCGCAGGCCAGGGCCGGTGCGCTCGCCGTCGCGTACAACCAGGGCGAGACGAAGGGGCCCGGTGGACGGTCCGTGATCCAGGTCGTACGCGCGGACCGGCTGCCGCGGCTGCCGATGCCGCGGGACTGCGGCTGACGCCGGGCTCCGGCCGGCAGGGGGCCACGGACGGCACGAGGCTGCGGCCGGCACGGGGCGCGCCGCTGACACGAGGTGCGCCGCTGACACGGAGGCGCCGCTGACACGGGGGGCGCCGTTGACACGGGGGCGCCGAAACGTTTGCGCAGAGCGCTGCCGTGCCAGGGATGTGGACATGCCCGAGACCACACTGATGCTGTCCGAAGAGGTACGGGAGGCGCTCGACGCGCGCCGCCCCGTCGTCGCCCTGGAGTCCACGATCATCGCGCACGGGCTCCCGCGTCCACGCAATCTGGCCGTGGCGGAGGAGCTGGAGTCGCTGGTCAGAGCGGGAGGCGCGGTACCCGCGACCGTCGCCGTACTGGACGGCCGGCCCCATGTCGGGCTGGACAAGGACGAGTTGGAACGCGTCGCGACGGACCCCGGGGTGCGCAAACTCGGGCATCGCGATCTCGCCCCGTCGCTGGCGGCGGGTGCAAGCGGCGCGACGACGGTGTCCGCCACGGCGTTCCTGGCGGCGCGGGCGGGCATCCGGGTCTTCGCGACCGGTGGGCTCGGCGGGGTGCACCGCGAGTGGACGGTGTCCCAGGACGAGTCGGCCGACCTGCGGCTGCTGGCACGCACCCGGATCACGGTCGTCTGTGCCGGGGTGAAGTCGATCCTCGACGTCCCGGCGACGCTGCAGCGGCTGGAGACCCTCGGCGTGGGCGTCCTCGGCTACGGCACGGACCGGTTCCCCGGCTTCTATCTGACGTCCTCCGGGCTGCCGGTCGACTGGACGGTCCGTACGCCGGAGGAGGTGGCGGACGTGATGCGGGCGCAGGACTCCCTGGGCGGTCCGGAGACGGCGCTGATCGTGGCGCAGCCGGTGCCGGAGGAGGAGCAGTTGGACCCGCACCTGCACGACCGGGTGCTCGCGGAGGCGCTGGACGAGTGCCGGGAACGGGGCATCGGCGGCCAGGCCGTCACGCCGTTCCTGCTCGACTCGCTGATGCGGCGCACGAAGGGTGCCTCGCTGGAGGCCAATCTGGCGGCGGTGCGCGGCAACGTGCGGCTGGCGGCACGGATCGCGGCGGCGCTGTGACGCCTCCCGCGGGGCGCGGGGCGCAGGGCGCGCTGCTCGTCGTCGGGGATGTGGCCACGGACGTGGTGGCCCGGCACGGTTCGGCGCTGGCCCACGGGACGGACACGGCGGCCGAGATACGGACCCTGCCGGGCGGGGCAGGTGCCAACGCCGCGTGCTGGGCGGCGTACGCGGGCCGGACCGACGTACGGCTGCTGGGCCGGGTCGGCCGCGACGCCCTGGCCTGGCACGAAGCGTGCCTGCGCGAGGCCGGGGTACGCCCCCTCCTGGTCGCGGACGACGAGGCGCCCACGGCGACGGTCGTCGCGCTGGTCGACGCCGACGCGGAGCGCACGTTCCTCACCGACAGCGGTGCGGCGCTGCGGCTCTGCCCCGCCGACTGGTCGCCGGCCCTGCTCGACGGAGTGGCCCGGCTCCATCTGTCCGGGTATCTCTTCTTCGCGGACTCCAGCCGCGAACTGGCCTCGCTGGCCGCCGCCGACGCCGGCGTGCGGGGCATTCCGGTGAGCGTGGACCCGGCGTCGGCAGGCTTCATCGCGGCTCTCGGGGTGGACCGCTTCCTCGCGGCGACGGCGGGGGCCGACATCCTGCTGCCCAACGCGGACGAGGCCCGGCTGCTCACCGGCCTCCCGGACGTCGCCGACGCCGCGGCCAAACTGAGCCGCCACGTACCGCTCGCCGTCGTCACACTCGGCTCCGGCGGCGCGCTGGTCGCGGAGTCCGGCGCGGTGACGGCCCGGATCGCGCCGGTCTCCGCGACGGCGGTCGACACGACGGGCGCGGGCGACGCCTTCACGGGCGCGTTTCTCGCGGCGCTCCTGTCCGGCGCGCCCGCGGCCACGGCAGCGGCCTCGGGCTGTCACGTCGGCGCCCACGCGGTCGGCCTCCACGGCGCCCGCCCACCGGGCCGTACGGACACGGGCCCCTGACCGTACCGGCCGGTCGCGCGTGGGAGCCGCCCGGCTCACGCCGACCGGCGTCGCAGGACGGCGTCGCAGGACGGCGTCGCAGGACGGCACAACGGTAGGGCCGGAGGCCGGACCGTCCGTGCGAGGGACGGCCACCGGCTCGGCCACGCACGGCTGTCGCGAACCGTGCCGTGCACGGCAGAACCGGCCGCTCCAGCGAGCCCTGGCCGCACACCCGCACTTCCCCGGACCGGGCGCCCGCACTTCCGCGCACCGGGCGGTCGCCCACGGCGGGCGCGGGCGCGGGCGCGGGAACTCGCGCCGTGCTAGGCGTGGTCGTCGCGATCCCGAAGGGCGGGCCCCCAAGGGTCGTTCCAGGCCGGGTGGCGTGGGTCGTCGGCGCGGACGACGACGTCCGCCGAGCCGGCAGGGGCGACCTCGTGCTCGTAGCGCTCGAAGGCGGGCAGCGTCCAGGACTCGTGTGCGGCGGTGCGGCGACGCAGTGCGCCGGGCGAGAGGCGTACGTGCAGGGTGAGATCGAACGGGAACCAGTGGCCGAGCAGCAGCGGTCCGTGCACCACCAGCACACCGCCGGGCGGCAGTTCGACGTGCGGGCTGCGGGTCGCGCGGTCGGTGTCCGGGTCCCACAGGTCCGGCAGGACCCGCCCCGACCCGCCCGGATCCAGCGGTCCGAACACCTCGCGCCACAGCGCTCCGGTGTCGAACCAGCCGTCGTAGTACGTGTCGGCGTCCTCGCGCCCGTGCTCGTACCGCAGCGAGGCGGGCTTCAGGAACCCGCCCGTGCCGACCACCAGCACCGACCGTCCGCGCAGCCGCAGCGCCTCGGCGAGCGTCCCGGCCACGGCGGCCGTCCCGGCGGCGGGCGCGCCGTCGACGGCGATGCGCAGCCAGGCACCGCCGTCATCGGCCTTGCTCTCCAGGGCCCGGTCGGCGACGGCCTCGGTCAGCCGTTCCCAGGTGATCGGTTCGAGTCGCACCGGTCCATCATGGCTCCCCACGGCGCGCACCGGGGAACGAGGGAGCCGGACCCGAAGGCAGGCCGGGACCGGAAGCAGCGCGGCCGGACCCGAAGCGGGAAAGCCAGGACCGGTCGTCAGACGGACGGCACTCCGGCCGCCGCGTCGCGCGGTGCCGCCACCGGCGTTCCGTCCACGAAGACGCGGATGCGCCCGTCCCGTACGGCGTCCTCGACGGTGAGGTCTCCGCGGCTGATCGCGAGACATGTGTCGGCGTCCAGCTCCAGCCGGGCGACCGCGCCCTGCGCGGCAGCCGGACCGTCCCCGTATCCGCGGACGGATCCGTCGGGCCCGAGCCGCAGGTGGAACTCCCCTTCCGGCAGCCGTACGTCCACGAGGCCCGCCACGCCCGGCACGCCCTGCACTCCCGATGCCGCCGTCACTCCCGATATCCCCGGCATCCCTGGCATCCCTGGCAGCTCGGGCATCCCCGTCGCCTCAAGGCGACGCAGCAGCGGCAGCGCGAACCAGTGGGCCCGTACCGCGTCCGTCGGGCGGGGGGCGGCGAGTTCGGGCGCTCCCCATTCGGCCAGGGCGGCGACGACGGGGTGCAACGCCCGTCCCCGCTCGGTCAGTTCGTACACGTACGCGGAGACGGGGGCGGGAAGGCGGCGTCGCACGGCCAGCTCGTCACGTTCCATGTCCTTGAGGCGGGAGGCGAGGACGTCCGTGCTGACGCCGGGAAGATCGGCGTGGAGATCGGTGTAGCGGCGCGGGCCCGCGAGCAACTCCCGCACGATCAGCAGGGTCCAGCGGTCGCCGACGGAGTCGAGGGCGCGGGCGACGGCGCAGTACTGGTCGTAGCTTCGGCGGCGTGGAGGACGTGGCATGCGACGCAGTCTAGACCGGTTGTTGGACTTTCCAAGCTCTCGCTTGGTAAAACCAAGTGTCGAGTACGAGGGACCGAGCACCACCACCCGCAGCGCCACTTCAGGGGAGGCCTCCGCATGGAGTTCCGGCAGTCGAGCAAGCTCAGCGAGGTCTGTTACGAGATCCGCGGCCCGGTGATCGAGCACGCCAACGCCCTGGAGGAGGCGGGCCACAGCGTCCTGCGTCTCAACACCGGCAACCCCGCGCTCTTCGGCTTCGAGGCGCCGGAGGAGATCGTCCAGGACATGATCCGGATGCTCCCCCAGGCCCATGGGTACACCGATTCGCGCGGCATCCTCTCCGCACGCCGCGCCGTCGCCCAGCGCTACCAATCCCTCGGGCTCGGCGATGTGTCGGTGGACGACGTCTTTCTCGGCAACGGCGTCTCCGAACTCGTCTCCATGGCCGTGCAGGCGCTTCTCGAGGACGGCGACGAAGTCCTCGTACCGGCACCCGACTTCCCGCTGTGGACCGCCGTCACCACCCTCTCCGGTGGAAAGGCCGTGCACTATCTGTGCGACGAGTCCGCCGACTGGTACCCCGATCTCGACGACATGGCCGCGAAGATCACCGACCGGACCAGGGCCGTCGTGATCATCAACCCCAACAACCCCACCGGCGCCGTGTATCCGCGCGAGATCGTCGAGGGCATTCTCGATCTCGCGCGCCGCCACCAGCTGATGGTGTTCGCCGACGAGATCTACGACCAGATCGTCTACGACGACGCGGTCCACCACAGTGCCGCCGCCCTCGCCCCGGATCTGGTGGTGCTCACCTTCAGCGGGCTGTCCAAGACGTACCGCGTGGCCGGCTTCCGCTCCGGCTGGCTGGTCGTCACCGGCCCCAAGCAGCATGCGCGCAGCTATCTGGAGGGGCTCACGATGCTGGCGTCGATGCGGTTGTGCCCCAACGCGCCCGCGCAGTACGCCATTCAGGCCGCGCTCGGTGGACGCCAGTCGATCCGCGAACTCACCGCGCCGGGCGGGCGGCTGCGTGAGCAGCGTGACCGGGCGTGGGAACGGCTCAACGAGATACCCGGCGTCTCGTGCGTGAAGCCGAAGGGCGCGCTGTACGCGTTCCCGCGTCTCGACCCGAAGGTGCATCCCATCCACGACGACGAGAAGTTCGTCCTGGACCTGCTGCTGCGCGAGAAGATCCAGGTCGTCCAGGGCACCGGTTTCAGCTGGCCGCGCCCTGACCACTTCCGGATCCTGACCCTGCCGTACGCCGACGATCTCGACGCGGCGATCAGCCGTATCGGACGCTTCCTGAGCGGATACCGCCAGTAGGCGGAAGGCGAGCGGGGGCCGGGAACGGGAGCGGGTCCGAGGGCGTAGCCTGCCCCCGGACCCTGTGGATGCCGCTCACATTCACACGCCGGCACACTTGAGAACCCGGGTCAGTCGTCATTGCGCCGCGTCCTGCCTTTGGACCACCGCCGATCGAGCTCGGCGGACCAGATTCGAACTGGCATTTCGACGCACCAGGGCCCGGGCCCGGTCGATCCGGCGATGAGCGGCGAATGCTGAGTCTGGAGCGAGAGTCTGAGATTCATCGCGGCCGGTCATCGCCGGCCACGTGGTTCACCAAAAGCTTCAGCTTCAGCTTTGCGCTCCTCGCGCACCCCGGCCGTGGTGCTCGTTGGCCGGGGAGTCTGTAGGGGCTACCCGAAGAGGTAGCCGAACACGGCGTCACCCACCCGCTGGTCGGTGACCTCCGCGGCGTTCGCCTCCTCGCGGGCGAACTTCACCGCCTGCTGGAGCTTCTCCACCCGGTCCAGCAGCTCGTTGACCCGGCGGGCGGGCAGGGCTCCGGAGAACTTCACGGTGGTCCAGTAGCCGACCGGGATGTCCTCGTAGTACACCTCGACCTGCGCCGGGTGCTTCTCGGTGGCCTCCGCCTTCACATGGTTGCGGGGCACCTTCTTCGTACGGACGGTCCTGACCGGCTCGGTCTTCCAGGAGTCGGTGGACGGGTCCTGCGTCCAGGATTCGGCCGCGTCCAGCACCGGGAGCTTGCGCACGAAGGTGTTGATGTCCGTGAGCTGCTTCTCCAGGAACAGGAGGTACGCCACGGGCACCTCGGCCACGAGGACGCGGCCGTCGACGGTGATGTCGGCGCGGGCCGCGCAGTTCGCCCAGTCCTTGGTGGCGGTGACGTCGAACAGCCGGGTGAGCGTCTTCGCGGTGTCGCGCAGCACGTCCTCGGTCTTGACCTGCACCAGCGTCGACTCGGGCGGCAGCTGCTCGCCCTCTTCGTCCTTCGGCTGATAGGTGCGGGCGATTCCGGCGAGCAGTGCGGGCTTCTGCAGGCCGTGATGCGCCGTCGTCAGGTCCTGGTGCGCCTTGGACTTGACGCCCTTCTCCACTGCGATGATCTGATTGAGTTTCGCCACGTCCGGGAAACTAACAGGACCGATGTCCGTTTCTCGAACGATTATTGGACGGGCGGGGGCCGCTTCGGATAAGGGCCGGGGCCCCCTTCGGGAAAGGGGGCGGGAGACCGGTGGATCCGCTGGTGGTCGTCGAACCGCTGAAGCGGCGGCGCTGCGCCGAGTGCGGGCGGGGGCCGCTGGAGCGGCTCGTCCTGGAGTTCGGCTCACCTCGCTGTCTGGACTGCGCCGACCTCGGGCATCTGGTCTTCCTGCCGCGCGGGAACGCGGCACTGACCCGACGGTCCCGCGAGGCGAGCTCCCTGTGGGCCGTCGTCGTACGGCACAACAGACAGCGCACCCGGTACGAGCGGCAGGGCCTGCTCGTGGAGGAGGCCGCGCTGGGGCGCGCGGAGGAGGCGTGCCTCGCCGACGCGGAGGTACGGGCGCGCCGCCGGCAGCGGGACGCGGCGCGGCGGGCGGCGGAGGACGTCCGCTTCACGGCCAGGCTCACCGCGGAGATCCTGCGGCTCTTCCCGTCCTGCCCGCTCGACCGCGCGCTGGACGTCGCGGCGCACACATCGGCGCGGGGCAGCGGACGCGTGGGCCGCACCGCGGCCGGCCGGGCCCTGGACGAGGGCGCGGTCACGGCTGCGGTGCGGGCATCCGTACGCCATCTGGACACGCCGTACGACTCGCTGCTCATGCGGGGCGTTCCACGCCACGAGGCCCGCAGACGCGTCGCACCGGCCATCGAGGCCATGCTCACGGCGTGGCGGTGCGAGCGCGGGGCATAGCCCGCGGCGGCCCGACCGCCCGGAGCCCCCGCCTTCGGAGCCGGGCCCTACGCCTTCGGAGCCGGGCCCTACGCCTTCGAGGTCGGGCCCTACGCCTTCGAGGTCGGGCCCTACGCCTTCGCGCGGGACCGCCGGTAGAGCACGGCACCGCCCAGGATCAGGGTGGCGGCGGCCGGGACGGTGAGTCCGATCGTCGACGGCGTGCCGGTCTCGGCCAGGTGGACCGGACTCTGCCGGGCCGCGCTCTGAACGGCGGGCGCGGGACGGGCCTTCGGCGGCGTCACGGGCCGCGGCCGGGTCACGGGCTTGACGGAGGAGTTCGAGGACGAGTTGCCCACGGCCGCGTTGCCGATACCGACGACATTCACGGAGTTGCCGGTGACATTCACCGGAACATCGACGGGCACCTGGATCGCATTGCCGGAGAGGACACCGGGGGAATCCTTCGCGCTGCCCTGGGCGACGGCACCGCCGTCGCCCCTTCCTTCGTTCTCGCAGCTGTTGCCGGCCGCCGGGTTGAGCAGACCGATCACATTCACGGTGTTGCCGCACACATTCACCGGCACATGCACCGGGATCTGCACCGTGTTGCCGGAGATCAGACCCGGCGATCCGGTCGCGCGTCCGTGCGCGTCCGAGTCGGCGTGGGCGGCCCCGGCCGCGGCGAGGGCGCCGCCCGTGACCATGACCGCGACCAGACCTGTTCGGCGAATCTGCCTCATGATTCCTGCCTTCCGGAGGATGAACACGGGTGCTCACCCGCACCGAAAATAACGCGATAGAACCAAACGGGTTATGGCCGGTGGGCGAATCACCCCATCGAGTGGACGGCTGTCGAACTGGTCGCCGCATTCCGGGTGTTCACCACGGTGAATGCCTGCACCGCCGTTCGCCGCTTCCTCCCCCGCTCACCCGGTTCGGTAATCCTGGATGCGTCGGCCGTGCCCCCGGGCGGTCAATGCGGGAAGTCTCCGGGTGAGTTCACCGGCGATCTCGTCGACGTCGAGGGTGAGGAGCCTGCGGTCGCGCATCAGGACGCGACCGTCGACGATCGTGGTCAGGACGTCCGCGGACCGTGCGCTGAAGACGAGGGCCGCGGCGATGTCGTGGAGCGGGCGCAGGTGCGGTCCGCTCAGGTCCACCAGGATCAGATCCGCGCGCCGCCCCGGTGCGAGAGCGCCGGCCCGCTCGCCGAGCCCGGCGACCCGCGCGCTCTGTGTGGTCGCGTGGTCCAGCGCCTGGCGTGCCGTCAGCCAGCGCGGGTCCTTCTCCGCCGACTTCTGCACGAGCGCGGTGAGCGTCATGCTCTCCCACACGTCGAGCGTGTTGTTGGACGCCGCTCCGTCCGTGGCCAGGCCGACGGGGATGCCGAGCGAACTCAGCGCCCTGATGGGCGTCGTGTCCCAGCCGAACTTCAGATAGCCCTTGGGTGCGGTCGCGATCCCGATCCGGCCCGACGCCCGCGCGAGCACCGCGAGGTCGCTGTCGACGATGCCGGTGCCGTGCGCGACGAGGAGGTCCACATCGAGCAGTCCGGTGCGGTGGAGGGTCTCGACGGGTGTGCGGACGTACCGCTCGCGGCTGCTGTCCGTCTGGGCGCGGTTCTCGGCTGCGTGGATGTGGACGGGCAGTCCGTGCTCGCGCGCCAGCTCGGCGGTGGCCTCCAGATCGGCGTCGTCGACGGTGTACGGGGCGTGCGGAGCCAGGGTGGTGGTGATCCGGCCGTTCGCGTCACCGTCCCGGCGCAGCGCGAAGTCGAGGGACCGCTCGCGTCCTTCGGCTCCCTGGCTGGAGAAGTAGGCCCAGCCGAGGCTCGCCCGCAGCCCGCTGCGGGCGACGGCGTCGGCGACCCGGTCCATCGAGAAGTAGTGGTCGGCGAAGGCGGTGACCCCGCCGCGGATCATCTCGGCACAGGCGAGCAGCGCGCCGAGCTCCACCACCTCGTCGGTGAGGTTGCTCTCGATGGGCCAGATCCAGTCGTTGAACCACTCCTCGACGGGCACGTCCTCCGCGATGCCGCGCAGGGCGACCATGGGCGCGTGGGTGTGGCAGTTGATCAGACCGGGCATGGCCAACCGGCCGTGGGCGTCGATGCGTTCACGCGCGGGCAGCGCGGCCGCGGTCACGGCGCTGGTGACGTCCGTGATGGCTCCGTCGCGAACGACGACGGCGCTGTCCTCCTCGAACCGGATCGAGCCGTCCTCGCCGTGCACGAGCACCGTGCACCCTTCGACGACGAGATCCGCGGGCTCGGCCATCAGGCCCCCCTTCGCTGGGTGGTCGGCGCGGCCGAGCCTATCGGCCGGCCCGTCGGTCAGCGTCCGAGGAGGGTGGTGAGCGCCCCCACGGGGTCCTCGTCGGGTATGCCTCGGGGCCACCAGTCGTCGCGGCCGGGGTCCGACTCGTAGCCGTACCACAACCCGTCCCGGCCCAGGCGCAGTTGGAGGGACGGGGTGGAGAGGCGGTTGCGCCGGGGGCGGAAGTGCGGGAAGTCCGCGGCGATCAGGGCGGGCCGGGCCCGGTCGAACGGGCCGGCCGGCGGGTCCCACTCGTCCTCCAGCGCGGCCAGGCCCGCACGGCCTCCCTGGCGCCAGGCGGCCACGGCACGGGCGAGGTCGGTGGGGGTACGGCCGGTGGCGCGGGCGAGTGCCGTGTACAGCACGCGGGTGGACGCGGTGAGACCGGAGCCGGGGTGGGCGGCGGCCAGCCGGACCGCGTCCTGCCAGGCACTGAGGCCGGCGATGGGGTCGCGGCCGGTGTGGAGGGTGGTGTGGGCACGGGCCGCGGCCTCGGAGGCGAGCAGGTCGAGGGCGAGCGGATCGAGGGCGGCGTATTCGGGGCCGGCGGCCGCGGGGGTGTCGGCCGCGCCCGCGGCCCGCGGGTAGACCGGTGGGCGCCCGGGGTGCGCCGGAACGGGCAGCGGGGGCGGGAGCGGTGGCAGCGTGCGCGGGGCGAGGGCGTCACGCGCGCGGACCGTCGCGAGGGCGGGCGCGCCGCCGTGCCCGTCGTCCGGGCCCGCTCCGGTGCTCCGCCCCGCCTCGCTCCCTTCGGCCGGGCTCCGTGTCGCGCTGCCGCGTTCCGCAGCGGCGCGGGTCGCGTTGCGGCGGGTGAGCTCGGCGAGAACCTCGTGCTCGCCGCGGCCGCGCATGAGGAACAGCACGAACGGGTCCTCGTCGAGGATCCTGGCCGTCTGATAGCAGAGGGCGGCCGCGTGCTTGCAGGGGAACCCGTCGTCGGGGCACGAGCAGTCGGGGATCAGATCGCCGGGGACGGGCAGCAGATCGGCGGCGTTGGCCAGGGCGTGCGGGACGTCCTTGTCGAGCAGGGCTGCGATGTGATCGGGCCGGGCGGCGGCGGTGTCCAGAAGGCGCTCCCAGTCGTCGTCCCCGAGGGGCCGCAGCCGGATCTCCGCACGGTAGGGACGCGGCCGGGAGCCGTGCACATACGCCACGACCCTGCCGGGCGTGACGGTGATCGCGTCGACCTGGCCGCGTCCCGCGTAGGCGCGGCCGCGGGCGAGGCGGGCCGGGTCCAGGGCCGTGTCCTCCAGCGCCTCGACCCAGGCGTTGCCCCACCAGGACGCGGCGAAGGTCTCGTCGCCGGAGCGCGGGGCGAGGGCGGGGAACGTGCGCCGCCGCTCGTCGGCCCTGCTCGGCGACGCGCGGCCGGGCCGGTCCGTGCGACGAGGGGGCGGCCCGGGGCGACCGAAGGGCGCGGGGCTCATGACGGCCTCCTCAGGGAGACGAGATCGGCCAGCTCCCGGTCGGTGAGCTCGGTCAGCGCGGCC
This sequence comes from Streptomyces sp. NPDC091376, assembly GCF_044757085.1. Taxonomy (NCBI): domain Bacteria; kingdom Bacillati; phylum Actinomycetota; class Actinomycetes; order Kitasatosporales; family Streptomycetaceae; genus Streptomyces; species Streptomyces sp. NPDC091376. Next base: position 749,873 of record NZ_JBIVUF010000001.1, on the reverse strand, counting down.
TCACCGGAGCCGAGCACCGCGTCCGCGAGCGCCCGCTTGGCGAGCAGCATCTCGGCGATGCGGTCCTCGACGGTGCCTTCGGCGATGAGGCGGTGGACCTGGACCGGCTGGGTCTGGCCGATGCGATAGGCCCGGTCGGTCGCCTGGTCCTCCACCGCCGGGTTCCACCAGCGGTCGTAGTGGACGACATGGCCGGCGCGGGTCAGGTTCAGCCCGGTGCCCGCGGCCTTCAGCGACAGGATGAAGACGGGGACCTCGCCGGACTGGAAGCGGTCCACCATCCTGTCCCGCTCCGGCACGGGGGTGGCGCCGTGCAGCAGCTGGGAGGGGATCGCGCGGGACGTGAGATGGGCGGAGATGAGCCGCGCCATCGACACGTACTGGGTGAAGACCAGCACGGAACCGTCCTCGGCGAGGATCGTGCCGAGCAGTTCGTCGAGCAGGGCCAGCTTGCCCGAGCGGGCGGTGAGCCGGGCGCCGTCCTCCTTCAGATACTGCGCCGGGTGGTTGCAGATCTGCTTGAGCGAGGTGAGCAGCTTCATGATCAGCCCGCGGCGTGCGATGCCTTCGGCGGTCTCGATCTGCGCCATCGTCTCGCGCACGACCGCCTCGTACAGCGACGCCTGTTCACGGGTCAGCGGCACGGGATGGTCGGACTCGGTCTTGGGCGGCAGCTCCGGCACGATGCCGGGGTCGCTCTTCTTCCGCCGCAGCAGGAAGGGGCGGACGAGACGGGAGAGGCGCTCGACGGCCTCCTCGTTCTCGACGTGCTCGTTGTTCTCGACGGCGCGGGCGTGGCGGGCGCGGAAGGACTTCAGCGGGCCGAGCAGCCCGGGGGTGGTCCAGTCGAGGAGGGACCAGAGCTCGGAGAGGTTGTTCTCCACGGGGGTGCCGGTGAGGGCGACGCGGGCCGGTGCGGGGATGGTGCGCAGCGCCTTGGCGGTCGCGGAGAACGGGTTCTTGACGTGCTGTGCCTCGTCCGCGACGACCATGTCCCACTCGCGGGCGGCGAGGTCTTCGGCGCTCGTGCGCATCGTGCCGTAGGTGGTGAGGACGAAGCCGCCGGATCCGGTGTCGAGGTCGCGCTCCTGGCCGTGGAAGCGGCGCACGGGCACTCCGGGCGCGAACCGGGTGATCTCCCGCTGCCAGTTGCCCAGCAGGGAGGCCGGGCAGACGACGAGTGTGGGCGCGGTGCGGCCGCGGTGCTCGGCGCGGTGCAGATGGAGCGCGATGACCGTGACGGTCTTGCCGAGGCCCATGTCGTCGGCGAGGCAGCCGCCGAGGCCCAGTGAGGTCATGAGGTCCAGCCAGGCGAGACCGCGCAGCTGGTAGTCGCGCAGGGTGGCGTCGAGGCCCGTGGGCCGGGCGAGGACGGCGGGGCCCTCGGTGAGGCGGTCGCGCAGGGCGGCCAGGGCGCCCTCGGGGACGGCTTCGACACTCTCGCCGTCCACCTCGGCCGTGCCGGTGAGCGCCACGGCCAGCGCGTCGACCGGCCCCAGCAGCCCCAGCTCCCGCTTGCGTGCCTTGCGCACGAGATCCGGGTCGACCACCACCCACTGGTCGCGCAGCCGCACGACGGGGCGGTGCGATTCGGCGAGCGCGTCCATCTCGCGCTCGGTGAGCGGGTCTCCGTCCAGCGCCAGCTGCCAGTTGAAGCGGAGGAGCTGCTCGCTGTCGAAGAACGGGGTGCCGTCGGTGGCGGAGCCGGGCGCGGGCGAGCGGACGACCGCGGCCGCGCTGAGCGTCCTGGCGAGCTCCCTGGGCCAGTGCACGGCGACCCCCGCCGCGCCGAGCCGTGCGGCGGCCTCGCCCAGCAGTTCGTACAGCTCGTCCTCGGTGAGCGGCAGCACGTCGGGGACGTCGCGCTCCATGAGCCGGCCGAGCGGGGGCCAGACGCGGGCCGCGCGGCGCAGCGCGAGCACGGCGTCGATCCGGGCGCGCGGCCCGAAGTGGTCGTCGCCCTCGCCCGCCCACAGCGGGGCCGCGTCGAGGATCACGGTCGGGTCGGCGAGGCTGTGCACCTGGAGGAGCGCGGCGCCCGCCTGCCGCTCGTCGCCGCCCTCCTCGCCGAGGTCGAACAGCTCGTACGCGGAGAGGTCGAGACGGAGCGAGATCCGTACGCCCGCGTCCATCCCGGCGGCTGCCTCCGCCGCCCACTCCCGGGCGTGCGGCAGATGCTGCGGCGCCGTGGCGGCGAACGGCCGGCCCGCGGCGTGCTCGGCGGCGGGGGTGCGGGGCAGGGTGTCCGCGACCGCGTCCAGGAACGACCTGAGCAGCGCCTCGGGCTCGGGCAGCTGGAGCGGGCGCGGACCGGGCAGCGGCGTGGCGTGCGCCTCGTACGGCATGGCGGCGGCGATGGCGCGGAGGTGGGCGATGTCGTCGGCGTCGAGCGGGCCGGCCCGCCAGGCGTCGTGGTCGGTGGAGGTCAGCCCGGGCAGCAGCCTGCCCCGCGCGGCGAGGTGCAGGGCGTGCAGGGCGGCGGCGCCCCAGCAGGCGGTGGCGGGATGTGCCGCCGCGTCGTGCCGGGCGCGCGCGAGCAGCGGCACGGCCTCGGCGACGGACAGCAGCACCGCGGGCACGGTGCGGCCGCGGACCCCGGCTCCGTGCCGCCGCACGACGGTGATCTCACCGCAGACGCCCGGGGTCCCGTCCCCGCCGGGCGCCGGCAGTCCGTCCGGGCTCCAGAAGGCGACCCGCCCGTCCCGGGGCAGCGCGGCCGGAAGGAACACCGCGGCGCGGGTGTGCAGCATGCGTGGGTCGCCTCCCTCCCCGAGGGGTCGTGCCAGGCGCACGCCGACTTCGCGCGCCATGGAGCTACGACCTTACGGGCAGGTTCTGACAACCCCCCTGACCTGCGGCGCAGCGCCCGATTCGCCGCCGCCCGAGGGCCCTGCCGCCGGCAACGGTCCGGTCGGGCCGCGCTTGCGGCGACGCGCCGCCTCCCTACCGGGCCCCGTCGCCGAGGGATTCGTGGCCTCCGTGTGCCGGGTCGCTCAGGGCCGCGGGGCTTTCCGGGACGACCGGCAGCGGGCCGCTCGCCATGGTCGGGATCGCCGTCGAGTTCGTCGCCGGCGCGTTCGTCAGTGGTGGCTTCTCCGGTGGTTCCTCCTGGCGCCGCTCCGGCTGCTGGGCGGGCTGCGCGCCCCGTTCCAGGAAGCGCAGCAGCTCCACCGGGATGGGGAGCACCAGGGTGGAGTTCTTCTCCGCGGCCACCGCCATCACGGTCTGCAACAGGCGCAGTTGCAGGGCGGAGGGCGTGTCGGCCATCTGGCGCGCCGCCTCGGCCAGCTTCTTGGACGCCTGGAGTTCCGCGTCCGCGTTGATGACCCGGGCCCGCCGTTCGCGGTCCGCCTCCGCCTGGCGCGCCATCGAGCGCTTCATCGTCTCGGGCAGCGAGACGTCCTTGATCTCCACACGGTCGACGCTCACGCCCCACCCGAGCGCCGGGCTGTCGATCATCAGCTCGAGGCCCTGGTTGAGCTTCTCCCGGTTGGACAGGAGGTCGTCCAGCTCGCTCTTTCCGATGATCGACCGCAGCGATGTCTGAGCCATCTGCGAGACGGCGAACCGGTAGTCCTCGACCGTGACGAGCGCGTCGGCGGCGTCCACCACCTTGAAGTAGACGACGGCGTCCACCCTGACGGTGACGTTGTCCCTGCTGATGCCCTCCTGTGCGGGCACCGGCATCGTCACGATCTGCATGTTCACCTTGTGCAGCCGGTCCACGATCGGAACGATCATGGTGAATCCGGGTCCGCGCACGCGGCCCCGGAGCCGGCCGAGGCGGAACACCACGCCTCGTTCGTACTGCTTGATGACCCTGGCCGCGGCCAGGCCGTACACGACGCACGCGGCCCCTGCCGCGAATCCCGCCGCCACCAGCTCTTCGACCATCACTGCACCCCCTGCGGTCCCTGCGTCCGGGAGTTTCGGTCTCTGACTCAACGGTATGGCTGATTTCAACGGTATTCCTGTCCCGACCCGTGGTCGAGCGTCGTGCACCGCCCGGATCCCCTGAGCGGACGCGCATGGCGTGCGAACCCCGCCGGACGTCCGGCAGGGTTCTGAGCACGAGTCCGCATCACAGACGAGGACGAGCCATGTCCGATCACCGGCGTCCCGGCCTCGCCGCCGGAGCACTGCTCCTGACCGCCGCTGTCGCGGGCTGTTCCGGCCTGGGCCGGACCGCGGTGGGCACCGTCACCTACGAGACCGAGCGGAAAGCCGTCGTCACGGTGTCGAACCCCGGGGTCAACGGCTGCCACCGGTTCTCCGCGGCCGGCGCCGTCCGGGTCGAGAACGCCACGCTGATCGACATCATCGCGTACCCGACGCCCGACTGTACGGGCAGCAATACGGCGTACATCCCGACGACGCTGTTCGACAACATCGTCCCCGGCGACCCGCCCTGGCGCAGCTACTCCCTCGTCCACTGAAGCACCGCCGGGAGCCTGCCCGGCGCCCGGCGGTGGCTCGGTGCCCCGGCCTCACGGCCGCCGGCGGAGCAGCGCCACCAGCTCGGTGTTGTGGTGCCGCCTGACCCATGCGACGGCTGCGAGCGGCAGCGCCACCAGCACCGGCGTGATCGCGTACTGTCCGTCGAACACGGTCAGCTGGGTCACGAACGCCCCGATCATCAGGCCGATCAGCGCCAGGGCGGAGATCCCGGAGAGGATCGGGATCACCAGCGCCACGGCGCCCGCGAGTTCCAGCCCGCCGACGGTGTACATGAACCAGTCGCCGAGGCCGATCCTGTCGAAGGACTCCGCGGCCGAGGAGTGCCCGATCAGCTTGGGGGCGGCACTGGGGACGGCGAGGAAGAGCGCGAGCAGGATCTGCAGCGTCAGGACCGTCAGATGCCTGCGGCGGCTGATGCCGGCGCCGGCACCCGTGGCGGGCGCGGCGGATACGGAGGCGGCGGAAGCGGCGGCGGTGCTGCCCGTGGCGTCGGCGGACATGAGGTCTCCTCGGTAGAGCGTGCGTGTGGGCTTGCACGGAGTGAGACCGGGTGCACGCCCTGAACTCATCGCCGCGCCACTCATCGCCGCGCCACTCGTCGCCGCAGCACCCACCACCGGCTCAACCTCCGGGATCGGGGTACATCCAGGAGTGGAAGAGGCGATTGCCATGCGCACTGGGAGTGAACCGACGACCGCACGCAGTCCTCTGCGGATGCGGTTCTGGCTGAGTGTCTGGGGACTGTTGTGGGCGGCCGCGGGAACGGCGCTCTTCGCGCTCGCGGAGCGCCCGGGCTGGGCGATCGCCTGCGCGGTGCTGTGCCTGATCGTCATGACCGATCTGATGATCGTGGTCCACCGGCTCCATCAGGGACCGCACTACCAGCCCGGCCCCGACATCCCGCCGTACGAACCGGACCACGGGGACAACACACGGCGCCACTGAGGACCGGCCGCTGAGAACTCGCCGCCGAGGACTCGCCGCTTAGGGTCAGGAGTCGAAGCGGGCGGCTTCCAGGTACTCGGGCTTGGGATCGAGCGCCGCCGCGAGCCGGAAGTGCCGCAGGGCCTGGTCCGGCCGGCCGGAGCGCTGGAAGGTGCGGGCCAGCGCGAAGTGCGCGAAGGCGTTGTCCGGCTCGTGGTCGACTATGTGCTGGAACTCGCGCTCGGCCGCGCGCAGTTGGGCCGCCGCGAAGTAGGCGCGCGCCCGCAGCAGACGGGCCGCTCTGCTCTCCGGGTGCGCGGCGATGACCGAGTCGAGGAGCTTGATCGCCCCACGGGGGTCCCGCGCCGCGAGCAGATGCTCGGCCGCGCGGAAGTCGATGACATGGGTCTCCGGGTTCGTCTCGGGCACGCTCGCATCCTTCCCTTCCCCCTGAAGGATTCAACATCGTGCGCCTTGCCTCATTCCCGGCGATCACGGCCGCGGCCGGTGATCACCGTGCGGTGACCGCCAGCGTCAGCCCGGTGAGCAGCGCGATCGCCCCGACGATCATGAAGCCCCGGTCGATACGAGTCCGCTCATGACCGGACAGGACGACCTCTCGGGGGTCGTCGGGGTCGTACGAGATCCGGACGGTGGAGCCGGGGATCAGCGGCAGACCGCGGGTGGGCGGCGCGGGTGCCGGGACCTCCAGGACCCGGCCGTCGGCGGTCTCGTACTGGAGCAGGGGCCGGTCCGCGCCCGGCGGTGCGGCTTTGACGAGGGCGGTGACGACCTGGCCGGCGGCGGAGATCCGCCGTGTCCGGTTCAGGCCGTACGCGCCCGCGAGGAGGGCGACGAGCCCGCCGAGGACGGTGAAGCCCGCGAAGACGATCTGCACCGCATCCATGCTGGCACCCGCGCCGCGCGCCGTCTCCGCCCCGGGCGCCCGATTGACGCATCCCTGACGCCCGGCGTCCCCGGGAGGAACCCGGTGTCAGCGACGGAACGCCACCTGCCGGGAGCGACGGTGGCGCGAAGTGCCACCCGTCGCGGCGGGCTACCGGCGAGCGCGCTCGGTCAGTTCCGCCCAGACCTTGCGGACCTGTGGCTCCAGCGCCGCCAGCGGCCCGTCGTTGTCGATGACCAGATCGGCGATCGCCCGCCGCTGCTCGCGCGTGGCCTGCGCGGCCATCCGCGCGCGTGCCTCGGACTCCGTCATCCCGCGCAGCCCTACGAGCCGCTCCAGCTGGGTGTCCGGGGCCGCGTCCACGACCACCACCAGGTCGTACAGCGGGGCGAGACCGTTCTCGGCGAGCAGGGGCACATCGTGGATCACGACCGAGTCCTCCCCTGCCGCGGCCTCCAGCTCCGCCGACCGCGCCCCGACCAGCGGGTGCACGATCGCGTTGAGCTGCGCCAGCCGGTCGGCGTCCGCGAACACGATGGAGCCGAGCCGGGGCCGGTCGAGGGTGCCCTCGGGGGTGAGGATCTCGGGGCCGAACGCCTCGACGACGGCGGCGAGTCCGGGCGTTCCCGGCTCGACGACCTCGCGGGCGATCTTGTCGGCGTCGATCAGTACGGCGCCGTACGACACGAGCAGCCGGGACACTTCGCTCTTGCCGGCGCCGATCCCGCCGGTCAGGCCCACCTTCAGCATGAGCGGAAGCTTAGGGGGTGTCCGATTCGGTGCGCCGCCGGGCCCTGGTACCGGCCGGGCCCGGATCCACCGCGCATGCCGGGATCCGGCGGATTCCTTCGGCCCTGCCGGCCGCAGGCTTCGTCGGCTCTGCCGGCCTCAGGATCCGTCCTCCCGCTCGGCCAGGAACTTCTCGAACTCCCTGCCGATCTCGTCCGCGGACGGCAGGTCCACCGGTTCGGCGACCAGGCTGCCGCGTGTCTCCGCGCCGGCGATGGCGTCGTACTGGTGCTCAAGCCCCCGCACCAGGGAGACCAGTTCCTCATCACCCTCGCCGACCTGCCGCTCGATCTCGGTCTGGGTGCGCTGGGCCTCGGTGCGCAGCGTGTGCGCGATTCCGGGGAGTACCAGTCCGGTGGCGGCCGTGATCGCTTCGAGCGCGGTGAGTGCGGCGTCCGGGTAGGCGGAGCGGGCGACGTAGTGCGGGACATGGGCGGCGACGCCGAGGACGTCGTGCCCCCACTGCATCAGCCGGTACTCGACGAGGGCTTCGGCGCTGCCCGGCACCTGGGCCTCGTCGAAGGGGCTGCGGTGCCCCGGCATGAGGTCGGTGCGGTTGCCGTGCGGGGTGATGCCGACGGGGCGGGTGTGCGGGACGCCCATCGGGATGCCGTGCATGGTGACCGACAGGCGTACGCCGAGTCGCTCGACGATCTCCCGTACGGCGGCGGCGAAGCCCTCCCACTCGACGTCCGGCTCGGGCCCGGACAGCAGCAGGAACGGTGCGCCGGTGGCGTCCTGGACCAGCCGCACCTCGATGGCCGGGGTCTCGTACCCCGTCCAGCGGTCACGGCGGAAGGTCAGCAGCGGGCGGCGGGCACGGTAGTCCACGAGCCGGTCGTGGTCGAAGCGGGCCACCACCTGGTTCGGGAGGGTTCCGAGCAAGGTGTCGACGATCTGCTCGCCCGTCTCGCCCGCGTCGATGTACCCGTCGAAGTGGTACAGCATGACGAGCCCGGCCGACTCCTGTGCCAGCGCCATGTCGACGACTGCCAGTCCCTTGGGCTCCCACTCGTACAAACCCTGCGGATCTCGCGCCATTTTCGCCCCTCCTCCGTGTCAACAGGTCACAACATCACGCACCGTGCGGTCATTCCCGGTGACGGGCTGCGGACCCGGAACATGACCGAGGCCCGCTCCCCGGAAGGGGAGCGGGCCTCGGTTCAGTGCCTGATGCCTAGCGGAGAGCGATCAGCTCTGGCCGCCGGCCAGCTTCTCGCGGAGCGCGGCCAGGGCCTCGTCCGACGCCAGGGCGCCGGAGTTGTCGTCCGACTCCGAGGAGTACGAACCACCCTGCGGCGCGGCGGCCGGAGCGGCGGCGCCACCCTCGGCAGCGGCGGCCTCGTCGGCCTCGCGGGACTTGATGACCTGGGCCTGGTGCTGCTCGAAGCGCTGCTGCGCCTCGGCGTACTGGCCCTCCCATGCCTCGCGCTGGGTCTCGAAGCCCTCGAGCCAGTCGTTGGTCTCCGGGTCGAAGCCCTCGGGGTAGATGTAGTTCCCCTGGTCGTCGTACGACGCGGCCATGCCGTACAGCGTCGGGTCGAACTCGACCGAAGCCGGGTCGGCACCGAAGGACTCGTTGGCCTGCTTCAGGGACAGCGAGATCCGGCGACGCTCGAGGTCGATGTCGATGACCTTGACGAAGATCTCGTCGTTGACCTGGACGACCTGCTCCGGGATCTCCACGTGGCGCTCGGCCAGCTCGGAGATGTGGACCAGACCCTCGATGCCCTCGTCCACGCGGACGAACGCACCGAACGGAACGAGCTTGGTGACCTTACCCGGGACGACCTGACCGATCTGGTGCGTACGGGCGAACTGCTGCCACGGGTCCTCCTGCGTCGCCTTCAGCGACAGGGAGACACGCTCGCGGTCCATGTCGACGTCGAGAACCTCGACGGTGACTTCCTGACCGACCTCGACGACCTCGGACGGGTGGTCGATGTGCTTCCAGGAGAGCTCGGAGACGTGGACGAGACCGTCGACGCCACCGAGGTCCACGAAGGCACCGAAGTTGACGATCGAGGAGACGACGCCGGAGCGGACCTGACCCTTCTGCAGGGTGGTGAGGAACGTCTGGCGGACCTCGGACTGGGTCTGCTCGAGCCAGGCACGGCGGGACAGGACCACGTTGTTGCGGTTCTTGTCCAGCTCGATGATCTTCGCCTCGAGCTCCTTGCCGACGTACGGCTGGAGGTCGCGGACGCGGCGCATCTCCACGAGGGAGGCCGGGAGGAAGCCGCGGAGGCCGATGTCGAGGATGAGACCACCCTTGACGACCTCGATGACGGTACCGGTGACGATGCCGTCCTCTTCCTTGATCTTCTCGATGGTGCCCCAGGCACGCTCGTACTGGGCGCGCTTCTTCGAGAGGATCAGGCGGCCTTCCTTGTCCTCCTTCTGGAGAACAAGGGCCTCGATCTCGTCGCCGACCTTGACGACCTCGTTCGGGTCGACGTCGTGCTTGATCGAGAGCTCGCGGCTCGGGATGACACCTTCGGTCTTGTAACCGATGTCGAGCAGGACCTCGTCCCGGTCGACCTTCACGATGACGCCGTCGACGATGTCGCCGTCGTTGAAGTACTTGATCGTCTCGTCGATCGCGGCGAGGAAAGCTTCCTCGTTACCGATGTCGTTGACCGCAACCTGCGGGGTGGTGGCGGTGGTCTCGGTGCTGCTCGTCATGTGGGAAAGGGCTCCGGTACGGACATTGAAGTCGTAGGTACTGCTACGCCGAGAGCCCGATATCGCAGCTGATGAAGCCGGACAGCCAAGTAAGCGCCCACCCGAAGGGAGAGGCGCCTCGAGAACCGAGGGGACATACAACAGATGCGAGCGCGGCCTGCTACGTCTGAGGCGCGCAAGCCCGCAGCGCAACCTTTAGCATACGGGGACGGCAGGGCACGGTCAATGCGCGAAGGCCCCCACCCGGGGCGGAACGCCGCATACCCGGCACAACTAAGGTTTCCCGAGGCCACGATGGCCGCGCCTCGCTCGTCCGCGACACGACCGCGACACGGCTCGTGCGTGCCCCCGGGCGAGGTATCAGCAACGTACAACGACGGGCGAGATGATCCAAGAGTACGAACCGGAGGCGACCCGGCGTGACGCCGGCGACGCGGAGAGCAGCCGGGCGAGCCGTGGCTGGTGGGACCGGAACGCGGACGAGTACCAGAGCGAGCACGGCGCGTTCCTGGGCGACGACCGGTTCGTCTGGGGGCCGGAGGGGCTGGACGAGGCGGAGGCCCGGCTGCTCGGCCCGGCGGAGTCCATCACGGGCGCGGACGTTCTGGAGATCGGCGCGGGCGCGGCGCAGTGCTCGCGCTGGCTGGCAACGCAGGGCGCCCGGCCGGTGGCCGTGGACCTGTCGCACCGCCAGCTCCAGCACGCCCTGCGGATCGGCGGCCGCTTCCCGCTCGTCGAGGCCGACGCGGGGGCCCTGCCCTTCGCGGACGGCTCCTTCGACCTGGGGTGCGCCGCCTACGGGGCGGTGCCGTTCGTGTCCGACCCGGTGAAGGTGTTCCGCGAGGTACGGCGGGTCCTGCGGCCGGGCGGACGGTGGGTCTTCTCGGTGACGCACCCGATCCGCTGGGCGTTCCCGGACGAGCCCGGGCCCGAGGGGCTGAGCGTGGCCGCCTCCTATTTCGACCGCACGCCGTACGTCGAACAGGACGAGCGGGGCCGCGCCGTATATGTGGAGCACCACAGGACGATCGGCGACCGGGTGCGTGACGTGGTCGCCGGCGGCTTCCGGCTGGTCGACCTGGTCGAGCCGGAGTGGCCGGCCTGGAACAGCCAGGAATGGGGCGGCTGGTCCCCGCTGCGCGGGAACCTGATCCCCGGAACGGCGATCTTCGTCTGCGTCCGGGACTGAGGCCGTGATCCGCGAGGACGCCCTGGCCGCACTGCCCGTACGCACCGCCCTGCCCGCGCTGGAACGGGCGCTGGACGAGCACGGTTCGGCGGTGCTGTGCGCGCCGCCCGGCACCGGCAAGACGACGCTGGTACCCCTGGCGCTGGCCGAGCGGGGCGCCCGGGTGGTCGTCGCCGAGCCGCGGCGGATCGCGGCACGGGCGGCGGCGCGGCGGATGGCGTGGCTGCTGGGAGAGAAGGTGGGCGGCCGGGTCGGTTTCACCGTGCGCGGCGAGCGGGTCGTCGGCCGGGACACCGCGGTCGAGGTGGTCACCACGGGTGTGCTGCTGCAGCGTCTCCAGCGGGACCAGGAGCTGGCAGGCGTCGATGTGGTGATCCTCGACGAGTGCCATGAGCGGCACCTGGACGCGGACACGGTGGCCGCGTTCCTGCTGGATGTGCGGGAGACCCTGCGGCCCGGACTGCGGCTGGTGGCGGCGTCGGCGACGACGGACGCCGAGGGGTGGGCGCGACTGCTCGGTGACGCGCCGGTCGTCGAGGCCGAGGGCGTCGCGCATCCGGTGGACGTGGTGTGGGCTCCCCCGGCGCGGCCGGTGCGGCCACCGCACGGGACGAGGGTGGACCCGGCGCTGCTCTCGCATGTCGCGTCGGTGGTCCGGCGCGCGCTGGGCGAGCGCACGGGGGACGTGCTGTGCTTCCTGCCGGGCGTCGGGGAGATCGCGCGGGTCGCCGGGCTGCTCGGGGATGTGGACGCCGAGGTGCTCCAGGTGCACGGGCGGGCGCCGGCGGCGGTGCAGGACGCGGTGCTCTCGCCCGGTCGGGGCCGCAGGGTGGTGCTGGCGACATCGGTCGCCGAGTCGTCGCTGACCGTTCCGGGGGTGCGCGTCGTCGTTGACTCGGGCCTCGCCCGGGAACCGCGTACCGATCATGCGCGGGGCATCGGCTCGCTCACGACGGTGCGGGCCTCGCAGGCGGCGGCCCGCCAGCGGGCCGGCCGGGCGGGGCGTGAGGCGCCGGGTGCGGTCTACCGCTGCTGGCCGGAGGCGGAGGACGGCCGGCTCCCCCGTTTCCCCGCGCCGGAGATCCAGGTCGCGGATCTGACCGCGTTCGCGCTCCAGGCGGCGTGCTGGGGCGCCCCGGACGCCTCCGGGCTCGCCCTGCTGGACCCGCCGCCGGGCGGGGCGATGGCCGCCGCCCGCTCGGTCCTGTCCGCGATCGGCGCGGTCGACGCGTCGGGCCGGGTGACCGGCCGCGGCGTGCGCATGTCCCGCCTCGGCGTCCATCCCCGTCTCGCGCGGGCCCTGGTGGACGGCGCGCCCGAGGTGGGTGCCCGCCGCGCCGCCGAGGTCGTGGCCCTGCTGAGCGAGGAGCCGCCGCGCGAGTACGGCGACGACCTGGCGGCGGCCTGGCGCACGGCGCGCCGCGGGGGTGACGCGTACGGTGCGCGCTGGCGTACCGAGGCGGGGCGGCTGGCGCGGTCGGCCGGGACGGGGGGCTCCGCCCCCGGTTCCCCGGCCGGCGCCGCGCCTCGGGACTCCTCGGTGTCCGGGGCACGCGGCGCACGGGCGCGGCCTGGGGCGGCGGGGCCGGCGGAGGGCCACCTCGCCGATGACACGGTCGCCGGTTTCGTCACCGCGCTCGCCTTCCCCGAGCGCGTCGCGCGGGCGCGGGGCGAGGCGGCGTATCTGATGGCTTCCGGGACCGGTGCGGAGCTGGGCGAGGGCTCGCGGCTGCGGAGCGCGCCGTGGCTGGCGGTGGCCGTGGCGGACCGGCAGGCGCAGGCGGCATCCGCACGGGTGCGGCTCGCCGCCGTCGTGGACGAGGACACCGCGCGCGCCGCCGCGGCGCATCTGCTGAGCAGGGGCGAGGAGGTGCACTGGGAGGACGGTGACGTCGTCGCCCGGCACGTGGAGCGGCTCGGCGCGGTGGAGCTGTCCGTACGTCCGCTGAAGGAGCCGGGGCCCGGTCTCGTCAGGGACGCGCTGCTGGAGGGGCTCGGTCGTGAAGGGCTCGGGCTGCTCGCCTGGTCACGGGATGCCGGGGCGCTGCGGCAGCGGCTCGGCTTTCTGCACCGGGTGCTGGGCGCGCCCTGGCCCGATGTGTCGGACGCGGCCCTGCTGGAGCGTGCCGGGAACTGGCTGGAGCCGGAGCTGTCCCGGGCCCGGCGGCGGGCCGATCTCGCCCGGGTCGACGCCGGGCAGTCACTCCGACGGCTGCTGCCCTGGGCCACCGGCGAGGCGGTGCGCCTCGACGAGCTCGCCCCGGAGCGGATCGAGGTGCCCAGCGGGTCCCGGATCCGGGTCGACTACTCCGCCGAGCAGCCGGTGCTGGCGGTGAAGCTCCAGGAGTTGTTCGGGCTGCACGAGACGCCGCGCGTCGCCGGGGTTCCCGTACTCGTCCATCTGCTCTCCCCCGCCGGGCGGCCGGCGGCCGTCACCGCCGATCTGGCCTCGTTCTGGCGCGACGGTTACCGGGCCGTGCGCGCGGAGTTGCGCGGCCGCTATCCGCGGCACCCCTGGCCCGAGGACCCGACGACGGCCCGGCCGACGCGAGGTGTGAAGCGCTGACCGTGTCCGGTGCCCGGGGCGGGCGGTGGTCAGACGCCGACGGGCTCGGGGCGCCGCTCCGCGACGGGGTCGTCGTCGGGCCGGCGCGAGCGTGCTTCCAGATAGAGGGAGAGAGCGAGCAGTGCGGCGCCGAGGGTCAGGAATCCCCATGGCAGATACGAGGTGAGCAGGAGCACCAGCGTGCGGTTCGACGACACCAGGCCGACGGTGTGGTCGACGTAGTCCTCGCGCATCTTGACGTGCCCGGAGAACGCGGTGACCTTCTCACGGCCACCGAGCAGTGAACCGCCGCGCAGTTCCTCGGTGTGGATCTCCTCGCCGTTGACGGGCGCACCGGTGACCGGTTCGACCCAGAACATGCGTTTGGTGGTGTACCAGCGGGTCGTGCCGGTCTGCTTCTCCAGCGTCGTGGCGTCGATGCCGGGCATCGGCATCTTCTTCGGGTACGGCACCTTGGTCCACGGGATCGTCTGCTCGAAGTAGTAGACCTCCATGCCCCGGAAGTCCCGCGTCCCCTTGTAGTGGATGGGGGCGGAGGTACGGGTCTGGGCGTCGAAGTACTCGTAGTCCCGCTTCTCGGTCAGGAAGGGCCACTTGAACTCGATGCCCTCGCGCCGTACCGCGTCGCCGTCGACCATCTCGCCGGTCGCGTGCACGGGGTCCTGGGTGTGGGCGTCGAAGATGTAGCGCTCGGGGATCTGGGAGACCATCTTGCCGTCGGGGCCCTGGACGTAGGAGAGCGAGTCCCAGACGACGACGTCCCGGCCCGCGTCGCGCTCGATCTTCGCCGACTCCTCGACGTTGCCCTTGAGGGTCTGCACGATGGTGACCTTCTCGACCTGCTTCGCCTGCATCGTGTCGTACTGCAGCAGCGTCGCGGGCTTCGCCTCGAGCACCATTTCCTGGTACTGGCTCGGCGGGATCTTCGCCAGCCGGGGGAAGGCGTACCAACGCATCACCGGTGCGAGGGCGGCGAAGAAGACGGCGAAGGACAGGAGGACGAGGCTGGCTTTGCGGCGCATGGCGGCTGGTCCTCCCGCTACTTCTTGGGACCGGGGACGGTGGTGTACATCGGCTTGGGCGAGGTCTCCCCGGGCGGTACGTCGAGCACCGAGACGAGCAGCACGACGAGGAGCACAGGAGCCAGCCCGATGGCGGCGGCGACGAGGGCGCGCATGGTCGGCCTCCCGGGTGCGCGGATCTGATACGGCGTCAGGACGGCAGGGCGGAGGCACCGTAGCAACGCGGCCGCGAGATGAGAACAGCTCGCACCGCACACGACGCCGCTCGCGACGCGGGACATGGCGCGGGACATGGCAATGGACACGGCGGCGCCGGACAGGGCGCCCGGCTTCGAGCCCTACACGGAGCCCGACATGGCGGAGCCGGAGGCGGCGCCGGACATGGCGCCGCCCCTCCACCGGGCAGCGGTGAAGGGGCGGCACGCCGTGCGTGGTGCGTGTGCGCTACCGGGTCAGGTGGCCGGACTCGAGGTCGGGGTCGGAGTCGGGGTCGGGGTCGGGTCCGGGGCCGGTGCGACCTTCAGTTCGACGGTCAGCGTCGCGCCGCCCTCGGTCGTCAGTCGCAGCAGGAACGTGCCGGTGTGCTCGTCGGAGAAGATCTTCGGCAGGACGAGCACACCGTCGGCGTCGGTCTTCAGCTCCGTCAGGGTGCGGACCGCCTTGCCGTCCGCGTCCTTGAAGTACGGGCCCTTGGTGTTCTCGGCCGGGTCGTCGGCCGCGGTGATCATCGTGGCGGTGACCGCCACCCCGGCCGCCACCGCGCCCTTGAACGTGGCCTTGACCTCGACCGCGTCGGCGAACTCGCCGCCGGGCGCCGCCGTCAGCTCCTTGTCCCCGGTCCGCGCGAGCGCGTCGGCCCGGCGCGGGCTCACGGTGGCGACGTAGTCGATGCGGGGCAGGGGACGTCCGGCGACGGTGACGCGGAGGGTGAAGTCGCCGGTCTTCTCGCCCGCCGTCAGCGCCGGGGCGACGGCGATGCCGCCGGTGCCGGTACGGACGACCACGGCGGTGCGGTTGCCGGAGAACCGGGCACCGGTGTCACCGACGATCTCGAAGACGAGGTCGGCCCCGACGACGGACTGGCCCGAACGGTTCTTGGCACGGACCTTCGGCAGCTCCGTGAACTCTCCGCCGGCGGTGGCTGTGGGCTGTCCGGTGCCCGCGTTCTCGATCCCGAAGACCGTCGCGGTGGGCGGCGGCGTCGGAGTCGGCGTCGGCGTGCCGGGCTGGGAGGGCTGCGGGGTGGGGCTGGGCGAACCACCGGGCTTCGACGGGGAGGGCGAGGGGCTCGGCGTGCCGCCCGGGGTGGGCGGGGCGGTCGGCGTGGGGCTCGCGCCGGTGCCGCGGTCGCTGCGATCGGTCGGCAGTACGCCCGTACCGTCCGGGACCTGGTGCGTGCCCTTCTTGTAGTACTCGAACCACGTCATGACCGTCCGCAGGTACTCCCGCGAATGGTTGTAGCTCAGGATCGCCCGGTCCAGGTCGGCCTGGACCGACAGGTCACGGCCGCCCGCGCACAGGTACTTTCCGGCGGCGAGGGCGGCGTCGTAGATGTTGTTCGGGTCCTTGCTGCCGTCGCTGTTGGCGTCCTGGCCCCAGGTGGCCCAGGTCGACGGGATGAACTGCATCGGGCCGACGGCACGGTCATGGGTGCGGTCGCCGTCGTAGGCACCGTTGTCGGTGTCGGAGATGTTGGCGAAACCGACGCCGTTGAGGACCGGGCCGAGGATCGGGGTGAGCGTGGTGCCGTTGGCGTCGACACGGCCGCCGCGCGCCTGGCCGGATTCGACCTTGCCGATCGCGGCGAGCAGTTGCCAGGGGAGGCGGCAGGCGGGGTCGCTGCTCGCGAGGGTCTGCTCCGCCTGCTTGTACGCGGCGAGCACCGTGGCCGGAATGCCCGCTTCCGCCGGACCCGTCACGGGGAGAGCGGGAGCGGCACCCGGCTTGTTCGGACTGTTCAGCGGCGGCAGATCCGTGTAGTACGGGGAGTTGCCGGTGGCCGAGGACTCCGGTGGCGCGGTCGATTCGGACGTCGGGGTGTCACTGTCGCTGCCGACGTTGGTGACCCCCGGCGCCTGCGACGCGGAGAGCGCGGCCACCGCGGCCGCTGCCACCGCCGTCGTGGCGGCTCCCCTGCGCAGTCGGCGGCCGAATTGCGCTGCCATACGTCTGTTCCCTCCCCGTCGGCGACCGTTCGCGCTCCCCGCGCAGTGTCCCGGGTGACACTACGGCAACTCGCGGCGCCGTAACACAGGTCCCCCGGCCGCTCTTGCCGCTGTTCACCTCCCGGCCGTCCGCGGTATGCGGAACCGCGCGTTCGTATGGCGGACGGTCAGCTTCCCGCATACTGGTCCGCATTGCTCACAGATGGTCCTACGGGGGCACCATGCCATTCACACTCAGCCATGCCGCGGCGGTTCTGCCCGGGATCCGGAGGAACGGCACGGCGCGAGGCCCGCTGTTCGCCTCGGCGCTCGTCGCGGGTTCCTTCGCGCCCGATATGACGTACTTCGCGGCCAGTGTGCGTCCCGAGGCGATGGAGTTGGGAGGCATGACCCACGGGCCGCTGGGTGTGCTGACCGTCGATGCCGCCATCACCGCCGTGCTGGTGGGCCTCTGGCTGATGGTGCGTGAGCCACTGCTGGCGCTGCTGCCGCGCGGCCGGCAGGGGCAGGTGCACGCCGTGTTGCGGGGCCGCCCCTGGGGCGACCGGCCGCCGTTGGTGGCGGTGCTTTGGCTCTATGTCTCGGCGGTGATCGGGGCGACGACGCACATCGTCTGGGACTCGTTCACCCACTTCGACCGCTGGGGCACACGGGCCCTGCCCGTGCTGGCCGAGTCCGTCGCCGGATTCCCCCTCTACACGTACACGCAGTACGGCAGTTCGGCACTGGCGCTGATCGCTCTCGTCTGGTTCACCGCCTCGGCGCTGAGGGCTGTGCCGTCGACGACACCGGCGCCGCCGTCCGTGCCGCGGATCGGCCGGCGCGGCCGGCGGGCGGCCGCCGCACTGCTGGCGGTCTGTGTCCTCGCCGGGACCGTGCACCGCTGCGTGCGCTGGTACTTGTACTGGGGCCGGATCGACTCCCCGCTCGACATCGTCCCGACCGCCTGCTTCGGCGCGGGCGCGGGCCTCGCGGCGGGTGTGGTGCTCTACGCGGCGGCCGTCCGTCTGAGGATGCGGACGGACAGCACCACCTCGGACCGGGTCGACCAGCCGGCCTGACGAAGCGGGCCGGCGTACGGGGCCCGCGATGCACGAGGTGGTGTACGGGTGGCGCGCCTTACGGGGTCGGGGCTGTAGAGGGTCGGGGCTGTAGAGGGTCGGGGCGGCGGTAGGGGGCGGGCCACTGCCGGCCCGCCCCCTACCGCCGCCTCCGCCGGAGGCGTCAGGCGCTCAGTGCGCCGCCGACTCCCAGTCCTCGCCCACGCCCACCGAGACATCCAGCGGCGCCCGCAGCTGCGCCGCGGCCGACATCTGCGCGCGGACGACCGCCTCGACCCGCTCGCGTTCGCCCGGGGCGATCTCCAGCACGATTTCGTCGTGGACCTGGAGCAGCATCCGGGAGGAGAGCCCGCCCTCGCGCAGCGCGCTGTCGACGCGGAGCATCGCGACCTTGACGATGTCCGCGGCCGTGCCCTGGATCGGCGCGTTCAGCGCCATCCGCTCGGCCGCCTCACGGCGCTGCCTGTTGTCGCTGTTGAGGTCGGGCAGATAGCGGCGACGGCCCAGCATCGTCGCCGTGTAACCCGTGGCCCGCGCCTCGTCCACCACTCGGCGCAGATAGTCGCGCACCCCGCCGAAGCGCTCGAAGTACGTGTCCATCAGCGCGCGTGCCTCGGCCGCCTCGATGCTCAGCTGCTGGCTGAGCCCGAACGCCGACAGTCCGTAGGCCAGTCCGTACGACATGGCCTTGATCTTGCGGCGCATCTCGGCATCGACCGCGGACCGCTCGACGCCGAAGACCTGGGAGGCAACGGTCGTGTGCAGGTCCTCGCCGGAGGTGAACGCCTCGATCAGGCCCTCGTCCTCGGAGAGGTGGGCCATCACGCGCAGCTCGATCTGGCTGTAGTCGGCCGTCATCAGCGACTCGAAGCCTTCGCCGACGACGAATCCGCGGCGGATGGCGCGGCCCTCGTCCGTACGCACCGGCACGTTCTGCAGGTTGGGGTCGGTGGACGACAGGCGTCCCGTGGCCGCGACCGTCTGGCTGAAGGTGGTGTGGATCCGGCCGTCCGCCGCGATGGTCTTGATCAGGCCCTCGACCGTGGAGCGCAGCCGCGCCTGCTCACGGTGGCGCAGCATGATCACCGGCAGCTCGTGCTCGGTCTGGGCGGCGAGCCAGGCCAGCGCGTCCGCGTCCGTCGTGTAACCGGTCTTGGTCTTCTTCGTCTTGGGGAGGTTCAGCTCGCCGAAGAAGACTTCCTGGAGCTGCTTGGGCGAGCCGAGGTTGAACTCGTGGCCCACCGAGGCGTGCGCCTCCTTCACCGCCTGCTGGACCGCGCCGGCGAACTGCTGCTCCATCGCCTCCAGATGGGCGCGGTCGGCGGAGATGCCGTGCCGCTCCATCCGGGCCAGGAGCAGGGACGTCGGCAGCTCCACGTCATGGAGCAGCTCGGCGGCGCCGACCTCCTCGAGGCGGGTACGGAACGCCTCGCCGAGGTCGAGGACGGCGCGGGCCTGGGCCATCAGGGCGTCGGCCTCGGCCTGCTCCTCCTCGCTGCCGAAGGCCAGCTGCCCGTCGGCGGCGGCCGGGGCCAGCTCACGGTGGAGGTACTCGACGGACAGGGCGTCCAGGGCGAAGGACCGGCGGCCGGGCTTGACCAGATAGGCGGCGAGGGCGGTGTCCATCGTGATGCCCTGGATGTCCCAGCCGTGCTCGGGGAAGACCCGCAGCGCCTCCTTGGCGTTGTGCAGGATCTTCGGCCGGTCCGGGTCGCAGATCCAGGCGGCGAAGGCCCGCTCGTCGGCCTCGTCGAGCTGGGTCGTGTCGAACCAGGCGGCCTGGCCTCCCCCCTGGCCTTCGGCGGAGGAGGGGCCGGCGGCGAGCGCGATCTCGCTGACGTTGCCGACGCCGAGGGCCCAGGACGCGACGGTGGCGACACCGAGCGGCTGCCCGCCGTGCCGCTCCAGCCAGGGGACCAGCTCGCCGGCGCCGAGCACGCTGCCGTCCAGCTCGACCCCGGCGGCCGGGGCAGGGGCCTCTTCCTCCGCGGCGCCCGGGTCGACCGCCAGGAGCCGCTCGCGCAGGCTCGGGTTGCGGATCTCCAGGACCTCCAGGAAGCCCTTCAGCGCGCTCCTGTCGTACGGAGCGCGCGCCAGGTCGGCGACGGACCGGGGCAGCTCCACGTCACGCACCAGCTCCGTCAGGTGACGGTTGAGCTTGACGGCCTCCAGATGGTCGCGCAGGGACTGCCCGACCTTGCCCTTGACCTCGTCCGCACGCTCCACCAGTTCCGCGAACGAACCGAACTGGGTGATCCACTTCGTGGCCGTCTTCTCGCCGACGCCGGGGATGCCCGGCAGATTGTCGGACGGGTCACCGCGCAGGGCCGCGAAGTCGGGGTACTGCGAGGGGGTCAGTCCGTACTTCTCCTGGACCTTCTCCGGGGTGAACCGGGTCAGCTCGGAGACGCCCTTGGTCGGGTAGAGCACGGTCACGTGGTCGGAGACCAGCTGGAAGGAGTCCCGGTCGCCGGTGACGATCAGCACCTCGAACCCCGCGGCCTCGGCCTGGGTGGCGAGGGTGGCGATGATGTCGTCGGCCTCGAAGCCGTCCACGGCGAACCGCACCGCGTTCATCGTGTCGAGCAGCTCGCCGATCAGCTCGACCTGCCCCTTGAACTCGTCCGGTGTCGAGGAGCGGTTCGCCTTGTACTCGGGGAAGTCCTCTGAGCGCCAGGTCTTGCGGGACACGTCGAAGGCCACGGCGAAGTGCGTGGGCGCCTCGTCGCGCAGCGTGTTCGCCAGCATCGACGCGAAGCCGTAGATGGCGTTGGTCGTCTGGCCGCTCGCGGTCGTGAAGTTCTCCGCGGGCAGCGCGAAGAACGCCCGGTACGCCAGGGAATGCCCGTCCATGAGGAGCAGGCGCGGACGGATGTCGTCTGGGGTCTTCTTCGATGCTGTCTCGGCCACGAACACGATCCTGCCACGGACCACTGACAAAGCCGCCCACGGCCATCGACGGGGTCCGCTGTCGGCGACGCGTGACAGGATCGACGGCGACGAACGACCGATCCCGCGCTCGAAGGGGAGCACGATGGCCAGCAAGCCGCCCGCAGGCGACCCGGTTCAGGACGCACCGCAGATCGAGGCGCCCCAGCACGCCGCGGCCGGCCTGCCCGCGATCGGGCACACCCTGAGGATCGCCCAGCAGCAGATGGGCATGGCGCGCAGCGCCCGGACCCTGCTCAAGGTGAACCAGAAGGACGGCTTCGACTGCCCGGGCTGCGCCTGGCCCGAGGGCGAGAAGCGCCACGTGGCGGAGTTCTGCGAGAACGGCGCGAAGGCGGTGGCCGAGGAGGCGACGCTGCGCCGCGTCACGCCGGACTTCTTCGCCGCGCACCCGCTCTCGGACCTGGCGTCCCGCAGCGGGTACTGGCTGGGCCAGCAGGGCCGTATCACCGAGCCCGTACTGCTGGAGGCGGGCGCGGACCGGTACGAGGCGGTGACGTGGGAGCGGGCCTTCGCCATCATCGCGGAGGAGCTCAGGGCGCTCGGCTCCCCCGACGAGGCCCTCTTCTACACCTCGGGCCGCACCAGCAACGAGGCCGCGTTCCTGCTGCAGCTCTTCGCCCGCGAGTTCGGCACGAACAACCTGCCGGACTGCTCCAACATGTGCCACGAATCCTCCGGCTCGGCCCTGACCGAGACACTGGGCGTGGGCAAGGGCAGCGTCTCCCTGGAGGATCTGCACCAGGCGGATCTGATCATCGTGGCCGGGCAGAATCCCGGTACGAACCATCCGCGGATGCTGTCCGCGCTGGAGAAGGCCAAGCAGTCCGGCGCGAAGATCATGTCGGTGAACCCGCTGCCCGAGGCGGGCCTGGAGCGCTTCAAGAACCCGCAGACGCCACAGGGCATGCTCAAGGGCGTCTCCCTCACCGATCTCTTCCTCCAGATCCGCATCGGCGGCGACCAGGCGCTGTTCCGCCTGCTCAACAAGCTCGTCCTGGAGACGCGGGGCGCGGTCGACGAGGACTTCGTACGGGAACACACGCACGGCTTCGAGGAGTTCACCGCCGCCGCGCGCGCCGCCGACTGGGACGAGACGCTCGCCGCGACCGGCCTCACCCGCGCGGACATCGAGGGCGCGGCGCGCATGGTGCTCGACTCGAAGCGCACGATCGTGTGCTGGGCGATGGGCCTGACCCAGCACAAGCACTCCGTGGCGACCATCAGGGAGGTCGTCAACCTCCTGCTGCTGCGCGGCAGCATCGGCCGGCCCGGCGCCGGGGTGTGCCCGGTGCGCGGGCATTCGAACGTGCAGGGCGACCGCACGATGGGCATCTTCGAGCGGCCCTCGACCGGCTTCCTCGACGCGCTGGAGAAGGAGTTCGGCTTCGCGCCGCCGCGCCACCACGGCCTCGACGTGGTCCGGTCCATCCGGGCGCTGCGTGACGGCGACGCGAAGGTCTTCTTCGCCATGGGCGGCAACTTCGTCGGCGCCACCCCCGACACGGAGGTCACGGAGGCGGCGATGCGCCGCGCCCGTCTCACGGTCCACGTGTCGACGAAGCTCAACCGCTCGCACGCGGTGACGGGCACCCGCGCGCTGATCCTCCCGACGCTGGGCCGCACCGACAAGGACGTGCAGAAGAGCGGCAGGCAGATCGTGACGGTCGAGGACTCGATGGGCATGGTGCACGCCTCGCGGGGCAATCTGGCGCCGGCGAGCGCGCATCTGCTCTCCGAGCCGGCGATCGTGGCGCGCATGGCGCGTGCCGTGCTCGGCCCGGAGTCGGCGACCCCGTGGGAGGAGTTCGAGAAGGACTACGCGACGATCCGGGACCGGATCTCCCGGGTGGTGCCCGGCTTCGAGGACTTCAACAACCGGGTCGCGCGCCCCGGCGGCTTCACCCTGCCGCACGCCCCGCGCGACGAACGCCGCTTCCCCACCGCCACCGGAAAGGCCAACTTCACCGCCGCGCCCGTCGAGTACCCCGAGGTGCCCGAGGGCCGTCTCCTGCTGCAGACCCTGCGCTCCCACGATCAGTACAACACGACGATCTACGGCCTCGACGACCGTTACCGGGGGGTGCGGGGCGGCCGCCGCGTCGTCCTCGTCCACCCGGACGACGCGGCGGAGCTGGGCCTGGCCGACGGCGCGTACACGGATCTGGTCAGCGAGTGGAAGGACGGCGTGGAGCGCCGGGCCGCCGGGTTCCGGGTGGTGCACTACCCGACCGCGCGGGGCTGCGCCGCCGCGTACTACCCGGAGACCAATGTCCTGGTGCCGCTGGACGCCACCGCCGACACCAGCAACACCCCCGCCAGCAAGTCCGTGGTCGTGCGTCTGGAACAATCACCGTCCGCCTAAGCGTTTGCTCAGGCAGAGGAAGATCCTGGACACCGCAGACGTACGACGATCGGAGCCGGCACATGGGCGAGCAGACGACGGTGAAGTTCCCGCAAGAGGTCCTCGACGAGTACGCGGCACTCGGCGTCGACCTGCCCGCGCTGTTCTCCGCCGGGCATCTCGGCAACCGGATGGGCGTGCAGATCGTGGAGGCCTCCGCGGACCGCGTCGTCGGCACGATGCCCGTCGAGGGCAACACCCAGCCCTACGGTCTGCTGCACGGCGGCGCCTCCGCCGTCCTCGCCGAGACGCTCGGTTCCGTGGGCTCGATGCTGCACGGCGGAGTCTCCAAGATCGCCGTCGGCGTGGATCTGAACTGCACGCACCACCGGGGTGTCCGCTCCGGCTCGGTCACCGGAGTGGCCACCCCGGTGCACCGGGGCCGCTCGACGGCCACGTACGAGATCGTGATCACCGACGAGCAGGACAAGCGGGTCTGCACGGCCCGCCTGACCTGCATGCTGCGTGACGTGGGAGCCAAGGACGCCGAGCAGGTCCGGGGCGCTTCGGCCTGACGGCCCGGCCCTGCCCGGCGCGGCTGACGGCCCTACCGCACGCGGCTGACGGCACTAGCGGGCGACCGGCAGGGTGACGCTGCTGATCCCGGCCCGGACGGACAGTTCCGTCCCGGCCGGGTACCGAAGGGTGTAGTCGTGGTCGGTCGAGATCAGCACGACACCGAGCCGGTGCCCCTTCCTGAAGACGTGCTCCTGCGGCTGCATCCCCCACGTCAGCTGGTACTCGCGGCCTTCGACGGCCTTGCTCTCCCGTTCGAGCGAGTAGCGGTTGCGGATGTCCAGCCAGCCGCGCGACACGATCTTGAAGTCGGCGGTCTCGGTCCGGTGCCTGGTCCGGTAGGCGCACCCGGTGTCACCGGGGATGCCCTCTCCGTAGCAGACGAGCTGCGAGGTGTCCGTGACGGTGCCGGCGGTGGCGCGGGTGTCGGTGCCGTAGTCGACGAGCAGCGCGGTCACATACGGTGAGGAACCGGCGAGTGACGCCCGTACCGACACCTTCGGCACGCCGTTGACGCGCAGGTCCTTCGGGAGCGGCCCCGTGGAGTACACGAGCCGGTCCGCCCGGGGTGTGCCGGGGTCGGCGACCAGCTGCTCGGCGGTGACGGTCCGCCCGGCGTCGGTCATCGTCTGCCGCACCGGCCGCCCGGGGAGCGGCGAGAGCCCGTCGGCGTTGAGCCGCAGGGTCAGGTCCCGGGTGGAACGGTCCGGCCAGTCCGGCTGCTGCCGCCAGCTGAAGTCGGCCTGCTCGACATCGACTCGGGGCGCGGTCGTCGCCCCGTTGTCCAGCCCGTAGAGCCAGTGGTCGAACCACTGGTGCAGCTGGGCCAGCCACTCCTCCATGCGCAGCGGCATCGGATTGCTGTGGCCCGCCTGGTGCAGCCACAGCTTGCGCGGCACGTCGTGCCGCTTCAGCGCCTCCCACAACTGCCCGAAGTGCTGCGTCTTCACGTTCCAGTCGTTGCCGCCGTGCACGACGAAGACCCCGGCCTTGATCTTTCGTACGTCCTTGAGGTAGTCCCGCTCCTTCCAGAAGCGGGTGAAGTCACCGGTGAGCCGGTCCTGTTCGGCGGTCAGCCGGTCCAGCACGGGCTTGCAGATGTCCCGGTCGGCGCGGCTGTAGACGGCTTTCGCGAGGACGTCGGTGTCCTCGCCCTGGTAGCCGCCCGGCGCCACCACTGCGCCGCCGGCGCGGTAGTAGTCGTACCAGGAGGAGATCCCGGAGATCGGCACGATGGCCTTGAGGCCCTCGACTCCCGTCGTGGCCACGGCCGTCGGAAGTGTGCCGTTGTACGAGATGCCCATCATGGCCGTGTCACCGGTCGACCAGCCGGCGGAGACCGGCGTGCCGTCCGGGTCCCAGCCCCGGGCGCGGCCGTTCAGCCAGTCGACGGCGGCCTTCGCGCCGAGGGTCTCGTTGCGGCCGCCGGAGGTGGGGCAGCCGGTGGAGCCCCCGGTACCGAGGCTGTCCATCTGCGCGACCGCGTAGCCGCGCGGCAGGAAGTAGTTGTCGGTGTACCCCGACCAGGCGACGGAGGGGCCGACGAGTCCGGGGACCCGCTCTCCCGCCGCGAGCCGCCTGCCCGCGGGAAGGCCGTCCTCGTCCACGTCGACGTTGTGGAAGGGGACGTCGTTGAGGCCCGCCCAGTACGGGCTCGCCTCGACGATGGTGGCGACCCGCAGGCCCGTGTCCGTCTCCTTCGGCCGCAGGATCCGCATCCGGACCGTGTCCCGGCGGCCGTCGCCGTCACTGTCCACCTCGGTCTCGATGTCGACCTGTTGATGAATCGCCTCGGCGCGCGAGAATACCGGCTGGGTCCGGTCGCCGACGACGGACAGCGCGGGCGTCCCGGCCCGCGCCGCCGGCACGGGCAGCGCCGTCAGCAGGACGGCGGCCAGAGCCGCCGTACCCCATCTCCGTACCGTACGGACACAGCTCCGGTGGGCCGTGCGCATGCGGGTGGGTCTCGCCATCGTGTCTGCCTCCTGGGCGGGATGGATCCGCGACGGGTGATGAGCGCGCGGGAAGCGCACGCACATTCCATCGCTTGCGCATCAGGCGCACCAGAGCGCAACTGCCGCCCGGCCGGGCCTTCTTGCCGCACGGGCGATTCCACGGCACACACGGCAACCCTCGTTCCGCACCGCCCGTTGCCGGACCCGTCGGGGCGGGTCTAGCTTCGACGCATGACGACCGGTGCGCCGCCGCCTCACCTGCGGTGCACCCTTCTGCGCGCCCTCGTGGCGGCCGCCGCGCTGGCGGCCGGCGCGGCCGGCTGCGCGGACCACGTTCCCGGGGCGGCCCCCCGGCCGGCTCCCTCGCCGCGGACCACCTCACCCCAGCAGTTGTGCACGACCCTCGTCACCCGGTGGGCGCAGCAGCTCCTCGACGACGGTGGCAGCGGCTACGGCGACTACCAGTCGATGGGCCTGTCCAACGGCCAGTACGAGATCCTGCGCGCCGTCCTCGACGCCGCCCGCACCGAGGAGCAACGCAACGGCCCAGTACCCGCACGCGAGTTGATCGCCGGTCAGGCCGACCGGCGTTGTACGGAGCGCTACCGCGAAGGCGTTCCCACGGGCGGGCCGTGGCAGTGAGCGGCGTCGGCCCCGTGGAGCCCGGAGAGTCCACGTACGCGGCGGAAACCTCCGCCCCGGCTCACCGCGCGCCGGCCGGGAGATGGACGGCGTTCGCCGCACACCATCGGCGGGCACTGACCGTCGTCCTCGTGGTCCTCGCCGTCGCCGCCGGCTCCGCATACCTCTACGCCACGCGCCCTCGCCCCGACCCCGGCCCCTGGCCCGCTCAGGCGATTTCCGTGACGTACGCGGGCGCCGGACCGGCAGCCGTCCACCCCGGGGGGTCATTCCGCTTCTCCGTGGAAATCACGGCAGGCGCGGGGCCACCGGTCACGGTCGAGAGCGTCCGCCAGCCGTCCGCGGCCCTGCACCTCACCGCGTCCCCGAATCCCCCTTTTACGGTGAAAACCGGCTCCACCCGCACCGCAGTGATCGCCATCCATGTGGACGACTGCGAAAAAGCACCCCGAAATGCCGGGCTCCCTTTCCTGGATGTAACGCTCCGTAATGCCCGCGCAAAACAGGACCAGAGTTTCATCCTCGGCGACGACTACGCGCGGGACCTGTCCCGGGCCGTGGCCGACTACTGCGAGCGACCACCACGCCTGTCATGACCAAAATAGGGAAACAGTCATGCACCCCATGCCGCAAATCCGTTCGGGATAACAAGAGCGTCACAGCATCGGCCAGACCAGTGCTGAATTCCCATTTACCCGCTTAGAGTCACGGCCAGTCACCGCGCCACCGGATTCCTTGCCAGCGAGGTTCCAGCGCTCGACTCGGCGCTCCACGAGGGGGTTGCCGTGCCAGGTGAAAGGACCAAATCGTGCGTCAACGTTCGCTCATAGCCATAACCGCAGCACTTGCCGCGGGGGCACTCACCCTTACCGCCTGTGGCTCGCGCGACGACAAGGGCGGGGACTCGACGGCCGGTGGCGACACCACCGTGGTCATCGGGGTAGACGCGCCGCTCACCGGCGACCTCTCCGCTCTGGGTCTCGGCATCAAGAACTCCGTGGACCTCGCGGCCAAGCAGGCCAACGAGAAGAAGTACGTCAAGGGCGTCACCTTCAAGGTCGAAGCGCTCGACGACCAGGCGCAGCCCTCCTCGGGCCAGCAGAACGCCACCAAGCTCGTCGCCAACAAGGACGTGCTCGGTGTCGTCGGCCCGCTGAACTCCTCCGTCGCCGAGTCGATGCAGAAGGTCTTCGACGACGCGAAGCTCGTCGAGGTCTCCCCCGCCAACACCAACCCGGCCCTGACCCAGGGTGCGGACTGGAACAGCGGCACCAAGAAGCGCCCGTACAACTCGTACTTCCGCACGGCCACCACGGACGCCATCCAGGGTCCCTTCGCCGCGCAGTACCTCTTCAACGACGCCAAGAAGAAGAAGGTCTTCGTCGTCGACGACAAGAAGACCTACGGCGCCGGCCTCGCGGCCACCTTCAAGGCCGAGTTCACCAAGCTCGGCGGCAAGGTCGCCGGCGAGGACCACGTGAACCCGGAGACGAAGGACTTCTCCGCGGTCGCCACCAAGATCAAGAACTCGGGCGCCGACGTCGTCTACTACGGCGGCGAGTACCCCGCGGCCGGCCCGCTGAGCAAGCAGATCAAGAAGGCCGGCGCCAAGATCCCGCTGGTCGGCGGTGACGGCATCTACAGCGCCGAGTTCATCAAGCTCTCCGGCAAGGAGGGTGAGGGCGACCTCGCCACCTCCGTCGGCGCGCCCGTCGAGACCCTGCCGTCCGCCAAGGAGTTCGTCGCGAACTACGAGAAGGCCGGCTACAAGGAGGCCTACGAGGCGTACGGCGGCTACTCCTACGACTCGGCCTGGTCGATCATCGAGGCCGTGAAGAAGGTCGTCGACGACAACGGCGGCAAGCTTCCCGAGTCCAAGGACGCCCGCGCCAAGGTCCTCGAAGCCATGAAGGGTGTCTCCTTCGACGGTGTGACCGGCAAGGTCTCCTTCGACGAGTTCGGCGACGCCACCAACAAGCAGCTCACCGTGTACCAGTACAAGGGCGGCGCCTGGGCTGCCGTCAAGTCCGGTACGTTCACCGGCTGATCTCCACTCCGCATCACATGCATGGCCGCGCGGGGCGCTGCACCAAGCGCCCCGCGCGGTGTCATATCCGGCGAAAGACTTCGGAGGACCTGCGGTGAACGAGCTGCCGCAACAGCTGGTCAACGGCCTGCTACTCGGATCGATGTACGGGCTGGTCGCCATCGGCTACACGATGGTCTATGGCATTGTCCAGCTCATCAACTTCGCCCACGGCGAGATCTTCATGACCGGAGGCTTCGGTGCTCTCACGGTCTGGCTGATGCTCCCGTCGGGCACCACCATGTGGGTGGCGCTGCCGCTCATGATCATCGGCGCGATCATCGTCGCCACCACCATCGCCGTCGGGGCAGAGCGCTTCGCCTACCGGCCACTGCGCACCGCACCACGACTCGCGCCGCTCATCACGGCGATCGGTCTGTCACTCGCCCTGCAGCAGGCCGTATGGGCGTGGTACCCCGGCGCCAAGTCCTCCCTGACCTTCCCGGAAATCCCCGGCGGACCCTTCCACCTGGGCAGCGTCACCATCCAGACCGGCGACGTCTTCCTGCTGATCGCGGCCCCCATATCGATGGCCGTACTGGGCTACTTCGTCATGAAGACCCGCACCGGACGCGGCATGCAGGCCACCGCACAGGACCCTGACACCGCCAAGCTCATGGGCGTCAACACCGACCGCATCATCGTGGTCGCCTTCGCCCTCGGCGCCGCCTTCGCCGCGATCGGGGCCGTCGCCTACGGCCTCAAGTACGGCGAGGTCAACTTCCGAATGGGCTTCCTGCTCGGCCTCAAGGCCTTCACCGCAGCCGTCCTCGGCGGCATCGGCAACATCTACGGCGCCATGATCGGCGGCCTCGTCCTCGGCATCGCCGAGACCATGGCCACCGCCTTCATCGCCGATGTCCCTGGCATGCAGCAACTCGGCGGCCAGGCCTGGGCCGATGTCTGGGCGTTCGTACTCCTCATCCTCGTGCTCCTCTTCCGGCCTCAGGGTCTGCTGGGCGAGCGCGTGGCGGACAGGGCGTGATCAACATGACTACTGAGACCACCACCGCGGACACCCCGCGCACCCCCGCTGCCGAGGCCGGCACCGGCCTCATCGCCCTGCCCCCGCGCATCGCCCGGGCCACCGCCACCGCAGGCGGCGCCCTCACCGTCGTCTCCGCCTTCACCGCCTGGACCTGGACGTCCGCCTTCCCTGGCGACCTCACCGTCTACGGCTACCCCGGCGGCCTCCAGTGGCTCGTCCTCATCGGCGGCGCCCTCACCACGCTCTTCGGCCTGGCGTCGTACGGCGTCAAGGGAACCCGCTGGCTCATCCCCTCCGGGTCCGACGCGGCCATCAAGGTCGCCGCCATCGGCACCTTCGCCACCACCTGGTACACCGTCCTCGCCATCGGTACCACCCTCGGCGGCCTCGTCAATCTCGAGCCCGGCGGCCTGCTCGCGGCCGTCGCCTCGCTCGCCGCACTCGTCGGAGCGCTCGGCCTGCCCTTCGACCGGCCGGCCACCGAGCCCGCCGACCCCGAGGACACCGGACTCGACCAGTTCAAGCACAACGCCGGCAACAGGTGGACCGTCGTCAAGGCCGCGTTCGCGACCGGCACGCCCGCCCCGGCGCGAAAGCTGCCCGGCTGGATCGAGATCCTCATCCTCAGCGCCGTGCTCGCACTCGGACTCGCCGTCTTCACCTACGGCATCGGCACCGAGTACGACGAGCTGTTCATCGGCTTCTTCATCACCGCCTGCTTCGGCTTCGCGGCCCTCAGCAAGGCAGGGCTCGCCCAGCGCGTCTCGGCAATCGCTGCCCGCCACCGCAACGTGGCCATGGTCGGCGCATTCGCCGCCGCCGCGGCCTTCCCCTTCACCCAGTCCGACGACCAGTACGCGACCATCGGCGTCAACATCCTGATCTTCGCCACCGTCGCGCTGGGTCTGAACATCGTCGTCGGTCTCGTGGGCCTGCTCGACCTCGGATACGTCGCCTTCCTCGGCGTCGGCGCCTACGCCGCCGCCATGGTCTCCGGCTCCCCGTCGTCGCCGTTCGGCCTCCACCTGCCGTTCTGGGCCGCCATCCTCGTCGGCGCCGCCGCATCCATGGTCTTCGGCGTCCTCATCGGCGCCCCGACCCTGCGGCTGCGCGGCGACTACCTCGCCATCGTGACCCTCGGCTTCGGTGAGATCTTCCGCATCGCCGTCAACAACATGGACGGGACCTCCGGCCCGGACATCACCAACGGCTCCAACGGCATCTCGTCGATCCCGAACCTCAACATGTTCGGCTTCGACTTCGGTGCCGAACACACCATCGCCGGATTCACCATCGGCCGGTTCGCGAACTACTTCCTGCTCATGCTGCTGGTCACGCTCGTCGTGGTCGTGGTCTTCCGCCGCAGCTCCGAGTCCCGCATCGGCCGTGCCTGGGTCGCCATCCGCGAGGACGAGACCGCCGCAGAGGCCATGGGCATCAACGGCTTCCGCGTCAAGCTCATCGCCTTCGCCCTCGGAGCCGCGCTCGCCGGCCTCGCCGGCGCGGTCCAGGCCCACGTCACCTACACCGTGACGCCCGAGCAGTACCAGTTCGCCCACGTCGTCCCGCCCAACTCGGCCTTCCTGCTCGCCGCGGTCGTCCTCGGCGGCATGGGCACCATCAGCGGTCCGCTCGTCGGCGGCGCACTGCTCTACCTCATCCCGAACAAGCTGCAGTTCCTCGGTGACAAGCAGCTCCTCGCCTTCGGTCTCGCACTCATCCTCCTGATGCGCTTCCGCCCCGAGGGCCTCATCCCCAACCGTCGCCGCCAGCTCGAGTTCCACGAGAACGAGGAAGCGCCCGCCACCCTCACCAAGGCAGGTGCCTGAACATGACCACAGACACCACCACGAAGACGACCGCCACGACGCCGACCGGCGAGACGGTCCTCGACGCACGAGGCGTCACGATGCGCTTCGGCGGCCTCACCGCCGTGCGCTCCGTCGACCTCACCGTCAACAGCGGCGAGATCGTCGGTCTCATCGGCCCCAACGGTGCCGGCAAGACCACGTTCTTCAACTGCCTCACCGGCCTCTACATCCCCACCGAGGGTGAGGTCCGGTACAAGGGCACGGTGCTGCCTCCGAAGTCCTTCAAGGTCACGGCCGCCGGCATCGCCCGGACGTTCCAGAACATCCGGCTCTTCAACAACATGACCGTGCTGGAGAACGTCCTCGTCGGCCGCCACACCCGCACCAAGGAAGGCCTCTGGTCCGCCCTGCTGCGCGGCCCCGGCTTCCACAAGGCCGAAGCCGACTCCCGCGAACGGGCCATGGAACTGCTCGAGTTCATCGGCCTCGCCGGCAAGTCGGAACACCTCGCCCGCAACCTGCCGTACGGCGAACAGCGCAAGCTCGAGATCGCCCGCGCGCTCGCCAGCGAGCCCGGCCTGCTCCTCCTCGACGAGCCCACCGCGGGCATGAACCCGCAGGAGACCCGCGCTGCCGAAGAGCTCATCTTCGCCATCCGCGACCAGGGCATCGCCGTCCTCGTCATCGAGCACGACATGCGGTTCATCATGAACCTCTGCGACCGCGTCGCTGTCCTCGTCCAAGGCGAGAAGCTCATCGAGGGCGACAGCGCCACCGTCCAGAGCGACGAGCGCGTCATCGCCGCCTACCTCGGCGAGCCCTTCGAGGGCGAACCCGGCGAGGCGGAGGCCGCAGAGGTCGCCGAGGCCGAAGCAGCCGCCGCCGCGGCCGCGGCGGAAACGGCCACCGACGCGGCGGCCGAAGCCGAGGACTCCGCCGAAACCGAGGCCGACGAATCGCCGGAGGCCGAAGCGGACGACTCGGCGGACGACGAGGACGAGAACGACACCGACGCGCCGGACCCCGCACAGGACGACGCGCCGGAGCCCACCACCGACGCCGACAACGACGCCGACAAGGCCTCCGGTTCCGGCAAGGAGAACGACTGATGACCGCACTTCTCGAGGTCGAGGACCTGCGCATCGCCTACGGCAAGATCGAGGCCGTCAAGGGCATCTCGTTCAAGGTCGAGGCCGGCGAGGTCGTCACCCTCATCGGCACCAACGGCGCCGGCAAGACCACCACCCTGCGCACCCTCTCCGGGCTCCTCAAGCCCGTCGGCGGACAGATCAAGTTCAACGGCAAGTCCCTGCGCAAGGTCCAGGCCCACCAGATCGTCTCGCTCGGGCTCGCCCACTCCCCCGAGGGGCGGCACATCTTCCCGCGCATGACGATCGAGGACAACCTGCTCCTCGGCGCCTTCCTCCGCAACGACAAGGAAGGCATCGCCAAGGACGTGCAGCGCGCCTAC
This sequence comes from Streptomyces sp. NPDC091376, assembly GCF_044757085.1. NCBI lineage: Bacteria > Bacillati > Actinomycetota > Actinomycetes > Kitasatosporales > Streptomycetaceae > Streptomyces > Streptomyces sp. NPDC091376. The sequence continues at coordinate 717,285 of NZ_JBIVUF010000001.1, read as the reverse complement.
GACCTCTTCCCCATCCTGGGTGAACGCAGGAAGCAGGCGGCCGGCACGCTCTCCGGCGGCGAGCAGCAGATGCTCGCCATGGGCCGGGCCCTCATGTCCCAGCCGAAACTGCTCATGCTCGACGAGCCGTCGATGGGCCTCTCACCCATCATGATGCAGAAGATCATGGCGACCATCGCCGAGCTCAAGGCCCAGGGCACCACCATCCTGCTCGTCGAGCAGAACGCCCAGGCCGCGCTCTCGCTGGCCGACCACGGCCACGTCATGGAGATCGGCAAGATCGTCCTCTCCGGCAGCGGACAGGACCTGCTCCACGACGAGTCCGTCCGCAAGGCGTACCTCGGCGAGGACTGATCCACCGCCACCACCGCACGGACACGGGAGAGGCCCGCACCCCCGCGGGGGGCGGGCCTCTCCTCGTACCAACGCCGGCTACTGCCCCTTGGCGGCCTTCTTCTCCTCGGCGTCCTCGATGACCGCCTCCGCGACCTGCTGCATCGACAGCCGCCGGTCCATCGACGTCTTCTGGATCCACCGGAACGCCGCCGGCTCCGTCAGCCCGTACTGCGTCTGCAGAATGCTCTTCGCGCGATCCACCAGCTTGCGCGTCTCCAGACGCTGGGAAAGGTCCGCGACCTCCTGCTCCAGCGCCCTCAGCTCCGCGAAACGCGACACCGCCATCTCGATGGCCGGCACCACATCGCTCTTGCTGAACGGCTTCACGAGATACGCCATCGCACCCGCGTCCCGGGCCCGCTCCACCAGATCGCGCTGTGAGAACGCGGTCAGCATCAGAACCGGAGCGATCGACTCCTCCGCGATCTTCTCCGCGGCGGAAATCCCGTCCAGCACCGGCATCTTCACATCGAGGATGACCAGATCCGGCCGGTGCTCCCGGGCCAGCTCGACGGCCCGCTGCCCGTCCCCGGCTTCCCCGACGACCGTGTAGCCCTCTTCCTCCAGCATCTCTTTCAGGTCGAGGCGGATGAGGGCCTCGTCCTCTGCGATGACGACGCGGGTCGTCAGCGGCGGGACGTGCGACGCGTTGCCGTCGTCGGCGACGGGCTGGGGCGACTCGGGGGCGGTCACGGGAGCTCCTTGGTGCGGGGCAGGTACTGCACTGAGAAGCCTACCTAGCTGAGGCCATCGACCTTCACCCGGTACACTCCCACCAGCAACCTTGCCGGGTTGGCGGAATGGCAGACGCTGATGTCTCAAACACATCTGTCCGAAAGGACGTGCGGGTTCGAATCCCGCACCCGGCACACAGTCTGCAAGCGGATGTTCACCTTCTCGTGAACATCCGCTTTCTACTACGCGCGGCGATGGACAATCACGCACTGTAGCCACATGACTCTTCATGGCACTGATGTGCGACAGAGAGCCCTGGCTCTCCTGCATGGTGGCACGAGAAACGCCGATGTGAGCCGTCTCCTCGACGTGCCCGCGGGCACCGTCGCCTACTGGCTCCACAAGGACCGGGCGGAACGCGGCGAATGCCCAGGGAGGCATGCGCCTCCCTGCCCGCGCTGCGACGGGCGTGAACTCGATCGGGCGGCCTACGCGTACCTGCTCGGGCTGTATCTCGGCGACGGGCACATCGTCCACTACTCGGGTCACCGCGTTCCGAGCCTCATGATCACCTGTGCCGAACAGTGGCCGGGGCTCATGGACGAATGCGAGGCGGCGATGCGGGCCGTCTTCCCCGACAACTCCGTCTGCCGGGTGCGCAAGCAGGGGTGCCGCAACGTCAAGGTGTACTCGAGCCACCTCACCTGCTTGTTTCCACAACACGGCCCCGGCAGGAAGCACGAGCGTCCGATCGTCCTCGAGGCCTGGCAGCAGGAGATCGTGGACGCACATCCGTGGGATTTCGTTCGGGGACTCGTCCACTCCGACGGGTGCCGCAACATGAACTGGACGACCCGCGTCGTCGGGGGCGAGCGGAAGCGGTACGAGTATCCGCGCTACTGGTTCACGAATGTCTCGGACGACATCCGCCGGCTGTACACGGACACCCTCGACAAGCTGGGCATCGAGTGGAAGGACTGCACCCGGGCCGGCAGGCCGTACAACATATCCGTGGCCCGGCGCGCGTCCGTCGCGTTGATGGACGCGCACATCGGGCCGAAGTACTGAGGAGTCCTGCGGCGCGCGGGCTCAGGCGTGGAGCAGTTGGTTGAAGAAGGTGCGGTAGCGCTGGAGTGCGACACGGAGGCCTTCCGTTTCGATCTCCTCGCCGCGGCTCCACTGGGATTCCAGGTCCTGCTTGTTGTCGGCGAAGGTGGCCGCGAGGGACTGGATGACTTCGGCGACCAGGGCGTCGGCGGCGCGGACGGAGTCCTTGGGGTCGTCGACGAAGGTGCCCTGGATCTCCTGCCAGCGGTCGCGGTAGTCCTCGGCGGCTTCGGCGGGGATGAGGGGCTGCCCGTCCGTCGCGGCGGGTTCGGGTGCCGGTTCGGGGGCGGGGGCGAGGTCGGGAGCGGAAGCGGCTTCGGGAGCGCGTCCGGCGGTGTCCGGTGTGGCCTCGCCCGGGTAGGCCGGTGGTGGCGGTTCCGTGGCCGCGGTGGACCTGGGGTGTGCCAGGTCGTCCGTGGTGAGGCCGGCGGCCTGCGTGTCTCGGCTGGTGTCGGTGTCGGGGTTGCGCATGTCAACTCACCTCGTCCGGGGCGGGGTCAGGCCGCGTCGTGCCGTGTCTGCCGGTCGCCGAGGAGCTCCTGGAACAGGGTGCGGTAGTGCAGCATGGCGCCGCGGAGTTCTTCGGTGGTGGCTCGGCCGTTCCTGTTGCGGAGGCCGATGTCGTGGGCGGCGCGGTAGTGCTCCAGGGTGCGTCCGTGTTCGACGGAGAGGTCCCGGAGTTGCTGGTCGTAGCCTTCTGTGGGGTACCCGCGGTCGCTCATGAGCCGGGTGACCAGGCGGTCGGCGTCGTCGACGCTCCTGCCCGGTTCGTCGACGAAGTGTTCTTCGACGCCCTTCCACTCGGTGGAGTAGCGTTCGCGGGCTCCGGCGGGCAGTTCCCTGATGTCCAGGTCCTTGTGCCGTTGCTGCCGGGAGCGCAGGTCGCGTTCGGCGGTGAGGCGGCTGTCGTCGGCCTCGACGGTCCGGTCGTATTCGGGTCCGAACTGTTCCTGGAGGCGGCGTCGGCGTGTGGTGAGCCATATGCCGGTGCCGATGATGATCAGGAGGACCGCGATCGCGGCGATGATGGCGATGAGTGTTCCCGTGGACATCCGGACCTCCATGTGAGTCCGTTGTCGGCGCGGCCCTGTGTTCTGCGGTCAGGGCCCTCTGTAGTCGCCGACTGCCCAGGACGAGTCCGGACAAACACTCTCAGGAGTTCGGGTTGTCCTCTCCGATGTGGTGGACACGTACGAGGTTCGTCGAGCCGGGGACTCCGGGTGGGGAGCCGGCGGTGATCACGACGGTGTCGCCTTTGCGGCAGCGGCCGATCCTGAGGAGTTCCTCGTCGACCTGGGCGACCATGGCGTCGGTGGACTCGACGCGCGGGCCGAGGAAGGTTTCGACGCCCCAGGTGAGGTTGAGCTGGGAGCGGGTGGCCGGGTCGGGGGTGAAGGCGAGGAGGGGGATCGGGGAGCGGTAGCGGGAGAGGCGGCGGACGGTGTCGCCGGACTGGGTGAAGGCGACGAGGAACTTGGCGCCGAGGAAGTCGCCCATTTCGGCGGCGGCGCGGGCGACGGCGCCGCCCTGGGTGCGGGGTTTGTTGCGTTCGGTGAGGGGCGGGAGGCCTTTGGCGAGGACGTCTTCCTCGGCGGCTTCGACGATGCGGCTCATGGTGCGGACGGTGCCGACGGGGTATTTGCCGACGCTGGTTTCGCCGGAGAGCATCACGGCGTCGGTGCCGTCGATGACGGCGTTGGCGACGTCGGAGGCTTCGGCGCGGGTGGGGCGGGAGTTGTCGATCATCGAGTCGAGCATCTGGGTGGCGACGATGACCGGCTTGGCGTTGCGCTTGGCGAGCTTGATCGCGCGCTTTTGGACGATGGGGACCTGTTCCAGTGGCATTTCGACGCCGAGGTCGCCGCGGGCGACCATGATGCCGTCGAAGGCGGCGACGATGTCGTCGATGTTGTCGACGGCCTGGGGCTTTTCGATCTTTGCGATGACGGGGAGGCGTCGGCCTTCCTCGTCCATGACGCGGTGGACGTCGTCGATGTCGTGTCCGCTGCGGACGAAGGAGAGGGCGATGATGTCGGCGCCGGTCCTGATCGCCCAGCGGAGGTCTTCGACGTCCTTTTCGGAGAGCGCGGGGACGGAGACGGCGACTCCGGGGAGGTTGAGGCCCTTGTGGTCGGAGACGACGCCGCCTTCGACGACGGTGGTGTGTACGCGGGGTCCGTCGATCGCGGTGACTTCGAGGGCGACGCGGCCGTCGTCGACGAGGATGCGTTCTCCGGTGGTGACGTCGGCGGCGAGTCCCGCGTAGGTGGTTCCGCAGGTGTGGCGGTCGCCTTCGACGGATTCGACGGTGATGGTGAATTCGTCGCCGCGTTCAAGGAGTACGGGTCCTTCGCGGAAGCGGCCGAGGCGGATCTTCGGGCCTTGAAGGTCGGCGAGGACGCCGACGCTGCGGCCGATCTCGTCGGAGGCCTTGCGGACGTGCCGGTAGCGCTCCTCGTGCTCGGCGTAGGTGCCGTGGCTGAGGTTGAAGCGGGCTACGTCCATTCCGGCCTCGACCAGTGCCTTGATCTGGTCGTACGAGTCGGTGGCGGGGCCCAGTGTGCAGACGATCTTTGCTCGGCGCATGGTCCGAGCCTATGTCTTACCCGCGGGTAGAGAATTGGTGGCGCATGACTACTCAACAACCTTTACGTGAAGGGTTATTGACAAGTATTGAATTGTGCATGGGGGCGCTCTTTTGAGCAATTGAACGCCCCCTGGTCCGGGGTCACAGCTGTGGTGGCGTCATGGTGAAGCGGGCGTTGACCTGGGCGTGGACCGTCTGTCGTTCGGGTTCGAGGTCGAGGGCGGGGGCGGCTTCGGGGGCTGATCCGGCGAATGCGGCGGAGCGCAGGGCGCCGGGGGCGGGGGGCATGCCGTAGGCCATGGGGGCTTCGGCGCCGAGGTCGGCGAGTTCGACGAGTGCGGAGAGGCGGGCGCCGAGGGCGTCGGCGTATTCGCGGGCGCGCTGGACGGCTTCGAGGACGGCTTGGCGGCGGGCTTCGCCGTGGGCCGGGGAGTCGGGGCGCAGCGACCACCAGGGGCCGTCGACGCGGGTCAGGTCGAGGTCAGCGAGGCGGGTGGTGAGTTCTCCGAGGGCGGTGAAGTCGGCGAGTACGGCGGTGATGTGGACGCGGCCGTGGTAGGCGCGGATGCGTTCCCCTCGGCCGTGCTGGGCGAGTTCGGGGCTGATGGAGAACGCTCCGGTCTCCAGCTTCTCGACCGCGTCGCCGTAGGACTTGATGAGGTCGAGCACCTGGCCGTTGCGGCGGGTGAGGTCGTCGAGGGCGGCTCTGCGGTCCTTGCCGCGTGCGCTGACGGTGACTTCGATCCTGGCGATCTCGGGGTCGATCTCCAGCCGTGCCTCTCCGCGTACCGCGACGCGTGGCATTTCGGGGGTGCCGAAGGGCGGCGGTGCGGGTGGTGGCGTGGGCTGCGGCGTGTCGCTGGTCATGTGGGCTCCCTCGCTGTTGTCCTCGGACACTTTCGCACGCGGGGTTCCCTGCGCCAGACTCTACGCGCGTTGTGCCACGCGCGTAGTGTCACTGGACAGGGGAGAATTCATGCCGCTCAATCGCAGGACGTTCCTGGGCCGTTCGGCCGCCGCGGGGGCCGGGGTCGCCGTCGCGGGCGGTGCCGCCGTTCCCGCCGCGGCTCATGGCCGCGGCGGCCGGGAGAGGCGGTACTCGTTCACCGTCATGGGCACCACGGACCTGCACGGGAACGTCTTCAACTGGGACTACTTCACGGACAAGGAGTTCGACGACAAGGCCCACAACGATGTGGGGCTGGCGAAGATCTCCACGCTGGTGAACCAGGTCCGCGAGGACAAGGGCAGGCGCAACACGCTCCTCATCGACGCCGGCGACACCATCCAGGGCACCCAGCTGTCGTACTACTACGCCAAGGTCGACCCGATCACCGCCCATCGGGGTCCGGTGCATCCGATGGCGCAGGCCATGAACGCCATCGGCTACGACGCCGCGGCGCTCGGCAACCACGAGTTCAACTACGGCATCCCGGTGCTGCGGAAGTTCCAGGAGCAGTGCGACTTCCCGCTCCTCGGCGCGAACGCGCTGGACGCGAAGACGCTGCGCCCCGCGTTCCCGCCGTACAGCATGCACCGCCTGTGCACCCCGCACGGCCGGGACGTGAAGGTCGCGGTCCTCGGGCTGACCAACCCGGGCATCGCGATCTGGGACAAGGCCAACGTCAGCGGGAAGATGGTGTTCCCCGGTCTGGAGGAGCAGGCGGCGAAGTGGGTGCCGAAGCTGCGTTCGATGGGTGCGGACGTCGTGATCGTGTCGGCGCACTCCGGGTCCAGCGGTACGTCCTCGTACGGTGACCAGCTTCCGTACGTCGAGAACGCGGCGGCCCTGGTGGCCGAGCAGGTGCCGGGCATCGACGCGATCCTCGTCGGACACGCGCACACGGAGATCGCCGAGTACGTCGTCACGAACAAGGGGACGGGGAAGCCGGTCGTGCTGTCGGAGCCGCTGAAGTGGGGCCAGCGGCTGACCCTCTTCGACTTCGACCTGGTGTGGGAGCGGGGCCGCTGGACGGTGGCGAAGGTGGGGGCGAAGGTCCTCGACTCCAACACCGTCGCCGAGGACCCGAAGATCACGGGTCTGCTCTCCGACGAGCACAGGAAGGTCGTCGCGTACGTCAATCAGGTCATCGGTACGTCCACGGCGGCGATGACCACGGCCGAGGCGCCGTGGAAGGACGAGCCGATCATCGATCTGATCAACCATGTGCAGGCGGAGACGGTGAAGGCGGCGCTGGCGGGCGGCCAGTACGCGGCGTTGCCGGTGCTGTCGCAGGCGTCGTGCTTCTCGCGTACGGCGGCGATCCCGGCCGGGCAGGTGACGATCCGGGACGCGGCGGGTCTCTACCCGTTCGAGAACACGCTGGAGGCACGGCTGATGACCGGTGCCCAGCTGAAGGACTATCTGGAGTACTCGGCGCGGTACTACGTGCAGACGCCGGCGGGGGCGCCCGTGGACACGGCGAAGCTGACGAACGCCGACGGCACGCCGGACTACAACTACGACGCCGTCTCGGGGCTGACGTACGAGATCGACATCGCGAAGCCGGCCGGGTCGAGGATCGTGAACCTGTCCTTCGAGGGGGCTCCGCTCGACCCGGCGGCGCGGTTCGTGCTGGCGGTGAACAACTACCGGGCCAGTGGCGGTGGCGCGTTCCCGCATGTCGCGAAGGCCGAGCAGCTGTGGGCGAACTCGGAGGAGATCCGCAACACGATCATCCAGTGGGTGCAGGCGAAGGGGACGGTGGACCCGGCCGCGTTCGCGTCCGTGGGGTGGAAGCTCACGCGGGACGGCGCTCCGGTCTTCTAGCCGGTCACAGCATCAGCGTCGTTCTTCGAGCGGGGTGAGCGGGGGCGTCTGGCCGGGAATGCCGGGCGCCTCCCGCCGCTCCAGGCCGAAGCTGGTGAAGGCGGTGCGGCGCGGCAGTGGGTAGGGCTCCTTGCCGGTGAGGGAGTTGAGGATGGTCGCGCTGCGCCAGGCGGCGAGTCCGAGGTCGGGGGCGCCGACGCCGTGCGTGTGCCGCTCGGCGTTCTGTACGTACACGGAGCCGGTGACGGCCGGGTCGAGGACGAGGCGGAACTGTTCGTCGATGCGGGGCCGGTGGGAGGAGTCGCGGCGCATGTACGGGTCGAGGCTGACGAGGAGCCGGTCGAGGGGGCGCTCCCGGTAGCCGGTGGCGAGGACGACGGCGTCGGTGGTGAGCCGGGAGCGGGTGCCCTGGTGGAGGTGCTCCAGATGGAGCTCGACCTGGGTGGTGGCGACCCGGCCGGCGGTGCGGACCTGGACGCCGGGGGTGAGGACGGTGTCGGGCCAGCCGCCGTGCAGGCTGCGGCGGTAGAGCTCGTCGTGGATGGCGGAGATGGTTTCGGCGTCGATGCCCTTGTGGAGCTGCCACTGCTGGGGGACGAGTCCGTCCCGTACGGTCTCGGGCAGGGCGTGGAAGTAGCGCGTGTAGTCGGGTGTGAAGTGTTCCAGGCCGAGCTTGGAGTACTCCATGGGGGCGAAGGCCTCGGTGCGGGCCAGCCAGTGGATCCCCTCGGCGCCGGCGGGGCGGGCGCGCAGCAGGTCGAGGAAGACTTCGGCGCCGGACTGGCCGGAGCCGATGACGGTGATGTGCCCGGCGTCGAGGAGCCGCTCGCGGTGTTCGAGGTAGTCGGCGGAGTGGAGTACGGGGACGCCGGGGGCGTCGACGAGGGGTCTGAGCGGTTCGGGTACGTGGGGTTCGGTGCCGATGCCGACGGCGATGTGGCGGGCGTAGGCGCGGCCGAGTGACTCCGCTCCCCCGCCGGCGTCGAGCTGGGTGAAGTCGACCTCGAACAGGGCGCGTTCGGGGTTCCAGCGGACCGCGTCGACCTGGTGGCCGAAGTGGAGTCCGGGCAGTCTGGCGCTGACCCAGCGGCAGTAGGCGTCGTACTCCGCGCGCTGGATGTGGAACTTCTCGGCGAAGTAGAAGGGGAAGAGCCGGTCCCGGGCCTTGAGGTAGTTGAGGAACGACCAGGGGCTTGTCGGGTCGGCGAGGCTCACCAGGTCGGCGAGGAAGGGCACTTGGAGGGTGGTGCCGTCGATGAGGAGCCCGGGGTGCCAGTGGAAGGCGGGGCGCTGCTCGTAGAAGGTGGCGGCGAGGCCGCCCGCGCCTTCCCCGGGCAGCCCGTGGGCGAGGGCGGCGAGGGAGAGGTTGAAGGGCCCGATGCCGATGCCCACCAGGTCGTGGGGCTGGTCGGGCTCTGGGGCGCCAGGGGCGGGCGTGCCGGTCATCGGGGGGTGCTGCCTTCCACTACGAGTGCGATGAGGGTGTCGAGGTCGTCCGGGGTGAGGTGGGGGTTGAGCAGGGTCGCCTTGAGCCAGAGGCGGCCGTCGGCGTGGGCGCGGCCGAGGACGGCGCGGCCGTCGTGGAGGAGGCCGCGGCGGACGGCGGCCACGGTGTCGTCGCTCGCGCCGCGGGGGCGGAGGAGGACGGTGGACAGGACGGGGCGTTGGTGGAGTTCCAGCGCCGGGGTCTTCTCGACGAGGTCGGCGAGGTCCTGGGCGGCGTCGCAGGTGCGGTCGACGAGGTCGGCGAGTCCGTTGCGGCCGAGGGCGCGGAGGGTGACGGCGATCTTGAGGATGTCGGGGCGGCGGGTCGTGCGCAGTGAGCGGCCGAGGAGGTCGGGCAGCCCGGCTTCGGTGTCGTCGTCGGGGTTGAGGTAGTCGGCGGTGTGGGACAGGGGTGCGAGCAGGGTGTGGTCGGGTACGGCGAGGATGCCCGCGGCGATCGGCTGCCAGCCCAGTTTGTGCAGGTCGAGGGTGACGGAGTGGGCGCGGTCGAGGCCGCGGAGGAGTTCGCGCCTGCGCGGGCTGAACAGCAGCGGTCCGCCGTAGGCGGCGTCGATGTGGAGCTCGGCGCCGTGCCGTTCGCAGAGGGCGGCGATGCCGGGGAGGGGGTCGATGTGTCCGGTGTCGGTGGTGCCGGCGGTGGCGGTGACGAGGACCGGGCGGCCGTGCAGTGCGGTGAGGGCGTCGTCGAGGGCGGCGGGGTCGGTGGTGCCGGCGCGGGTGGGGACGGTGACCGGCGCGGGCAGGCCGAGCAGCCAGGCGGAGCGGCGGACGGAGTGGTGGGTGTGCGCCCCGCAGACGACCTGGACGGTGCCGTGGCGCTCGCGGGCGAGGAGGAGGGCGAGCTGGTTGGCTTCGGTGCCGCCGGTGGTGACGAGGGCGTCGGGGCGGGGCGCGGCGGGATAGACCTCGGCGGCCAGGGCCCGGGTGACCTCGGCCTCCAGTGCGGAGGCGGCGGGTGCCTGGTCCCAGGAGTCCATGGAGGGGTTGAGCGCGCAGGCGGCGAGATCGGCGGCGACGGCGAGCGCGAGCGGCGGGGTGTGGAGGTGGGCGGCGCAGCGCGGGTCGGCGGGGTCGGCGGCGCCGTACGCGAAGGCTTCGACGAGGGTGCGGAGCGCCTCGGCCGCGCCGTGGCCCTCGGTGGGGACGACCGGTGTGACGGTCTCCCGCACGGCCCGGGTCAGCAGGGCGGGCCCGCCCGGGGGGAGTGGCCCGCCGCGCGCGACGGCGCCCGCGCGGAGCGCTTCGAGCACGACGGCGAGCAGGGGCCGCAGCGCGTCGGGGCCGGTGGTGCCTCCGGCGAGGGGCGGGATGGTCATGCGTCCAGCCTGGCGCGTTGTGCCCGAAGTACCCGAAGTCCGCGGCGATCTCAACCCGAATGGGGTACGTCGGCGGGGGGGCGCACGACGCGCCCCGACCGCGCCCGACGCGGCCCCGGCGATCGGGTCCCGGCGCCGGGTTCCGACGGTCCCGGGCGCGCCCGTGCGGTCCCGGGGCCGGCGTCCGGCCCTGGCGCGGGGCGGGGCGGGCCTCCGGGGTCGGCGTCCGGCTCCGGGCCAGGTTCCGACGGTCCCGGGCCGCCCGTACGGGCTGCGGGTCGGCGTCCTGCCCCGGGCGCGGCGTCCGGCCCTCGGCCCACAACACGTCCCGGACACGCGGCGCACGGTCCCGGGATCGAGGTCCGGTCCCCGGATCGGCATCCGGCCCCGGGCCCACGGCACGCCCCTGACGTGCGGCCCCGGGCGCGGGGCCGGAGGGGCTCGTGCCGTCGGGTCGGGCGCCACCCGCCGTCATCCCGGCGTGTCCGGCCTCGGGGGCCGGGCACGTCGGGGTGTGGGCGGGCTCGGGGTCAGGCGGAGCGGGCCGTCAAGGCGCGGCGGAGGTCGTCGAGTTGGTCGGTGAGTTTGCGGTGCAGGACCGGGATCATGGTGGCGTCGCGCAGACAGGTCTCGCCGAGACGCAGGGTTTCCTCGTCGACCGCGTGGAGAGGGAAGGCGTTGCGGCCCACGGCTTCGGCGATGGCGGGGCCGCGGCGGTCCGCGACGGCGACGGCGGCCGGGTAGAAGCGGGGTACGTACTCGCGTACGAGGTCGGCCTGTTCGGGCTGCCAGAAGCCCTGGGCGGTCGCGGCGAACAGGTAGTTGGACAGGTCGTCGGACTCGAAGAGCCGGGACCAGGCCGCCGCCTTCGCCTCGGGGGTGGGCAGGGCGGCACGGCAACGGGCGGCGCCTTCCTGGCCGGTGGCGCTGGGGTCGCGGTCGAGTTCCGCGGCGATCTCGGCCTCGTCGGTGGCGCCGAGGACGGCGAGCCGGCCGAGGATGCGCCAGCGCAGCTCGGCGTCGAGGTCGGGTCCGCCGGGGACGCTGCCGTCGCTGAGCCAGTCGTGGAGCCCGTTGGGGTGTGCGGCGGCGTCGATGAAGTGCCGTACGGCGGTGAGGCGCAGTCCGGGCCGGCCGCCGTCCTCGGTGCGGCGGATGAGGTCGCGGGTGAGGTCGGTGAGCAGGGCGAGCGCGGCCGGACGGGCCTCGGGGGCGAGGAAGCGGTCCGCGATCTGGGTGCGGGCGAAGGCGAGGACGCCCTGGACGACGGCGAGGTCGCTCTCGTGCGGGAGGTGGGCGCGGGCGGCGTCGAGATAGGCGGTGGGCGCCAGTTCGCCGTCGCGGACCATGTCGCGGGCGGCGTTCCAGACGACGGCGCGGGTGAGCGCGTCGGGAAGGCCCGAGAGGGAGCGTACGACGGTGTCCCAGCCGGCCGCGTCGAGGCGGATCTTGGCGTAGGTGAGGTCGCCGTCGTTGAGGACGACGAGGTCGGGGCGGCGGCCGGTGCGGACGGTGCCGGTCTCGCTCTGGGGGACGTCGACCTCGAAGCGTTCGCGCAGGACGAGCGCCCGGCCGTCGACGGGGTCGCGGTCGTAGGCACCCACGGCGATGCGGTGGGGCCGGCTGCCGTCCCGGTCGATGTCGAGCCGCCAGGTGCCGTCGCCCGCGGTGGTCCGCGGGGTGAGGGTGTCGACTCCGGTGGTGCGCAGCCAGGCGGCGGCCCAGGTGTGCACGTCCCGGTCGGTGGCCGCGGCGAGGGAGTCGATGAAATCGGCGAGGGTGGCGTTGCCGAAGCGGTGCCGGGCGAAGTGGTTGTTGATGCCGGCGAGGAAGTCCTTCTCGCCGAGCCAGGTGACGAGCTGGCGGAGCGCGGAGGCGCCCTTGGCGTAGGAGATCCCGTCGAAGTTGACCAGGGCGGAGGCGGTGTCGGGGACGGCGTCCGGGTCGGGGGCGACGGGGTGGGTGGACGGGCGCTGGTCGGCGTCGTAGCCCCAGGCCTTGCGCGTGATGCCGAAGTCGGTCCAGGTGTCGGTGAAGCGGGTGGCCTCGGCAGCGGTCTGGTAGCCCATGTACTCGGCGAAGGACTCGTTCAGCCAGATGTCGTCCCACCAGCGCAGGGTGACCAGGTCGCCGAACCACATGTGGGCCATCTCGTGGGCGATGACCACGGCACGGGTCTGCCGTTCGGTGTCGGTGACGGCGGAGCGGTAGACGAACTCGTCGCGGAAGGTGACCAGGCCCGGGTTCTCCATCGCGCCCGCGTTGAACTCGGGGACGAAGGCCTGGTCGTAGGAGTCGAAGGGGTACGGCTCCTCGAACTTCTCGTGGTAGCGGTCGTAGCAGGCGCGGGTGACGTCGAGGATCTCGTCGGCGTCGGCGTCCAGGTACGGGGCGAGTGAGCGGCGGCAGTGGATGCCGAAGGGCAGTCCGGCGTGCTCGGTGCGTACGGAGTGCCAGGGTCCGGCCGCGACGGCGACGAGGTAGGTGGAGATGAGGGGGGTGGCGGCGGCGGTCCAGCGGCCTTCGCCCTGGTGGGTGGTGATGCCGTTGGCGAGGACCGTCCAGTTCTCGGGGGCGGTGACGGTGAGCTCGAAGACCGCCTTGAGGTCGGGCTGGTCGAAGGCGGCGAAGACGCGCTGCACGTCCTCCATGAAGAGCTGCGTGTAGGCGTAGGTCTCGCCGTCGGCGGGGTCGGTGAAGCGGTGCATGCCTTCGCCGGTGCGGGAGTAGCGCATGGCGGCGTCGATGCGCAGCTCGTGCTCGCCCTCGGTCAGTCCGGTCAGGGCGAGCCGGTTGGCGTCGAGCGTCTCCGGGTCGAGGTGCTGCCCGTCGAGGGTGGCGGAGCGCAGGGTGGCGGGCTTGAGCTCCACGAAGGTGTCTCCGGCCGCGCGGGCCGTGAACCGGATCACGGTTCGTGAGTCGAAGGTCTCGTCGCCGGTGGTGAGGTCGAGCTCGACCGTGTACCGGTGGACGTCGAGGAGCTGGGCTCGGGTCTGCGCTTCGTCGCGCGTCAGTACGGGCATGCGGGCCATGCTGCCTGATGGCTCGTGCCTCGCACACGGGGGTTTGTGGGTTGATCTGCTTTTGTCCGTATCGGACGGCACCGGTGGCGGCTGTGACGACGACTGGGCGGGGTGGCGCCTTTGCCACCCCGCCCGGTCGGGTGCGGTGGCGCCTTTGCCACCGCACCCGGTCGGGTGCGCCGGTCAGCGGACCGTCCGTGCCGCCTTCTCGATGATGCGGGTGACGGCGTCCGGGCGGGACACGGTCACGGCGTGGGAGGACCTGACCTCCTGGATGTGGGCGTTGGCGCGCTTGGCCATGAACAGCTGAAGCTCCCTGGGGATGATCTTGTCATTGGTGCCCACGAGGACCCAGGAAGGGATGGTCTTCCAGGCAGGCTCACCGGAAGGTTCGCCCAGGCCGCTGCCGGTGCCGGGACGCTGGGCGACCGCCATCAGGCCGGCGGTGCGCGCGGGGACGTCCGCGGCGAACGCCTTGTGGAACTGGGACTGGTCGATGTAGAGGTCGACGTCCTTGGAGCCGTCGGGGTTGGTGATCGGGACGGGACGCAGGACCTTGCCGATGACGCTGCCCTCGAACTTGCCCGCCAGGTCGTTGGCGCTCTCGCCCTTGTCGGGAAGGAAAGCGTCGGCGTACACCAGCGCCTTGACGTTGTCGGAGCCGTGGGCGGCGTTGCTGATCACCGCTCCGCCGTAGGAGTGCCCGACGAGAACCACCGGTCCGTCGATGCTGGCCACGAGGTGCTTGACGGAGGCGGCGTCGGTGCTCACACCCCGCAGCGGGTTGGCCGCGGCCACCACCGGATAACCGTCCTGCTTCAGCCTCTTGACGACGCCGTTCCAGCTGGAGGAGTCGGCGAACGCGCCGTGGACGAGTACGACGGTCGGCTTGGGCTGCTTCGACTCCTGGACGGGAGGGGTCTTGGCGGCGCTCGCCGGACCGGTCGACACGGCGAAGGCGCCGGCGGCGACCGTTGCCGTGGCCATGAGGGTGAGGGGGGTGCGGGCACGCCGAAGGCGCGAATGACGGTACATGAGGAGCCCTTTCGAGGCAGAAGATTCAGCCATGTCCGGACAGATGGACGTGGCCGCGGTACGGCAGGAGGTGCCGCACGTCGGGGAGGGGCGGACCGTGGGCGGCAAGAGGGGAACGGGTCCGGGGCTTGCCGGGAGCGGGCTACCGCCGAGGATCGGCTCGGTGGATCGGGCTCGGCGCTCCCCCGCCCGGGTCGGCGGGGTGCCGCGCGACCGTGCGGACCGGCTCGCCCGCGGTGCTCATCGTGTCCGTGGGGTCGATGAACGGCGGAGGTCCCGGATGATCACCGTTCTCGGCCGGTGCACGCGCACGAGCGGCGAGGTGGTGAGCAGGTTGTGTGCCGCTGGTCCCGTAGGTGCCGCGGCTGTGCGGCGCAGCACTCTCAGTGGCCGTGGAGGACGGTGCGCAGGGTGTGAACTGCCAGCACCACCGCGGCGGTCGTGGCCTGCGTGGACCGCAGGGGGTTGAGCATCATGAAGTCGTGCAGGATGCCGTTGCAGCGGATGCTCGCGGTGGGAACACCGGCCTGGGTCAGCTTGCGGGCGTAGGCCTCACCCTCGTCCCGCAGCACGTCGTTCTCGTCGACGATGACGAGCGCGGGCGGCAGGCCCTCCAGCTCGTCCAGGCGGGCCCGCAGCGGCGAGGCGGTGACCTCCGCCCGCTGGGCGGGGTCGGTGGTGTAGCAGTCCCAGAACCAGGCCATGCCCTTCGCCGTGAGGAAGGGCCCGTCCGCGAACTCCCGGTAGCTGTCGGTGTCCTGGGCCGCGTCCGTGACGGGGTAGTAGAGCGACTGGTGCACGAAGGTCACGTCGCCGCGCTGCTTGGCCATGTGGGTCAGTGCGGCGGTCATGTTGCCGCCGACGGAGTCGCCGGCCACTGCCAGGCGGGAGGCGTCCAGGCCTTCGCCGGCGCCCTTCGCGGTGATCCATCGAGCGGTCGCGTACGCCTGCTCGATGGCGACGGGGTACTTGGCCTCCGGCGAACGGTCGTACTCGACGAACACGACGGCGGCGTGCGCCCCGACGGCAAGCTCACGCACGAGACGGTCATGAGTGCCGGCGTTGCCGAGGACCCAGCCGCCACCGTGCACATAGAGGACGACCGGCAGCACGTCCTCGCCACCGACGGGCTTGACGATGCGTGCCCGGACGTCGCCCACCTCGGCGGGCACCGTGATCCACTTCTCCTCCACGTCCAGCTTCGCCACCGGCGCCGCCTGCAGGTCGTCCAGGACCTTCCGGGCAGCCTCCGGACCGATTTCATAGAGGAACGGCGGGTTGGCCGTCGCCTCGGCGAATTCCTGAGCGGCCGGTTCAAGAGTGGGCTTGGTCATCACTTCACTCCTTCGGTCAGCAGGCTCTTCCTGCATCCACTCCAATGACCGGGCACGTGCCGAAGGTGTGACATAAGTCAATAAAAGGGCCGAGGAGGACGAGGCCGGAGGAGCCGCTTCCGCCCTCCCGGAATCGCTTCACCGGCTCGCGAGGACCAGGGCCAGGACCGGATCTAGGAGCGGGGGCCGGGGCCGTCGGCGATCTGCTCGTGGTGGCGGATGACCTCGGCGATGATGAAGTTGAGGAGCTTCTCGGCGAAGCCGGGGTCGAGCTTGGCGCTCTCGGCGAGCTGCCGCAGGCGGGCGATCTGGCGGGCCTCCCGGGCCGGGTCGGCGGGCGGCAGGTGGTGCTTCGCCTTGAGGTGGCCGACCTGCTGGGTGCATTTGAAGCGTTCGGCGAGCATGTGGACGACGGCCGCGTCGATGTTGTCGATGCTCTCGCGCAGCCGGGTCAGCTCGGCCAGGACGGACTCGTCGGTACCGCTCGTCTCGCTGGTGGTCATGGGGTGGGAGCTTACGTCGGCCCGGCCACGATGGTCGGAGGGTGTTCGGGATCCGGAACGCGGTTGCTCCAGCCCCCGGGGACGGTGCGTCCCTGCTGCTCGCGGAAGCGGATCGGAGCGGTGCCGACACGGCGGGTGAAGAGGCGGGAGAAGTAGGCAGGGTCGTCGTAGCCGACCCGGCGGGCGACGGCGGCGACGGGAAGGTCGGTGGCGGCGAGGAGTTCCTTGGCGCGCCCCAGGCGGATGCGCAGGAGATAGTCCTTGGGACTGCAGCCCGCGCCGCGGCGGACGGCGGTGCGCAGTTCGGCCGGGGTCATGCCGTGGCGGGCGGCGTGTTCGGTCACGGACAGCGACTGGAAGGCGTCACGGGCGAGGGCGTGCAGGACGGGGTCGCCGTCGGGGTTGACGTCGGCGCGGGCCCGGCGCAGCGCGACGAGGAGTTCGTGGACGGCGGCGCCGGTCTCGACCTCCAGCAGCGGGTTGCCGCGGCGGGCGGCGCGGGCGATACGGCCGACGGCGGCGCGGGCGGGGGCCGCGTCGGAGAGCGGGACCACGGGCCGGTCGGGTTCGATGTAGCCGAGTTCGGTGTACGTGGCGGTCGCGGGGCCCGCGAAGTCGACGAAGCTCTCGTCCCAGCCGGTGGCCGGGTCGGGGCCGTAGTGGTGCGGGACACCGGGGGTGAGCCAGAGGACGGCGGGTGCGGCGACGGTGACGCGCCGGCCGTCGGTGCCGCGGTACCAGCCGCCGCCGGCGCTGATCAGGACGGCCACATGGTGGTCGAGGGTGCGGGGGCCGACGGTGGGGAGGGCGCCGTGCTGCAGTCCGACGCCGAGGCAGACGAGGCCGAGGCGGTGGTGGACGGGGCTGGGCGTGAAGTAGCGCATCCAGGTGTGGTACATCCGCCCGCCTCCCGGCCCGGTCCTGATTCGTGTCCGATTCGCCTTGCGCCCGCCTCGGACGCGTGTCCGACTCGGCTGGGGCGTCCGATTCGGCTGGGTGTCCGACTCGGCCTTGTGTCCGCTTTTGTGCCCGATCGACCGTGTCGCCGCTCGGCTCCGGTCGGCTCCGATCGGCTTTGTGTCCAATCAGCGCTGATCTTTGTCCATGGACCGCCGGACCGCCAGAGGCAAATGATGACCGCGGTACATGATCAGGGAGGGGCGGGGCGTTGGCTGAGTTCACGGTCGGTGACGAGCATTTTCTGCTGGACGGGCGGCCCGTGCGGCTGCTGTCCGGGGCCCTGCACTACTTCCGGGTGCACGAGGCTCAGTGGGATCACCGGCTGGCGATGCTGCGGGCCATGGGGCTCAACTGCGTGGAGACCTACGTCCCGTGGAATCTGCACGAGCCTGAGCCCGGCCGGTACGCCGACCCGGAGGCGCTCGGCAGGTTCCTGGACGCGGTGGCCGCGGCCGGGATGTGGGCGATCGTGCGGCCGGGACCGTACATCTGCGCCGAGTGGGAGAACGGCGGGCTGCCGCACTGGCTGACCGGTCCGCTCGGGCGCCGGGCGCGGACGCGTGACGCTCGGTACATGGAGCATGTGGAGCGCTGGTTCGGCGCGCTGATGCCGCAGGTCGTGGCGCGCCAGATCACGCGGGGCGGTCCGGTGGTCATGGTCCAGGTGGAGAACGAGTACGGCTCCTACGGTTCGGACCACGTCTATCTCGGCCGGCTGCGGGACCTGCTGCTCGAGCTGGGCGTGGAGGTGCCGCTGTTCACGTCCGACGGTCCCGCGGACCACATGCTGACGGGCGGGTCCGTGCCGGGTGTCCTCGCGACCGCGAACTTCGGCTCGGGTGCGCGCAAGGGCTTCGAGGTGCTGCGCCGCCATCAGCCGAAGGGGCCGCTGATGTGCATGGAGTTCTGGTGCGGCTGGTTCAGTCACTGGGGTGACAAGGCCGTCGGGCGGGATGCGTCCGACGCGGCACAGGCGCTGCGCGAGATCCTTGAGTGCGGGGCGTCCGTCAACATCTACATGGCGCACGGCGGTACGAACTTCGCGGGCTGGGCCGGTGCGAACCGCTCCGGCGCACTGCACATGGGCGAGCTGACCCCGGACATCACGTCGTACGACTACGACGCGCCCGTCGACGAGTTCGGGCGCCCGACGGAGAAGTTCTGGGCGTTCCGGGACCTGTTGGCGCCGTACGCGCAGGGCCCGCTGCCGGAGGTTCCCGTGGCGCCGGCGGTGCTGGGGGCGCCGGCGGAGGCCGTGCTGAGCGAGTGGGCGTCGATGGACGCCGTGCTGGAGGCGCTGGGCGGCCCGGAGACCGACTACGCGACCCCGCCGTCGTTCGAGGAGCTGGACGTGGACCGGGGCCTGGTGCGCTACCGGCTCGACGTGCCCGGGCCACGGCGGGCCTTTCCGCTGACCGTGGACGGGCTGCGGGACATCGCGGTGGTGTACGTGGACGGGGAGCGGGCGGGCGTGCTGACGGAGGCCGACGCGACGCTGCCGGAGCCGGTGGAGGGTCCCGCGGCGGTGGAGCTGTGGGTGGAGTCGCTGGGGCGGGTCAACTACGGTCCGCGGGTCGGCGAGCCGAAGGGCATCACGGGCGGGGTGATGCACGAGCGCCAGTATCTCCACGGGGTGCGGGCGCGGGGGTTGCGGCTGGGCGCGTTCGAGCGGGCGGGGGCGGTGGCCGGGTTGACGTTCGGCGTACCGCGGCCGGGTGAGCGGGGCCTGTACCGGGGCGGGCTGACGGTCGCGGGGGCCGGCGACGCGAGGCTCGAACTGCCGGGCTGGACGCGGGGGTTCGTGTGGGTGAACGGCTTCTGTCTGGGCCGGTACTGGTCGGCCGGGCCGCAGGAGTCGCTGTTCGTGCCGGGGCCGGTGCTGCGCGAGGGTGCCAACGAGGTGTGGGTGCTGGAGCTGGAACGGGGCGGGGAGGACGTACGGCTGGCGTGACGACCGGGCGTGATGGCCCAGTGGACGGCCTCCCCGCCGCGCTCAGAGGTTCGGTGGCGCGGTGCTACGGGTCGATCGGTGCCGCGGGGCTACCGCTACAGGCTCGCCGCGGCGGACTTGATCGTGGAGGCGAAGGTGGACACCTCGGTGTAGACACCGGGGTAGTCGGGCCGTGCGCAGCCCTGGCCCCAGCTGACGATGCCGACCTGGATCCAGGCGCCGGCGTTGTCGCGGCGGAACATCGGGCCGCCGGAGTCGCCCTGGCAGGTGTCGACGCCGCCCTCGTCGAAGCCGGCGCAGATCTCCTCGCCCGCGATGAGGCTCGGGTACGACTGCTTGCAGGAGGCGTCGGAGACGAACGGGACCTGCGCCTTGAGCAGGTAGCGCTGCTGGCCGCCGCCCTCGCGGGCCGCGCCCCAGCCGGCCACGGTGAAGGTGCCGTTGTTGTACGCCGTCGTGTCGGCGATCTTCAGGGTGGGCAGGTTGATCGGCCGGGCGAGCTTGATCAGCGCCCAGTCCTTGCCGTTGCCGTTGTACCCGGGGGCCTGGAGGACCTTGGTCGACCTCACCTTGATGGCGCTGGAGCTCTGGAGGTCCACGACTCCGGCGGTGGCGGTGATGCTGGTGTTGTTGCCCGAGCCGCTCACGCAGTGCGCGGCGGTGAGGACGATCTGCTGGGTGAGCAGGGAGCCGCCACAGCCCATGGAGAGCCGGACCATGAAGGGGAACTCGCCCTGGGCGGCGCGGGTTCCGCCGACGACGGGCGGCGGTGCGGCGAACGCGGAGCTGGGCTGCAGGCTGACGGCGGCGAGTATGACGGCACCGGCGGCCGCGCATCTCTTGAGGGTGCGCATGAGCTTGTTCAAGGGTCTGCCTTCTTTCGTGGGGGGTTGCTACCTGCGCGCCGGGCGGCCCCACGCCATGGGTAGTGACATGGGCCCGTCAAGGCGTGGTCCGGATTATGAGGAGCGGCTCACGAGGCCCACAAGAAGCACTTTTCGGCCAGGCGCCGTGCCGCTGCGGGGCGTGGGAGCGCCGTAGAGTTGGGAGCGGCCCGCCGCCGTTCAGGCTGGTGTGCGGGCCGGCCGCGTACAGCACCCACAGGGGGTACGGGCGTGACGAACGGCAGCGAGGTCGTGCACGGCTTCCCGCATCTCGACTCGGTGCGGGCGGCCATCACGGCACTGCACAAGAGGCTGTCGTACGACGGCGTGCGCGCGTACGGGAGCAGTGTGCCGCCCGCCGACGTCGCCTTCTCCGACCAGGACGACCTGCATCTCGGCGCACAGCGGGTGGCCCGTGCACTGGTCCATCAGCTGCGGCTGCCGGAGGCCCGGATGATCGTGAGCTTCCGCGAGATGCACCATGCGGCGAGCGTCGAACTCACGGCGGGGCCGGAGTACTTCATCGAGCTGAACGACCGATTCCGCAGCCATCGCCGCGACATCGGCGCCGCCCTCGCGCACGAGATCACGCATGTGCTGCTGCACCGGCTCGGGCTGGAGTTCCCCGGGACACGCGACAACGAGATCCTCACGGACACGGTGACGACCTATCTCGGGGCGGGTTGGCTGCTGCTCGACGCGTACCGCGAGGACGATGTTTCCAGCCAGAAACTGGGCTATCTGACCCCCGAGGAGTTCGGCTACGTCCTTGCCAAGCGCGCGATGGTCTTCGGCGAGGACCCGTCGGTCTGGTTCACCAGCCCGCAGGGCTACACGGCCTATACGAAGGGGCGGGCGCAGGCCCTGCGCGACGGGCAGCAGCCGCCGCTCTCGGCGGCCGGGTGGAACGGGCGGCGGCGCTACGCCAAGGATCGGCGGTACGCCGCGGACCATCCCGGGCCGGGGCTCCCGGGGCACGGCTCGCCCTACGCCTTCGAGCGGGTGCCCGGCGGCGGGCTGCGGGTGTCGTTCCCCTGCCCCACCTGCCACCAGCGGATCCGGGTGCCGGTGCGGGGGCGGGTGCGGGCACGGTGCGCACTGTGCCGCACGGTTCTCGAATGCGATACCTGAGGGTGCTTCCGTAGGGTTTTCCCTATGAGCACCAAGGACACCGAGGACCTCGCTCCGGCCACGGCCCCCGCCCCGGTCCGGGACCCGGCCCAGGGCCAGGACCTGACCGAAGAGCTCTTCGAGGGGCTGTACGGCGACGACGACGACGCGGTGGTGCGGGCGCTGCGGGCCGGGGCGCCGGCCGAGTCGGCCGACGAGGACGGTCAGACCGCGCTGTACGTGGCCGCTTCCCAGGACCGGCCGGGCATGGTGCGGCTGCTGCTCGCGAAGGGCGCGGACCCCGACCGGGCGAGCGGCGCGGACGGGGCCGAGCTGCCGCTGTGCGGGGCTGCGTCGTGGGGGCGCACCGAGGTGCTGCGGGCGCTGCTGGCGGCCGGCGCACGGCCGGATCTGGAGGAGGAGACCGGGGTCAGGGCGCTGACCTGGGCCTGTCGTCAGGGGCGCGCCGAGGCGGTGGAGCTGCTGCTGGCCGCCGGCGCCGACCCGGACCTGCCGGGGCCGGGCGAGGAGCCCCCGCTGGTGACGGCGGCGCGGCGCGGGTCGACGTCCTGCGTGCGCGCCCTGCTCAGGCACGGCGCCCGGGCGAGGGAGGACGCGCTCACGGAGGCGAGGCGCCACCTCGGCGTCGACCCCGAGGCGGAGCTGCGGCGCACGCTGACCGAGATGCACAGCGGGACGGACGGCCACGGGTACGAGACCGTGGCGCGGCGGGTGGAGGAGGACGGCGGGGAGACCGTCATCGTCGAGCTGATCCACATCGGTGGTCTCGTCTCCGGCATCGAGCAGCAGACCGGCCACGCGGCGATCGTCACGATCCTGGAGGAGGAGCTGGATCTGCGGCCCCCCGCCGAGATCCTCGCGGAGCGCGCACTGCGGCGCGGGGACCCGGACCTGGACGACTGGACCGAGGCCGTGGGGGTCCTTCAGCGCCGCGGTGACGAGGACACCTTCCGCGCGGCCGCGGGCTGGTGCGGGACCGAGGATCCGCTGCGGCAGACGTTCGCGGCCGACGTGCTGGCGGGGCTCTCGGGCGCGGGGACGCGGGCCCGGGCGGTCCCGCTGCTGCGGGAGCTGGCACGGGAGGCGACCCAGCCCGAGGTGATCCGTGCGGCGGTTGCGGCCCTGGGGCAGCAGGCGGACCCCGCGGGGGCGACGGAGATCCTCCGGCACGCCGGTCATGCGGACCCCGAGGTGCGCTTCGGGGTGGCGGTGGCCCTGCACGGGCTGCTCCCGGGCGACCACACCGAGGGCATCGGCGTGGTCCTCGCACTCACCCGGGACGCCGACGACGGCGTCAGGGACTGGGCGACGACGGTCCTGGCCGACGTGGACGCGGACACTCCCGCGATCCGCGACGCCCTCGCCGCCCGCCTCGACGACGACGTCCCCGACATCGAGGCGGAGGCGGCGCGCGGTCTGGCGATGCGTCAGGACGCGCGCGCGGTGGACGCGTTGGCGCGCATCCTGGAGAACGCGGACCCGGACGGCTACGCGTACTCCACGGCCGACCAGGCCGTGGACCACATCGAGGACGAGCGGACGAGACGACGTCTGGAAGCCACGGTTCCGCGGTCGCGCTGACGCGACCCCGGCGCCGGGCGGGGACAGGCCCCGGGGCCGGTCGGGGAGACGGACCCCAGGCGCCCGGCAATCGCTTCGCGGGCGACGTCTCGTGTTCACCGGCGGGACATCACGGACCCCCGTAATGACGGAGTTGTATGGACAACAGTTGTCCATACAGCTTCGGCCCCGCTTCGCCTTCCCTCATGGAGTACGCGTGACCAGCCCTGCCCGCCCCGCCCGTATCGCCGCGCTCGTCGGCGCCCTCGGACTCACCGCTCTTACGCTCACCGCCTGTGGTGCCGCGCCCGACAAGGGTGCCGGTGCCGTCGGTGGCAAGAACCTCAGCTCCGCGGCCTCGGCGGCCGACGCGGGCGGGATGGACGCCCTGATCGCCGCCGCGAAGAAGGAGGGCACGCTCAACGCGATCGCCATCCCCCGCGACTGGGCCAACTACGGCGCGATCATCGACGGGTTCACCAAGAAGTACGGCATCAAGGTGACCGTCGAGAACCCCGACGGCTCCAGCCAGGACGAGATCAACGCGGTGAAGACCCGCAAGGGCCAGGACCGTGCCCCCGACGTCCTCGACCTCGGTGCCTCCTTCGCGCAGGCCGCCGCCGAGCAGGGGCTGACCGCCCCGTACAAGGTCGCCTCCTTCGACAAGATCCCCGAGACCCAGCGCGAAGCGCAGGGCCGCTGGTTCAACGACTACGGCGGCTACGTCTCCATCGGCTGCGACGCCAAGCGCGTCAAGGTCTGCCCGCAGACGTTCGCCGACCTGCTGCGGCCCGAGTACAAGGGCAAGGTCGCCCTCAACGGCAACCCCACCAAGTCCGGCTCCGCCTTCGGCGGCGTCTACGCGGCCGCGCTCGCGAGCGGCGGCTCCTTCGACGACATCCAGCCCGGCATCGACTTCTTCGGCAAGCTGAAGAAGAACGGCAACTACAACCCCGTCGAGTCCACCCCGGCCACGGTCGAGAAGGGCGAGACCCCGATCAGCATCGACTGGGACTACCTCAACGCCGGCTACGCCAAGCAGTTCGCGTCCAAGGGCATCGACTGGAAGGTCGCCGTCCCCTCGGACGGCGTCTACGCCCAGTACTACTCGCAGGCCATCAACAAGGACGCCCCGCACCCGGCCGCCGCGCGCCTCTGGCAGGAGTACCTGTACAGCGCCGAGGGCCAGAACCTGTGGCTCAAGGGCTACGCCCGCCCCGTGCTGATGCCGGCGATGACCGCCGACGGCACCATCGACAAGGCGGCCGCGGCCGCCCTGCCCGCCGTCGAGGGCACCCCGCGGTTCCCGACCGAGCAGCAGACCGCCAAGGCCAAGGAGACCCTCTCGCAGGGCTGGGCCGCGGCCGTCTCCGGGTGACGCGCCACATGACCCTGCTCGACTCCCCCGCCCGCGCCTCGGCCGGTACGTCACCGGCCGCGGGCGCGGGCCCCCGGCCCGGCGCCCGCAGGCGCCGCTCCTGGGCGTGGCTCGCCGCGCTGCCGCTGTTCCTCGTCGTCGCCGTCGCCTTCGGACTGCCCGCGCTGGCCATGGCCGACGGTGCCTTCACGGTCGGCGACGGCGGCTACGGCCTCGACAACATGACCCGCTCGGTCGACGGCGCGTACCGCACCGCCCTCCTCGGCAGCGTGAAGCTGTCCGCGCTCACCGCCGCGGCGGGCACGCTCTTCGGCCTGCTGCTCGCCCAGGCCGTCGTCAGCTCCCGGGGCCGCGCGCTGCGCGAGGCCGTCCTCACCGCGTCCGGTGTGCTCGCCAACTTCGGCGGCGTACCGCTCGCGTTCGCCTTCGTCGCCACCCTCGGCAACGCGGGCGTCCTCACCACCCGCCTCGGCCTCGACGAGCACGGCTGGTCCCTCTACGGCTTCTGGGGACTGGCACTGACGTACCTGTACTTCCTGGTGCCGCTGATGGTGCTGACCGTCGCGCCCGCCCTCGACGGACTGCGCGTCCAGTGGCGGGAGGCGGCCCGCGACTGCGGCGCCTCCACCTGGCAGTACTGGCGGCACGTCGGCGTCCCGGTGCTGCTGCCCACCCTCCTCGGCGGATTCGTCCTGCTCTTCGGCAGCGCCTTCGCCGCGTACGCCACCGCCGCCGCGATGGTGGGCAGTTCGGTCCCGCTGGTCACCCTCCAGATCGCCGACGCGCTGTCCGGCAACGTCCTCGTAGGCCAGGAGAACGTGGCGCTCGCGCTCAGCCTCGACATGGTGCTGGTCGCGGCCGTGGTCATGGCCGTCCACCTGCCCCTGCAGCGAAGGAGCACCCGATGGCTCGCCTGACCCGCTCCGCCGTGCTGCTGGTCGCCGGGGTGTACTTCCTGGTGCCGCTGCTGGCGTCCGCCGTGTTCACGCTCGACATTCCCGGCCAGGGGCTCACCCTGTCCTCGTACACGGCGATCCTCGGCGCGCCCGGCTTCACCGGCAGCCTGCTGCTGTCGCTCGGCCTCGCGGCGGCCACCGTCGTGCTCGTGCTGCTGCTCACCATTCCCGCGGCGGTCGCCGCCCGGCTCTCGGCCCCGCGGCTGCGTCCCGTGCTCGAAGTGGTGTGCACCCTGCCGCTGGTCGTGCCGCCCGTCGCGCTCACCGCCGGGCTCGGGACGGTGCTGCGCTGGGGCCCGGAGAAGCTGTCCACGACGCCGCTGTACCAGACCTTCGTGGCCGTGCAGAACCCCGACTTCCCGTTCGTGCTCGTGCTCGCCTACGCGGTGATGGCGCTGCCGTTCGTGTACCGCGCGCTGGACGCGGGCCTGCGGGCCGTCGACGTCCGTACGCTCGTCGAGGCGGCCCGCGACCTGGGCGCGTCCTGGCCGCGGGCACTGGTCTCGGCCGTGCTGCCGAATCTGCGCGGCGCGCTGCTGAACGGCTCGTTCCTCACCCTCGCGCTGGTCCTCGGCGAGTTCACCGTGGCCTCGCTGCTCGGCTTCCAGCCCTTCGCGGTGTGGATCGTGCAGGCCTCCGGCTCGGACGCCCGGCTGTCGGTCGCCGTGTCGCTGCTGAGCCTGCTGCTGACCTGGGTGCTCCTGCTGGCCCTGACCACGCTCGGCAACCGCCGCCGCCCGTCCCGTACCTCACGTACCTCACGTACCTCACGTACCGCCGAACGGAAGACCTCCTGATGACGATGCTCGATACGCCGCCGGTACGCACCGGCGCGGAGCTGCGCCTGCGCGGACTGCGCCGGGCGTTCGGCGCCACCGTCGCGCTCGACGGCCTGGACCTGGACGTCGCCCCGGGCGAACTGCTCGCCCTCCTCGGCCCGTCGGGCTGCGGAAAGACCACCGCGCTTCGGGTGCTCGCCGGCTTCGAGCGGCCGGACGAGGGCCAGGTGCTGCTTGACGGCGAGGACATCGTGCCGGTGCCGGCCAACCGCCGCGACACGGCGATGGTGTTCCAGTCGTACAGCCTCTTCCCGCACCTCACGGCCGCCGACAACGTCGCCTTCGGGCTGCGGATGCGCAAGGCCCCGGGCGCCGAGCGGCGGGCGCGCGCCGCCGAGCTGCTGGAGCTGGTCGGACTGCCCGGCCACGGCGGCCGCTTCCCGCACCAGCTGTCCGGCGGCCAGCAGCAGCGGGTCGCGCTGGCCCGCGCCCTGGCGCTGCGTCCCCGGCTGCTGCTGCTCGACGAGCCGCTGTCGGCGCTCGACGCGCAGGTCCGCGTGACGCTGCGCGAGGAGATCCGCAGGCTCCAGCTGGAGCTCGGCATCACCACCGTGTTCGTCACGCACGACCAGGAGGAGGCGCTGTCGATGGCCGACCGGGTCGCGGTGATGAACGGCGGCCGGCTCGAACAGTGCGCCACCCCGACCGAGTTGTACGCACGCCCCGCGACGGACTTCGTCGCCGAGTTCATCGGCACCATGAACCGGGTGCCGGCGAGGGCGGTCGACGGCGGACTGGTCGAGGTGCTCGGCGCCCGCCTGCCCGTCGACGGCGACGCACCCGTGCCCGCCGGCCCCGTGCACGCGCTGATCCGGCCCGAGGCCCTGGACGTCCTCGTGGACGCGGCCGGCCCCGCCAGGGTCACCGGCACCGCCTTCCACGGCCCGACCACCCGCGTCCGGGTCACGCTCCCCGACGGCACGACCGTCAAGGCGGACGTGCCGACGCACACGGCCGCCGCACTCACACCGGGTGCGGCCGTGTCCGTACGCCCGCAGGAGCGGCCGGTCCTGGTCACCCGTGGCGGCGCCGAGTGACCGCACTGCGTGGCGTGCTGTTCGACATGGACGGCACCCTGGTCGACACCGAACGCGTCTGGCTGGATGTCGTGGAGGCCGCCGCGCGGCGCCGCGGCCGCGTCCTGGACGCCGGACGGCGTACGGCCGTGACGGGCCGCTCGGTCGGGGACACCGCGGCGATGCTGCACGGCCATCTGGAGGCGCCGGAGGAGGAACTCGCCGCCGAACTGGGCGCGGACTTCGCCGCCCGGCTCGCCGCCGCGGTCGAACCGCGCCCGGGCGCGCTGCGGTTGCTCGCCGCGCTGCGGGAGCGGGAGGTGCCGACGGCCCTGGTGTCGGCGTCGCCGCGAGCGGTGGTCGACCAGGTGGCGGGGACCCTGACCGGGCACCGTTTCGACGCCGTGTTCGGCGCGGAGGACACCGTACGGACCAAGCCCGAGCCCGACCCGTATCTGGCGGCGGCCGCGGCGCTGGGCGCCGACCCTGCCCAGTGCGTCGCGGTCGAGGACAGCCCCACGGGCGTCGCCTCGGCCCGCGCGGCGGGCTGCCGGGTCCTCGCGGTCCCGTCGACCGAACCGCTCGCGGAGGCCGACGGGGTGACCCTCGCCCGGTCGCTCACGGACGTCGATCCCGAGCTGCTGAGCTCACTGGTGGCACCGGAGGACGGCATGACAGGGTGTGCGCGTGAGTGAAGGACAGCAGAGGACGCCGCTGTATCTGAAGGTCGCCGCCGATCTGCGGACCGCCATCACGGCGGGCGAGTACGGCTCCGGGGCGAAGCTTCCGGCGGAGGACGAACTGGCCCGCCGCTACGGGGTGTCCAGAGGCACCGTGCGCCAGGCGCTCGCCGCGCTGCGCACCGACGGACTGATCACCTCCCGGCGCGGCACCCGCCGCGTCGTCCTGGGCGCGCCCCGTCTGCACAGCTTCGGTGAGCTGCGCAGTTTCACCCGCTGGGCGCGTTCGCTCGGCGAGGAGCCGGGCGGCCGGGTGGTGGCCCTCGACAGGGTCGCGGCGAACGAGGAGGAGGCGGAGAGGCTCCGTCTCGCGGAGGGCTCGATCGTGTACCGGGTGCGCCGGTTGCGCACGCTCTCCGGCGCGCCGGTGATGGTGGAGCGGACGACGTATCCGGAGCGGATCGGTGAGCTGGTGGCCGGGATGCCGCTGGACACGGTCTCGTACTCGGAGCAACTCGAACTGCACGGCGTGCTGTTCGCGGACGCCCGGCACACCATCGACCTGGTGCGGGCGGACGAGGACGACTCGGAACTGCTGGGCTGCCGGGCCGGTGAGGCGCTGCTGCGGGAGCGGCGGCACTCGACGGACCCGGCGGGAACGCCGGTGGAGTGGTCGCAGGACCGCTA
The DNA here is from genome assembly GCF_044757085.1 of Streptomyces sp. NPDC091376. Classification (NCBI taxonomy): domain Bacteria; kingdom Bacillati; phylum Actinomycetota; class Actinomycetes; order Kitasatosporales; family Streptomycetaceae; genus Streptomyces; species Streptomyces sp. NPDC091376. Next base: position 688,991 of record NZ_JBIVUF010000001.1, on the reverse strand, counting down.
CCTGCCGGGGACGGTGGCGTTCACGATGCAGAGTTCGATGGCGACGACGGCACTGGGCCGCAGACTGAGCCAGTAGCGGCCGAGCCGGTTGTCTTCGGCGGCACCGAGCGGTGCGCCGGGGTTCGTGGACGAGCGGGGGGGGGGGGGGGGGGGGCGGGGGGCCCCCCCCCCCCCGCCCCGCCCGGGGCGGCCGGGCGGGGGTCCGCCCGGCGCCCCCGGCCCCCCGCCCCCAACACCCCCCCGCGCGCGGGGGGGCCCGCGCCCGGCGGGGGGGGGGGGGCCCGGGCGGGGGGGGGGGGGGGGGGGGGGTGGGGGGGGGGGGGGGGGGGGGGGGGGCGCCCCGCCCCGGGCCCCCCCCCCCCCCCGCTCGTCCACGCTCGTGCGCGCTCGTGCCGTTTCCCGCCGGGCGCCTACGGACGCAGCAGCCCTTCCAGCAGCGGCCGGAAGTGGGCGAAGCCCGGTGTGGGCATGTCCGGGTCCTTCGCCTGCTCGTCCCAGCGGCGTACGGCGACGGCGTCACGGGCTCCCGGGTGCGCCTCGAAGGCCCGAACCTGGTCGTCGGACATCGGACCGCCCTGGACCTGGAGGGTGTGCACGGAAGCCTCGGAGAGCAGGTCGAAGTAGCCGGGCTCGACGACGCAGAGGTAGCGCTTGGCGGCGACGTGCAGGCGTACGGGCTCGGTGACCTCGGGGCCGAACCACTGGTCGAGCCAGTCGGCTCCCGTGTGGCTGTGCCGGTTGTCGGTGCCGTGCTCCATCAGGTCGCGGCCGGTGACGGCGCCCTGGAAGTGGCCGACGTCGTGCAGCAGCGCGGCGGCGACGAGGTGCGGCGGGGCGCCTGCGGCCTCGGCGAGCGCGGCGGCCTGGAGCATGTGCTCGGCCTGGGTCACGTCCTCGCCGAAGTACTCGGCGCTGCCTTCGCCCTCGAACAGCTCGGCGAGGGTGTCGAGGGGGTGGGCGGCGGTGCTCATGCGGTGCTTTCCTTCCTGCGGAGTACGGCCAGGGTGGACGCGAGGCCGTCGATGTCGGCGTAGGCGCCCTGGAGGTGCCGGTCACCGGATTCGGCGAAGGCCGTACGGGCGTGCAGCAGCCGGGTGTTGTCGAAGACGAGGCAGTCGCCCGGGGTGAGCCGGAAGTCCAGCTGCAGCTCGCTGCGGAGCAGCAGCTCGCCGAAGCGGCGGTAGGCGGCGTAGAAGGCGTCCAGTACCTCGGCCGGCTGGTGCAGGGTGCCGATGGAGCGGTTGTTGAAGCGGATCTCGCGGATCCGGCCCGCCGGGTCGGTGCCGATCAGCGGCCGGTGGGCGCGCAGCTCGGTGTGGTCGTCGGCGAAGGCGAAAGGCACCGGGACGCTGGTGAGGACGCGGTACGCCTCCGGGTCCTCGGCGCGCAGCAGCGAGGCGGCGTGGAAGCCGTCGACCAGGCCGGAGTCGCCGCCCTGGGCCGCGTTGGTGAGGCAGTGCAGCAGCTGGAGGGTCGGCACCGGGTCGCGGTACGGGTTGTCGGTGTGCGGGGTGATACGGGCGCCGGTGAAGGCGAGGTTGTTGGGGTCGGCCTCGACACGGACCTCGAAGAGCGGGCCGTAGTTGGTCTCGCGTACGTAGCCGAAGGTCCGCGCCACGTCGAGGACCTGCCGGTCGCGTACGGGTACGCCGCGCAGCAGGACGAAGCCGAGGCGCAGCACGCTGTCGAGCGCCGCGGCACGGACGGCGTCGTCGGTGGTGTACGCGGCCCAGTCGGCCTCGGGGAACCCGCGGCCGGTGAGGCCGGCCACGTCCCACAGCTCCTTGTCGTCCTCGGTACGGCCGTCGCCCGGAGCCACGGCGGTGCCGGGGAGGTGGGCGTCGAGCCAGGCGTCGGGGTAGACGGAGCGGTGCCCGTCGGGGGCCCAGACGACCTCACGGGCGGCGAGGCCGTCCGCGGTCGTGGTGTCCTGGACGGAGCCGACGGCGAGTGCGGCGGGCAGCTCGGTGATCTGGAAGAGCTTCTGGCCGTTGCGGGGGTTCCGGCAGCCGGAGCAGGGACAGTTGTCGCGCAGCCAGAGCGGCGGTGCGGACGCGAGGGAGAGCATGAGCGGAGCTCCAAGTTGTACAGACAACTTCTGAACAGCTGGAGCCTGACAGGGAGGAATGACCTCATGGTTACGGCACGGTGGACACCAGAAAGACCCGTGCCGCCGGCCAGAAGGGGGAAGGGCCGGCGGCACGGGGTCGGAAGGTGGGTCGGTGGGGGCTCAGCAGCCGTGGTCGACGAGATCGAACGACGCGTAGTGGTCGGCGGTGTAGTAGTCCTCCTGCGGGGACTCGCCGGTGACGATGCGGCGGGCACCGCGCGTGGAGGAGCCGGGCGTCTTGACGGTGTACTCGTGGTAGTAGCCGGTCGAGTGGGCCGGGAGGATGCCCTCGCGGTTCTGGAAGACCGTCCCGTCCTGCGGATACGGGAACGGGCCGCCGTTCTCGATGAGTTCGAGCGTGTCATGGGCCTGGGACGGCAGGTCGGAGTAGCAGATGTCGCCGACCGCGGCGGCCGCCGCGGTCGCCGGGGCGGCTACGGGTCCGCCGACGAGCAGGGCGGAGAGGAGGGCGGCCGCGCCGCCGAGCATGGTGATCCGTGGGGGGATTCGCATATCCCATGATGACGCGCGTAGAAGTTGACGTGTCAACGTCAACTCCAAGGTGTTTTCGCCCCATTCACCTCCACCACCGGACCCTCACGCCCCGGTCGCCCGGTCGCCCGGACGCCCCGGCGCGGTAACCGCGTCGACGCACCGCCCCGTCTCCGGAGCCCGGAGCCCGGAGCCCGGAACCCGGAGCCACGGAGCCCGGAACCGGAGCCGACTACCGCGTCCCGTACACCGGTTGCGGCGGCTGCGACTCCGCGAGGAGCTTCAGCGCCGTCTCGCCCGCCTCCGCGGGGCTCCAGCGGGCGGCGCGGTCGGCCGTGGGGCCCGGGTGCCAGCCCTGCATGACCGTGATGCGCCCGGCCTCCGCCTCGAAGACGCGGCCGGTCACACCCGCCGACGCCGCCGAGCCGAGCCAGACGACGAGCGGTGAGACGTTCTCGGGAGCCATGGCGTCAAAGGCACCCGGCATGTCCGGTGCCGCCATCGTCGCGGCGAACGTCCGCTCCGTCATACGCGTACGCGCCGCCGGGGCGATCGCGTTGACCTGCACGCCGTAGCGGGACATCTCCGCCGCCGCGACCAGGGTCAGGCCGATGACGCCCGCCTTCGCCGCGCTGTAGTTGCCCTGGCCGACCGAGCCCAGCAGGCCCGCGCCGCTGGACGTGTTGACCACACGGGCCGCCACCTCGTGGCCCGCCTTGGCCTGCGCGCGCCAGTGGGCCGCCGCGTGCTTCAGCGGCAGGAAGTGCCCCTTCAGATGCACTCGCATCACCGCGTCCCAGTCGTCCTCGTCGAGGTTGACCAGCATCCTGTCCCGCAGGAACCCCGCGTTGTTGACGAGCGTGTCGAGCCGGCCGAAGGAGTCGAGCGCCGCCGCCACCAGTGAGGCCGCGCCCTCCCCCGACGCCACGTCCCCGCCGTGCGCCACCGCCTCGCCGCCCGCCGCGCGGATCTCGTCGACGACCCGCCCGGCCGGGCTGTCCGGGCCGGGCGCCCCGTCCGGCCCGACCCCGAGGTCGTTGACCACCACCCGTGCGCCCTCCGCGGCGAACGCCAGCGCGTGGGCCCGCCCGAGCCCCCGGCCCGCGCCCGTCACGATCACGACCCGGCCCCGGCAGATACCAGCAGTCATCTCAACTCCCATCGGAGATCTCCTTGTTCGCGGTCGCGGCATCGAGGAACGCGGGGCGCTCCCCGCCCCCGTGCACCAGCAGGGACGCCCCGCTCACATACGCGGCCCGCGCCGAGGCGAGGAAGACCGCCGTGTCCCCGATCTCGTCCGGCTCCGCGAGCCGGCCCAGCGGCACGGTGCGGCCGACCGCCGCGACGCCCGTCCCGTCGCCGTAGTGCAGATGCGAAAGCTCCGTACGCACCATCCCGAGCACGAGCGTGTTCACCCGTACCTCCGGCGCCCATTCCACGGCCATGGACCGCGCGAGGCTCTCCAGCCCCGCCTTCGCCGCCCCGTACGCGGCCGTGCCCGGCGACGGCCGCGTCCCGCTCACGCTCCCGACCATCAGCACGGAACCGCGTGCCGCGCGCAGCAGTTCGTAGGCGGCCAGCGACGCCGTCAGCGGGGCCAGCAGATTCAGCTCCAGGACCCGTGCGTGCCGCTGTGCCCCGCCCTCCCCCAGCAGCCGGTACGGCGTTCCGCCCGCGTTGTTCACGAGGACGTCGAGCCGCCCGTACCGGCGGCCGATCCCGGTGAAGAAGTCCCCGACGGCATCGGCGTCGCGCAGATCGACGGGGACGAACCGCGCGGCGCGGCCCGCGGACGCGACGGGCACGTCCGGCGGTCTGCGGGCACAGACGACGACTTCGGCCCCCGCCGCGAGGAACGCCCGGGCGATGCCCGCGCCGACGCCGCGCGTCCCGCCGGTGACGACGGCGACCCTCCCGTCCAGCTCCATCGGCTGCTACCTTCCTGACGAGCAGTCACCTAACAAACGTTTGGTGGAAAGGTAGCTGATCCACTCATGGGTGTCTCCACCACAAGCCCGGAGAAGGGCATTTCCGTCGTCACCCTCGACTTCCCGCCCGTCAACGCCCTTCCCGTACGGGGCTGGTACGACCTCGCCGACGCCGTACGCGCCGCCGGCCGCGACCCGGAGATCCGCTGCGTCGTCCTGGCCGCCGAGGGCCGCGGCTTCAACGCCGGCGTCGACATCAAGGAGTTGCAGCGCGACCCCGGCCACGACGCCCTGATCGGCGCCAACCGCGGCTGCTACGAGGCGTTCGCCGCCGTCCACGAGTGCGAGGTCCCCGTCGTCGCCGCCGTGCACGGCTTCTGCCTCGGCGGAGGCATCGGCCTCGTCGGCAACGCGGACGCGATCGTCGCCTCCGACGACGCCACCTTCGGGCTGCCGGAGCTCGACCGGGGCGCGCTCGGCGCCGCCACCCATCTCGCCCGGCTGGTCCCCGGGCATCTGATGCGTGCCCTGTACTACACCTCGCGCACGGCGACCGCCGCCGAACTGCACGCCCACGGCTCCATCTGGCGGGTGGTCCCGCGCGCCGGGCTCCACGCAGCGGCCCTGGAGCTGGCGCGGGAGATCGCCCGCAAGGACGGCCACCTCATCCGGCTGGCGAAGGCGGCCATCAACGGCATCGACCCCGTCGACGTACGCCGCAGCTACCGCTTCGAGCAGGGCTTCACCTTCGAGGCGGCCCTCAGCGGCACCGCCGACCGGGTCCGCGACACCTTCGGCAAGGAGGAGACGAGTGGCTGACAAGACCATGAGCGTCGACGAGATCGTGGGCCGGCTGCGCAGCGGCATGACCCTCGGCATCGGCGGCTGGGGCTCGCGCCGCAAGCCCATGGCGCTGGTGCGGGCGCTGCTCCGCACCGGGATCACCGATCTCACCGTCGTCTCGTACGGCGGCCCGGACGTCGGGCTGCTGGCCGCCGCGGGCCGGGTGCGCAGGCTCGTCGCGCCCTTCGCGACCCTCGACTCGATCCCGCTGGAGCCGCACTTCCGCGCGGCGCGCCAAAGCGCCGCCTTCGCGATGACGGAGCTCGACGAGGCCATGTTCATGTGGGGGCTGCACGCCGCGGCGAACCGGCTGCCGTTCCTGCCCGTGCGGGCGGGCATCGGCTCGGACGTCATGCGGGTCAACCCGGAGCTGCGCACCGTCACCTCTCCCTACGAGGACGGCGAGGGCGGCGGGCGCGGCGAGGAGTTCGTGGCCGTGCCCGCGCTGCGGATGGACGCCGCGTTCGTCCACATGAACCGCGCCGACCGGCTCGGCAACGGCCAGTACCTCGGGCCCGACCCGTACTTCGACGACCTCTTCTGCGAGGCCGCCGACGAGGCGTACCTGTCGTGCGAACAGCTGGTCGAGACGGCCGAGCTGACCAAGGAGGCGGTCCCGCAGACGCTGCTGATCAGCCGGCACAGCATCACCGGCGTCGTCGAGACCCCGAACGGCGCGCACTTCACCTCCTGCGCTCCTGACTACGGGCGCGACGAGGCCTTCCAGAAGCTGTACGCGACCACGCCCTGGCAGGAATTCGCCGAACGGTTCCTGTCCGGCGGGAGCGAGCACAACTACCAGTCCGCCGTCCAGGCCTGGCACGAGGAGCAGCAGTGACCGCCTCCCGCCCCGTCCCCGGTTCCGTGTCCGGCTCTGCGTCCGGTTCCGTCACCCGGTCCGAGTACTGCGTCATCGCCTGCGCCGAGGCCTGGCGCGACAACGGCGAAGTGCTGGCCAGCCCGATGGGGATCGTCCCGTCCCTCGGCGCCCGCCTCGCCAGACGCACCTTCTCCCCCGACCTCCTGCTCACGGACGGTGAGGCCATGCTCGTCGGCCTGGACGGCACCGTGGAGGGCTGGCTGCCCTACCGTCGCCACCTCACGATGGTCACCGGCGGCCGGCGGCACGTCATGATGGGCGCGAGCCAGATCGACCGCTACGGCAACCAGAACATCTCCTGCATCGGCGACTGGGCCCGCCCGGCGCGCCAGCTGCTCGGCGTGCGCGGCGCTCCCGTGAACACCCTCAACAATCCGGTGAGTTACTGGGTGCCCCGGCATTCGCCCCGGGTCTTCGTCGAGAAGGTCGACATGATCAGCGGCGTCGGGTACGACCACGCGAACGGCGCGCGTTTCCACCGCATCCCGCGGGTGGTCAGCAACCTCGGCGTCTTCGACTTCGCCACACCGGACCACTCGATGCGGCTGGCCTCGCTGCACCCGGGCGTCACCGTCGCCCAGATCCGGGAGGCGACCGGCTTCGGCCTGGTCATCGACGACGACGTGCCGTACACACGGGAGCCGACCGCGGCCGAACTGACGCTGATCCGCGAGGTCATCGACCCGGGCGGCACCCGCTCACGCGAGGTCGGCGACTGATGGAGACCGCGCTCACCGAGCTCACCGGCGTCCGCCACCCCGTCGTCCAGACCGGTATGGGCTGGGTCGCCGGGCCCCGGCTCGTCTCCGCGTCCGCCGACGCGGGCGCGCTCGGCATCCTCGCGTCCGCGACCATGACCACCGAGCAGTTGCGGCAGGCGGTGCGCGAGGTCAGGTCCCGTACGGACGCGCCGTTCGGCGTCAATCTGCGGGCGGACGCCGGGGACGCCCGCGAGCGGGTACGGATCATCGTCGACGAGGGCGTACGAGTCGCCTCCTTCGCCCTCGCCCCGTCCCGTGAGCTGATCGCCGAGCTCAAGGACGCGGGCGTCGTCGTCATCCCGTCCGTAGGCGCCCGGCGGCACGCCGAGAAGGTCGCGGCGTGGGGTGCGGACGCGGTGATCGTGCAGGGCGGCGAGGGCGGCGGCCACACCGGCGACGTCGCCACGACGGTGCTGCTGCCGCAGGTCGTGGACGCGGTGGACATTCCCGTGGTCGCGGCGGGCGGCTTCCACGACGGGCGCGGGCTGGTCGCTGCGCTCGCCTACGGGGCGGCGGGCATCGCCATGGGGACCCGTTTCCTCCTGACCTCCGACTCGACCGTCCCCGACGCCGTCAAGGCTCGCTATCTCGCGGCGTCGGTCAAGGACGTCGTCGTCACGTCGGCCGTCGACGGACTGCCGCACCGCATGCTCCGTACGGACCTCGTCGACGCGCTGACGCGCTCCGGGCGCGTCCGGGCGCTGCTGCACGCACTGCGCCGTGCGGCCGGGTTCCGGAAGCTCTCCGGGCTGTCGTGGTCCGCGATGGTCCGCGACGGGCTCGCGATGAAACACGGCAAGGACCTGTCCTGGAGCCAGGTCCTGCTCGCCGCGAACACTCCCATGCTCCTGAAGGCGTCCATGGTGGACGGCCGCACCGACCTCGGCGTGATGGCGTCGGGGCAGGTGGCGGGGGTGATCGAGGATCTGCCGAGCTGCGCGGAGCTGGTCGCCCGGGTGATGTCCGAGGCGGAACAGGTGCTGCGCGGTCTGACGGCAGGGGGCTGAGCGGGAGGGAAGGATGGCCGGGCCGGGCGGTCGGTCGCCCGGCCCGTCCATCCGCTTGTGGGGGGCGGGGGCTAGGCGGCGGTCCGGCGGCCGCCGGTGCCGCCCTGGGCACCTCCGGCCGCGGGCCCGCGGGAGCGCCCGCGCTTCGCCGGCGCACGCCCCGCCTGGGAACGGCCGGACTGCGTGTGGCCGGCCTGCGTGTGGCCGGACTGGGCACGCCCCGACTGGGAACGGCCGGACTGTGCCCGGCCCGTCTCGCTGCGGGCGTTCTCCGTGCGGCCCCCTTCGGCACGGCGGCCGGAGCCGCCGCCGTTCTGCGGGCGCTTGCGCTTCGGGCGCGACGAGGCGGGCTGCTGAGGCTGCGGGATCTCGATGGTGATCGCCACCCCGGACGGCTCCCTGGCTCCGGTCAGCCGGGCCAGCTCCTCGTCACTGGACTTGATCATGGCCGTGCGCGGGCTGATTCCCGCGTCGGACATCAGCCGGCTCATCTCGCGCTTCTGGTCCGGCAGCACGAGTGTCACGACACTGCCCGACTCTCCCGCCCGAGCGGTACGGCCGCCGCGGTGCAGATAGTCCTTGTGGTCCATCGGCGGATCGACGTTCACCACCAGATCGAGGTCGTCCACGTGGATGCCACGAGCCGCCACATTGGTCGCCACCAGCGCGCTGACCTGGCCGTTCTTGAACTGGTCGAGGGTGCGGTTGCGCTGCGGCTGGGTCCTGCCGCCGTGCAGTCCCGCCGCCCGCACACCGCTGGCCAGCAGGCGCTTGACCAGCCGGTCCACGGACCGCTTCGTGTCGAGGAACAGGATGACCCGGCCGTCACGGGCCGCTATGCGCACGGTGACGGCCTTCTTGTCCGTCTCGTCGGCGACGTAGAGAACGTGATGGTCCATGGTCGTGACGGCGCCGGCGGACGGGTCCACCGAGTGCACCACCGGGTCGACCAGGAACTGCCGCACCAGGCGGTCGATGTTCCGGTCCAGGGTGGCCGAGAACAGCATCCGCTGACCGCCCGGCTCGACCTGCTTCAGCAGAGCGGTGACCTGCGGCAGGAATCCCATGTCGGCCATCTGGTCGGCCTCGTCCAGCACCGTGATCGCGACCTGGTCCAGTCGGCAGTCACCACGCTCGATGAGGTCCTTCAGCCGTCCGGGCGTCGCGACGAGCACCTCGGCACCGCGCCGCAGCGCGCCGGCCTGCTTGGCGATCGACATTCCGCCGACGACGGTCGCGAGCCGCAGGTTGACCGCCGTCGCGTACGGGGTGAGGGCATCGGTGACCTGCTGCGCGAGCTCCCGCGTGGGAACGAGCACCAGGCCCAGCGGGCTCCCGGCGACCGCCCGGCGCCCGGCGGTGCGGGCGAGCAGCGCCAGTCCGAACGCGAGGGTCTTGCCGGATCCGGTACGGCCCCGTCCGAGCAGGTCACGGCCGGCGAGCGAGTTCGGCAGGGTGGCGGCCTGGATCGGGAAGGGGGCGGTCACCCCCTGGGCGGCGAGGGTCTTCAGCAGCCCTGTCGGCAGCTGCAGCTCCTCGAACGACTCGACGGCGGGCAGGGCGGGCGTGCTGGATTCCGGCAGGGTGAATTCCTGCGGAGGCGCCACGCGGCGCGCACCGCCGGAGCCCTTCGCCGACCGCTTCGCGGACTGGTTAGCGGGCTGGGTGCCAGTGCGCCTGGCCGGTCGCTTGCGTGCGGGACGTTCGGAGCGAGTCATTCGGGGGATTGCCTTCCTGGGCCTGAGGACAGCACAAGCCGGGGCCCGCACGCGAAGGTGCGGGCCCCGGCTGCGTGGTACGCGTCCGGGGTCAGGCCGGGACGATGTTCTCCGCCTGCGGGCCCTTCTGGCCCTGCGTGACGTCGAAGGTGACCTTCTGGCCTTCCTGGAGCTCGCGGAAGCCCGAGGTGGCGATGTTCGAGTAGTGAGCGAAGACGTCGGCGCCGCCGCCGTCCTGCTCGATGAAGCCGAAGCCCTTTTCAGCGTTGAACCACTTCACGGTTCCCGTAGCCATGTCATTCTCCTGACAGGTGAGAGGCCCCATCCGGAGATGCCGGAAACAGTAATGCGCCTGCGGATCATTCCCGTCAGGCGCACATAAAGTTCATGGGTACCAAAACTGCAACGCGACCAACCGTAGCACGCCGGATGTGGATCGGGCGCGAGGCGGTCGGCGGACACGCCGGAGCCCCGCGCCGGCCACGGGGCGTCCCGGCCGAGGACGGGTACCGGCTGACGCCGTCGCGGCCGCTCGATGATCGCTTCCGCGGGCCGCGGCGGACCCCGTCCGCCCGGAGCGAGCGGAACCACCGGAACGACCGGAACCACCGGAGCGAGGGGAACGGGCGGAGCGACCGGAGCTCAGAGCCGCTCGATGATCGTCACGTTCGCCTGACCGCCGCCCTCGCACATCGTCTGCAGCCCGAATCGCCCGTTCGTGCGTTCCAGTTCGTGCAGCAGAGTGGTCATCAGCCTGACGCCGGTCGCCCCGAGCGGATGGCCCAGCGCGATGGCGCCGCCGTTGACGTTCACCCTCTCCGGGTCGGCGCCGGTCTCCTTCAGCCACGCCAGGACGACGGGTGCGAACGCCTCGTTGATCTCGACGAGGTCGATGTGGTCGAGGGTGAGGCCGGTCTTCTTCAGCGCGTACGCGGTCGCCGGGATCGGCGCGGAGAGCATCCGGATCGGGTCCTCGCCGCGCACCGACAGATGGTGGACGCGAGCGCGCGGGGTCAGCCCGTGCTCCGCTACCGCGCGCTCGCTCGCGAGCAGCATCGCCGCCGCGCCGTCCGAGACCTGTGAGGAACAGGCCGCGGTGATCGTGCCGCCGTCGACGACGGGCCTCAGGCCCGCCATCTTCTCCAGGGTGGTGTCGCGGCGGGGGCCCTCGTCCGCCGTCACGTCCCCGTACGCGACGGTCTCCCGCTCGAAGCGGCCCTCGTCGATCGCACGGATCGCCCGCTGGTGGGACCGGAGGGCGAACTCCTCCATGGCGCGACGGGAGATGTCCCATTTCCGCGCGATGAGTTCGGCGCCGTGGAACTGGTTGACGGGTGCGTCGCCGTACCGCGCCCGCCAGCCCTCGCTGCCGGCGAAGGGGCCCTCGGTCAGCCCGAGCGGCTCGGCGGCCTGCCGGGAGGCGAAGGCGATCGGGATCTGCGTCATGTTCTGCACGCCGCCCGCAACGACGAGGTCCTGGGTGCCGGACATGACGCCCTGGGCCGCGAAGTGCACCGCCTGCTGGGAAGAGCCGCACTGGCGGTCGACGGTGACGCCGGGCACCTCTTCGGGAAGTCCTGCCGCCAGCCAGCTCGTGCGCGCGATGTCACCGGCCTGCGGGCCCACGGTGTCCAGACAGCCGAAGACGACGTCCTCCACGGCCGCAGGGTCGATCCCGGACCGTTCGACCAGGGCCTTGAGGACGTGCGCACCCAGGTCGGCCGGGTGCGCGGCGGCGAGGCCGCCCCTGCGCCGGCCCACCGGGGTGCGGACCGCTTCGACTATGTAGGCCTCGGCCATGGCTGCTCCTCCTTCGTCGTGATGCCGTCCAGCACCATCGACAGGTACTGGCGGGCGATCTCGTCCGGGCTGTGCTGTCCCCCCGGCCGGTACCAGGAGGCCGCGACCCATACGGTGTCGCGGACGAACCGGTAGGTGAGCCGGATGTCCAGGTCGTCGCGGAAGACCCGCTCGGCGACCCCGCGCTCCAGCGTTCCGAGCCAGGCCTTCTCGAACTTCTGCTGGGAGTCGGCGAGATAGCCGAAGCGGGGCTGTGCGGAGAGGTGCCGGGACTCCTTCTGGTAGATCGCCACGGCCGCACGGTGCCGGTCGATCTCCCGGAACGACTCGGTGACGAGCGCCTCGATGGTCTCCCTCGGTCCGAGTCCGGCGGCGAGGACCGCGTCGTACCCGGCCCAGAGCTCGTCGAGGAAGGTGGAGAGGATCTCGTCGAGCATCGACTCCTTGGAGTCGAAGTGGTAGTAGAGGCTGCCCGCCAGCATCCCCGCCTCGTCGGCGATCCTGCGGACGGTCGTGGCGTTGTAGCCCTGGGCGGCGAACACCTCGGCGGCGGTGTCGAGGAGTTCGCGGCGCCGCTCGGGCGAGGCGGTCACCTGGGTCTTCTTCTTGGTCGTCGGCACGTGTCCATTCTGGTCCCGCCCCGCATCTACGCGTGCTGGCTGCTGACGGACACGGTCTCGCCGGTCATGTAGGAGGAGTAGCCACTGGCCAGGAAGACGATGACGTTGGCGACCTCCCAGGGCTCGGCGTGGCGGCCGAAGGCCTCGCGGGCGGTGAGTTCGTCCAGCAGCTCGGCCGAGGTGACCTTCACCAGATGCGGGTGCATGGCGAGGCTGGGCGCGACGGCGTTGACCCGGACCCCGTACTGGGCCGCCTCGACGGCCGCGCACCGCGTGAGGGCCATGACGCCGGCCTTCGCGGCGGCGTAGTGGGCCTGTCCGGCCTGGGCGCGCCAGCCGACGACGGAGGCGTTGTTGACGACGGCCCCGCCGCGGCCGGCCGCCCTGAACGCGCGCAGGGCGGCGCGGGTGCAGCGGAAGGTGCCGCCCAGGGTGACGTCGAGGACGCGGGACCACTGCTCGTCGCTCATGTCGACGAGCTGGGCCGTGCCGCCCAGTCCGGCGTTGTTGACGACGACGTCGAGGTGTCCGTGGACCCGTACGGCCGTGTCGAAGAGAGCCTGCACCTGGGTCTCGTCGGTGACGTCGCAGACCAGCGAGTCGACGGCGGCCGGCCCGAACTCCCCGGCCAGCGTCTCCTCCGTCTCCTTGAGGCGGCGCGCGTGCGCGTCGCTGATGAGGATCCGGGCGCCCTCCTCCAGGAAGCGGCGGGCGGTGGCGCCGCCGATGCCGCTCCCCGCGGCCGCGGTGATCACGGCGGTGCGGCCCTCCAGCAGCGCGTGCCCGGCCACGTACGGAGCCTTGTTGTCCCTCACACGGGCAAGTTAACCTACCAAACACTTGTTAGGGAAGCGTCGCGACGAGGGAGCGGGCACCTCATGGACCTGGACCACACCGACGAGGAGAACGCCTTCCGCGCCCTGGCCCGCGACTGGCTGCGCGCCCACGTCCCCGACGGGCCGCTGCCCTCGCTGGAGACCGCGGAGGGCTTCGCCGCGCACCGGGAGTGGGAGGCGGAGCTGTCCGCCGGCCGCTGGTCGGTGGTGTCCTGGCCCGAGCGGTACGGCGGACGCGGCGTGGACCTCTTCCACTGGCTGGTCTTCGAGGAGGAGTACTACGCGGCGGGCGCGCCCGGCCGGGTCTCCCAGAACGGCATCAATCTCCTCGCCCCGACGCTCTTCGACCACGGCACCGAGGAGCAGCGGGCCCGGATCCTGCCGTCGATGGCGAGCGGCGAGGTGATCTGGGCGCAGGCGTGGTCGGAGCCGGAGGCGGGCTCGGACCTCGCCTCACTGCGGTCCCGGGCGCTGCGGACGGACGGCGGCTGGCTGCTGTCGGGCCAGAAGACCTGGTCGTCGCGGGCGGCCTTCGCGGACCGGGCGTTCGGGATCTTCCGCACGGACCCGGAGGCGGACAGGCCGCACCGGGGTCTGACGTATCTGATGTTCGACCTGCGGGCGCCGGGTGTGACGGTGCGGCCGATCGGCCGGCTCGACGGGAAGCCCGCCTTCGCCGAGCTGTTCCTGGACGAGGTGTTCGTGCCGGACGAGGACGTGATCGGCGAGCCGGGCCAGGGCTGGCGTATCGCCATGTCGACGACCGGCAACGAGCGGGGGCTGACGCTCCGCTCCCCCGGTCGCTTCCTCGCCGCGGCGGACCGGCTGGTGGAGCTGTGGCGCTCGACGGCCGACCCCTGCGACACCGCTCTGCGTGACCGGGTCGCCGACGCGATCATCGGGGCGCGGGCGTACCGGCTGTTCACGTACGCCCATGCCTCCCGGTTCGCCGCGGGCGGGCCGGTCGGGGCCGAGTCGAGCCTGAACAAGGTCTTCTGGTCGGAGTACGACATCGCGCTGCACGAGACCGCGCTCGATCTGCTGGGCAGGGACGGCGAGTTGGCCGACGGGCCGGGTGAGTGGGCCGAGGGGTACGTCTTCTCGCTCGCGGGCCCGATCTATGCCGGGACGAACGAGATCCAGCGCGACATCATCGCCGAGCGGCTGCTCGGCCTGCCGAAGGGACGCCGCTGATGCGGCGCCCTCGCCCGGGCTTCGTCCCGGACCCGGGATGCCCGGCCGGCGCCGGGCCGCCGGTGCGGGCGGCGGTGCGGGTGCCGGGGGCGCCGCGGGCACGCGGCGCGCACGGGCCGAGCCGCGGACGAAGCGGGCCACCGTCACGAGGAGACGTCCTGTGAAGTTCCTGCCGACCGACGAACAGCGGGCGTTCGTGCGCTCGCTGGACGCCATGCTGACGGCCGCGGACACACCGCGGGCGGCCCGGGCCTGGGGCGCGGGCGACCCCGGTCCCGGGCGCGCGGTGTGGTCCCGGGTGGCCGACGCCGGGGTCTTCGCGCTCGCCGTGCCCGAGGCGTACGAGGGCGTGGGGCCGCGCCCCGTCGAACTGGCCCTCGCCTTCGTGGAGCTGGGGCGGCACGCGGTGCCGGGCCCGCTGGTGGAGACGGCAGCGGCGGCGACGCTGATCTCCGGCCTCGGCGACCCGGCTCTCGCGAAGCGTTTCCTGCCGGGCATCGCGGCGGGCGAGACCGTGGTCACCCTGGCGCTTGAGGGGCAGGGGCCCTACGCGCTGGACGCGGACACGGCGTCGGTCACGCTCATGGTCCTCGGCGACGAGCTGCGCGTCGCGCCCGGGCACGGGCCGGTACGGGCCTCGGCCGATCCGGCGCGGCGGCTGGCCGTCCCGGACGGCGGAGGCGAGGTACTGGCGAGCGGGGCTCACGTGGCGGCCGCCGCCGCGCGAGCCGTCGACCGGGCCCGGCTCGCGACCGCCGCCCAGGCGCTCGGGACCGGGCTGGCGCTGCTGGAGCGGACCGTCGCGTACGTCAGGCAGCGCTCGCAGTTCGGTGTCGCGATCGGCTCGTTCCAGGCGGTCAAGCACCGGCTGGCGGACACGCTGATCGCCCTCGAGTTCGCCCGGCCGCTGGTGCTCGGCGCGGCGCTGACGACGGCACCGGCCGACATCGCCGCGGCGAAGGTGGCAGCGGGCGAGGCCGCGTACGGCGCCGCCCGCACCGCTCTGCAGCTGCACGGCGCGGTCGGCTACACCGACGAGCCGGCGCTCTCCCTCTGGCTGCGCAAGGCCCGACCGCTGCGGGACGCCTGGGGGACGCCCTCGCAGTGCCGCGCGGCCGTGCTGTCCGGCTGAATCATGGGGCGTCCGTGCGCGGCGGGCTGTCGTCGTTGCCGCGCCGGATCGTCCGCAGCGCCCGGCCCGGCCGCCAGGTCCGTACGACGAGTTCGTCGCCCTCGACCCCGGTCCGTACGGCCTCGGACAGCTCGGCCCGGAAGAGATGGAACGGCTGCGGCGCCTCGGTCGCCTCCTGGAACCGGGCCGTCACGTCCGGGTCCGTCACCTCGACCGCCCGTCCGCCGATCCGTACGTCCCCGTCGTCCATGGACGCGTCGGCCCCGGGGTTCGCGTGGACGGCGAACCGCGGGTCCCGGCGAAGGTCCAGCGCCTTGCGCGAGTTCGGCATCATCCCGAGCCACAGCTCCCCGAAGCGGAAGGTCACCTCGATCCCGGTCAGCCGCGGGGACCCGTCCCCGCGGAGGGTCCCGAGGACGTGGTGCGTGTACTTCTCGAAGCGCTGCCGCACGGTCGCGGCGAAGTCGGGCTCAGCCGCCTGAAAGTCTGCCCAGCTGTTGTTCATGGATCCAGGAAAGCCTGGAAACCCGACATCTACTGTCGTGATTTCCTCGGCCGAGGGTACGCGTGGCGTTACGCGCGCACGATGCCCTGCGCGCGGGCGGCGGCCAGCCATGACGGGAACTCGGAGACGAGCCGGTCGTACAGCTCGGCGTCCGCGACCCGGCGCGGGTCCTGGCCGGCGTGGAAGAAGCCCGCGTTGTCGACGGGACGCTTGGCCGGGACGGCCAGGTCGTCGAGCTTGCGCAGGAAGTCGAACTGCTTGCTGCCGGGGTCGCCGAAGCCGATGAACTGCCAGAAGATCGGCAGCTTGGCCGCCTTGCACACGTACCGCTCCGCGGCGAGCTTGTTGATCGGCCCGCCGTCCGTCTGGAAGACGACGAGGGCGGGGGCCGTGGCGCCGCTGTCCAGGTAGTGGTCGATGACCGCGTCCATGGCGAGGTGGTAGCTGGTCTTGCCCATGTGGCCGAGTCCGGCGACGATCCGGTCGATCCGGCCCTCGTGGTCGGCGAGCGCGATGTCCGTCTCCGCGTCGATGTCCGTGGAGAAGAACACGACAGGCACCCGCCCGTCGTCGTCGAGATGGGCCGAGAGCCCCAGCACCCGGTCGGCGAGAGCCTGGACGCTGCCGTCCTTGTAGTACGGCTTCATGGAGCCGGAATAGTCGACGACCAGGTAGACGGCCGCGCGCTGACCGTTGAGCCCGTGCTTCTCCAGCGAGACGCCCGCGCTCTTGTAGAGGCTGACGAGGGCCGGGGCGGACTCCTCCATCTTGCGGAGGCTGATACCCGCCATGGCTAGATGACGCAGCCCTTCACGGCGGCGACGAACGACACCCATCCCGCGGCCGGGAAGACGAGCGCGGGGCCCTCGGGCCTCTTGCTGTCGCGCACGGGAACGATGCCGGGAAGGTCGGCGACCTCGACACAATTGCCGCCCGTGCCATCGCTGTAGGACGACTTACGCCAGCCGGTACGACTCAGATCCAGTGGGGTTGTCATGTGACCCTGTAGTCCTCCGCCACCGATTCCAGCAGGTCCAAGGACGCCATCGGTGACAATGCGGCGGCCCTGGAAAGATCGTATGACCTCTGGCAGTGCTCGACCAGGGCCGGATCGTCGATGAGTTGACCGCTGCCCGCCCCCTCCGTGTAGACGACGGACGGTGCGTCGCCGAAGGACATCACGGAGATCATGCTGTCGATGTACGCCTCGCTCATGCTGGTGAACGGCAGCACCTGCACCACCACCCTGCGACGTCGCGCCACTTCGACGATGTGGAGAAGCTGCTCGTGCATGGTCTCGGACCCGCCCATCGGCGATCGAAGCACCGTCTCACTGAGAATCTCCCACAGTACGGGCCGCGTTGAATCGTCCAGGATGCCCTGCCGGTCCATCCGGGCCCGGACACGTTCCTCCACGCTCTCCTGCGAGGCGAACGGAGTGGCGGTACGTGTGATCGCCCGCGCGTACGCCTCGGTCTGCAGGAACCCCGGTACCAACACCGGCGCGTACTCGCAGATCGTCTTCGCCAGCCGCTCCAGCTCCGCCGCGTCCGCGAAGTAGTCCGCCACCTTCGATGTGCGGGCCAGCCGGCACAGCCGCTGAAGGTGCTCCCCGCTGCCCAGTACCTCGTCCAGCTGCTTCGACATCTCCAACTGCGGCCGTCTCGTCGCGTTCTCGAACTGGCCGATGTAGGTGGCGGAGCAGAAGACCCGCTCCCCGACCTGCTCCTGCGAGAGCCGCGCGGCTTCGCGCAGTCTGCGCAGCTCCGAGCCGTAGAAGGCCCTCGGGTCGGTGTACGGGTCGGTGTTCCTGGGCTCGGTCATGGCCAAGGTCCCCTTTGCGCAACGCACTTGCCGGTCCTACCGAGCGTAGCCGTTGACCAGCGCTGCGTGAGGGCGGAATCCGGTACTCCGCGCACGCGAACGCACCGCGGCGCCTGCCCGGTGTCCGGTCGGGGACGGTGGGCAGGCGCCGCGGTCTGTTCCGTACGCCGTTGTACGGGACGTCTTCGGGGTGGGATCAGACCGTCAGGGAACGGTCCGTGGGGCGGATCGGGGCGGGCAGTTCGCTCACGCCCGTGAGGAAGCGGTCCACGCCGCGTGCCGCGGAGCGGCCCTCGGCGATGGCCCAGACGATGAGGGACTGGCCGCGGCCGGCGTCGCCGGCGACGTACACGCCGGGGACGTTGGTCGCGAAGTCCGCGTCGCGGGCCACGTTGCCGCGCTCGTCCAGCTCCACGCCGAACTGCGAGACCAGGCCGTTCTGGACGTCCGTGCCGGTGAAGCCCATGGCGAGGGTGACCAGTTGGGCCGGGATGACACGCTCGGTGCCCGGCTTCTGGCTCAGCTTGCCGTCGACGAACTCGACCTCGATCAGGTGCAGGGACTGGACGTTGCCGTCCTCGTCTCCCTCGAAGTGGGTGGTGGAGACGGAGTAGACCCGCTCACCGCCCTCCTCGTGCGCGGACGTCACCTTGTAGAGCATCGGGAACGTCGGCCAGGGCTGGTGGCCGGGACGGTCCTCGCCCGGACGCGGCATGATCTCCAGCTGGGTGACGGACGCCGCACCCTGGCGGTGGGCGGTGCCGACGCAGTCCGCGCCGGTGTCGCCGCCGCCGATGACGACGACGTGCTTGCCCTCGGCGGTGATCGGCGGCGCCACGAAGTCGCCCTCGACGACCTTGTTGGCGAGCGGCAGGTACTCCATCGCCTGGTGGATGCCGTTCAGCTCACGGCCCGGGACGGGCAGATCGCGAGCGGTGGTGGCACCGGCGGCGATGACGACGGCGTCGTACCGGCGGCGCAGCTTCGCCGCGTCGATGTCGCGGCCGACCTCCACGCCGGTGCGGAACTTGGTGCCCTCCGCGCGCATCTGCTCGATACGGCGGTTGATGTGCCGCTTCTCCATCTTGAACTCGGGGATGCCGTAGCGCAGCAGCCCGCCGATGCGGTCGGCGCGCTCGTACACGGCGACCGTGTGGCCGGCGCGGGTCAGCTGCTGGGCGGCGGCGAGGCCGGCCGGGCCGGAGCCGATGACCGCGACGGTCTTGCCGGACAGCCGCTCGGGCGGCTGCGGCTTGACGTCGTTGGCGTCCCACGCCTTGTCGATGATGGAGACTTCGACGTTCTTGATGGTGACGGCGGGCTGATTGATGCCGAGCACGCACGCCGACTCGCACGGAGCGGGGCACAGCCGGCCGGTGAACTCCGGGAAGTTGTTGGTGGCGTGCAGGCGCTCGCTCGCGGCCTGCCAGTTCTCGCGGTAGGCGTAGTCGTTCCACTCGGGGATCAGGTTCCCCAGCGGACAGCCGTTGTGGCAGAACGGGATGCCGCAGTCCATGCAGCGCCCGGCCTGCTTGCTGATGATCGGCAGCAGGGAGCCGGGGACGTAGACCTCGTTCCAGTCCTTGACGCGCTCACCGACCGGACGGGTCGCGGCGACCTCGCGTCCGGTGGTCAGGAAGCCCTTGGGGTCAGCCATTGGTCGCCGCCTCCATCATCTTCTCGGTGGTCTCGCGCTCGGAGAGACCGGCGAGCTCAGCGGCGTCCTTGGCGGCGAGCACTGCCTTGTACGTGGTCGGGATGATCTTGCTGAACCGGGCCGCGGCCGCGTCCCAGTCCGCGAGGAGCTTCTCGGCGACGGTGGAACCCGTCTCCTCGTGGTGGCGGCGCACGACATCGTGCAGCCACTGCTTGTCGCTGTCGGACAGAGCCTCGACGGCGTCCACGTTGCCGGCGTTGACGTTGTCCTTGTCGAGGTCGACGACGTACGCGATACCGCCGGACATGCCGGCCGCGAAGTTGCGTCCCGTACCGCCGAGGACGACGGCGTGGCCGCCGGTCATGTACTCGCAGCCGTGGTCGCCCACGCCCTCGGAGACCACCAGCGCACCGGAGTTGCGGACGCAGAAGCGCTCGCCGGTGCGGCCGCGCAGGAACAGTTCGCCGCCGGTGGCGCCGTAGGCGATGGTGTTGCCCGCGATGGTGGAGTACTCGGCCAGGTGGTCGGCACCGCGGTCCGGGCGGACGACGACGCGGCCGCCGGAGAGGCCCTTGCCGACGTAGTCGTTGGCGTCGCCCTCCAGGCGCAGCGTGACGCCGCGCGGCAGGAACGCGCCGAAGGACTGGCCGGCCGAGCCGGTGAAGGTGATGTCGATGGTGTCCTCGGGCAGGCCCGCACCGCCGAACTTCTTGGTCACCTCGTGGCCGAGCATCGTGCCGACGGTCCGGTTGATGTTGCGGATCGCGACCTGGGCGCGGACCGGCTGGGCCTCCTCGGCAGAGGCCGCGGCCAGCGCGTCCGCGGACAGCTTGATCAGCTCGTTGTCCAGGGCCTTCGCCAGGCCGTGGTCCTGCTCGACCAGCTGGTGGCGTACGGCGCCGTCGGGCAGATCGGGCACGTGGAAGAGCGGCTGCAGGTCCAGGCCCTGCGCCTTCCAGTGGTTCACGGCCTGGGTGGTGTCCAGCAGCTCGGCGTGGCCGACGGCCTCCTCCAGCGTGCGGAAGCCCAGCTCGGCGAGCAGCTCGCGGACCTCTTCGGCGATGAACTCGAAGAAGTTGACGACGAACTCGGCCTTGCCGGTGAAGCGTTCACGCAGGACCGGGTTCTGGGTGGCGATGCCGACCGGGCAGGTGTCCAGGTGGCAGACGCGCATCATGACGCAGCCGGAGACGACGAGCGGCGCGGTCGCGAAACCGAACTCCTCGGCGCCCAGCAGCGCGGCGATGACGACGTCCCGCCCGGTCTTGAGCTGACCGTCGGTCTGCACGACGATCCGGTCGCGCAGACCGTTGAGCAGCAGCGTCTGCTGGGTCTCGGCGAGGCCGAGCTCCCAGGGACCGCCCGCGTGCTTCAGCGACGTGAGCGGGGACGCGCCCGTACCGCCGTCGTGGCCGGAGATGAGGACCACGTCGGCGTGTGCCTTGGAGACACCGGCGGCGACCGTGCCGACACCGACCTCGGACACCAGCTTCACGTGGATGCGGGCGGCCGGGTTGGCGTTCTTGAGGTCGTGGATCAGCTGGGCCAGGTCCTCGATGGAGTAGATGTCGTGGTGCGGCGGCGGCGAGATCAGGCCGACGCCGGGGGTGGAGTGCCGCGTCTGGGCGATCCACGGGTAGACCTTGTGGCCGGGCAGCTGGCCGCCCTCGCCGGGCTTGGCGCCCTGGGCCATCTTGATCTGGATGTCGTCCGCGTTGACGAGGTACTCGCTCGTCACGCCGAAGCGGCCGGAGGCGACCTGCTTGATCGACGAGCGGCGCGTCGGGTCGTACAGACGGTCCGGGTCCTCGCCGCCCTCACCGGTGTTGGACTTGCCGCCCAGCTGGTTCATGGCGACGGCGAGGGTCTCGTGCGCCTCCTTGGAGATGGAGCCGTACGACATGGCGCCGGTGGAGAAGCGCTTGACGATCTCACTGGCCGGCTCGACCTCGTCGATGGAGATCGACTCGCGGCCGGACGTGAAGCCGAAGAGTCCGCGCAGCGTCATCAGGCGCTCGGACTGCTCGTTCACGCGCTCGGTGTACTTCTTGAAGATGTCGTACCGCTTGCTGCGCGTGGCGTGCTGCAGGCGGAAGACGGTCTCGGGGTCGAAGAGGTGCGGCTCGCCCTCGCGGCGCCACTGGTACTCGCCGCCGATCTCCAGCGCGCGGTGCGCCGGGGCGATGCCGCTGGCCGGGTACGCCTTGGCGTGCCGGGCGGCGACCTCCTTGGCGACGACGTCGAGACCGGCGCCGCCGATCTTCGTCGCCGTGCCGTTGAAGTACTTGTCGACGAAGGCCTCGTCGAGACCGACGGCCTCGAAGACCTGGGCGCCGCGGTAGGAGGCGACGGTGGAGATGCCCATCTTCGACATGACCTTGAGGACGCCCTTGCCGAGGGCGTAGATCAGGTTGCGGATGGCCTGCTCGGGCTCGATGCCCTCGATGAACGTACCGGCGCGCAGCAGGTCCTCGACGGACTCCATCGCCAGGTACGGGTTGACGGCGGCGGCCCCGTAGCCGATGAGCAGCGCGACGTGGTGCACCTCGCGGACGTCGCCGGCCTCGACCAGCAGGCCCACGTGGGTGCGCTGCTTGGTGCGGATGAGGTGGTGGTGCACGGCGGCGGTGAGCAGCAGCGACGGGATCGGGGCGTGCTCGGCGTCGGAATGCCGGTCGGAGAGCACGATGAGGCGTGCCCCGTCCTCGATCGCGGCGTCGGCCTCGGCGCAGATCTGCTCGATACGGGCGGCCAGCGCGTCGCCGCCGCCGGAGACCCGGTAGAGGCCCGCCAGCGTCACGGCCTTCATGCCGGGCATGTCGCCGTCGGCGTTGATGTGGATGAGCTTGGCCAGCTCGTCGTTGTCGATCACCGGGAACGGCAGGGTGACCGACCGGCAGGAGGCCGCGGTCGGGTCCAGCAGGTTGCCCTGGGGGCCGAGGGACGAGTGCAGCGAGGTGACGAGCTCCTCGCGGATGGCGTCCAGCGGCGGGTTGGTGACCTGCGCGAACAGCTGGGTGAAGTAGTCGAAGAGCAGCCGCGGGCGCTCCGAGAGGGCCGCGATCGGGGAGTCGGTACCCATGGAACCGAGGGGCTCACCGCCGGTGCGGGCCATCGGCGCCAGGAGGACGCGCAGCTCCTCCTCGGTGTAGCCGAAGGTCTGCTGGCGGCGGGTGACCGAGGCGTGGGTGTGGACGATGTGCTCGCGCTCGGGGAGGTCCTCGAGCTCGATCTCGCCGGCCTCCAGCCACTCCTGGTACGGGTGCTCGGCGGCCAGTGCGGCCTTGATCTCGTCGTCCTCGATGATGCGGTGCTCGGCGGTGTCGACGAGGAACATCCGGCCCGGCTGGAGACGGCCCTTGCGGACGACCTTGGCGGGGTCGATGTCCAGGACGCCGACCTCGGAGGAGAGGACGACGAGTCCTTCGTCGGTGACCCAGTAGCGGCCCGGGCGCAGACCGTTGCGGTCGAGGACCGCGCCGACCTGGGTGCCGTCGGTGAAGGTGACACAGGCCGGGCCGTCCCAGGGCTCCATCATCGTGGAGTGGTACTGGTAGAAGGCGCGCCGGGCCGGGTCCATGGAGTCGTGGTTCTCCCACGCCTCGGGGACCATCATCAGGACGCTGTGCGGGAGCGAGCGGCCGCCGAGGTGGAGCAGCTCCAGGACCTCGTCGAAGGAGGCGGAGTCGGAGGCGTCCGGTGTGCAGACGGGGAAGATCCGGTCCAGCTTCTCGTTCCCGAACAGGTCGCTGACCAGCTGGGACTCACGGGCGCGCATCCAGTTGCGGTTGCCCTTGACCGTGTTGATCTCGCCGTTGTGCGCGACGAAGCGGTACGGGTGGGCGAGAGGCCAGCTCGGGAAGGTGTTGGTGGAGAACCGGGAGTGCACCAGGGCCACGGCGGTGGCGAAGCGGCGGTCCGAGAGGTCCGGGAAGAAGGGCTCCAGCTGGCCGGTGGTCAGCATGCCCTTGTAGACGATCGTGCGGGCGGAGAGCGACGGGAAGTACACCCCGGCCTCGCGCTCGGCGCGCTTGCGCAGCACGAACGCCTTGCGGTCGAGGGCGATGCCGGTGGCCTCGCCGTCCCCGTCCGCGACGAACAGCTGGCGGAAGGCCGGCATCGTCGAGCGGGCGGTGGCGCCGAGCAGCTCGGGGGCGACGGGGACCTCGCGCCAGCCGAGGACGTTCAGGCCCTCCTCGACGGCGATCGTCTCGATCCGTGAGACGGCGTCGTCCTGCTCGGCCTGAGGGACGAAGGCGATACCGACGGCGTACGAACCGGCCTCGGGAAGCTCGAATCCGGCGACCTCGCGCAGGAACGCGTCCGGGACCTGGAGCAGGATGCCGGCGCCGTCGCCGGAGTCGGGCTCGGAGCCGGTGGCGCCGCGGTGCTCGAGGTTGCGCAGTACGGTCAACGCCTGCTCCACCAGCTCATGGCTGGCAACACCGGTCAGGGTGGCCACGAACCCGACACCACAGGCGTCGTGTTCGTTACGGGGGTCGTACATCCCCTGCGGGGCGGGGCGACCGTCCATGGGCGACCAGGCGTAGGAACGCATCGGCTCTCCCGTCGTCGTCGTGGCATATGGCGGTGCCGAGGGACGACGTTGGCCCTCCGCTGAAATTTCGTGCAGGTTACATGATGGAGTGGTTCTCGACTAGCGGATAGACCATTCCAACATGCGGACACCGCGGTCTGGGGTCTGATAGCGGCGCAGGTGGGGGACGGGTGCGGACGGATCGCCATCCACGGACCCGGATGCAGAGCAGGCTTCGTTGCCCACAGCGCTTACGGCTCATGCCCGGTGGTCACGGATTCGAAACCGCCGGGTAACGGGCTCCTGATGTGAGCCACGTCCAGTGTCGCATTCGGCGGCCCGATCGGGCACCGGGACATGCGTCACAGCCTCCGGGCAAAGGTCCCGGAGGCTGTGTCTACGCAGGTGGGGCGCCAGGAAGGCCGGCTAGACGGCTGCCCCGACGAGGGACCCGACGGCGTACGTCAGGGCCGCCGCGGCGCCACCGAGGGCGAGCTGCCGCAGGCCGCTGAACCACCAGCCGCGGGCGGTGACCCTGGCGACCAGCGCACCGCAGGCGAACAGCCCCAGCAGAGCCAGCAGGACCGCGGGCCACAGAGCCGTGGCGCCGAGGAGGAACGGCAGCACCGGCACCAGCGCGCCGAGCGCGAACGAGCCGAAGGACGAGACGGCCGCGACCGTGGGCGACGGCAGATCGTCCGGGTCGATGCCGAGCTCCTCGCGGGCGTGGATCTCCAGCGCCTGCTCGGGGTCCCTGGACAGCTGCATGGCCACCTCGCGGGCGAGCCGGGGCTCGACGCCGCGCGCCACGTACAGCGCGGCCAGCTCCTCCATCTCGTCCACCGGGTGCTTTCGCAGCTCGCGACGCTCGACGTCCAGTTCCGCCTGGACGAGCTCACGCTGCGAGGCCACCGAGGTGTACTCGCCCGCGGCCATGGAGAAGGCTCCGGCAGCGAGGCCGGCGAGCCCCGTGATGACGATGACCTGCTGCGACACGGCACCGCCCGCGACACCGGTCATCAGCGCGAGGTTGGAGACGAGCCCGTCCATCGCGCCGAACACCGCGGGACGCAGCCAGCCGCCGCTCACATCGCGGTGCGTGTGATTGTCGCGATGCGCCTCGTGGAGTGTCGCCTCGGTCTCGATGATGGACACAGCTCTCCCCTTGCTTCCTTGCGGGTTCGTACGTACTGCCAGGGCGGGTTCGTACGGCGTCCCGCTCCCCCTCAACGTCTCGAAAGTACGCGCGATGTAAGGGTCGTGCCAGCAAGGCAGGCTTTACTTACCTGGTGGCAGGCGGGTGACACCGACGTTTCCCGCGCCGCACTCGGCGCCCCGCGTGGCAGAGATCGAGCAAGAGGCCCATCGAGCAAGAGACCCAAGGGGTCCAGTGGGCACGAAGGGGTGACGCGGTGGACTGGATTGCATGCGATCGGGCCCGCGGCGCGCTCCTCGGACTGGCGGTGGGCGACGCGCTGGGGGCGCCGGCGGAGAACATGCGGCCGTCCGAGATCCGCCGCAGGTGGGGCCGGATCGAAGGCTTCGTGACCGACGCTCCGGCCGGCACGGACGACACGGAGTACGCGATCTTCTCCGGGCTGCTGCTCGCCAGGCACGGGTCCGCACTCACCGTCTCGCATGTCGAGAACGCCTGGCACCACTGGATCGCCGACCTCGACGAAGGTCCGTTCCGGGGCGCGGGCTTCAGTGAGCGCGGGACGCTGGAGAACCTCCGCCGCGGTCTGGCAGCGCCCATCACCGCGCAGCACCGGCACGCCTGGAGCGACGGGCTGGCGATGCGGGCGGCGCCGTTCGGCGTCTTCGCGGCGGGCCGCCCCGACGAGGCGGCGCGGCTGGTCGCCATCGACGGCTGCGTCAGTCACGACGGCGAGGGCATCTACGGCGGGCAGGCCGTGGCGGCGGGCGTGGCGGCGGCGATGGCGGGAGCGGGACCGGCCGGGGTGATCGGCGCGGCACTGTCCGTCGTGCCCATGGACTCCTGGACCGCGCGCTCCATGCGCCGCGCGGTCGTCGCGGCGGAACGCGCGGAGACGGATCCGCTCAGCCGCGAACGGACGGTCCGCTCCGCGGTCGTCATCGGTGGCTACCCCTGGACGGACCTGGCTCCCGAGGCCGTCGGCCTCGCCTTCGGGGCGTTCGCGGCGGCCCGCGGCGACTTCCGTACGTCGGTGCTGACCGCGGTCAACATGGGCCGCGACGCCGACACCACGGCGGCGGTCGCGGGGGCGCTGGCCGGCGCGCTGGTGGGGGCCTCCGCCATTCCGGCGGACTGGGCCGCCGCGATCGGCCCCGTCCGGGGCAGCTGCCTCCCCTCCATGCGCGGCTATCACGTCCTGGACATCGCAGACCTCCTCACCCCGTACGACGACACCGAGGCCGCCCCATGACCCCCCGCCCCCTCGACTCCGCGACCCCGGACCAGCCCGCCCCGGACACCCCGGAGTCCCCTCCGGACCTGGGGCTGGAGACGCCCGGCACGGGCGACGAGACGGGCGGAGCCTCCCCGGACCCCGCACCGGGGGCCGTGACGGCGACGCCGGGCGTGGAGGGCGAGTACCGGGAGACGGCATCAGGGCTGGTGTCGGGTCCGCCCGGCACGGCGGCCGACGGAAAGCCGGACGACGGACAGCTGGGCGACGTACAGCTGGGCGACGGACAGCACACGAGCGACGCGGACCGGGCAACGGACGGGTCCGGCGGGAACAGCCCCGCGACCGGTGCGACCGGGGAGAGCGGAGAAGCCCCCGCCGCCCCCGCCGCCCTCCTGCTCGACACGCCAGGCGGAAGCGGGACCGGAGGAGCGCCCCGGTCGGTGAGGCCCACCGCGGCGGGCGGGGTCGGGGGCGCCGGTTCGGGCGGTCTGCTGCTGGACAGGCCCGGCGCGGGAGGCGGGGCCGCGGCGACCCCTCACTCCGATCACCTCGAAGAGGCCCGTTCGCCACGCATGGCAGCGGGCGGATCGCACGGCTCCGGCGGAGCGGGGCCGGTTTCGGGGTGGGGCTACTGCTCCTGGGGGCACCAGGGGCGATCCCGGCGCGACCGGGTGGCGCAAGGCGGCGAGCCGTACCGCGCGCGGATCGAAGGGCTGCTGCTCGGGCTCGCCGCCGGCGACGCCGCCGGGTGGCCCGCCGCGCGGCATCGGGCCGCGCGGATGCCCGAGTGGACCCGGCGGCTCACCCGGGAGCTGGACACCTTCGCCGAGCAGAACGCCACGACCACCCTCCCCGTGCCCATCGCTCTGAACCAGCCCCCCGAGCCCCTGCGCCTCGGCCCCTCCGACGACGCCGAGTGGGCCGCCTTCGCCGCCGAGACGGTCCTCACCGCCGCCGGCGAGCACTTCGACGGACTCGACCTGGGCCGCCGTATGCGCGCCGCGGTCGACCTCGCCTGGAACGTCCTCGCCGGCAAGATCGCCGCGGCCGCCGCCCGCGCCCCCGAGGTCGAGTCCGCCGTCCTTCCGCTGCGCGCCCGGATCTCCGTACGAGCCGGTCTCGGCAACCTCGCCACCGGGCTGCGACCGCCCGCGACCGGCCACGACAACCCGCACTACTTCGACGACGCCGCCTGTATCCGCGCCAGCGTCCTCGCCGTCATCCACCCCGGCAACCCGCAGGCCGCCGCCGATCTCGCCGAGTTCGACGCCCGCTACACGCAGGACGGCGACGGTGTGCACGGCGCCCGCGCCATGGCCGCCGCCGTCGCCTCGGCACTGGGCGGCGCGGACGTGGACACCGCCGTCGACGCCGCCCTCGCCCAGCTCCCGGACGCCACCGAGATCGGCCGCAACGCCCGCTACGCCCTCAAGCTCGCCCGCGACGCCGACGACGCATTCTCCCTCGTCCCGCTCCTGGAGCACCAGATCGTCGATCACGTGTACAGCTACGGCATCGCCGCCGCCGAGACCGTCCCCGTCGCCCTCGCCCTCGCCACCGCCGCGCGCGGCGAGGTCGCCGGTGCCATCCCCGCCGCCGTCTGCCTGTCCCGGGTCGCCGACTCCGCGCCCGCCCTCGCCGGGGCGCTGACCGGCGCGCTCGGCGGTGGTACGGCCGTACCGGCCGCCTGGCGGGACGCCTGCCGCACCCTCGCCGGCTGCACCCTGCCCCGTCTCGCCGGCACGGACCTCGTCGAACTCGCCGGGCTCCTCGCCGACACGATCCGCCCGTCGCGCCTCCCCTCGCACGCCCCGTCGCACGACCTGTCGGACGAACCGGCACACGGCCCGGCACACGAACCGTCGCCCGACCCGTCACACAGTCCGTCCGTCACACAAGGCGCCGGCCCGGCCTCCCGCCCGTAACTCGCCCCCGCCGGACACGAATCCCCGACTCCGCATGCCCCGCCCGCGACCGCCCCGGGTGGACAATTCCGGCATGACACTCTCAGCGCTCCCGGCGGTCGCGACGCTCGAAGACCGGATCACGGGCTCCCTCGTCGGCGCGGCGGTCGGCGATGCCCTCGGCGGCCCCGTCGAGGGATACACCCCGGCGCAGATCGTGGAACGGCACGGCGGCCGCGTCCACGGCATCGTGGGCCCGTGGCACGGCGACGACTGGCGCACCGCCCGGCCCGTGGCGCCCTACCACAAGGGTGACGGCCACGTCACCGACGACACCCTCATGACCCACGTTCTCGTACGGGTCTACGCGACCGTACGGGACCACCTCGACGCCTACGCCGTCGCCGACCACCTCGTCCCGGAGCTGATCTCCACGCCCCGCTGGATCCCGGAGCTGGAGACCGAGGCACTCCCTCTCCAGCGGATCTTCCTCGCGGAGAAGTGGCTCGTGTCCCGCCTCCACTACGGCCATGTCGACCCGCGCGAGGCCGGTACCGGAAACATCGTCAACTGCGGTGCAGCGATGTACATGGCCCCCGTCGGCCTGGTCAACGCCGCCGACCCCGCGGCCGCCTACGCCGAGGCACTGGACGTCGCCGGCGCCCACCAGTCCTCCTACGGGCGCGAGGCGGCGGGCGTGTTCGCGGCGGCGGTCGCCGCGGCCTGTACTCCCGGCGCGACACCGACGACCGTCGTCGAGACCTGTCTGACCCTGGCCAAGGACGGCACCCGTTCGGCCATCGAGGAGGTGGCCGAAGTCGCCGCCCGCCACAGCGACTTCGAGTCGGCCCTGCGCCCGCTTCGCGAGGCCGTCGCCCCCTTCGACACCGTGGGCCCCGACTACCGCGCGCCTTCCCTGGCGGCCCGACGCCCCTCCCGGCTGCACGCCATCGAGGAACTCCCCATCGCCCTCGGCATGCTCCTCGTCGGCGACGGCGACTACCGCCGTACGGTCCTCGGCTCCGTCAACTACGGTCGCGACTGCGACTCGATCGCCACGATGTCCGGCGCGATCGCGGGCGCGCTGTACGGCGAGGAACCGATCCCGCCCGACTGGGTGAAGACCGTCGCCGAGGCCAGCCGCCTCGATCTGCACGCACCGGCGCGCAGCCTCACGGAGGTCACGCACGAGATCTTCGCCCGCGACACCCGGCGCCGCCGGGAGCACGAAGCGGCCTTCGCCAGGCTGACGGACCCCCGATGAACCTCCGGCTCACCTGGGTCCAGCCCGAGGACCTGATCGGCCATGAACTCCGGCAGGCGGCGGAAGACGGCCGCGACGCGTCGGAGATCGCCCACCGCTGGCGCGCGGCGGGTGGCCCCCCGGCACCATCGGCCGCCGGCGCGTCCCCGCAGCCGGCGCCCCCTCGACTCCGCGCCCTCGCCTCCCGCCTGCTGGACGAACTGGCGGAACTCCCCAGCCCCTTGTCGGTCCACGAGCCGACGGACCTCCCCGCCATCAGAGCGGCCTGTCCGGGCTGGCCCCGGTCCGGCACGGCGGCGGAGGCATCCGGCCCAGGCGCGGCGGCATCCGGCCCCGTGGCGGAAGCGCTCATGGACCGTCTGCACGCCGCCTGGCTCGGCCGCGCCGCCGGGTGTCTTCTGGGCAAGCCCGTGGAGAAGCTCCCGCTGCACGCCATCCGCGCCCTCGCCCGCGCCACCGGCAACTGGCCGCTCGCCGACTGGTTCACCGCGAAGGGCGTGCCCGGTGAGCTGCTCGACGCCCACCCCTGGAACCGCCGTTCCGCACGTACCTCCCTCGCCGAGAACATCGACGGCATGCCCGAGGACGACGACCTCAACTACCCGCTCCTCGATCTGCTCCTCCTCCAGCGGTACGGGCCCGGCTTCGGCACCGCCGACGTCGCCCGGCTGTGGCTCGACGAACTCCCCGCCGGCCGCACCTTCACCGCCGAGCGCGTCGCGTACCGCAACCTCCTCTGCGGCCTCGAACCACCGCTGACCGCGCTGCGCCACAACCCGTTCCGGGAATGGATCGGCGCCGCGATCCGCGCCGATGTGCACGGCTGGACGCACCCCGGCGATCCGGCGGCCGCCGCCGAGCAGGCCCACCGGGACGCGGTGCTCACCCACACGGCGAACGGGGTGTACGGGGCCATGTTCATCGCCGCCGCGCTCGCCGTGGCGGCCACCGGGAACGCGGACGTGCACGGGTGCCTGCGCGCCGGCCTCCGCGTCGTCCCGCCCCGCTCGCGGCTCGCCGAAGCCGTCCGCTCGGGCATCGAGACCGCCGGCGCGCACAGCGACTTCGACACCGTCGTGGACCGCCTGCACGCCGGCCACGGCTCGTACCACTGGGTCCACGTCATCCCCAACGCCGCCCTTCTCGCCGCCGCCCTGACCCACGCGGACGGCGACTTCTCCGGGTCCATCTGCCGTGCCGTGTCCGGCGGCTGGGACACCGACTCCAACGGCGCCACCGCCGGCTCGCTCGCCGGCCTGCTCGCCGGCCATCCGGACCGGCTGCCCGGGCGCTGGACCGCCCCGCTCAAGAACCGCCTCGCCAGCAGCGTCGGCGACTTCGACGGCATCGGCTTCGACTCGCTCGCCCGCCTCACGTGCGCCCACACCAATCTCCGGGAGGACCCGCGCCCATGACCGGCATCGTCGTGCTCGGCAGCACCAACATGGACCTCGTCGCCTATGTCGCGAAGGCCCCGCAGCGTGGAGAGACCGTCACGGGACGCGAGTTCCGCACCGTCCCCGGCGGCAAGGGCGCCAACCAGGCCGTCGCCGCCGCCCGGGCCGGCGGCGAGGTGGCGATGATCGGAGCCGTCGGCACGGACGACTTCGGCGGCCGGCTGCGGGCCACGCTCGAACACTCCGGAGTCGACACCGATCTGCTGCGCACGGCCGAAGGACCCTCCGGAACCGCGCACATCGTCGTGGACGACCAGGGCGGCAACGCGATCGTCGTCATCCCCGGCGCCAACGCCACCGTCGACCATCTGACCCCCGGTGACGAAACCCTCATCGCCACCGCGAACGCCCTCCTCCTCCAGCTCGAACTCCCCCTCGGCGGGGTGATCGCCGGCGCCGAGGCCGCCCGCAGGCACGGGGTACGGACCGTCCTCACCCCGGCGCCCGCTCAGCCTCTGCCGCCCGAACTGCTCGCCGCCACCGACCTGCTGGTGCCGAACGAGCACGAGGCGGCCCTCCTCGCCGGTGTCGCCGAACCGCTCGCCGCCGCCGAGGCACTGCTCCGCCAGGTTCCCGAGGTGGTGATCACGCTCGGCGGGGCGGGCTGTCTCTACGCGGCCCGCGGCATGGAGCCCCTCACGGTCGCCGCGCCCCGCGTCCGCGCCGTGGACACCACCGCGGCCGGTGACACGTTCGTCGGTGCCCTCGCCGTGGCCCTCGTCGAGGGCAGGCCGATGCCCGAGGCGATGATCTGGGCCTCCACCGCGGCCGCGCTCTCCGTCCAGCGCCCGGGCGCCTCGTCCTCCATGCCTTACCGCCCCGAGATCGACGCGGAGGCGGAGACGGGTGCGAGGAGCACCGCGAGGCGCCGCTAGCCGCCTGCCGCTGCCACCAGCCGCTGCCGGGCAAGCCGCCGCGACAGGCCCCGCAGGAGACCCGCAAGGAGCAAGGAGCCCCGATGCACGACCCCGACGCCGACGGTGCCGCCGCCCGCCGGTCCACCGGAGCCCGCCCGTCCACCAGAGCCGGCCGGTACGAGGGAGCCGGCCGGTACGAGGGAGCCGGTCCGTCCACCGGAGCCGGTCCGCTCGCCGGGCTGCGCGTCCTCGACCTCGCCACCCTGTTCGCCGGGCCGCTCGCCGCGACGATGCTCGGCGACTTCGGTGCCGACGTCATCAAGATCGAGCACCCCCGCAAACCCGATCCCTCACGCGGCCACGGCCCCGACAAGGACGGTGTCGGCCTGTGGTGGAAGCTGCTCGGCCGCAACAAGCGCACCATCACGATCGACCTGTCCACGCCGGGCGGCCGGGAGACCTTCCTCGCGCTCGCCGCGACCGCCGATGTCGTCATCGAGAACTTCCGCCCCGGCACGCTGGAGAAGTGGCAGCTCGGCTGGGACGAACTGAGTTCCGCCAACCCCCGTGTCGTGCTGGCCCGTGTCACCGGGTTCGGTCAGTTCGGCCCGTACTCCCACCGCCCCGGCTTCGGGACCCTCGCCGAGGCCATGAGCGGGTTCGCCGCCATCACCGGTGAACCCGACGGTCCGCCCACGCTTCCCCCCTTCGGTCTCGCCGACTCGATCGCCGCGCTCGCCACCTCCTACGCCGTCATGACCGCCCTGACCGCCCGCGCCGCCACCGGACGCGGCCAGGTCGTCGACATGGCCATCATCGAACCCATCCTCACCGTGCTGGGGCCGCAGCCCATCTGGTACGACCAGCTCGGCTACGTCCAGCCGCGCACTGGCAACCGCTCCCGCAACAACGCGCCGCGCAACACCTACCGCGCCGCCGACGGCTCCTGGCTCGCCGTCTCGACCTCCGCACAGTCGGTGGCCGAGCGGGTGATGCGGCTGGTGGGCCGCCCCGAGCTGACGCACGAGCCCTGGTTCGCGAGCGGCAGCGGGCGGGCCGAGCACACCGACGAACTCGACGCGGCGGTGGGCGACTGGATCGCCCAGCACACCCGCGACGAAGTGCTCGCCGCGTTCGACAAGGCGGAGGCCGCGGTCGCCCCCGTCTACGACGTACGTGACGTCATGGACGATCCGCAGTACCGCGCGCTGGACAGTGTCACCGAGGTCCCCGACGCGGAACTCGGCCCGATCCGTATGCAGAACATCCTCTTCCGCCTTTCCGAGACTCCTGGTGGTATCCGCTGGGCCGGCCGCCCGCACGGCGCGGACACGGACACGGTCCTCGGCGAACTCGGGCTCACGCCCGGCCGGATCGCCGGCCTCCGCGACGAAGGCGCGCTATGACCCCGCTCACCTGGCTGTACGCCCCCGGGGACCGGCCGGAGGTCGTGGGCAAGGCGCTGTCCTCCGGAGCCGACATCGTGATCGTCGACCTGGAGGACGCGGTCGCGCCCCACCGCAAGGCGTACGCCCTCGCGGCGACCACGGAACTGCTCGCCTCCCCCCAGCCGGTGCCGGTGCATGTCCGCATCCACGCAGAGCGCGACATCACCGCGCTGGCCCCCCTGCCCGGCCTGTCGGCACTGCGTATCCCCAAGGTGGCACACGCCACCGACATCCAGGTTCCGGCGAAGCTGGCGCCGGGCACCGAGCTGTACGCGCTGCTGGAGTCGGCGGGGGGCGTGGAACACGCCTACGCCATCGCGACCGCCGACCCGGCCGTGCGCGGGATCGCGCTCGGCGAGGCGGATCTCCGCGCCGACCTGGGCGTACGCAACGACACCGGCCTCGACTGGCCGCGCAGCCGCGTCGTCGTCGCGGCCCGCGCGGCCGGGCTCCCCCCGCCGACCCAGTCCGTGTACCCCGACATCCGCGACCTGGACGGCCTCGCGGCCTCCTGCGCCCACGGCCGCGCCCTGGGCTTCCTGGGCCGGGCCGCCATCCATCCCCGGCAGCTCCCGGTCATCGAGCGGGCCTACCTCCCCAGCCCGGAGGAGGTCGAGGCGGCCGAGGAGATCGTCAAGGCGGCGGCGACGGACGCGGGCGCGCTCGCCCTCCCCGACGGACGCTTCGTCGACGCGGCCGTCGTCGCCGCGGCCCACCGCACGCTGTCGCTGGCGGGCCGCGACGGCCGTTGACCCAGAGCCCGGAGCGCCCGGGCCCACAGGCTCCCGGACTCCCGTGCTACGGGCTCACGGGCCGCCGGAAACGCCGCAGGGCCGCCCGGCTGATCACAGCCGGGCGGCCCTGGGGATGTGCGGGGAAGCGGTCGGCCACCCGTTGCGCGAAGCGGTCAGCTCCTGTTCGCGGACTCCGAGTCCGCCGGTTCCCCGGAGGGGTCCTTGTCCAGGGACAGGGCCGCCGGGTCGGCGTCCGTCGTCGCGTCGGAGGCCGTGGCGGAGGTGGCGTCGGCGTCGTCGGACTTCCGCGACTCCACCGCCGCCGGCTCGACGACCTCCTCGCGGCCCGGACGGAGCCGCGCGGAGAGCACGATGTACACGACGGCCAGGACGAAGACGATGATCGCGGTCCACACGTTCAGCCGGAGGCCGAGCACGTGGTGGGCCTCGTCGACGCGCATGTACTCGATCCAGGCGCGGCCCGCGCAGTAGGCGGCGACGTACAGCGCGAACGCCCGGCCGTGGCCCAGCTTGAAGCGACGGTCGGCCCAGATGACCAGCAGCGCGACGCCGACACACCACAGCGACTCGTAGAGGAACGTCGGGTGGTAGGTGCCCTCCGCGCGGTTGACACCCTCGCTGATCTCGAGCGCCCACGGCACGTCCGTCGACCTGCCGTACAGCTCCTGGTTGAACCAGTTGCCCCAGCGGCCGATCGCCTGCGCGATGGCGATCGCGGGCGCGATGGCGTCGGCGTACGCCGGGAGCGGGATGCCGCGGCGGCGGCAGCCGATCCAGGCACCGACCGCGCCGAGCGCGATGGCGCCCCAGATGCCGAGGCCGCCCTCCCAGATCTTGAACGCGTCGACCCAGTTCTCACCCTCGCTGAAGTACAGCTGGTAGTCGGTGATCACGTGGTACAGACGGCCGCCGACGAGGCCGAACGGCACCGCCCACACGGCGACGTCGGCCACCGTGCCGGCTTTGCCGCCGCGGGCGATCCAGCGCTTGTTGCCGTACCAGACGGCCACGAAGACACCGATGATGATGCAGAAGGCGTAGCCGCGCAGCGGGAGCGGTCCGAGGTGGATCACACCGGTGGACGGACTGGGAATGAAGGCAAGGTCCATGGCAGGTCCGACGCTACCCTGCCGGGCCCACCGCACGGCAACCGACGGGGCAACGTCTGCATAACGAGGCCCCCTGGGCACCCGCCGTTCCCGCGCGGCGGGCTGGTCCACCGCAGAACCCGCCGGGCATGCGTCCGGGGCGCCCCGCGGCCACGCCGCCGAACGCCCCGGACGACCCGCCGTCGCTCAGGACCCGGACGGGCTCGGCTGCGCCGTGCCCGGCTTCTTGCCCTTGTTCGCCTCGGTGACCCACTTCTTCAGGTTCTCCGGGCTGATCTGCTCGTTGCCCCGCTGCGGGAAGATCGACTGCCCGTTCAGCAGCACCGTCGGCGTGCCCTTGAAGTCGCCCTTGTGGAAGGCCTCGCCGGACTTCTCGACCCAGCTGTCGTGCGCGCCGGACTCGACGCAGTCCCGGAACGCGGGTGTGTCCAGACCCTGGACCTTGCCCGCCAGCTCGATCAGCCTGCCGTTCTGAGCGAAGGCGTCGTCCGTCTCCGGCGGCTGGTTCTGGTACAGCACGTCGTGGTACGGGACGAACTTCCCGGCGTCCTGCGCGCACGCCGCCGCGTTCGCCGCGCGGCGGGAGCCGTTGCCGCCCAGATTGCCGTCGATGATGGTGGCGAGGCGGTACTCCACCTTGAGCTGTCCGGAGTCCGTCAGCTCATGGATGGTGTTCCTCATCACGTTCTCGAACTGGGCGCAGGCCGGGCAGCGGAAGTCCTCCCAGACCGTGAGCGTGGACGGCGCGTCGCTCACCCCCGCGGGGAGCGCGAGGGCGTCCTCGCCCTCGGCGCCGCTGGGGGCTGTCACCGGGCCGGTGGACGCGCTGTCGCCCTTCCCCTTCCCTCCGGAGTTGGCCGCGATCACGCCGACGACCGCGGCGAGGCCCAGCACGCCGACCACGGCCGCGGACACGATCAACAGGCGCCGTCGCTTGTCGCGCGCCTTCTGCAGCTCACGATCCTGCAGGAGCCGCTCACGCGCGGCCCGCCTTCCGTCATGGTTCTTCTCGCTCACGCCCACAGCAACGAACCGGGGAGGCACCTATGCGCCTCCCCGGTCCGAGGTCCACC
Organism: Streptomyces sp. NPDC091376; assembly: GCF_044757085.1. Lineage (NCBI taxonomy): Bacteria > Bacillati > Actinomycetota > Actinomycetes > Kitasatosporales > Streptomycetaceae > Streptomyces > Streptomyces sp. NPDC091376. The sequence continues at coordinate 652,887 of NZ_JBIVUF010000001.1, read as the reverse complement.
CGTACGGGTGAGCAGTTCGCCCGACGGCGTCAGCGCTTGCGCACGCCCGCCGCCAGCTCGCCCGCCAGCGCCCGCACCGCCGCGATGCCGGCCGGGCGATCCTCGGCGTCGAGCAGCCGCTTGACGAAAGCCGAGCCGACGATCACGCCGTCGGCGAAGCCCGCGACCTCCGCGGCCTGCTCGGCGCTGGAGACTCCCAGGCCGACACAGACCGGCAGCCCGGTGGTGGCACGGGTGCGCCGGACCAGGTCCTGGGCCTGGGCGCCGACGGACTCACGCGTTCCGGTGACGCCCATCAGCGAGGCGGCGTAGACGAAGCCGGAACCCGCCGCCGTGATCTCGCCGAGCCGTGCGTCCTTGCTGCTCGGCGCGACCACGAAGACCGTGGCGAGGCCGTGCTTCTCGGCGTGCTCGCGCCATACGGCGGACTCCTGGACGGGCAGGTCGGGCAGGATGCAGCCCGCTCCGCCCGCCTCGGCGAGCTCGGCGGTGAAGCGCGCGATGCCGTAGCGGTCGATGGGGTTCCAGTACGTCATCACGAGGACCGGCTTGCCCGTGGCCTCGTGGGCCTCGCGGACCGTGCGCATGACGTCGGCGATCCTGACGCCGCCGCGCAGGGCGATGTCGTCGGCCGTCTGGATGACGGGGCCGTCGAGGACGGGGTCGGAGTGCGGCAGGCCGACCTCCACGACATCGGCGCCGCCGTCGAAGACGGCCCTGATCGCCTCGATGCCGCCGTCCACGGTCGGGAAACCGGCCGGGAGGTAGGCGATGAGCGCGGCCCGGTTCTCGGACTTCGCCTGCGCCAGAGTGTCGTTCAGCAGCTGGATGTTCCCGCTCACTTGGCGTCCCCCTCGATCTCGGCGACCTCGCCGGCCGCGTCCGCCTCGACGGCCGCGGCGGCTTCCTCGTCGTACAGCCCGAAGTAGCGGGCAGCCGTGTCCATGTCCTTGTCACCGCGGCCGGACAGATTGACGATGATCAGTCCGTCCTTGCCCAGCTCCTTGCCGAGCTCCAGGGCTCCGGCGAGCGCGTGCGCGGACTCGATCGCCGGGATGATGCCCTCGGTGCGGGAGAGCAGCCGCAGCGCCTGCATCGCGGCGTCGTCGGTGACGGCCCGGTACTCACCGCGTCCGCTGTCCTTGAGGTACGAGTGCTCCGGGCCGATGCCCGGGTAGTCGAGCCCTGCCGAGATCGAGTACGGCTCGGTGATCTGGCCCTCGTCGTCCTGGAGGACGTAGCTGCGGGAGCCGTGCAGGATGCCGGGCTCGCCCGCGGTCAGCGTGGCCGCGTGCTCGCCGGTCTCGACGCCGTGGCCCGCGGGCTCGCAGCCCACCAGCCGTACGCCGGTGTCCGGGATGAAGGCGTGGAAGAGGCCGATGGCGTTGGAGCCGCCGCCGACGCAGGCCACGGCCGCGTCCGGGAGGCGGCCCGCGCGCTCCAGGATCTGGCGGCGGGCCTCGACGCCGATGACGCGGTGGAAGTCGCGGACCATGGCCGGGAAGGGGTGCGGGCCCGCGACCGTGCCGAAGAGGTAGTGCGTGTGGTCGACGTTGGCGACCCAGTCGCGGAAGGCCTCGTTGATGGCGTCCTTGAGCGTGCGGCTGCCGGACTTCACGGGCACGACCTCGGCGCCGAGCATGCGCATCCGGGCGACGTTCAGCGCCTGGCGCTGAGTGTCGATCTCGCCCATGTAGACGGTGCAGTCGAGGCCGAAGAGGGCGCAGGCGGTCGCGGTGGCGACGCCGTGCTGGCCGGCGCCGGTCTCGGCGATGACACGGGTCTTGCCCATGCGCCTGGTGAGCAGGGCCTGGCCCAGCACGTTGTTGATCTTGTGCGAGCCGGTGTGGTTGAGGTCCTCCCGCTTGAGGAAGACGCGTGCGCCGCCCGCGTGTTCGGCGAAGCGGGGCACCTCGGTCAGGGCGCTCGGCCGGCCGGTGTAGTGGACGAGCAGATCGTCGAGCTCGGCGGCGAAGGCCGGGTCGGACTTGGCCTTGTCGTACTCGACGGCCACCTCGTCGACCGCGGCGACGAGCGCCTCGGGGATGAACTTGCCGCCGAAGTCGCCGAAGTAGCCGGCCGCGTTCGGCACCTGGCCCTCGGGATCGGGAATGAAGTAATCGCTGGGCATGCCAGAACTCCTCATGAGCGTGAAAGCAGAAGAGAAATGAGGGTGATGACGTCGGATCGCTGAGCGGGTCGCTCAGCGACGCCATCGCATGCCGTTGACCTGGCCGGGCTCGTCCCCGATGACGTACCTGACCCGTCGTCCGTGCACTCGCCGGGCCGGGGCGCGGCAGCCGCGAGGGCGGCAGCCGCGCGCCAGCGGGGCGTGCGGCACGCGCGCCGTCGTACCGGCCGGGCGAAGGCTCGGCCGGGCGGACGGTACGCGGCGCAGGACGGTGGTCATGGGGAGGGTCAGTCCCTCCCGTGCCGCAGGGCCGGGTGGGCGCCGGCGGCGACCAGATCGGCCACGGCGGCCTTGGGGTCGCGTCCGGTGACCAGCGACTCGCCGACGAGGACCGCGTCGGCGCCGGCGTTGGCGTACGCGATCAGGTCGTGCGGGCCGCGGACGCCGGACTCGGCGATCTTGACGAGGCCTGCGGGGATCTCGGGTACGACCCGTTCGAACGTGGAACGGTCGACCTTGAGGCTCTTGAGGTCGCGCGCGTTGACACCGATGATCTTGGCTCCGGCGTCCACGGCCCGCTCGACCTCGTCCTCGTCATGGACCTCGACGAGCGGGGTGAGACCGATCGACTCGGCGCGCTCGATCAGCGAGACCAGGGCCTCCTGGTCGAGCGCGGCGACGATCAGCAGCACGAGGTCCGCGCCGTAGGCACGGGCCTCCCACAGCTGGTACGACGTGACGATGAAGTCCTTGCGGAGCACCGGGATGTCCACCCGGGCCCGCACGGCTTCCAGGTCCGCGAGCGAGCCGCCGAAGCGGCGCTGTTCGGTGAGGACGGAGATGACGGCCGCGCCGCCCGCCTCGTAGTCGGCGGCGAGTGCGGCCGGGTCGGCGATCGCGGCGAGCGCTCCCTTGGAGGGGCTGGAGCGCTTCACCTCGCAGATGACCTTCACACCCTCGCCGCGCAGCGCGGCGACGCCGTCCTTGGCCTGGGGCGCCTTGGCGGCACGCTCCTTGAGCTCGTCGAGGCTGACCCGCGCCTGCCGCTCTGCGAGGTCGGCGCGTACGCCTTCGATGATCTCGTCGAGCACACTCACGCGAGCGGCCCCCTTCCGAGAGGTAGATGGTGGATCACTGTCAGCAATCCCGATGGTATCCGGCTGGGGGCGAAGGCCTCGCATCCGGTTGACGTCCGTCCCACTACCTGGGACTTCGTCCTGAAGGTCATGGTGCGAGCACCGAGCCGAACGGCAGGTTCCGGACAACCGTGAAGAGCGCCAGAACCGCGCCGAGACCCCACCACCAGCCGGGCCCGAGCGCTATCCGCACCGGTCTTGCACGGACCGCCTGGACGAGCCACGCGGTCCAGAGAACGGCGAAGATCCCGTATCCGGCGACGGCGAGGGCGTTGGCACCGAAGGCGGTGCCCAGGTCGCCGTGGATGAAGGCATGGGCGCTGCGCAGGCCGCCGCAGCCCGGGCAGTAGATCCCGGTGAACCGCAGCAGCGGACAGACCGGGTAGTGGCCCGGCTCGTTCGGGTCGACCGCGCCGACGTACGCGAAGGCCGCGGCGACGACGGCGATCGTTCCCAGCGGCGCGGCGAGCCGCCGCGACAGGGGTGCGGGGGTGGTGGCTGTGATGGCGTCCACCTCGTGATTGTCCCCCGCTCATGGGCAGAGGCGCAGCCCGGGCTCGCCGGGCTGCGCCTCGTACGGAGCGACGGGTGCGGTCAGGAGGCCGTGGCCTCGGCCGGCACGGGCTGCGCGGCGGCCTGCGCACGGGCCGGGACGGGGCTCTCCTTCAGGCCGAGACCGGCGGCCTTCATCGCGGCGCCGACGACACCGCCGAGCAGGGTCACGCCCATTCCGGCCCAGAAGCCGAGCGGGTTGGCCGCCACCATGAAGACTCCTGCGATGCAGAAGCCGATGACGGAGATGGTGACACCGGTCCAGGCGGCCGGGGTGTGTCCGTGGCTGCTGCCCGCCATGAGTTGCTCCTCGTTGGTCTTGCGCTGTGGGGTGAGCCGGGGGCTCGTCTTCCATTGTCCCGTACCGGAAGGGGTGCCGGGACGTGGGGGTCGTCACTGATCGCGGGTGTCACGGACCGCGGGTGTCACCGGTCCCCGGTGGGGTCCTCACCGCGGTCGAGGGCCTTCCACAGTTCCTCGGGGCGCTCCGGGTCGGCCGCGGGGCGGGCCTTGCGGGCGCCCCCGCCCTCGCGCTCGTACCGCCCGGACATCGCGGGCCAGGCGGACCCGTAGCGCAGGGCGAGCAGTCCGGCGAGGAGGATCAGCAGTCCGGCGGCGGCCGTGACGTACGGCCAGGCGGTGTGCGTGAGGGCGTCGACGCTCGTGACGGTGCCGCTCGTGGTCTGCCGGGCCTGCTCGTCGAGCGCCGCGCTGTCGGAGGCGCCCAGGAACGCGGCGGCCGCCCCGCCCGCGCCGCTGAGCGCCAGCAGCGCGGAGACGACGACGCGGCCGGTGCGGCGGACCGCGAAGACGGCGACGAGGGCGGCCAGGCCGACGACGGCGAGGGCCGCCGGAAGCCCGGTGACGTCCCGGCCGTCCGCCTGAAGCGGCACGCTGCCCGCGCCGACGGCGGCCGCGCCCTCGGCCCAGGTCTGGCCGGAGGCGAGCAGCACCACGGCGGCGCCGACGGCGCCGAGGAACAGAGCGGCGGCGAGGCTGCGCCGGCCGCCGGCGGCGGTCGCGGCGGCCTCTGCGGTCTCGGTACGGGGCTGGGGTACGGGAACAGCACTCACGCCCCCCACTATCCCTTACGCGTTCGGTTCCCGTTCAGCCGGTTCGCGGTGTGCACGGCACGCAGCACGGCTGCCGCCTTGTTGCGGCATTCGGTGTCCTCGGCGACCGGGTCGGAGTCGGCCACGATCCCCGCTCCGGCCTGCACGTACGCGGTGCCGTCGCGCAGCAGGGCGGTACGGATGGCGATCGCGGTGTCGGAGTTGCCCGCGAAGTCGAGATAGCCGACGCAGCCGCCGTACAGTCCGCGCCGGGAGGGCTCCAGCTCCTCGATGATCTGCATGGCGCGGGGCTTCGGGGCGCCGGACAGCGTGCCGGCGGGGAAGCAGGCGGTCAGCACGTCGAAGGCGGTACGGCCCGCGGCGACCGAACCGGTGACGGTCGAGACGATGTGCATGACGTGGGAGTACCGCTCGACCGACATGAAGTCGACGACCTCGACCGAGCCGGGTTCGCAGACGCGGCCCAGGTCGTTGCGGCCGAGGTCGACGAGCATCAGGTGCTCGGCGCGCTCCTTCGGGTCGGCGAGCAGCTCCTCCGCCAGGTCGTGGTCCTCCTGCGGGGTGGCGCCGCGCGGGCGGGTGCCGGCGATCGGGTGCACCATGGCGCGCCCGTTCTCGATCTTGACCAGTGCCTCGGGGCTGGAGCCGACGACGTCGAAGCCCCCGTCCTCGTGGGGGAAGCGCAGCAGGTACATGTACGGGCTCGGGTTCGTGGCGCGCAGCACCCGGTAGACGTCGAGGGCGCTCGCCTCGCACGGGGTCTCGAAGCGCTGGGAGGGCACCACCTGGAAGGCCTCGCCCGCGCGGATGCGCTCCTTGATGTCCTCGACGGCGTCCTGGAACTGTTCGCCGCTCCACATCGGCCCGGTGTACGGGGGCAGTTCGGACGGCGGCAGGGCCTGCGGCCGGTAGTCGACCGGCTGCGCCAGATCGGCCTCCATGGCGTCGAGACGGGCCACGGCGTCCGCGTACGCCTCGTCGACGCCCGTGTCGAGGTCGTTGTGGTTGATCGCGTTGGCGATCAGCAGGACCGAGCCGTCCCAGTGGTCGAGCACGGCGAGGTCCGAGGTGAGCAGCATGGTCAGCTCGGGCAGTTCCAGATCGTCCGTGCCGTGCTCGCCGATCTTCTCCAGCCGGCGGACGATGTCGTAGCCGAGGTAGCCGATCATGCCGCCGCTGAACGGGGGCGTGCCCGCGGCGAGGTCGGGACCGGGGGCGGGCGGGGTGTGCAGGGCCTCGACGGTCGCCCTCAGCGCCTCGAGCGGGTCCCCGTCGGTGGGGACGCCGACGGGCGGGGTGCCGAGCCAGTGCGCCTGACCGTCACGGACGGTGAGGGTCGCGGCGGACCGGACGCCGATGAAGGAGTAGCGGGACCAGGACCTGCCGTTCTCGGCGGATTCCAGCAGGAACGTGCCGGGGCGCTCCCCCGCGAGCTTGCGGTAGAGGCCGACCGGAGTGTCACCGTCCGCGAGGAGGCGGCGGCTGACGGGGATGACGCGGCGGTCGGCCGCCAGCTTGCGGAAGGTGTCGAGATCCATGGCGCGAAACCCTACTGGCCGAGGGAGAGCACGTCGGCGTCGAAGCAGGTACGGGCCCCGGTGTGGCAGGCGGCACCGATCTGGTCGACCTTGACGAGCACGGTGTCGGCGTCGCAGTCGAGAGCCACGGACTTGACGTGCTGGACGTGGCCGGAGGTGTCGCCCTTGACCCAGTACTCCCGGCGGCTGCGGGACCAGTACGTGGCTCGGCCGGTCGTGAGGGTGCGGTGCAGGGCCTCGTCGTCCATCCAGCCGAGCATCAGCACCTCGCCGGTGTCGTACTGCTGGGCGATGGCCGGGACCAGTCCGTCGACGCTCCGCTTGAGGCGGGCGGCGATGGCGGGGTCGAGTGCGCTGGGAATGCGGGACGTGCCTGTCATGGGCTCATTGTGCCGCGCCCACGGGCCCGGAACGGTGGTGCGTCCACTGGGCGGACGCGGCGCGCCGGTCGTAGGCTGGCCGCCATGTCGACCCATGCGAAGCGTGAACGACTTCTGCTCGCCGATCTTCTGGAGGCGGCGGGCCCGGACGCCCCGACCCTGTGCGAGGGGTGGAACACCCGCGATCTGGCGGCCCATGTCGTGGTGCGCGAGCGCCGCCCGGAGGCCGCGGGGATCGTGCTGAGCCCGCTGCGGAGCAGGCTGGAGCGGGTGCAGGCGGAGTTCGCCGCGAAGCCGTACGAGGAGCTGATCCAGCTGATCCGTACGGGCCCGCCGCGGATGTCACCGTTCTCGATCAAGCCGCTGGACGAGGCATCGAACACGGTCGAGTTCTACGTGCACGCCGAGGACGTGCGCCGGGCACAGCCCGACTGGACGGCCCGTGAGCTGGACGCGGTCTTCGCGGACACGCTCTGGTCACGGCTGGAGAGGTCGGCCCGGCTGCTGGGCCGCAAGGCCCCGGTGGGGCTGGTGCTGCGGCGTCCGAACGGGCAGACGGCGGTCGCGCACCGCGGCGCCCCGGTGGTGACGGTGACCGGTGAGCCGGGTGAGCTGACGATGTACGCCTTCGGACGGCAGGACGCGGCGAAGGTGGAGATCGAGGGCGAGAAGGACGCGGTCGACCGCGTGGGCAGGACCCAGCTGGGGATGGGCTGACCTGCGGGTTGCCGACCCGCGGGCCGGTCCGGCGCGCGTTCAGGTCCCGCCGGGGGCGGGATGCCCCGGGGCGAGGGCCGTGGCGATCCGGTTCATGAGCGTCTGGGCGGCGTTGCCCTCCGGCGTCTCTTCGGTCTTCGTGGTCGCGACCGCGATGGCGAGTCGTTCGGCGGGCAGGTAGGCCTGCACGGCCGCGTAGCCGGAGAACGACGGGTTGGTCATGATCCAGTCGTTCTGGACGAGGACACCCAGGCCGAAGTGCTTGGCCGCGGTGTTCTTCAGGCAGACCGTGGCGGGGCAGCTCTTCGTACCGCCGCCGAGCCCGACCGTGCCGGGGTCGAGCTGGGTACGGAACGCGGCCGGGGACAGCAGTTCCCCCGTGCCCACACCCTCCGCCGAGCGGGCCAGGTCGCAGATGTGGGAGGTGAGGACGGCGCCCGGCGCGGTGGTCCACGACGGGTTCCAGAAGGTGGATTCCTCGTAGGGTCCTCGTTCCGAGGTGAAGGCGTGCAGGACCGGCCGTGGGATCTCGGGCGTGGCGCCGTTGCGGGTGTCGTCCAGCCCGAGGGGGCCCATGACGCGCTGCTCCAGCAGCTGGTCGAGCGGCATTGCGGCGATCTTCTCCAGGGCGGCGCCGAGGAGCACGAAGTTGGCGTGGGAGTAGCTCCAGCTGGTGCCCGGCTCGTACCACAGGGGGTGCGCGGCCGGGTAGGCCACCAGTTCCTCGGGCGTCCACCGGCGGAAGGGGGCCGCCTCCAGCGCGGCGAGGAACTTCGGGTCGGTGACGTAGTCGTCGAGGCCCGAGGTGGAGTCGCCGAGCATCCGCAGGGTGATCCTGTCGGCGTGCGGGGCGTCGGGCAGCCAGCGCGACACCGGGTCGTCGAGACGCGCCTTCTTCTCGTCCACCAGCTGCAGCAGGGTGATGCCCATGTACACGATGGCGATCGAACCGGCTCGGAAGTGCATAGCGGGCTGCGCGGGAACGCCGGTCATCGATTCGCCGAGAGCCGTCGTGAGGACTTCCTGGCCGTCCTTCGTGACGCGCAGCACGACCGAGTTCAGGTGCAGTTCTGTCCTGGCCTGCTGCGCGAGGTTCAGGACCTCACGGGCGGGGCCGCCCCTGGACGGCGGAGAGCTGACACACGGCCGGCCGCTCCCGGCCCCGGCCGGGGCGGCGGTGCCGGCGCCGGCCGTCGCCTGGAGGCTCGCGGCGACGAGCGTCGCGGCGAAGAGGAGCGGGGCCACGCGGGGGGTGCGCCTCATCGCCTCATTGTCGGCGAACCGTCCGGACATGGCCACGCCAGGGCGACCGGGCTCCGGCGTCAGCGGGCGGAGTCGTGCCCAGCGGGGCCGTGCCCCACGGAGCCGTGCCCAGCGGCACTCCCGGCGGCGAGGTGCCGCGTCCAGGTCGCGCGCGTGTTGGGGATCCCCGGATCGGCCAGCAGTTTCAGCACGTAGGTGGCGTGCAGCCGGGCCCACGCCTCGGACGAAGCAGTCGCGGCAACCAGCCCGGCGCGCAGCGCCGGACCGTCCACCGCACGGGCGACGCCCACGTAGTGCCGGTCCTTGCACCGGTAGGGGCGGGCCACGACGAGCAGGACGAGCGCGGTGAGCCGTGCCCGCGTCGTCTCGTCGTGGCCGACGGTCGCGAGACCGCGCAGCAACTGCTCCTTCGTCCCCCAGTCCTTGGCATGGGCGGTCCAGATCTCCGGGTGGCGGGCTTCCCACTCGAGGAAGTTCAGCGCATACGGCAGTCGTGGCCGGCGAACGAGCTCGTCGGGCTGCCGCAGGCCGCACCAGAGGCCGCCCGGGAGGACGTATCTGCGCCTCCAGTGCCACGTCACGGAGTCCCGGAACCGCCGTGCCGGGCTGTTCAGCCGCCGCGCGGTGCGTTCGAGCGCGGCACCTGCCGCGAGGTGGCGCCGCAGCGCGGCCTCGCGCTCGGCAGGATCCGCGGACACCAGTCCGCGGGTCCAGCCGAGCCGGCGGTCCCAGGAGTCCCTCACCGCCCGCTCACCGGACGGGGTGTCCCGCTTCCCGCAGGGTCTCCTTGACCTGGGCGATCCGCAGGTCACCGAAGTGGAAGACGGACGCCGCCAGCACCGCGTCCGCGCCCGCCGCGATGGCCGGTGCGAAGTCGCCGAGCCTGCCCGCGCCGCCGGAGGCGATGACCGGGACCGTGACGTGCTTGCGGACGGCGGCGATCATCTCGGTGTCGTAGCCGTCCTTGGTGCCGTCGGCGTCCATCGAGTTGAGCAGGATCTCGCCCGCGCCCAGCTCGGCGGCCCGGTGCGCCCATTCGACGGCGTCGATGCCGGTGCCGCGGCGGCCGCCGTGAGTGGTGACCTCGAAGGAACCGGACGGGGTGCGGCGGGCGTCGACCGACAGCACCAGGACCTGGCGGCCGAAACGCTCGGCGATCTCGCGGATCAGCTCGGGGCGGGCGATGGCCGCGGTGTTGACGCCGACCTTGTCGGCGCCGGCCCGCAGCAGTTTGTCGACGTCGTCGGCGGAGCGCACCCCGCCGCCGACCGTGAGCGGGATGAAGACCTGCTCGGCGGTGCGGCGCACGACGTCGTACGTCGTCTCGCGGTCGCCGGACGAGGCGGTGATGTCGAGGAAGGTCAGCTCGTCGGCGCCTTCGGCGTCGTACAGCTTGGCCATCTCGACGGGGTCGCCGGCGTCCCGCAGGTTCTGGAAGTTGACTCCCTTGACCACCCGGCCGTTGTCCACGTCCAGGCAGGGGATGACTCGGACGGCGAGGGTCATGCCGCTCCCCCTCCTTCTCCTCGGTACGCCTCGACCTCGACCTCGACGACCAGTCGTGGGTCGACGAAGCCGGAGACGATGATCATCGACGCGGCCGGACGGACGGCGCCGAGCACCTCCTTGTGGGCGCGGCCGACCTCGTCGACGTCGCGGGCGTGCGTGATGTACATGCGGGTGCGCACCACGTGCTCGCTGCCGAGTCCGAACTCCTTCAGCGCGGCCAGTGCCGCGTTGAAGGAGTTGACGGCCTGGTCGTACGGGCCGCCGTCGGCGAAGGCGCCGTTGACCACCGACGTACAGCCGGAGACCAGCACCATGCCGTTCGGCAGCTCGACCGCGCGGGAGTAGCCGAAGGCCTCCTCCCACGGGCCGCCGGAGCCGATCCGGCGGACGTCGTTGCTCACCGCGACACCGCCTCCACGGCTTCCAGCGCCTCTTCCAGGGTGAACGCCTCGGCGTAGAGCGCCTTTCCGACGATCGCGCCCTCGACGCCGAGCGGCACGAGGCCGGCGAGCGCGCGCAGGTCGTCGAGCGAGGAGACGCCGCCGGAGGCGACGACCGGCTTGTCCGTGGCGGCGCAGACATTGCGCAGCAGTTCCAGGTTGGGGCCCTGGAGGGTGCCGTCCTTGGCGATGTCGGTGACGACGTACCGCGCGCAGCCCTCGGAGTCCAGGCGCGCCAGCGTCTCGTAGAGGTCGCCGCCGTCGCGGGTCCAGCCGCGGCCGCGCAGCGTCGTGCCGCGTACGTCGAGACCGACCGCGATCTTGTCGCCGTGCTCGGCGATGACCTTGGCGACCCACTCGGGAGTCTCCAGTGCGGCGGTGCCGAGGTTGACCCGGGTGCAGCCGGTGGCGAGGGCGGCGGCGAGCGAGGCGTCGTCGCGGATGCCGCCGGACAGCTCGACCTTGAGGTCCATGGCTCCGGCCACCTCGGCGATCAGCTCCCGGTTGTCACCGGTGCCGAAGGCCGCGTCGAGATCGACCAGATGCAGCCACTCGGCGCCCGCCCGCTGCCAGGTGAGGGCGGCCTCCAGCGGGGAGCCGTAGGAGGTCTCCGTGCCGGACTCGCCGTGGACGAGGCGGACGGCCTGGCCGTCGCGGACGTCGACGGCGGGGAGGAGTTCAAGCTTCTGAGCCATGATCAGAGGGTCTCGATCCAGTTGGTGAGGAGCTGGGCTCCGGCGTCGCCGGACTTCTCGGGGTGGAACTGGGTGGCCCACAGTGCACCGTTCTCGACGGCCGCGACGAAGGGCTCGCCGTGGGTGGCCCAGGTGACCTTCGGGGGGCGGATGGCCGGGTTGGTCACCTCCAGCTCCCAGTCGCGCACGGCGTAGGAGTGCACGAAGTAGAACCGGGCGTCGGCGTCGAGGCCGGCGAACATCTCCGTGTCCTCGGGAGCCTTGACCGTGTTCCAGCCCATGTGCGGGACGACCGGGGCGTTCAGCGGTCCGACGACGCCGGGCCACTCGTCGAGGCCCTCGGTCTCGACGCCGTGCTCGATGCCGCGGGCGAAGAGGATCTGCATGCCGACGCAGATGCCCATGACCGGCCTGCCGCCGGAGAGCCTGCGGTCGACCACCCAGTGTCCGCGGGCCTGCTGGAGTCCGGTCATGCAGGCGGAGAAGGCGCCCACACCGGGCACGAGCAGACCGTCGGCGTTCATGGCCGTGTCGAAGTCGCGGGTGACCTCGACGTCGGCGCCGACGCGGGCGAGAGCGCGCTCGGCGGAGCGGATGTTGCCGAAGCCGTAGTCGAAGACGACGACCTTCTTCCGCTCGCTCATGACCACACGTCCAGTCGCAGGACACCCGCGGCGAGACACAGCGCGGCTCCGAGGGACAGGAGCACGATCAGGCCCTTGGGCATCTGCTGCTTGGCGAACGAGATGATGCCGCCGATCAGGAAGAGCCCAAGGACGATCAGAACCGTGGAGAGACCGTTCACGACTAGAGAGCGCCCTTCGTGGAGGGAAGGATTCCGGCAGCGCGCGGGTCGCGCTCGGAGGCATAGCGCAGGGCCCTGGCCAGCGCCTTGAACTGGCACTCCACGATGTGGTGGGCGTTGCGCCCGTACGGCACGTGGACGTGCAGCGCGATCTGCGCCTGGGCGACGAAGGACTCCAGGATGTGCCGGGTCATCGTCGTGTCGTACGCGCCGATCATCGGCGCCATGTTCTCCGGCTCGGTGTGCACGAGGTACGGGCGGCCGGACAGGTCCACCGTCACCTGCGCGAGCGACTCGTCCAGCGGCACGGTGCAGTTGCCGAAGCGGTAGATGCCGACCTTGTCGCCGAGGGCCTGCTTGAAGGCGGCGCCCAGCGCGAGGGCGGTGTCCTCGATGGTGTGGTGGCTGTCGATGTGCAGATCGCCGTCGGTCTTGACGGTGAGGTCGAACAGCCCGTGGCGGCCGAGCTGGTCGAGCATGTGGTCGTAGAAGCCGACCCCGGTCGACACATCGACCTTTCCGGTGCCGTCGAGGTCGATCTCGACGACGACAGCGGTCTCCTTCGTGGTGCGCTCGACCCGTCCTACCCGGCTCATGAGCTGTGCTCCTTCTTCAGTGCGCGAACCGCGTCGAGGAACGCGTCGTTCTCTTCGGGGGTGCCGGCGGTGACCCGCAGCCGGCCCGGTACGCCGTTGTCGCGGACCAGGACGCCCCGGTCGAGGATCCGCTGCCACATGGCGTGGGCGTCCTCGAAGCGTCCGAACTGGACGAAGTTGGCGTCGGACTCGGTCACCTCGTAGCCGATGGCGCGCAGCTCGGCGACCAGCCGGTCCCGCTCCTCCTTGAGCTGCTCGACGTACTTCAGCAGCGTATCGGTGTGCTCCAGGGCCGCCAGCGCGGTGGCCTGGGTGACGGCGGAGAGGTGGTACGGCAGCCGGACGAGCTGGACGGCGTCGACCACGGCGCGGTGCGCGGCGAGATAGCCGAGGCGCAGTCCGGCCGCGCCGAAGGCCTTGGACATGGTCCGCGAGACGACGAGGTGGGGCCGGCCTTCGAGCAGCGGCAGCAGCGAGGGCCGGTGGCTGAACTCGACGTAGGCCTCGTCGATGACCACCAGTGACGGCTTCGCCGCCTGGGCGGCCTCGTACAGGGCGAGGACCGTCTCGGCGTCGACGGCCGTGCCGGTGGGGTTGTTGGGCGAGGTGACGAAGACGACGTCGGGGCGGTGCTCGGCGATGGCCGTCGCGGCCGCCGCCACGTCGATGGTGAAGTCGTCGTTGCGGGGTCCCGAGAGCCAGCCGGTGCCGGTGCCGCGCGCGATCAGACCGTGCATCGAGTACGAGGGCTCGAAGCCGATCGCGGTCCTGCCGGGTCCGCCGAAGGTCTGCAGCAGCTGCTGGATGACCTCGTTGGAGCCGTTGGCCGCCCACACGTTCTCCAGGGCGAGCGGGTGCTTCCCGGTGCGGGTCAGATACTTCGCCAGCTCCGTGCGCAGCTCGATCGCGTCCCGGTCCGGGTAGCGGTTGAGGCCGCGCGCGGCCTCGCGCACCCGCTCGGCGATCCGCTCGACGAGCGGCTCGGGCAGCGGGTACGGGTTCTCGTTGGTGTTCAGCTGCACGGGGACGTCGAGCTGGGGCGCGCCGTACGGGGACTTGCCGCGCAGCTCGTCGCGGATGGGGAGGTCGTCGATGCCGGTCACTTGCCGTCGGGTACCTTCCAGCCGAACCGAGCCTTGAGCGCGGCGCCGTGCGCCGGGAGGTCCTCCGCCTCCGCCAGGGTCACCACGTGGTGGGTGACGTCGGCGAGCGCCTCCCGCGTGTAGTCCACGATGTGGATGCCACGCAGGAACGACTGGACGGACAGCCCGGAGGAGTGGCAGGCGCAGCCGCCGGTCGGCAGCACGTGGTTGGACCCGGCGCAGTAGTCGCCGAGGGAGACCGGCGCCCACGGGCCGACGAAGATCGCGCCCGCGTTGCGGACCCGCTCGGCCACGGCCGCCGCGTCGGCGGTCTGGACCTCCAGGTGCTCGGCGCCGTACGCGTCGACGACACGCAGGCCGTCCTCGATGTCGTCGACGAGGACGATCGCGGACTGCCGGCCGGACAGCGCCGGGACGATGCGGCCCTCGACGTGCTTGGTCGCGGCGATCTGCGGCTCCAGCTCCCGCTCGACCGCGTCCGCCAGCTCGGGCGAGTCGGTGACCAGCACGGCCGCGGCCAGCGGGTCGTGCTCGGCCTGGCTGATCAGGTCGGCCGCGACGTGCGCCGGGTCGGCGGTGGCATCGGCCAGGACCGCGATCTCGGTCGGACCGGCCTCGGCGTCGATGCCGATCCGGCCCGTGAAGTAGCGCTTGGCGGCCGCCACCCAGATGTTGCCGGGTCCGGTGACCATGTTGGCGGGCGCACAGGACTCGGTGCCGTACGCGAACATCGCGACGGCCGTCGCGCCGCCCACCGCGTACACCTCGTCGACGCCGAGCAGCGCGCACGCGGCCAGGATCGTCGGGTGCGGCAGTCCGCCGAACTCCTTCTGCGGCGGGGAGGCGAGCGCGATGGACTCGACGCCGGCCTCCTGCGCCGGTACGGCGTTCATGATCACGGACGAGGGGTAGACGGAACGGCCGCCCGGTGCGTACAGCCCGACGCGCTCGACCGGAACCCACTTCTCGGTCACCGTGCCGCCGGGCACGACCTGGGTGGTGTGCGTCTCGCGGCGCTGCTCGCGGTGGACGATCCGGGCGCGCCGGATGGACTCCTCCAGGGCCGCCCCGACCTCGGGGTCGAGCTGCTCCAGCGCCTCGGCGATCGCCTTCGCGGGCACCCTGACGTGCTCCAGCGTCACGCCGTCGAACTTCTCCGCGTACTCGATCAGTGCCGCGTCGCCCCGATGATGGACGTCCTCACAGATGGGCCGCACCTTGTCCAGGGCGGCTTCCACGTCGAACTCGGCACGGGGCAGCAGGTCGCGCAGGGCCCCGCCCTCGGGGAGGGCGTCGCCGCGCAGGTCGATTCGCGAGATCACGGGTCAATTCTCGCAGACCGTTCTTCGGCGCCGTCGTCCGTATCAGTGGCTGATACGCGTCACAGCACTCTTCACTCCTCCCTTCGCACCCCAGAAGTCGTTCATGACCACTAGCGTTCAGTTCGTTACTCAGCGGGAACAACGGCTGTACGGAACCGGGGAACCAGACCGGGGGAAGCGAGGGGGCGGCATTGACCGAGCCGCAGGGCATCGACATGCCCAACGATCTCACCACGGCGGAGCGCACGATGTGGACCTCGTTCGAGCACGGGAGGACCTGCGACCTTCGCGACAGCAATCCACTGCTGAACGATCCCTTCTCGGAACGCGAATGGGGCCCCGGGCGCAGCGTGCGCGCCGATGTGATCGCGATGCTGCTGCTGAGCGGTCCGCCGGCACGCCCCGGGCGCGTGTGCGCGCTCAAGCTGCGCGGCGCGTACGTCACGGGCAAGCTCACCCTCTCCGGCGGCACGATCGGGCCGTACGTCGAGCTGACCGGCTGCCGGTTCGAGAGCGAACTGGCCTTTCCCGAGGCGCGGTTCACCACGCTGCGCATGGTCGGCTGCGCGATACCGCGGCTGGAGGCCGCCCGGCTGCACACCGAGGGCGACCTGCACCTGCCGCGCTGCCGGATCGAGCGCGGGATGCGGCTCACGGACGCCCAGATAGGCACGGATCTGCTGATCAACCAGATCCAGGTGCGGCCGGACCGGCGGGGCCGCGCGATCGCGGCGGACGGGCTGTCCGTCGCACAGGACCTGCAGGCCGAGCTGATCGACACGTACGGCGAGGTCAGTCTGCGCGGCGCGAAGATCGGCGTGTCGCTGAGCCTGCGCGGCAGCAGGCTGCGGGCGGTCGAGGGGCGGCGCGCGCTGAACGCCCCGCAGCTGACGGTGGAGCGCTCGTTGTACATGACCCGGGCGTGGGTCGACGTGGTCGGTGACCAGGGCGCCACTCCCCCGTTCGGCATCACCAACGCCGCCGACGGCCGGACGCCCGGGGCACGGGAGCGGCGCTTCGAGTGCCATGGCGGGGTGCGACTGGACGACGGCCGCTTCGGCGACGCCGTCGACCTCCACAAAGCCCGCTTCGTCCTGTCGGACGCGCGGCGGGAGGAGCTGTCGCTGCGCAGGATCGTCACCCCCGAGCTGCGCTTCAACGGGGAGCGGCCGGAGCAGGGGCGCGTCGTGCTGAACGGCGCGAAGGTCGTCACGCTGATCGATCTCTCCACGAGCTGGCCCGGGCCCGGCGGGCTGGCGATGGGCGGTTTCGTGTACGAGAACCTCGTCCCGTACAGCCGCTTTCCGCTGGCGCGACGACTGGAGTGGATCGCCGCGGCGACTCCGGAGTACGCGCCGGAGCCGTACGAACGGCTCGCGACCGTGCTGCGCAACAGCGGCGAGGACGCGGACGCCCGTGAGGTGCTGCTGGCCAAGCAGCGCCGCCGCCGCGAGACCCTGCCGCTCGCCGCGAAGCTGTGGGGTTTCCTCCAGGACTGGACGGTGGCGTACGGCTACCGGCCGGGCCGGGCCGCGCTGTGGATGGCGGTGCTCTGGGCGGCCGGTGCGGTGGCCTTCTCGCGCTACGACCCCTCGGCGATCAAACCGGACGAGCACCCGGAGTGGAACCCGTCCCTGTTCGCCCTGGATCTGCTCATCCCGGTGATCAACCTCGGCCAGGACGGCTACTGGCGCCTGGAGGGCCGCTGGCAATGGGCGGCGGCCGCGCTGATACTCCTGGGCTGGATCCTCGCGACGACGGTGGCGGCAGGCGCGTCACGGATGCTGAGACGCAGCTGAGGCGCAACTGAGGTGTGCGGGAGACAGGGGGCGCGCGAGGCGCGACGGGGGTGCGCGAGGGGCTCTCGCGTGCGTCCGAATACGCGCGCCTTTGCGTTTTCTTGACCTTGGCCAGGACAACCATTCCACCTGCTACCAAAACTTCACAGATGCCCTCTGGCGCACCTCCGACCTGCGTCTTTCAATGGTCCGCACCATGTCTCTGCTCCGCGCCCTGATCAGCACCGCCCGCATGGTCCGGCACACCCCGCGGCTCGCCGACGGCCTGCCTCCGGACGATGCGGTACTGCTCGACGCCCCGGACGGCGGGCTGGGCCCGGCGCTCGTCGCGGCCGCCGTCGGCGACCACGAGCCCGCCGCCGCGCTGCTCGCCGCCACGCGCGGCGCGGCCGAGTGGGAGAACCGGGACCGCCATGTGACGCGGCTCGCGGCGTTCGCGTACAACCGCGACGACTGGCTGGCCGGCTGGCTCGCCGCCTCGCCCCGCGACCCCGACGCCCTGCTGGTGAAGGCCGAGCTGGAGCTCCGCAGGGCCTGGGAGTCACCCGCGAGCGCCGAGCGGCTGCGCGAGGTCGGCCCGCTCGTCCACGCCGCGGCCGAGGCCGACCCCCGCGATCCCGTGCCCTGGCGGCTCGCGCTCGACCACGCCCGCGGCACGCACGCCACGCACACGGCCTTCGAGGCGCTGTGGGAGCAGGCGGTGCGCCGCTCCCCGCACCACTACGGCTGCCATGTCGCGGCGCTGCAGTACCTCTCCGCCGTCTGGTACGGCTCGCACCGCGAGTGCTTCGACTTCGCCGAGCGCGCCGCCGAGGACTCGCTGCCCGGCTCCCTCGTCCAGGCCCTGCCGGTGCGGGCGGCGTTCTCCCTGCTGCTGGCCGGGGCCGTCAGCTCCGTGCAGGCGGACCGGATCGACGCCGCGGCGGACCGGGCGATCGCGCTGTCCGCCCGCTATCGCACGGCCGACCCCTGGCCCGCCGAGGTGCGCAATCTGCTGGTGTACGTGCTGATCGCGCGCGGCCGCTGGACCGAGGCGCTGGAGGTGTTCAGGACGATCGGCACCTACGCCACGTCGTTCCCGTGGAACTGTCTGACGGACGACGCGCTGGGCCAGTTCCTGGAAGCCCGCGACGGTGTCCGGATCGAGGTGGCCTCCTCGACGCCGATCCGCCGCGGCCGCCGGATCCGTACGAACGGCGCGGCTCACCCGGCCGCCGCGGCCGGTTCCCTGAGCGCGCTCACCAAGGGCCAGGGGAAGGCGGCCGGACGAGCCCCGTCCGGTGGCCATTACGCTTGACCGCTGTGACCACCGCTCGCCTGCCACTCTTCCCGCTCAACGCGGTGCTTTTCCCGGGCCTCGTGCTGCCGCTGAACGTCTTCGAGGAGCGCTATCGCGCCATGATGCGCGAGCTGTTGAAGACCGACGAGTCCGAACCGCGCCGGTTCGCCGTGGTCGCCATCCGCGACGGCCGTGAGGTCGCGCCGACCGCGCCCGGGCTGCCGGACCAGACCGCACTGCCCGAGAAGGGCCCGGCCGCCGGCTTCGGGGCGGACCCGGTCCAGGCGTTCCACCGGGTCGGCTGCATCGCGGACGCCGCGACGATCCGGGAACGCGCGGACGGCAGTTTCGAGGTGCTCGCCACCGGCACGTCCCGGGTCAGGCTGCTCTCCGTCGACGCGAGCGGCCCGTTCCTGACCGCCGAACTCGAAGAGATCCCGGAGGAGTCCGGGGAAGGGGCGGGCACCTTGGCCGAAGGCGTGCTGCGGGCGTTCCGGAACTACCAGAAGCGGCTGGCGGGAGCGCGGGAGCGCTCTCTGTCCACGGGCTCGGAGCTGCCGGACGAACCGTCCGTGGTCTCGTACCTGGTGGCCGCGGCGGCTGTGCTGGACACGCCGTCGAAGCAACGGCTGCTGCAGGCGCCGGACACGGCGACCCGACTGCGGGAGGAACTGAAGCTGCTGCGCTCCGAGACCGCGGTGATACGGCATCTGCCGTCGCTGCCCGCGGTCGAACTGACGCGCGCGCCGACGAGCCCGAACTGACACGAGGACGACGACCTTGGCGAAGAAGCAGCGGAAGCAGCAGGGCGGAACTCCGGCGACGGTGGCGCTGACGGCCGCGGGGACGGCGTTCACGGTGCACGCGTACGAGCACGACCCGGCCTCGCCCTCGTACGGCGAGGAGGCCGCGGAGGCCCTCGGCGTCGCTCCGGAGCGGGTCTTCAAGACCCTCGTCGCGGACGTGGACGGCGAGCTGACGGTCGCCGTCGTCCCGGTCGCCGGACAGCTCGACCTGAAGGCGCTGGCCACGGCGGTCGGCGGCAAACGCGCGGCGATGGCCGATCCGGCCGCGGCCGAGCGCACCACGGGATACGTCCGGGGCGGCATCTCTCCCCTGGGGCAGCGCAAGCGGCTGCGTACGGTGCTGGACGCCTCGGCCTCGGCCCACCCGACGATCTGCGTCTCGGCGGGCCGCCGGGGCCTCGAGGTCGAGCTGGCACCCGCCGACCTGGCGTCCCTGACCGGCGCGGTGCTCGCGCCGATCGGCCGCGTGTAGCGGGGCGTGCGCGGCCCCTCGACGGACGGCCGGTCCTCGGCTACGACCGAAGGACATCCCGGCAGGAGGGGCACCGCCATGTCGAAGCGCACAAGGAAGCGGAAGTGGCGCGTCCGTAAGCGCCGCGCGAACCACGGCCGCCGGCCGGCGTAGTCCGGGAGGGGGCACCGCCCTTCCCGGCCCCCAGGACGCGGGTCACAAGCCACGTGCGCCTGCGGCAGCGGCAGCGGCAGCGGCAGCGGGCGGGGCTTCGCCCCTCGCAGTCTGCTCCCGGTACGGCCCCGGCCGTACCTTCGGGTCGGCAGAACCAGGGGGCGGGGCCCGGGCCGCGAGCGTTCATGACAAGCCCCGCCGGCGATCGTGGCGCAAGGTCGCGGGGCAGAGCCCCTAGCAGGAGAAGGGGAGGGTTCCGCGCGGCGCGGCGATCGTCAGCGCGGCTCGTCGTGGGCAGGCGACGGGGCCCATTCCGGCTCGGGGTCGCGGGGGCCGAACAGGGCCGTCAGGCCCAGGTGCATGATCATCGCGGCGACCGGCCACGCCAGCAGCGCCGCCTTGGCACGGAGCCTGAGCGGCGCGTCGAAGACGACCCCCTCGCCCACCGCGCGGGCGTGCGCGACGACGTCCTGGTCGGGCCCGAGCCAGTGGCCCGTGCCCCACGCCAGGGCGGAGGCGAAGAGCCCGCCCAGCGCGAGCGCGGCGACGACGGCGATGCCCCCACGCCGGTTGAACAGGAAGGCACCCGTCGCACTGAGCACCCCGAAACCGAGCGCCAGCAGCACGAACGTACCGTCCGCGCCCGCCGACTCCTCGCCCTCCGTGTCCGCGACGAAGACCGCCGTGTCGGTCGAGATCAGCGGCACCCGGGGCGCCAGCCACAGCCACAGCAGTCCGAGCACGATCCCCGCGAGCGTCACGGCCACCAGGACCACCGCGGCCTGCCGCAGCTCCCTCTTCATGTCCAACCCTTCTCCCTCCGGGTACGGCGCGGGGTGCGGGGTGCGCCAGGGCGCGTCATGAGGTGCGGGCCGGTGAGGCGGCGTCAGGGGTGCTGTCACCCTGACATCGTGCCAAACGTCCCTGTGGCCCGCCTCACCGGCCGCGCCTCAGCGGACCGCCGCCCGGCGGTACGCCCAGGTCGCGACGGCCAGTGACACCACACCGACGCCGGCGCAGACGGCGAGGTCCAGCGCGACGGTCGGCCAGTGCGGATGCGCGTCGAACGTACGAGCGAGAGCCTCGACGCCGTACGTGGACGGCAGCAGATCACGCGCCAACGCGATCGGCCCGGGCAGCCGCCCGGCCGGCAGCACGCCCAGCAGCAGCGCCGCGGACATGCCCAACTGGCCCAGCAGCGTCGCGAGTTCCTGGCGCGGCGCGAGCAGACCCAGCGCCGCGCCGAGCCCCGCCAGCGCCGCACCCGAGAGCGGGATCACGGCGGCGAGTATCCACAGATGGGTGAGCGGCAGCCCGAAGAGCACCGAGCCGATGACCGCGGTCACCACCGTCCCCGGCACGGTGAAGGAGGCGTACGCCCCGGCCGCGCCGAGCACCACCGCCGCGGGCGGCACCGGCAGCGTCGCGTAGTGGTCCAGACCACCGGAAGCCCGGAGCTGCCCGAAGTACTGGGCGAGCAGATTCAGCGCGACGAACGCGACGACGAGGACGGCCGACCCCGCGACGACGGCCCGCGCCTCGGCACCGCCGTCGACGACCCCGCGCATCAGCACCATGATCCCGACGGACTGGAAGGTCGCGACGAAGAGCAGCGGGATCCGGGCGACCCGCGCCCGGGACAGCTGGGCGCGGTACACCGCGGCGAGCGCGGGCAGCAGCCGGGCGCTCGGCGCGAGCGGCGCGGCACCGCCCTCCGCACCGGCGTGGGCGTCACGCGCTCCCCGCACACTCGCGGACACGGCCTCCGCAGGCACGATGCTCACCTGGCGCTGCTCCTGTTCGGTACGGACGGCCTCGGTAGGGGCGACGGCTCATGGCTCATGCCTTCACCAGGCCCTTCGTCGCATGGCCGCCGAGCGCCAGATAGACGTCCTCCAGACTCGGCGTGGCCAGGGTGAAGTCGTCGAGGGCGGCGAAGGCCTTGCCTCCCGTCACCGCGGCGACGGCCGCGCGGGCCTCGTCCGGTGCGAGCCGGAGGACCCAGCGACGGCCGGACTCCTGGGCGGAGGGGCGGAGCGCGGCGACCTCGGGCACATCGAGCGGGGCCCGCTCGCGCCAGAGGAGTTCGACGCGGACCTCGCCGGCGACGCGCTCCTTGAGCCCGGCGGGCGTGTCGCAGGCGATGACCTTGCCGCGTTCCAGTACGGCGACGCGGTCGAGGACCGTCTCGGCCTCGATGACGTTGTGGGTGACGAGGAGCACGGTCACATTGTGCTCGGCGCGCCTGCGGTCCACCGCGGCCCACACCGCGCGCCGGGCGACCGGGTCCATTCCGGTGGTGGGCTCGTCCAGCACCAGCACCGGCCGCTCCCCCACCAGCGTGGCGGCGAAGCAGGCGAGCCGCCGCTGGCCCCCGGAGAGCTTCTTCAGTGGACGCCCGGCGAGCCCGGTCAGACCGAGCTCCTCCAGGACGGTGGCGCATTCCGCGCGCGCCTGCCGTGCCCCGAGTCCGCGCAGCCGCCCGGTGGTCTCGGCGGCGAGCGCGACGGTCAGCTCGTCGAGCGCGGTGGACTCCTGGCCGAGGTAGCCGATGAGCCGGGCCGCGCGCTCGGGATGGCGTACGAGATCGTGGCCGAGCACCGCGACGCTGCCGGAGTCCGGTCGCATCAGACCGGTCAGTTGGCGCACGAGGGTGGACTTGCCGGCGCCGTTCGGCCCGAGCAGCCCGAAGATCTCTCCGCGCCGCACTTCGAGGCCGATTCCGTCGTTGGCACGCACCTCGGGAGTCGCGGGTGTCCCCCGCCGGGCACGCGCAGCGGGGTACGTCTTGACCAGATCCCGCACCACGCACACCGTACTCACGAGGGACGAGCCTACGGGGTCCGCCGTCCTACTCCCCGGCCGGGGCGCGTTCCGTGGCGGCACGTACGTCGATCTCCCGCCAGAATCCGGCCCGGATCGCGTACCGGTCATGCTCGTCGATCTGGTCGTCCTTGTGGGCGAGCAGCCCGAAACGCGCGGCGTACCGGAGCAGTTCGCCGTCGATGCGGTGCGGGATGCGCGGGTACATGGTGGACAGCTTGGTCACGTGCGCGGGGTCCGGCAGCCGCTCCATCCAGCGGCGGGCGAAGACCTGTCCGACCTCGAAGGGGTCGCCGCCGACGGTGGTGATGTCCTCCTCGCGGTCCGCCCAGCGCTGCTCGGCGCTGGTGAGCTGGGCGAGGGTGGGCAGCGAGGCGGTCTCCGGGGGCTCGCCGAGCGCGCCACCGCCCGAGCGCTCGATCCAGCCCTTGTCGGAGGACCAGCGCAGGGTGGCACCGGCGGGTTGCCGGTCCGTCTGGACGGCCGGGCCGCGCAGGCCCGCCAGGTCCTTGGGGGTGGGGACGCCCTTGGTGTGGGGGCCGACGGGGGCGGCCACCCCGTTCTCCGTACCGCTGCCCGCGGCCGGGGCCGACGACCCGTTGCCCACCGGAGTCACTCGGGGGCCCGTGTCCTCAGCGCGCTCCGCGGCGGCCGCGAGTGCCGACTCGGGCAGCGGGGCGGAGAGGATCGCCGCGATCTCGGGGCGGGGCGCGGGTGGCGGGGCGCAGATTCCGGTGAGTTCCTTGGCGCGTACGGCCTGGGTGATCCAGGCCCGGTCGAGGACTCGGCGTTCGTCGGCCTCGGCGACCAGGTCCTCGGACTGGTTGTAGTCGCCGTCGGCGGCCTGGACGGCCCAGAGGTGGACGGCGACGCCGTGTTCCTTCGCGGACATCAGTCCGGGCAGCAGATCGCCGTCACCGGTCACCAGCACCACGTCGGAGCAGGCGCGATTTCTGGCCAGCTCGGTGAGCTCGGCGTGCATCGCGGCGTCGACGCCCTTCTGCGCCCATCGGCCGTCGCTGCGGGTCAGCGCGCCCAGCCGGACGGTGACGCGGGGCATGACCCGGAGCCTGCGGTGCTCGGGCTGGGGTACGCGGTCGGGGGCTCCGTCGAACCAGTAGATGCGGAGCAGCGGACGTTCCGTATCGGCTTCGGCGCGCTCGCGCAGGGCATGGATGAGGGCGGCGTGGTCGACGGTGATGCGCGAACGGGCCGGTTCTCCGGCGAGGAGACTCGCGGCGGCGCCCAGCAGATAGCCGGCGTCCACCAGGACGACGCAGCGGTCCACGTGTTCCACCCTCTTTCGGGAACCTCGGGATCGGAGTTGCTTCGGGTTTCCTTCGAGTCTGCCCGAACGCCGGGAGGTTAACGGCCGGAACTCGATCATCGGCGTGGCGGGTCGTGAAGCCGCACCGTAACAGCAGCCCGTTACTCACTGCAATGATCCGAAATGCGGCCCTTCCGGCGGTATGTGAGTCTGATGGCGGCCCTGGCCCCTAGATCCCGCAGGAGGCACCACCATGGCCAAGAACAAGAACCGAGATCGCAAGATACAGACCGGCTCGAACGCCGAGCGGAGCGCCCAAGAGGCCCGTTCTTCTTCGATGGAGGCCCAGTCGGAGCGCCGGGACACGCAGGTACCGCCGACCAGCGTTGCCCACAAGGGCCGTCAGAAGCGCTTCGGCCACAACTGACGCACCACGCCGACGCATGCGTGAGGGGCGCGCCCGATGACCGGGCGCGCCCCTCAAGTGCGTCGCAGGTTCACGTACGTCACGCGTCCACGTGCGTCACACGTCGTGCGCCGGTCTCAGCCCGCCAGGCAGGACGGGCCGAGCAGCACCTTCAGATCGCCGAAGAGCGCGGGATCGGGCTGGACCCGGTGCCGGTCGAGGCGGAGCACGGTGGTCTTGCGGGCTCCCTGGAGCTTGATCCGCACCTCCGTGTTGCCCTTGTGGTGGCCGAGGATCTCACCGAGCCGGCTGATCATCGGCGGGGTGACCTTCACCGTCGGAATGCTGATCACCACGGGGGCGTTGGTGCCCGCGTTGGACAGGTCGGGGACCATCAGCTCCATCGCGACGAGCCGCGGTACGTCCTCGCGCTTGTCGAGCCGGCCCTTGACGAAGACGACCGTGTCCTCGACGAGCTGGGTGGACACCAGTTGGTACGTCGCCGGGAAGAACATGCACTCGATCGAGCCCGCCAGGTCCTCCACGGTGGCGATCGCCCACGCGTTGCCCTGCTTGGTCATCTTGCGCTGCAGGCCGGAGATGATGCCGCCGATGGTGACGACCGCTCCGTCCGCGTGCTCGCCTCCGGTGAGCTGCGCGATCGCCGCGTCGCTCTTGTCGCTCAGCACGTGCTCGATACCGAAGAGCGGGTGGTCGGAGACGTAGAGGCCGAGCATCTCGCGCTCCTGGGCGAGCAGATACGACTTCTCCCACTCGACGTCGGAGAACTCGACGTCGAGCCCGAAGCCCGGCTCGCTGCTGTCCTCCTCTCCCATCCCGCCGAAGAGGTCGAACTGCCCCTCCGCCTCCTTGCGCTTGACCGCCACCACGTTGTCGATCATCGGCTCGTGCTGGGCGACCAGGCCCTTGCGGGTGTGCCCCATCTCGTCGAAGGCGCCCGCCTTGATGAGCGACTCGATGGTCCGCTTGTTGCAGACGACGGCCTCGACCTTGTCGAGGAAGTCGGGGAAGGACGTGTACTTCCCTTTGGCCTTGCGGCTGCGGATGATCGACTCGACGACGTTCGTGCCGACGTTACGGACGGCCGTGAGGCCGAAGAGGATGACGTCGTCGCCCTGGGCGGCGAAGTTCTGCTCGGACTCGTTCACATTGGGCGGCAGCACCTTGATGCCCATGCGACGGCACTCGTTCAGGTAGACCGCGGACTTGTCCTTGTCGTCCTTGACCGAGGTGAGCAGCGCGGCCATGTACTCGGCCGGGTAGTTGGCCTTCAGATACGCGGTCCAGTAGGAGACCAGTCCGTACGCGGCGGAGTGGGCCTTGTTGAAGGCGTAGCCGGCGAAGGGGACCAGGACGTCCCACAGGGCCTGGATGGCCTCGTCGCTGTAGTCGTTCTTCCGGGCGCCGGCCTGGAAGATGGTGAAGTTCTTCGCCAGTTCCTCGGGCTTCTTCTTGCCCATGACGCGGCGGAGGATGTCGGCCTCGCCGAGCGAGTACCCGGCGATGATCTGGGCGGCCTTCTGCACCTGCTCCTGGTAGACGATCAGGCCGTAGGTGACCGCGAGGACCTCTTCGAGCGGTGCCTCCAGCTCCTTGTGGATCGGCGAGATCTCCTGGCGGCCGTTCTTGCGCTCCGCGTAGTTGATGTGCGAGTTCATGCCCATCGGGCCCGGCCGGTAGAGGGCCGAGACGGCGGAGATGTCCTCGAAGTTGTCGGGCTGCATCTGGCGGAGCAGCGAGCGCATCGGGCCGCCGTCGAACTGGAAGACGCCGAGGGTGTCACCGCGGCAGAGCAGTTCGAAGGTCTTGGGGTCGTCCAGCGGGAGGGCGAGCATCTCCAGGTCGATGCCCTTGTTGGCCTTCACCATCTTGATGGCGTCGTCCATGATCGTGAGGTTGCGAAGGCCCAGGAAGTCCATCTTCAGCAGGCCGAGCGACTCGCACTGCGGGTAGTCCCACTGGGTGATGGTCACGCCGTCGGTGTGCCGCACCCAGATCGGGGCGTGGTCGACGATGGGCTCGCTGGACATGATCACGCCGGCCGCGTGCACGCCCATCTGCCGGACCAGGCCCTCGACGCCCTTGGCGGTGTCGATGACCTTCTTCACGTCCGGTTCGTTCTCGTACATCGACCGGATCTCGCCCGCCTCGCTGTACCGCGGGTGGGAGGGGTCGGTGATGCCGTTCAGGTCGATGCCCTTGCCGAGGACGTCGGCGGGCATCGCCTTGGTGAGCCGGTCGCCCATCGCGTACGGATAGCCCAGCACGCGCGCGGAGTCCTTGATGGCGTTCTTGGCCTTGATCTTGCCGTAGGTGCCGATCATGGCGACCTTGTCCGCGCCGTACTTCTCGGTCACGTACCTGATCACCTCGACGCGCCTGCGCTCGTCGAAGTCGATGTCGACATCGGGCATGGAGACGCGCTCGGGGTTGAGGAACCGCTCGAAGATCAGACCGTGCGGGATCGGGTCGAGGTCGGTGATCCCCATCGCGTACGCGACGATCGAACCGGCCGCGGAACCACGGCCGGGGCCGACCGCGATGCCGTTCTTCTTGGCCCACATGATGAAGTCGGCGACGACGAGGAAGTACCCCGGGAACCCCATCTGGATGATGACGTCCATCTCGTACTCGACCTGCTTCTGCCGGTCCTCGGGGACGCCGCCGGGGAAGCGGCGGTCCATGCCCAGGCGGACCTCCTCCTTGAACCAGGTGACCTCGGTGAAGCCCTCGGGGATGTCGAACTTCGGCATGAGGTTCTTCGCCTCGAACATGCCCGTGGTGTCGATCTGCTCCGCGACCAGCAGGGTGTTGCGGCAGCCCTCCTGCCAGGCGTCGGACGCGTCGATGGCGTACATCTCGTCGGTCGACTTCAGGTAGTAGCCGGTGCCGTCGAACTTGAAGCGGTCCGGGTCCGAGAGGTTCTTGCCGGTCTGGATGCACAGCAGCGCGTCATGGGCGGTCGCCTCGTGCGCGTACGTGTAGTGCGAGTCGTTGGTGACCAGCGGCGGGATGCCGAGCTTCTTGCCGATCTCCAGCAGTCCGTCGCGGACCCGGCGCTCGATCTCGATGCCGTGGTCCATCAGCTCCAGGAAGTAGCGGTCCTTGCCGAAGATGTCCTGGTACTCGGACGCCGACTTCAGGGCCTCGTCGAACTGGCCGAGGCGCAGCCGCGTCTGCAGCTCGCCGGAGGGGCAGCCGGTGGAGGCGATCAGGCCCTCGGACCACTGGGAGATGGTCTCCTTGTCCATCCGCGGCCACTTCTGCAGCCAGCCCTCGGCATAGGCGTCCGAGGAGAGCCGGAAGAGGTTGTGCAGACCCGTCCTGTTCGCCGCCCAGATCGTCTTGTGGGTGTAACCACCGGAACCGGAGACGTCGTCCCTCTTCTGGTGCGGCTGGCCCCACTGGATCTTCCGCTTGTTCCGCCGGGACTCCGGGGCGACGTAGGCCTCGATGCCGATGATCGGCGTGACTCCGGCCTTCTGCGCGGAATGGAAGAAGTCGTACGCGCCGTGGAGGTTGCCATGGTCGCTCATGGCGATGTGCGTCATGCCCATCTCGTTGCAGGCGTTGAACATGTCCTTGAGCCGCGCGGCACCGTCCAGCAGCGAGTACTGGGTGTGGACGTGCAGGTGCGTGAAGGGCGGCTTGGTCACGGCGGAAGGCCTCCGGCAAACAGTGGGCGGCAGTCTGGGTGGACAGCGTGGAAGTCTATTCCCCCGCACTGACAAACGGGGGTGAGGCGCAGTGCCCCGGTGCGGGGTGGCGGTCGGGCGGCGGGTTGGACCGCCGGGCACTCGGGACTACCTTCGTGCGTTGAGCGGGACGGAAGCCCTGTCCCTTATGTCATGCAGCAGGAGGCACCCAGCGATGTCGGTCCACCAGCCCACGGCCGGCGAGCGAGGCGAGGAGATCCTCTCCGTCTTCGGCACCGCCTTCGGCGAGCTTCTGGCCGCCGACCCGGCCGCGTTCCGGGTGAAGTTCCGCAAGATGGCGGCCTCCGCCTTCGCCTTCTACCGGGGCTCGGCGAGCCTGTTCTACGCCGACCTGGAGCGGGAGCAGCACAGCGGCCCGTATCTGGACGACCGCACCAGCCGGGTGTGGATCCACGGCGACCTCCACGCCGAGAACTTCGGCACCTACATGGACTCGAACGGTCGCTTGATCTTCAACGTCAACGACTTCGACGAGGCGTACGTCGGCCCCTTCACCTGGGACCTCAAGCGGCTCTCCGCCTCGCTCGCGCTGATCGGCTACACGAAGGCGCTCAGTGACGAGCAGATCACCGAGCTGGTGCGGGTCTACGCGGCTGCCTACCGGGAGCGCGTCCACGCCCTGGCGACCGGCGCCAAGAACGACGAGGTGCCGCCCTTCACGCTGGACACCGCGGAGGGCCCGCTCCTGGAGGCGCTGCACAGCGCCCGTTCGCTGACCCGCTTCGGGCTGCTCGACTCGATGACCGAGATCCGCGACTTCGAGCGGCGCTTCGCCGGCGGCGGTGGCTCGATCGAGCTGGACGCGGCGACGCGGTACAAGGTGCTGGCCGCGTTCGACGGCTATCTGGAGACGCTGCCCGAGTCGAGCCTGACCCGCCCCGACTCGTACCGGGTGAAGGACGTGGTCGGACGGCGCGGCATCGGCATCGGATCGGCCGGGCTGCCCTCGTACAACATCCTGCTTGAGGGCAACAGCGACGCGCTCGAGAACGACGTCGTGATCTACATGAAGCAGGCGCAGACCCCGGCGGTGTCCCGGCACATCACCGACGAGCGCGTCCGCGACTACTTCCAGCACGAGGGCCACCGCACGGTGATCTCGCAGCGCGCGCTGCAGGCGCACTCGGACCCGTGGCTGGGCTGGACGGAGCTGGACGGGTCCGGTCAGCTGGTCGCGGAGGTCTCACCGTACGCGGTGGACCTGGACTGGTCGGACATCGACGACCCGGAGGAGATCGCGGCCGTGGTGGCCGATCTCGGCCGGGCGACGGCCACGATGCACGCGGCCGCGGACGACGAGAGCGGCCACTCGCTGGTGCCGTTCTCCACCGAGCGGGCCATCGACGCGGCGATCGCCGCCGACGAGGACGGCTTCGCGGAGCTGCTGGTGGGCTTCGCGCACAGCTATGGCGCACGGGCGCGCGCCGACCACCAGATCTTCGTGGACCTCTTCCGCAACGGAAGGATCCCGGGGCTGCGGTAGGGCGGCCCACGGGCGGCCGGATCCTCCTTAGCCGCGGCTTACGGAGCGGCATGGCACACTCCTGAACGATGCCGATTTCCGGGGGGCCTCCCCCTGGGCCCCGGCAGTAAAGGACATCCGGCAGGCAGAGGACCCCGTGCACATAGGCGAGACACGGCTCAGGGGGCTGCGGGCAGCGATCTTCACGGCACTCGTCGTGACGCTGTCCGCGGCCTCCCACGTGCTGCTGTCGCAGGTGCCGCTGCCGCTGCCGACCGTCGCCGCCGTCGCCGCCGGGGTGTTCCTGCTCACCTACGCGCTGGCGGGACGCGAGCGCGGATACGGGCCGATCGCGGCCGTGCTGGTCCCGCTGGAGCTGGCCGCGGACACCGTCTTCACCACCGGCCAGCACGTCTGTTACGGCGCCGCCGGCGGGCCGGTCGCCGGTGCGCTGCGCGCGGTCGGGGTGGACGTGCTGTGCGGCCGCAGCGCCGGTGCGCCCCTGCCAGGCGTCGCCTCGGCCGAGGGGCACATGGCGGCACTGATCGACTCCCCGGACCCGTCCGTGCCCTGGCTGCTGCTCGCCGCCCACGTGTCGGTCGGGCTTGTCGCCGCGGCCTGGCTGCGGCACGGCGAGTCGGCGCTCGCGGGTCTGCTGCGGACGGCGGCGGTGGCGGCGTTCCGGCCACTGCTGACAGCCGTCGCCGTCGTCCGCGGCGCCCGCGCCGGCGCCCGTTCCGCGATGCCCTCCCCGGTACGGACGCACGCCGCCCGTACCCGCCACTTCGTGCAGTCCGTGCGACGCAGGGGACCGCCGCTGCCGGCTCCGGCTCTCGTCTGAGCCCCGGCAGTCCCCCGCCCGACCACCCCTTTCCCACGGAGAACACGATCATGAGTGCACGCAACAGCAAGGCCAACAAGGCTGCCGCCCGCGAGCGGATGCGCGCGGAGCGCGAGCGCCAGGCGAAGAAGGACAAGGCCAGGCGGCAGATCATCGTCGCCCTTTCGACGGTCGGCGTACTGATCGCGGCGGGCGGCATCGGCTATGCCGTCATGCAGGCCAACAAGCCCACGGCCTGGGAGGCCGCGAAGGACGCGAAGGTCGTCAAGCCCAAGAACACCGAGGGCGAGAACGGCACGACGGTCGTCATCGGCAAGCCCGCCGCGAAGAAGACCCTGGAGATCTACGAGGACTCGCGCTGCCCGATCTGCGCGACCTTCGAGCAGGCGGTCGGCGAGACGGTCAAGAAGGACGTCGACGCCGGCAAGTACAAGGTGAAGTACATCGGCGCCACGTTCATCGACAACGCCGACAGCGGCGAGGGCTCCAAGAACGCCCTCTCCGCCCTGGGCGCCGCGCTCGACGTCAGTCCCGAAGCCTTCACGGAGTACAAGGCGGCGCTCTACTCGGCGAAGTTCCACCCCGAGGAGAGCGAGGACAAGTTCGCCAAGGACTCGTACCTGCTGGAGGTCGCGAACTCGGTCGGCGCGCTCAAGGGGAACGCCGAGTTCAAGAAGAACGTCGAGAACGGCACCTTCGACCCCTGGGCGCTGAAGATGTCCCAGACCTTCAGCGACAGCGGTGTGACGGGTACGCCGACGCTGAAGATGGACGGCAAGAAGGTGACCGCGGACGGCAGCGAGAACGCGCCCATGACGGTCGAGCAGTTCAACGCCGCGATCGACAAGGCGCTCAAGGGCTGACGGCCCACATGGAGAGCGCTCGGTAGCGCTCGAAGGACGGGCAGACGAATTCTCTGAATTCGTCTGCCCGTTCGCCGTACCGGTCAGTAGGCTGACCGCCCGTGACCAGTAGACTCACCACAACTCCGAGCCGCCGCACGGTCGTCAAGGCCGCTGCCGCCACCGCTGTCGCCGCGCCCGTTCTGGCCGGCGCCGCCGCGTCCTCCGCTTCCGCCGCCGAGTCGGCCCCCGCGTTCCTCCATGGTGTCGCCTCGGGCGACCCGCTGCCCGACGGTGTGCTGCTGTGGACCCGGGTCACGCCCGCCCCGGACGCCGTTCCCGGCTCCGGCAAGGGCGCCGCCACCGAGGTGCGCTGGGAGATCGCCGAGGACAAGGCGTTCACCGCCGTCGTCTCCGGCGGACTCACCACCGCCACCGCCACCTCCGACCACACCGTCAAGGTCGACGTCAGGGGCCTGCGCCCCGGCACCACCTATTACTTCCGCTTCACCTCCGGCACCGCGGTCTCCGCCGTCGGCCGCACCCGCACCGCGCCCGCCGTCGACGCCGCCGCGTCCGGTGTCCGCTTCGGTGTCGTCTCCTGCGCCAACTGGGAGTCGGGCTACTTCTCCGCGTACCGGCATCTGGCGGCCCGCGCCGATCTGCACGCGGTCCTCCATCTCGGCGACTACATCTACGAGTACGGCACCGGCGGCTACCCGGCCGAGGACGAGGTCGTACGGCGCCACGAGCCCCGGCACGAGATCACCACGCTCGCCGACTACCGCACCCGGCACGGCAACTACAAGACCGACGCCGACCTCCAGTCGCTGCACGCCGCCCACCCGCTCATCGCGATCTGGGACGACCACGAGATAGCCAACGACGCCTGGTCCGGGGGCGCGGAGAACCACACGCCGGGCACCGAGGGCGACTACGCGGCCCGCGCCGCGGCCGCCAAGCGGGCCTACTTCGAGTGGATGCCCGTGCGCGCCTCGACGGAGGGCACGGTCTACCGCCGGCTGCGCTTCGGCAAGCTGGCCGACCTGCATCTGCTCGATCTGCGCTCGTTCCGCTCGCAGCAGGCGTCCGTGGGCAGCGGCACGGTCGACGACCCGGAGCGCACGATCACCGGCCGCGCCCAGCTGGACTGGCTCAAGTCGGGCCTGGCGTCCTCGGACGCGACCTGGAAGCTGGTCGGTACGTCGGTGATGATCTCGCCGGTCGCCTTCGGCTCCGTACCCGCCTATCTGCTGGAGCCGATCGCCGACCTGCTCGGTCTGCCCAAGGAGGGCCTCGCGGTCAACGTCGACCAGTGGGACGGCTACACGGACGACCGCAAGGAGCTGCTGAAGCATCTGACGGACCGCGGCATCAAGAACACCGTCTTCCTCACCGGCGACATCCACATGGCGTGGGCCAACGACGTTCCGGTGAAGGCGGCGACGTACCCGCTGTCGCAGTCGGCCGCGACCGAGTTCGTGGTGACGTCGGTGACGTCCGACAACCTCGACGAGATCCTGCACGTCGCGCCGGGCACGCTGTCCCTGGTCGCGGCCACCGCCGTCAAGGCCGCCAACCGCCATGTGAAGTGGCTCGACATGGACCATCACGGGTACGGCGTCCTCGATGTGACCGCCGAGCACTCGCAGATGGACTACTACACGCTCTCCGACAAGACGCGTCAGGACGCGACGGCCTCCTGGGCGCGTTCGTACCGCACGCTCAACGGGACGCAGAAGGTCGAGCGGGTCAGCCGGCCGGTGCTCTGAGCAACGGCCGTTCAGATTCCTCTAACCTGGCGCCATGAATGCGCCGGGGGAACTGATCGACGGGCGGTTCGAGCTGATCGAGCCGCTCGGCAGCGGCGGAATGGGCACGGTGTGGCGGGCTCGCGACACCGTGCTCCACCGCGAAGTCGCGCTGAAGGCGGTCCGTCCCGACGCCTCCACGTCCGACGCGGTGCGCGAACGCGTCCTGCGTGAGGCGCGGGCGCTCGCCCGGCTCAACCACCCCCATGTGGTGACGGTCCATCACATCGTGGACGTGCGGCCGCATCCGTGGATCGTGATGGCTCTGGTGCCGGGCATCTCGCTCCAGGACCGCCTCTCCCAGGGCTCGTTGACCCCGCGGGAAGCGGCACGCATCGGCCGCCAGACGCTCTCCGCCCTCAGCGCCGCACACGCGGCGGGCATCCAGCACCGGGACGTGAAGCCCGCCAACGTCCTGCTGCGGCCCGAGAGTCCCGCCGGGCCCGGCGGCCCGGGTGGTGCCGCCGACGCCGTACTCACCGACTTCGGGATCGCGGCGCTCCAGGGCTCGACGTCGCTCACCGCCACGGGTGAGCTGGTCGGCTCGCCCGAGTTCATCGCACCGGAACGCGTCCGCGGTCACGACGACGATCCCGCGTCGGACCTGTGGTCGCTCGGGCTCGTGCTGTACGTGTGCGTGGAGGGCGTCAGTCCGTTGCGCCGGGCGACCACGCTGGCGACGCTGGCGGCCGTGCTCGACGACCCGGTGCCCCCACCGGTGCGCTCCGGGCCGCTGGCGCCCGTGCTGCAGGCGCTGCTCGTACGGGACCCGTCGGCGCGACCCGACGCGGCACGGCTCGACGCGATGCTGGCGCAGGTGGAGTCGGGGACGACGCCGTACTGGGTACAGCCGACCTCGACGGCGCGGCCGCCGGAATCCGCGCCCTGGCCGGTGCCTCCCGTGCCCACCCGGCTCGACAGTCCGCGACCGACGGTTCCGCAGCCGACGCGGCCGCCGTCTCTCCCGGAGCGGCAACGGCCGGGCCGTGCACCCGTGGTCGTCGCCGCGATCGCCGTGGCCGTCGCGGTCACCGCCGCGACCGCGCTCGTTCTCGCCTTGCGCGGCTCGGAGACGGAGACCACGGGGGGCGCGAAGGGCTCCGGCGGCGCGACGAGCACGGCGCCCAGCACGCCGCCGCCCACGACCACGTCCCCGACCGCACCACCGGCGAGTGCGGCTCCAACAGTGACCGTCACCGCGCCGGCCCCGCCGGGCGACACCCCGCCCGCGTCCTCGGGGCGCTGGATCGCCCAGCTCTTCTCCGAACCCGTCGGTTCCGGCACGGGCGCACGGGACCAGCGGCTCGCCAAGGTCCGCGAGACCGTGCCCGAGGCCGAGTACGTACGCAGCGACGGCTACGCCTCGTTGCGGCCGGGCTACTGGGTGATCTACGCACCGGGGCCGTTCGCCGACGGCCGGGCCGCTCTCGCGTTCTGCGCGGAGCGCGGCAGGACCACGGCGAACACCTGTTTCGCCCGCTATCTGAGCACGAGCGCGGACGACTTCGGCCTGCAGTGCCGTCCGCCGGCGAGCGACCCCTCGGGCCGCTGCACGCGCCCGTAGCCCCTGGCTCCTGGCTCCTGGCTCCTGGCTCCTGGCTCCTGGCCCCTACAGGGATTCCAGGAAACCGAGCGCCACGCGCCAGGTCTGCTCGGCGGCCTGAGCGTCGTGGTCGGGCAGATCCGGATCCGTGTACAGATGCCCGGCGCCCGGGTAACGGTGGACCTCGACGTCCGCCCCGGCCCTGCCCATCCGCAGATACCAGGCGGTCAGCCAGTCGTGCGGCTCGAACGGGTCGGGGTCGGCGACATGGAGCTGTACGGGCAGCTCGTCCACCTTGGCGTCCTCCGCGATGTCGGACGTACCGTGCAGCAGGAGCAGGCCGCGCGCCTTCTCGTCGCCCAGCGCCAGGTTCTGGGCGATGGCCGCGCCCAGCGAGAAGCCCCCGTACACGAGTCCGCGCTCGGAGTGGGGCGCGGCGGCCAGGATCGCCCGCTTCAGCAGCTCGTCCACGCCGACCTCGCTCTTGTACTCCCTGGCCTCCTCGACCGAGTCGAAGACCCGACCCTCGAAGAGATCGGGCGTCCACACCTGGTGTCCGGCCGCCCGGAGGCGCTCGGCGGCGGCGAGCACGGCCGGGCGCAGACCGTATGTCGAATGGAAAAGCATGATGTCCATGCGGTCAGGTTACGTTCGAGGACATGGAAAACGTGCTGCGTCCGTTGATCGTCATCGGCGGCTCGGTCGTCCTCACGCTGCTCGTGGGGTGGCTGACCGATGTGCTGCTTCGTCGCGCCGACTCCCGGCACACCGAGACCCCGCTGTGGGGCATGCTGCGCCGCTGCCGCGTCCCGCTGCAGTTCGTGCTCGGCTCGGCACTGCTGAGAGGCACCTTCCGGCAGGCCGAGATCGCGACGGTGCAGCAGCACGAGGCGGGCATCGGGCAGTTGCTGACGCTGGTGCTCATCGGCGCCTCGGCCTGGCTGGTGGTGCGGATCGCGACGGCCGTCGTCGAATCCTCGTACACCCGGTACGCCGCCGTCACGCGCGATCCGGCACGTGTGCGCCGGGTCCGTACGCAGGTCACGCTGATCCAGCGGGTCGTCATCGCGGTGGTCGGCGTCGTGGCGGTCGCGGCGATGCTGCTCACGTTCCCCGCGATGCGGGCGGTCGGCGCGTCGATGCTCGCCTCCGCCGGTGTCCTCGGCATCGTCGCCGGCATCGCGGCCCAGTCGACGCTGGGCAATCTCTTCGCGGGCCT
This sequence comes from Streptomyces sp. NPDC091376, assembly GCF_044757085.1. Taxonomy (NCBI): domain Bacteria; kingdom Bacillati; phylum Actinomycetota; class Actinomycetes; order Kitasatosporales; family Streptomycetaceae; genus Streptomyces; species Streptomyces sp. NPDC091376. Next base: position 617,167 of record NZ_JBIVUF010000001.1, on the reverse strand, counting down.
GCAGATCGCGTTCGGCGACATGGTGCGGATCGGCGACACGGTGGTCGTGGACGGCGAGTGGGGAACGGTCGAGGAGATCACCCTCACCTTCCTCGCGGTGCGCACCTGGGACGAGCGCCGCATCACGATGCCGGTGTCGTACTTCACCAGCAAGCCGTTCGAGAACTGGTCGCGCGGCGGGGTGCAGATGACCGGGACGGTCTTCTTCCACCTGGACCACTCGGCGCCGGTGCACGAGATGCGCGAGAAGCTCCATGACGTCCTGCGCGGATGCCCGGCCTGGGACGGCCGCGACTGGTCCCTCGCGGTCACGGACACCACGCCGAACACGATGGTCGTGCGCGCCGTGGTCACCGCGAAGGACGCGGACGACGTCTGGACGGTCCGGTGCGCGGTGCGCGAACAGCTGATCGCCTGGCTCTGCGACCACCATCCCTACGCACTGCCGCACATCGCGACCGCACGCGCCGCCGAGCCCCCGGGCGAACACACGCCACCCGACGAGTCCGTCCACCGCACGGGCCGCGGTTAGGGCCTGCGCCGCCCGTGCGCGGCAGCGGACGTGGAGCGGAGCCCGGCACCTCCTAGTGGCCGCGCTCCGCTCCGCCGTTGACCTGGATGACCTGGGACGTGATGTGGCCGGCGGCGGGTGAGGCCAGCCAGCGCAGGGTCTGGGCGACATCGCCCGGGTGCCCGGCCCGGCCGGTGGAGGTCTCCGCGACGAGTCTCTGGCGGCGCTCGCCCGGGATCTCGCCGCCGAAGAACCCGGTCTCCTCGATGAAGCCGGGCGCGACCAGGTTCACCGTGATGCCGCGCGGCCCGAGTTGGCGGGCGAGGTCGTGCGCGTACGGGTGCAGGGCGGCCTTCGAGGCGGCGTAGGCACCCGAGCCCGAACCACGGTAGGCGGCGATGGAGCTGAGGAAGAGCACCCGGCCGCCGGGCGTGGCCAGGTGGTCCTTGAGGGCCTCGGTCAGCAGCGTCGCCGTGAGCGTGTTGAGCCGGAAGTTGACGGTCCAGTCGTGGGCGACGGCGTCCAGCGGGTCCTCGAACCCGGGCTGCTGCTCCAGCCTCCCGTTGCCGCCCGCGCTGTGCACGAGCACGTCGACGGTGCCGTACTCCCGCTCGGCGAACACGGCCACACGGCGGGCGCCTTGGGGTTCGCTGAGATCGGCGGCGCAGTAGCGGGCGCCGGGAATCCGCTCGGCCGCCCGCGCGAGGACCTCCTCGCGCCGTCCGACCAGCAGCACCTGCTCCCCGTCCGCGGCGAACGCCTCCGCCGCCGCGAGCCCGATCCCGGTACCTCCACCACTGATCACCACGGTGCGCGCCATGCCGTGATCCTACGACCGGACTCCCGGGATCCGGCCGACGGCGACCCGGTGGACGGCACTTCGGATCAACGGTTCGGATCAGCGTCGACGTCAGCGGTCCGAGGGCAGGTCCGGGGGCAGAAGTCCGAGGGCTGAGGTTCGGGGCAGAGCTCCGGGGGCAGAGCTCCGGGGGCAGAGGGGCCCGTGCCGGCGGTCCGGGTCAGCGGAGGCTGCGGACGTCGAGTTGCAGCAGCACCCGGTCCACCACCTCGGGGTCGGCGCCCGGCTCGCTGCGTGCCGCGAGCACTTCATGGCGTGCGGCCGAGAGCATCTCGCGCTGGACGCGCTGGAGGGTGCGCTGCCGGCCGGCCCTCTTGGCGAACCACTCGCGCCGTTCCTCGTCGACGATGTTCGGGCTGATCCGGGTGCCGATGTCGTACGCCGCTCGCTGCAGCCGCTCGGCGATGTCCTCCGGCAGCTCCTCGACCTCCTCGATCTCCTTCAGCCGGTGCTTGGCCGCCTTGGCCGCGCGCAGTGCGAGCTGACGCTCCAGTGCCCGCTCGGCATCCGTGTCCGCCCGTACACCGAGCCGCTTCACCAGCCAGGGCAGTGTGAGTCCCTGCGCGACCAGGGTCGTCATGATCACCGCGAAGGCGATGAAGATGATCTCGTCGCGGGCCGGGAACGGCGCCCCGTCATCGGTCCGCAGCGGAATAGCCAGCGCCAGCGCGACCGACGCGACACCCCGCATCCCGGACCACCACATGACCACGGTCTCGCGCCAGCCGACGGGGATCTCCTCGTCGTAGTCGCGCCGCTTGTGCAGCCGCTTGGTGAGCCAGGTGGCGGGCAGCAGGTACAGCAGCCGTACGCCGACGACGACCCCGACGACGAGCGCGGCCCACCCCATCAGGCCGGCCTCCCCCACGAGGGCGGTGCCGAAGACATGGTGGAGTTCGAGCCCGATGAGCCCGAACGCGACCCCGGTGACCAGGGTGTCCACGATCTGCCAGAACGTGTTGCCCGCGAGCCGCCAGAAGACGTCGTCCGCGTCGGCGGCGTTCTCGGCGAGATAGAGGGCCGTCACCAGAACGGCCAGCACGCCCGAGCCCAGCAGGTCCTCCGCCAGCACATAGCTGATGAACGGCACGAGCAGCGTGAGCCCGATCTGCAGGGTGGCATCGCCGAGCAGGCTCATGAGCCGGTTGGACAGCCAGCCGAGCGCGAGACCGACCGCCACGGCCACCACGGCGGAGAGCACGAGTTCCCAGGCCGCCTCCGGCCAGGAGAACGATCCGCTGACCACCGCCCCGATCGCCACGTGGTAGAGCACGATCGCGGTCACGTCGTTGAAGAGCCCTTCGCCCTCCAGGATCGACACCAGTCTGCGGGGCAGCCCGAGAGTGCCCGCGACAGCGGTCGCGGCGACGGGATCGGGCGGGGCGACGAGCGCGCCGAGCACGACCGCGGCGGCGATCGGCAGTCCGGGGACGGCGGCGTGGGCGACGGCCGCGACCGCCGCCGTGGTGACGAAGACCAGCGCGACGGCGAGCAGCAGGATCGGCCGGACGTTGGCGGTGAACTGCCGCCAGGAGGTGCGCTGGACGGCGGCGTACAGCAGCGGCGGCAGCAGCAGGGGAAGGATGTACTCGGGCGGCAGCGCGACGTTCGGGACGAAGGGCAGCAGCGCGAGGACGGCCCCGACGAGGGTCATCAGCACAGGCGCCGGAAGCCCCAGCCGCTCCCCGAGCGGCACGGTCACCACGGCCCCCAGCAACAGCACGAACAGCAGGGCCAGTTGGTCCACGGAGCACCCCTCGGCGGTCGAGGCATCGACGTCGGAGCGTCAAGCCTGCCATGCGATTGTGCCGATTTGCCCCGAATCCACCCCCGCTACGGCCGACTTCCCGAGCCGTGGCTCCGTCGCGTGCCCCGCCGTACGGTCCTCGGCTCCGTCCATGGGCTCGCGTCGAGCCCCGTCGGACGACGGGGACCGGGCACCGCCGCTAAAGGGCCCGTCGCATCGCGCGGTGCGGAATGCCGGCGTCCGGGAACTCCGGACCGTACGCCTCGTACCCCAGCCGCTCGTAGAACGCGAGGGCATGCGTCTGCGCATGCAGGTCGACCGCACGCAGACCACGCGCCCGGGCCGCGGACTCGATCGCGCGTACCAGCGCCGCTCCGACGCCGAGGCCCCGCGCGGCCTTGGTCACCGCGAGACGGCCGAGCGAGCCGACCGAGGCGTCACCGCCGGTCTTGCCGGCCGCGGCCGGACCGTACAGCAGCCGGCCCGTGCCCAGCGGGCCGTCCGGGCCGACGGCCAGCACATGGACCGTGTCCGCGTCCGCCGCGTCGTACGCGTCGTACTCGATCTCCTGGGGCACCCGCTGCTCGACGACGAAGACCTCCTTGCGCACCGCGAAGCACGCCTCACGGTCCGCCGGGTCCGTCGCCTCCCGCACGGCATAGCCGCCGCCGGAGCCGGCCCGGCCGCTGTGGCCGTCGCTGGGGCCGCCGTGGTCGCTCATGCGCTCTCCGCCGCGATCCTGTCGAGCGCCGACCGCAGATCGGCGGGGTAGTCACTGGCGAACTCGACCCACTGGCCGTCCGAGGGGTGCTCGAAGCCGAGCCGCACCGCGTGCAGCCACTGCCGGGTCAGCCCCAGCCGTTTCGCCATGGTCGGGTCCGCGCCGTAGGTCAGATCGCCGACGCAGGGGTGCCGGTGGGCCGACATGTGCACCCGGATCTGGTGCGTACGCCCCGTCTCCAGCTTGATGTCCAGCAGCGAAGCGGCCCGGAACGCCTCGATCAGGTCGTAGTGGGTGACGGAGGGCTTGCCCTCGGCCGTCACCGCCCACTTGTAGTCGTGCTGGGGGTGGCGGCCGACGGGCGCGTCGATCGTGCCGCTCAGCGGGTCCGGGTGGCCCTGCACCAGGGCGTGGTACCGCTTGTCGACCGTGCGCTCCCGGAACTGCTGCTTCAGGAGGGTGTACGCCCGCTCGGACTTGGCGACCACCATCAGTCCGGACGTGCCCACGTCCAGCCGGTGCACAATGCCCTGCCGCTCCGCCGCGCCCGATGTCGAGATCCGGTACCCCGCCGCCGCGAGACCGCCGATCACCGTCGTGCCCGTCCAGCCGGGGCTGGGGTGGGCGGCCACGCCGACCGGCTTCACGATCACGACGATGTCGTCGTCGTCGTGCACGATCTCCATGCCCTCGACCGGCTCGGCGACGATCTGGACGGGTGCGGGCGCCTGCGGCATCTCCACCTCGAGCCACGCCCCGCCGTGCACACGCTCGGACTTTCCTACGACGGAGCCGTCGACCTGCACCTTGCCGGCGGCCGCCAGCTCAGCCGCCTTCGTACGCGAGAAGCCGAACATGCGGGAGATGGCGGCGTCGACACGCTCGCCCTCGAGGCCGTCGGGTACGGGCAGGGTGCGGGTTTCCGGAATCGTGCTCACCCGTCGAGTATGCCTTGTCCGGTCCTGTGACCGGCCCCGCCCTGTGGATGACCCGATCCACCCGGGTCAGTCCTTGTGGACGGTCCCGTCGGGGTCCAGGCCCTTGAAGGAAAGGATCACGATGAGGATGCCACCGCACACGATCGCCGAGTCGGCCAGGTTGAACACGGCGAAGTGGGCGGGCGCGATGAAGTCGACGACCGCGCCCTGGAAGACGCCCGGCGAACGGAAGATCCGGTCGGTCAGATTGCCCAGCGCACCGCCCAGCAGCAGCCCGAGCGCGATCGCCCACGGCACGCTGTAGAGCTTGCGCGCCAGCCGCGCGATCACCACGATCACCACGGCGGCGATGATGGTGAAGATGATCGTGAACGCCTCGCCGAAGCCGAAGGCGGCGCCGGGGTTGCGCACGGCCTCGAACTTCAGCAGATCGCCGATGACCTCGATCGGCTGGTGGTGCTCCAGCTTCGCCACCACGAGCATCTTGCTGCCGAGGTCCAGCAGGTACGCCACGGCGGCCACGGCGAACAGCACGAGGATCCGGCGCCTGCCCCTGGGCTGCTCGGCGGGAGCCGCAGCCTCGTCGTCTACGTCCGGCGTACCGATGATGCTCTCCGCCTCTGCCACGTGAGTCCCTCAACCTAGGTGCCTGACTGGTCACGAGGGTACGGCACACACGTACGGACCCGACCCGGGCCACCGCGCCGCAGCCACGCCGAGTACGGGCCCCGGTCCCGGGTCCCGTCGACGCGAGGACGAGCAGCCCGGTCCAGCCGGGCCCCGCCGACGCGAGGACGGGCCCGTGCACGGGCCCGTACTCGGCGAGTGGAGGCTCAGCCCCGCCGCTCCTGCTTCTGCTTGTCCTCCACGCAGAGCGTGGCCCTCGGGAACGCCTGCATCCGGGCCTTCCCGATCGGCTTGCCGCAGATCTCGCAGAGGCCGTAGGTCCCGGCGTCGAGGCGGTGCAGCGCACGCTCGGTCTGCTCGACCATCTCGCGGGCGTTGGCGGCGAGCGCCATCTCGTGCTCCCGCGTGATGTTCTTGGTGCCAGTGTCCGCCTGGTCGTCGCCCGCTCCGTCCCCGGAGTCGCGCATCAGCCCGGTCAGCGATTCCTCGGAGTGGCTGATCTCGGCCGTGAGCCGGGCCAGCTCGCTCTCCAGCTCGGCGCGCGCCTCGGCGACCTCCTCCGGCGTCCACGGGTCCTCGCCGGGCCGTACCGCGAGCTCTCCCGGCGCGGCGGCGACACGGGCCTGCGGCACCGCCGACGCGGTGTCCTTCGTGGCCGTACCGGACCCGCCCGCGCTCTTCTTGGCTGCCACCGTGCTGGCTCCCGTCTGCTCCGCGGCCTCGGCCGCCTCCTTGGCCGCCGTGGCGGCCTTCCTGGCGCCTGCCTTCGCAGCCGCCCCACTGCCCGTCGCCTTCGCCGCCGCCGCTGAGGAGGACGCCGTCGAGCGCCCCGCCGCCTGCTTGCCCGGGGTGCTCTTCCTCGCGGCCGCGGTCTTCGTCACCGGCGTGGTCTTCTCCGCCGTCGTGGCCTTCTCCGCCGTCGCGGTCCTCTTCCCCGACGCGGTCTTCTCGGTCGCGGTCTGCTTCCCGCTCGCGATCTTCCTCTCCGTCGCGGTCCGCTTCGCGTCGGTGGCCTTGGCGGTCGCCTTCTTCGCCGTCTTCCTGGCCGCCTTCTTCGCCGGCTCCTTCGCGGCCGCGGTCTGCTTCCCGGTCTTCCCGTCGAGTGCCGCGGCCTCGGCCCCGGCCGCGTCGTGCGCATTGTGCGCGCCGGCTCCGGACGCGTCGGCGTCGGTCACCTTCCTGGTGGTCTTCTTCGCGACGATGCGCTTCTTGCCGTTCGTGTCCTTGGCCGCCGCCCCCGCAGCGGCGGTGGACCTCGCTGACGCCGTCTTCTTCACGGCGGTCTTCTTCGCCACCATGGCCGCGGCCCCTTCACATATTGTGATCTTGCTCGCGATTCGTGCTGGGACGATAAATCGACCCCAGCGCCGCGGCAACGGGGCACGCCGCCTCTCGGGCCCGCCCCGCGCCTCACCGAACGCGAGCCTGCATCCGTTGTGCCCAGCTCCCCGCCCCCTAATCCGCCGGGGCGGAGCCACCGGATCCGGCACGGCTCCGTATGCCCATTCGGGTCATGCGCGGGGCCGGTCCCGGGTCGCGCGCGGGGCCGGTGCACGGCCCGCGAAGGGCCCCGCCTCGCGTCGCGGAAAACCGGTCTGCCGCGCCGCGCCCGGGCCCGTACACTGGGCGCAGCGAAAGGCGTGGATGGGGACCAGTAGCGTCGTACGCAGCCATGAGCGACCCGGGGACGGTGAGAGCCCGGGGGCGAGCGCGGTGCGAAGCATCACCCCGGAGCCGCCGGAAGAACGTCTGCGGGAATCCGCCAGGCCAGTAGACCCGGCATCGCGACCCCAATGAGGGGGCTCACCGGCCGTGCGCCGGAGGGCCAAGGAGGGTGGTACCGCGGGAGCGCATCGGCTCTCGTCCCTCCGACGGAAGAGACACCGTTGGAGGAGCTCCTACATGACGCCGCCGCAGTACCGCCAGGTACCCGCCCAGGTCGACCTGTCCGCGCTGGAGCACGCCGTGCTCGACTTCTGGCGCGAGAACAAGGTCTTCGCGAAGAGCCTCGACCAGTCCGAGGGCCGCCCCGAGTGGGTCTTCTACGAGGGCCCGCCCACCGCGAACGGCATGCCCGGCGCCCACCACATCGAGGCCCGCGTCTTCAAGGACGTCTTCCCTCGTTTCCGCACCATGCGCGGCTACCACGTGGCCCGCAAGGCCGGCTGGGACTGCCATGGCCTGCCCGTCGAGCTCGCCGTCGAGAAGGAGCTCGGCTTCAACGGCAAGAAGGACATCGAGGCGTACGGCATCGCGGAGTTCAACGCCAAGTGCCGTGAGTCGGTGACCCGCCACACGGACGCGTTCGCCGAGCTCACGACCCGGATGGGCTACTGGGTCGACCTCGACGAGGCGTACCGGACGATGGACCCCGAGTACATCGAGTCGGTCTGGTGGTCCCTGAAGGAGATCTTCGACAAGGGACTGCTGGTCCAGGACCACCGGGTCGCCCCCTGGTGCCCTCGCTGCGGCACCGGCCTGTCCGACCACGAGCTGGCGCAGGGCTACGAGACGGTCGTCGACCCCTCCGTCTTCGTCCGCTTCCCGCTGACGTCCGGCCCGCTGGCGGGCGAGGCCTCGCTGCTCGTCTGGACGACGACCCCGTGGACGCTGGTCTCGAACACCGCGGTGGCCGCGCACCCCGAGGTCACCTACGTCGTGGCGACGAACGGCGAGGAGCAGCTCGTCGTCGCGCAGCCGCTGCTGGAGAAGGCCCTCGGCGTGGGGGCACCTCACGGGCCGCAGGGCCCAGGGGGAGGCTGGGAGGCCACGGGCCGGACGTTCACGGGCGCCGAGATGGAGCGCTGGACGTACGAGCGCCCCTTCCGGCTCGTCCCCTTCGACCAGCCCGCCCACTACGTCGTCAACGCCGAGTACGTGACGACCGAGGACGGTACGGGTCTGGTCCACCAGTCCCCCGCCTTCGGTGAGGACGACCTCAAGGTCTGCCGCCAGTACGGCCTGCCGGTCGTGAACCCGGTCCGCCCGGACGGCACCTTCGAGGAGGACGTGCCGCTGGTCGGCGGGGTCTTCTTCAAGAAGGCCGACGAGGCGCTCACGAAGGACCTGGACGGCCGCGGGCTGCTCTTCAAGCACATCCCGTACGAGCACAGCTATCCGCACTGCTGGCGGTGCCACACGGCGCTGCTCTACTACGCGCAGCCGTCCTGGTACATCCGTACGACCGCGATCAAGGACCGGCTCCTCGAGGAGAACGAGAACACGAACTGGTTCCCGGACTCGGTCAAGACCGGCCGGTACGGGGACTGGCTGAACAACAACATCGACTGGGCACTCTCCCGCAACCGCTACTGGGGCACGCCGCTGCCGATCTGGCGCTGCGAGGAGAACCACCCGACGTGCGTGGGCTCCCTCGCCGAGCTGACCGAGCTGACGGGCACGGACCAGTCCTCGCTGGACCCGCACCGCCCGTTCATCGACGAGATCACCTTCGCCTGCCCGCAGGACGGCTGCGGGCGGACCGCGACCCGCGTCCCCGAGGTCATCGACGCCTGGTACGACTCGGGTTCGATGCCGTTCGCGCAGTGGGGCTACCCGTACAAGAACAAGGAGATCTTCGAGAAGCGCTACCCGGCGCAGTTCATCTCGGAGGCGATCGACCAGACCCGCGGCTGGTTCTACACGCTGATGGCGGTCGGCACGCTGGTCTTCGACAAGTCGTCGTACGAGAACGTGGTGTGCCTCGGCCACATCCTCGCCGAGGACGGCCGCAAGATGTCCAAGCACCTGGGCAACATCCTGCAGCCGATCCCGCTGATGGACCAGCACGGCGCGGACGCGGTGCGCTGGTTCATGGCGGCCGGCGGCTCGCCCTGGGCGGCCCGGCGCGTGGGTCACGGCACGATCCAGGAGGTCGTGCGCAAGACGCTGCTGACGTACTGGAACACGGTGGCGTTCCAGGCGCTGTACGCCCGTACGTCGGGCTGGGCGCCGTCGGCCGCCGACCCGGCGCCGAAGGACCGCACGGTTCTCGACCGCTGGCTGCTCTCCGAGCTGCACGCGCTCGTGGACCAGGTGACGCAGGCCCTGGAGGCCTACGACACGCAGCGCGCCGGCAAGCTGATCTCGTCGTTCGTCGACGATCTGTCGAACTGGTACGTGCGCCGCTCGCGCCGCCGCTTCTGGCAGGGCGACGCGGCCGCGCTGCGCACGCTCCACGACGTGATCGAGACCGTCACCAGGCTGATGGCGCCGCTGACCCCGTTCATCACGGAGCGGGTCTGGCAGGACCTGGTGGTCCCGGTGGCTCCCGAGGCTCCCGAGTCCGTCCACCTGTCCACCTGGCCCGACGCGGACCTGTCGGCAATCGACCCGGCGCTGTCCCAGCAGATGGCGCTGGTGCGCCGGCTGGTCGAGCTCGGCCGCGCCACCCGCGCGGAGTCCGGCGTCAAGACCCGCCAGCCGCTGTCGCGTGCGCTGGTCGCGGTGACGGGCTTCGAGACGCTGTCCCCGGAGCTGCACACGCAGATCACCGAGGAGCTCAACGTCTCCTCGCTGGCCTCCCTGTCCGAGGTCGGGGGCTCGCTCGTCGACACGACGGCGAAGGCGAACTTCCGGGCGCTGGGCAAGCGCTTCGGCAAGGGGGTCCAGGACGTCGCCAAGGCGGTCGCGGCGGCGGACGCGGCGGCGCTGTCGCTGGCGCTGCGCTCCGGCTCCGCGTCGGTGACGGTGAACGGCGAGGAGGTGACCCTCTCCCCCGAGGAGGTCATCATCACGGAGACCCCGCGCGAGGGTTGGTCGGTCGCCTCGGACCAGGGCGCGACGGTCGCCCTGGATCTGGAGATCACTCCGGAGCTGCGGCGCGCGGGCCTGGCCCGTGACGCGATCCGGCTGATCCAGGAGGCCCGTAAGAACAGCGGCCTGGACGTGGCGGACCGCATCGCGCTCCGCTGGTCCTCCGAGGACCCCGAGGTCACTTCGGCCCTCGCGGACCACGCCTCGCTGATCGCGGACGAGGTGCTGGCGACGGACTTCGCCATGGGCGACGCCGACGACGCGTACGGCGCCCCGTTCACGGACGAGGGGCTGTCCCTGGCCTTCCGCCTGCGCAAGGTCTGAGAACGAACGCCCGACGGGCCCGGTCGCGTCTGCGGCCGGGCCCGTCGGCCTTTCCCGCGCTTCCAGCGGCTCCGTCGATGTGCGGCTCCGCCGCGAGGGGACCCCGGTTCTCGCACGCCTGACGGGCTGCGACCACCGGCCTTCTCGGCGGTCGAGGCACCGGGTTACGGGGGCGGACGGGCTCGCGAAACCGGTTCCGCGCACACAACAGGGCCGGGCCCGGGACATGTTGTCCCGGGCCCGGCCCTGGAGCCTGCCGACGGCTACGCGCTCATCGCGCGGCAGCCCGCCGTCAGTTGTCGTCCTCGTCGATGAGGAATCCGCGCATCGGCGACGGCGCCTGCTGCATCGGCTGCGGGCCCTGCGGCCGCACCGGTGCCATCGGCTGGGTCATCGCCGGCGACATCTGCTGCTGACCGCCGTACGACGGAGCGCCGCCCATCTGCTGGTTGCCGCCCATCGTCTGGTTGCCGAAGGACGGGGCACCCGCGCCGGCCGGAGCCATCGACGGGGAAGGCGGCAGCGACGCGGCCGCGGGGGTCCGCGGCGGGGCCAGCGAGTCGTCGGCCTGGGTCTCCAGCTGACGCAGCTGGCTCTCCAGGTACGACTTCAGCCGCGTGCGGTACTCGCGCTCGAAGCCGCGCAGGTCCTCGACCTTGCGCTCCAGCGTGGCGCGGGCCGACTCCAGCGAGCCCATCGCGACGCGGTGCTTCTCCTGCGCGTCCCGCTCCAGCGCGTCGGCCTTGGCGCGGGCGTCCCGCTCCAGGCCCTCGGCGCGCGACCGGGCCTCACCGACGATCTTGTTGGCCTCGGAACGGGCCTCCGCGATCGCCTGGTCGGCGGTCTGCTGGGCAAGGGAGAGCACTCGGGCCGCGCTGTCGCCGCCCGGGCCCTGGCCCGGCAGCTGCGGGCCGTGACCGCCCATGGGGCCGCCCATCGGACCACCCATGGGACCGCCCTGCATCGGGCCGGGACCCATCGGGCCGCCCTGCGGGTGACCCTGGGGACCGTGACCACCGTGACCACCGTGACCACCGGGACCGGCGGGCAGCTGCGGAGCTCCACCGGGCAGCTGGGGCGGACCCATCTGCGGGGGCTGCTGCTGGACCGGCGGTCCGGATATGGCGGCGGGCACGGGAGCACCGGGACCGCGGCCGTCCTGCGGCTCCGGCGGCTTGCGCATGCCCTGCTGCTGCTGGTTCTGCGCGGCCGCACGGGTCGCCGCCGCCAGCTTGGCGCGCAGGTCCTCGTTCTCGCGGAGCAGGCGAGTCAGCTCGGCCTCGACCTCGTCAAGAAAGGCATCGACCTCGTCCTCGTCATAGCCTTCTCGGAGGCGGACGGTCGTGAACTGCTTGTTCCGCACGTCCTCGGGGGTCAGCGGCATCTCTTCTTCACCTCTACGTAGTCGTCGGCAGTCGGCAAGACCGTATCGTTCACATCCCTCTCCCCACGCTGCTCACGACGGAGATCAGGATGTAGACGATGATCATCAGAACGAAGAAGGACAGGTCTAGTGCCACGCCCCCGAGACGCAGCGGCGGAATGAACCGCCGCAGAAGCTTGAGCGGTGGATCGGTGACAGTGTAGGTGGCCTCCAGGACGACCACCATCGCCTTGCCGGGTTGCCACGAGCGGGCGAACTGGAAGACGTAGTCCATGACCAGCCGGAAGATCAGCACGATGAGGAAGCACATCAGCGCGATGTAGATCACCTGCAGTGCGACGCTCATCCCGCGCTTCCCTCTCCCCTGGCTCTCATTGTCGGCCTCGCGGCCGGATCGTTCCCTCGGTTGTGTTCTGACTCGTTCTAGCTCTGGTTGAAGAACCCGCCCTCTGCGATGCGGGCCTTGTCCTCCGCCGTGACATCGACGTTAGCAGGCGAGAGGAGGAAGACCTTCTGAGTCACCCGCTCAATGCTGCCATGCAGACCGAAGACGAGTCCCGCGGCAAAGTCGACAAGTCGCTTCGCATCGGTGTCGTCCATCTCCGTGAGATTCATGATCACCGGGGTGCCCTCACGGAAGTGTTCCCCGATGGTACGGGCCTCGTTGTAGGTCCGGGGGTGCAACGTGGTGATGCGGTAGGGCTCCCGCTCGGACACGACCTTGGGCATGATCACCGGTGCGTTCTTCTCCAGACTCGGACGTTCAGGTGTGATGGATGCCACGGGGGCGATTCGTGCCGGACGTCCGGATTCCGCGGCCAGCGAAGCGGCGCGCTGCGCCGGTTCGCGCGGCGCGGGCGGCTGGACCACACGCACCGGCTCTTCTCGTTCCACCTGATGCGGGGGCTGGTGCCGCCGGCGGTCCCGCTCGGGCTCCGGCTCCATCTCGGGTTCGAAGTCGTCGTCGGGGTCGAATCCCCGGCCGTCGTACCCATCGTCCTCCACGAGGCCGAGGTAGACCGCCATCTTGCGCATCGCGCCGGCCATTCTCTGAGTCCTCCGCTCTGTGGTGGATCGGCTTCGTTCGGCTACGTCACCAAGTGCCCGCGATCCACTGGGCCCGTCCGCCTTTCGACGGAAATGACCATATTTTCTGCTGTGGTCCGACTTGCTTCGCGACGTTACCCGAGCCGGGGACGGACTCCGAGCACCGCCGTACCGACGCGCACGTGTGTCGCTCCGGCCGCCACTGCCTGTTCGAGATCCGCACTCATCCCTGCTGACACCATGTTCGCAGCCGGACGGTCCACGCGCAGGCGGGATGAGAATTCCATCAGCCGCTCGAACGCAGCCTGTTGACGTCCCGCGTACGGCCCCGACAGCGGCGCCACCGTCATCAGTCCGTCGAGCCGCAGCCCGGGCGAGCCCTCGACCGCCGCGGCCAACTCCTCGATCCCGTCGGGCGCGACGCCTCCACGGTCGCCCTGCCGACCCGACTCGGCGTCGAGGGCGACCTGGATCAGGCACCCCAGTTCACGTCCGGCGTTCACCGCAGCCGTGGACAGCGCGCGGACGAGCTTCAACCGGTCGACGGACTGCACGATATCGGCGTAACCCGCAACAGAACGGACCTTGTTGGTCTGGAGCTGACCGACGAAGTGCCAGGTGAGCGACAGATCCGAGCAGGCGGCGGCCTTCGGGGCCGCCTCCTGGTCCTTGTTCTCGGCGACGTGCCGCACGCCCAGTTCGTGCAGCAGTCGCACATCGCTCGCGGGGTAGGTCTTGGTGACCACGATCATGGTCACCTCCTCCCGCTTGCGGCCTGCCGCGGCACAGGCGGTGGCGATACGTTCCTCCACGCGCGCCAGGTTCTCGGCGAGTTCGGTCCTGCGGTCGGTCATGCGTCGTCTCTTTCGCGGTCCAGCCAGACATATCCGGCAAGCCGCCCGGTGGTGCGGTCGCGGCGGTACGAGTAGTGGTCTTCCGACTCCAGTGTGCAGGCCGGTGACGCGCTCCGGTCCCGCACGCCGAGCGCCTCGAGCTGCGCGTGCACTCCGGCGGTGACGTCGATGGCCGGGGTGCCCCAGCTGGTCTCGGACCATGCCGCCGGTACCGCCGCGGCGACCTCCGCCCGCATGGCCTCCGGCACTTCGTAACAGCGTCCGCAGACCGCGGGTCCGGTCCTGGCGGTCATCCGGGCCGGTTCGGCGCCCAGTGCGATCATCGCCTCGACGGCGGCCCGGACCACTCCGGCGGCCATTCCGGGGCGTCCCGCGTGGGCGGCGCCCACCACCCCCGCGACCGGGTCGGCCAGCAGCACCGGGGTGCAGTCGGCGGTGAGGACCGCGAGCGGCAGTCCGCGCCGGGCGGTCACCACGGCGTCCACCGCGGGGATGTCGGCGCCGGCCCAGGGGCCTTCGACGACGGCGACGTCCCGGCCGTGCACCTGGTTCATCCAGACGACGAGGCCCGGGTCGAGGCCCAGCCGCCCGGCGGCGAGCTCCCGGTTCGTACGGACGGCGACGGGGTCGTCACCGACCGCGCCGCCGAGATTGAGCTCCTCGTACGGAGCGGCGCTCACCCCGCCCCACCGGTCGGTGAAAGCGAAGTGGGCGCCGCTCACGCTGTTGTGCTCCCGTATCACTTCAAGATCACTTCAGGAAGTCCGGGACATCCAGTTCCTCGGCCGAGCTGTCGTACGGCCGGGCCGGCGGGACCTGCGGGGACGGGCTCTGCGAGGACGAGGTGTCCTTCGCCATCGGGGCCGGCTCGGCCGGGGACTCCTCGCGCTGCGGGACCGTGCCGAGTCCGCCGAGCGAGCGCGCGGTCTCGGTGCGGGCCGGCTGCGCGGGCTCCTCGCGCTTGGCGGAGGAGGAGCCGATCACGTTGTCCCTGCGGGTGGGGGGCTGGCCCCCGTCGAAGCCCGCGGCGATGACCGTGACCCGCACCTCGTCGCCCAGCGCGTCGTCGATGACGGCGCCGAAGATGATGTTGGCCTCGGGGTGGGCGGCCTCGCTCACCAGCTGGGCCGCCTCGTTGATCTCGAAGAGACCGAGGTCCGAGCCGCCCGAGATGGAGAGCAGCACACCGCGGGCGCCGTCGATGGACGCCTCCAGCAGCGGCGAGGAGATCGCCATCTCGGCCGCGGCCACCGCGCGGTCGTCGCCGCGGGCCGAGCCGATGCCCATGAGGGCGGAGCCGGCCTCGGACATGACCGACTTGACGTCGGCGAAGTCGAGGTTGATGAGACCGGGGGTGGTGATGAGGTCGGTGATGCCCTGGACACCGGACAGCAGTACCTGGTCCGCGGACTTGAACGCGTCGAGCACGCTGACCTGGCGGTCCGAGATGGACAGCAGCCGGTCGTTCGGGATGACGATGAGGGTGTCGACCTCTTCGCGGAGCTCGGCGATGCCGTCCTCCGCCTGGTTGGCGCGGCGGCGGCCCTCGAAGGTGAAGGGCCGGGTGACCACGCCGATGGTCAGCGCGCCGAGCGAGCGCGCGATGTTGGCCACGACGGGGGCGCCGCCGGTGCCGGTGCCGCCGCCTTCGCCGGCGGTGACGAAGACCATGTCGGCCCCCTTGAGGACCTCCTCGATCTCCTCCCGGTGGTCCTCTGCCGCCTTGCGGCCGACTGCCGGGTTGGCCCCGGCCCCGAGGCCGCGGGTGAGTTCCCGGCCGACGTCGAGCTTGACGTCGGCGTCGCTCATCAACAGTGCTTGCGCGTCGGTGTTGATCGCGATGAACTCGACGCCCTTGAGACCGACCTCGATCATTCGGTTGATGGCATTGACACCACCGCCGCCGACACCGATGACCTTGATGACTGCGAGGTAGTTCTGCGGTGCTGCCACGTCGAAGGCCTCTCGCCTCGAGTTACGTGTCGCCGCTTCGCGGTGGTTCCCGCGCCGCGACGACGGATGCCGATGGGACGGTCCGAAACGCCGACCCAAACCCTAACGTTGAAGTTTAGGGTTACCAGTGTCTCTACTTCCTGGACTCTCTCGAACGAGACACTAAGTCGACAAGTGGCGTGCGTTCAACGAACACGCCGAACCTCCCGTTTTTCTTTTCACCCTATGTGATCAGCCGTTGCGCTGACCAACCAGGGTGCTGGCCTGCGCGTTTGTGCGTCAACTCGCCGACGCGGCAGGCGCGGTGGGAGCACTCACATCGAAGTACCCCGCACGGGACGCGGCTTTCATCAGGGCGGTGAGCGTACGGGCCTTGACTTCGCCGTCCTCGCTGCTTCCCCACATCACGGTGCGGCCGCGCGTCAGCCTCAGCGTGATGGAGTCGTACGAGAGGACCTCGACGGACCGGAGGTCCTTCGCCACCGGTGCGGGGAGTTCGGGAATGACGAGCGACGCCTCCCTCAGCAGGCGCTGCTCGCCGAAGCGCCGCACGCTCGCCGACTGATTCGCCGTCAATTTCACCAATGGGACGCCTTTGGGGGCTTTGTCCACCGTGGCGAAGCGCACGCCCTTCGCGTCCACTTCGATGAACCGTGCGCCCTTCTCCATGAGGAGTACGGGCTCGCGCTCGGTCACCTTCAGCACGACTCCGTGCGGCCACGACCGGTCGGCCTCGACCGACTCGATACGGGCAAGCCGCTTGCGCAGCCGGTTCTCAATCCCACCCAGATCGATGGAAACCAGCGGCGTCCCGATGGGCACGTCGGCCGCCGCCTCGACCTCACGGGGCGTCAGAACCCTGGTGCCGGACACCTCGACCCGCTCGGCACGCACCCACGAGGAGCCGTAGAGCACCCAGAAGCCGCCCGCGACGAGCAGGGCGGCGAGGAGGGACAGCAGGACGGGAGGGCCGGGGAGCCGGGGGCGGCGGGGTGCGGAACCGCCCTTGCGGGCAGGGCCGGCCGACGACGGGCCGTTCGGCTTGCGTGTGCCGCGTTCGGCGGTCGTCGGTCCGGCCATGCTCCCTGCCCTTCGCCGTGCCTATCGGCGTGAGGCGATCGCCTCATACACCATTCCGACAAGCAGATCGTCTGCGTCCCGGCGGCCGAACTCGGCGGCCGCGCGGGACATCTCGTACAGCCGGTGCGGATCGGCGAGCACCGGGAGCACGTGGCCCTGGACCCACTGGGGGGTCAGTTCGGCGTCGTCGACCAGCAGTCCACCGCCGGCCTTCACCACCGGTTGGGCGTTGAGCCGCTGTTCGCCGTTGCCGATCGGCAGCGGTACGTAGGCGGCGGGCAGCCCGACGGCGGAGAGTTCGGCGACGGTCATGGCGCCCGCCCGGCAGAGCATCATGTCGGCCGCGGCGTACGCGAGATCCATCCGGTCCACGTACGGTACCGGGATGTACGGCGGCATTCCCGGCATGTTGTCCGCGCGCGGCAGTTCGTTCTTCGGGCCGACCACGTGCAGGATCTGGATGCCGGAGCGCTGGAGCAGCGGAGCGACCTGCTCGACCACCTCGTTGAGGCGGCGGGCGCCCTGCGAGCCGCCGGAGACCAGCAGCGTCGGCAGGTTGGGGTCGAGACCGAACGCGGCGCGCGCCTCGGGTCGGACTCGGGCCCGGTCGAGGGTGGCGATGGAGCGGCGCAGCGGGATGCCGATGTAGCGGGCGCCCCGCAGCTTGCTGTCGGGCGTCGAGACGGCGACGGCCGCGGCGTACCGCGAGCCGATCTTGTTGGCCAGGCCCGGGCGGGCGTTGGCCTCGTGGACGACGATCGGCACACCGAGGCGCTTGGCCGCGAGATAGCCGGGCAGCGCGACATAGCCGCCGAAGCCGACGACGGCGTCGGCCTTCGTGTGCTCCAGGATCTGCTCCGCGGCCTTGATCGTGCCGCGCAGCCGTCCCGGGACGGTGATCAGCTCGGGCGTGGGCTTGCGGGGCAGCGGTACGGCGGGGATCAGGGCCAGATCGTAGCCACGCTCGGGAACGAGCCTGGTCTCCAGACCGCGCTCTGTTCCGAGGGCCGTGATACCCACGGTCGGATCCTGCCTCCGCAGGGCGTCCGCGAGGGCGAGCGCGGGCTCGATGTGGCCGGCGGTCCCCCCGCCGGCGAGTACGACATGCACCGAAATTCACCGCTCTCCGGACGGACGCTCCTTGACGCGCCGTCTCATCGTCTTCCATCTCACCCCGGGCCTCCGCACGGCCAGCGCCGCCTTCGCCGCGGGATCCTCTCGCGCGAAGGCGATCAGGAGTCCCACGGCGAACATGGTCGGCAGCAGGGCCGACCCTCCGTAGGAGAACAGCGGGAGAGGGACACCGGCGATCGGCAGCAGACCGAGCACCGCACCGATGTTGACCACGGCCTGGGCCGTGATCCAGGTGGTCACACCTCCCGCGGCGTACCTCACGAAGGGGTCCTCCGTGCGTCCGGCCACGCGGATACCCGCATAGCCTAGAGCCGCGAAGAGAGCGAGCACCGACAGCGTCCCCGCCAGACCCAGTTCCTCCCCGGTGATGGCGAAGATGAAGTCGGTGTGGGCTTCCGGGAGTTGCCCCCATTTTTCCACACTCGCCCCGATGCCGGATCCGAACCATCCGCCGGAGGCGAGGGCATAGATCCCGTGCACGGCCTGCCAGCAGTGGTCGTCGGGGCCGGGGTCGGTGGCACCGACGCACTGGAACCGCGCCATACGGTTCGCACTGGTCTTGATCAGGATGGTGCCGATCACCGTGGCGACGGACAGGACGCCGACGAACAGCCTGGTCGGAGCGCCCGCCAGCCACAGCAGCCCGAAGAGGATCGCGGTCAGGATGATCGCGGTGCCCATGTCACCGCCGAGCATGATCAGCCCGAGCAGCATGAAGGCGACGGGGACCAGGGGGACGAGCAGGTGCTTCCACTGCGTGAGCAGCCGTTTGTCCTGCTTGCGGGCGAGCAGGTCGGCGCCCCAGAGGATCAGGGCGAGCTTGCCGAACTCGCTGGGTTGCAGCTGGAAGGGGCCGCCGAGCGAGATCCAGTTCTGGTTGCCGTTGACGGACTGCCCTATCCCGGGGACCTGCACGAGCACCATCAGGAAGGCGCTGACCACGAGGATGGGATAGGCGAGCGCGCGGTGGAGCTTGATCGGCATCCGGGAGGCGAGCAGAAGCAGTCCGCCGCCGATGACGGCGGCCAGGAACTGTTTGCGGAAGAAGTACGAGGAGGGCAGCGAGTACTTCAGCGCGGTGATCATCGAGGCGGAGTAGACCATGACCAGGCCGAGCACGGTGATGAGCAGTCCTGCGCCGAGGATCACGTAGTACGCGGTGAGCGGCCGGTCCCAGGCCCGGCGGGCCTGCTCGTAGGCACGGCGGACCGTGCCGCCGCGGGGTGGGCGCGGGGCGCCGCCCGTGCGGGCCCCGGCGCGGGCCGCCTCGGGCCGCCGCGGGGCGGGCCGTCCCGCGGTCCCGCTGCGCAGGGCCAGGCCGGGCACGCCGGCGAGGGCAGGCGCTCCGGCGAAGGCGGGCGCGGGCATGAGGGCCTGTGCCAGGGCGGCGGCAGCGCGGGAGAGCCTCCTCGCCGCGCCCTCACCCGGAGCCGCGTCCGGGACGTGTCCCGCTCCCGTGACCGGAGGCTTCTCCCCACGGACTCCGGTACGGCCTCCGGCCGTGTCCCCGGCCGCCGTACGGGCCGCGGTGGAGGCTCGCCGACGACCGCTGCCCGCGGGCTCGGGGGCGGAGTCCCGACGGAGCGGGGAGGGGGACAGGGACGGGGACTCCTCCCGGCCGGGACTCCCGGGGAGGGCCGGCCGCGGAACGGCCCCGTCCGGGACGCGTGGGAGCATCATCGCGCCGGACCGTGGAGGAGCCTGTGAGGAGCCGGGTCCGGAGGGCGTGGCCGGCCGGCCCGAAGGCTCGGGCGCCCCGGAGCCGGGCGCGGCGGTGGCGTCGGGTGGCATGGTTCGCTGTCCCCTCCAGTCGTGGCCGACGCCGCCGGATCGTGGCGGCGGGGCCAGGGCCGGTCAGGCGCGTTCGGCGGCGAGGGCGCGGACCGCGTCCGCGAAGGCCTCGCCTCGCTTGTTGTAGTTGACGAACATGTCCATCGAGGCGCAGGCGGGAGCCAGCAGAACCGTGTCCCCCGGCCGCGCGAGCCGTGCCGCTTCGCGGACCGCCGCCGACATCGCCCCAGTGTCGGTCCGGTCGAGGTCGACCACCGGGACCTCGGGCGCGTGTCGCGTCAGGGCTTCGGCGATCAGCGCCCGGTCCGCGCCGATGAGCACGACGCCGCGCAGTCTCTTCGCCGACTTCTCGACGAGGTCGTCGAACGTCGCACCCTTGGCGAGGCCGCCCGCGATCCAGACGATCGGGTCGTACGACGCCAAGGAGGCTTCCGTGGCATGGGTGTTGGTGGCCTTGGAGTCGTCCACGTACGCGACGCCGTCGACCTCGTCCACGTACTCGATACGGTGCGCGTCGGGCCGGAAGGCCCGCAGTCCGTCCCGCACCGCGGCGGGCTCGACACCGTACGCACGGGCCAACGCGGCCGCGGCGAGGGCGTTGGCGATGTTGTGCGGGGCGGGCGGGTCGATGTCGGAGACCTCGGCCAGCTCCTGGGCCTGCTTCTGCCGGTTCTCGACGAACGCGCGGTCCACGAGGATGCCGTCCACGACACCGAGTTGTGAGGGTCCGGGGGTGCCGAGGGTGAAACCGATCGCGCGGCAGCCCTCCTCGACGTCGGCCTCGCGGACCAGGTCCTCGGTGGCGGGGTCGGCCACGTTGTAGACGCAGGCGACCGTGTTGCCCTCGTAGATGCGGCCCTTGTCGGCGGCGTACGCCTCCATGGAGCCGTGCCAGTCGAGGTGGTCGGGCGCGAGGTTGAGCACGACGGCGGAGTGGGCGCGCAGTGAGGGCGCCCAGTGCAGCTGGTAGCTGGACAGCTCGACGGCGAGGACGTCGTACGTCTCGTCGCCCAGTACGGCGTCCAGCAGCGAGACGCCGATGTTGCCGACGGCCGCCGTCCTCAGGCCCGCCGCCTCCAGGATCGAGGCGAGCATCCGGACCGTCGTGGTCTTGCCGTTGGTGCCGGTGACCGCGAGCCAGGGAGCCGCGCCGGGTCCGCGCAGCCGCCAGGCCAGTTCGACGTCTCCCCAGATCTCGACGCCCGCCTCGGCGGCGGCGGCGAACAGGGGCTTGTCGGGCTTCCAGCCGGGCGCCGTGACGATCAGCTCGGTGCCCGCCGGCAGGGTGGCACCGTCGCCGAGGCGGACGGTGATGCCCGCCGCCTCCAGCTCCGCCGCCTGCGCCTTCGCGCGCTCGTCGTCGCCGTCGTTGACGACCGTGACGATCGCGCCGAGGCCGTGCAGGACGCGGGCGGCCGGAATGCCGCTCACGCCCAGCCCGGCGACGGTGACGCGCTTGCCCTGCCAGTCCCGCGTGGTCACTTGTCGGCCGCCCAGCCCGCGTAGAAGAGTCCCAGACCCACGATGACGCACATGCCCTGAATGATCCAGAAACGGACCACCACAAGGACTTCCGACCACCCCTTGAGTTCGAAGTGGTGCTGCAGCGGAGCCATCCGGAAGACGCGCTTCCCGGTGAGCCGGAAGGAGCCGACCTGGATGACCACGGACATGGTGATGAGGACGAACAGGCCGCCGAGGAGTGCGAGCAGCAGCTCCGTGCGCGAGCAGATCGCGAGGCCGGCGAGCGCGCCGCCGAGCGCGAGCGAGCCGGTGTCGCCCATGAAGATCTTGGCGGGCGAGGTGTTCCACCACAGGAAGCCGAAGCAGGCGCCCATCAGCGCGGAGGCGACGACCGCGAGGTCGAGCGGATCGCGCACCTCGAAGCAGGCGTTGGGGTTCGTCAGCGTCATCGCGTTGGCGCAGGACTCCTGGAACTGCCAGAGCCCGATGAAGGTGTACGCGCCGAAGACCATCACGGAGGCGCCGGTGGCCAGACCGTCCAGACCGTCGGTCAGGTTCACGCCGTTCGACATCGCGAGGATCATGAACAGCGCCCAGATCACGAACAGCACCGGTCCGATCGACCAGCCGAAGTCGGTGACGAACGACAGCTTGGTGGAGGCCGGGGTGTTGCCGCGGATGTCCGCGAACTGGAGGGCCAGCACCGCGAAGGCGATGCCGACGATCAGCTGTCCGGCCATCTTCGCCTTGGCCCGCAGGCCGAGCGACCGCTGCTTGACGATCTTGATGTAGTCGTCGAGGAAGCCGACCAGGCCCATGCCCGCCATCAGGAACAGCACCAGCACGCCCGAGAACGTCGGGTCCTCACCGGTGATCACCTTGGCGAGGGCGTACGCGATCAGCGTGGCCAGGATGAAGGCGATGCCGCCCATGGTGGGCGTGCCCTTCTTGCTGCCGTGGCTGCGCGGGCCGTCGTCGCGGATGAACTGCCCGTATCCCTTGCGAGCCAGCAGCTTGATCAGCAGCGGGGTGCCGATGAGCGTCAGGAAGAGGCCGATGGCCCCCGCGAAGAGGATCTGCCTCATCGGCCGGTGACCTGCCCCTCGGAGCCGTCGGTGCCGGCGAGCAGCGCCTCGGCGATCCGCTCGAGCCCGGCCGACCTGGAAGCCTTCACCAGCACGACGTCTCCCGGGCGCAGCTCTCTGCGCAACAGTTCGACCGCCGCCTGCGTGTCGGACACGTGCACCGACTCCTCACCCCACGAACCCTCGTTATAGGCGCCCAGTTGCAACCAGGACGCTTCCCTGCCCCCGACTGCGACGAGCTTGCTGACGTTGAGCCGGACGGCGAGCCGTCCGACCGCGTCGTGCTCGGCCAGCGACTCGCCCCCGAGCTCGGCCATCGGGCCGAGCACCGCCCACGTGCGTCCCCCGGCGGCCTGGGCGGCCGCGCCCATGGCCGCGAGCGCACGCAGGGCGGCTCGCATGGACTCGGGGTTCGCGTTGTAGGCGTCGTTGACGACCGTCACGCCGTCCGTTCGCTCGGTGACCTCCATACGCCAGCGGGAGAGGGTGCCGGCCTCCGAGAGCGCGGTGGCGATCTCGTCGACGGACATGCCCAGCTCATGGGCGACGGCGGCCGCGGCGAGCGCGTTCGACACGTGGTGCTCACCGTACAGCCGCAGGGTCACGTCGCTGCACCCGGAGGGTGTGCGAAGGCGGAATGCGGGCTGTCCGCTCGGCATCAGCCGGACGTTCTCGGCGCGTACGTCCGCTTCGTCCGACTCACCGAAGAACACGAGACGTGCCTTCGTACGGGAGGCCATGGCGCGCACGAGGGGATCGTCGGCGTTGAGGACGGCCACCCCGCCCTCTTCGGCGGCGGGCAGCGACTCGACGAGCTCGCCCTTGGCCTCGGCGATCTGCTCGCGGCCGCCGAACTCGCCGATGTGGGCGGTGCCGACGTTGAGCACGACGCCGACGCGCGGCGGGGTGAGACCGGCGAGGTAGCGGATGTGGCCGATGCCGCGGGCGCCCATCTCCAGGACCAGGAACCTGGTCTCCTCGGTGGCGCTCAGCGCGGTCAGCGGCAGGCCGATCTCGTTGTTGAGGGAGCCGGGGGTCCAGACGGTCGGCGCCTTGCGCTGCAGCACCTGTGCGATGAGGTCCTTGGTGCTGGTCTTGCCCGCGGAGCCGGTGAGCGCGACGAGGGTCGCGCCGAGCCGCTCGACGACGGCGCGTGCCAGTGCGCCGAGCGCCGCCCGGACGTCGTCGACGACGATCGCGGGGACGCCGACGGGACGCGAGGCCAGTACGGCGACCGCGCCCGCGGCGACCACGTCCGCGGCGTAGTCGTGCCCGTCGACCCGCTCGCCGACGAAGGCGGCGAAGAGGCTGCCGGACTCGATCTCACGGGAGTCCCGGACGACGGGTCCCGTGACGCACACGGACGGATCCGGTATGTCGTAGGGCCGCCCGCCGACGATTTCGGCGATCTCGGCGAGGGAGAGGGCGATCAATGCTTCATCCCTGACTGTTCATGTGACGTCTTGCGGCTGTGTTCGATCGCTTCGCGCAGCACCTGGCGGTCGTCGAAGGGGCGGACCACTCCGGCGATGTCCTGGCCCTGCTCATGGCCCTTGCCGGCGATCAGCACGGTGTCACCGGCCTCCGCCCGGGCGACGGCCGCGCTGATGGCCGCGGCGCGGTCCGCGTCGACCAGGACGTCGCCGCGCTCGTGCGCCGGCACCTCGGCGGCGCCCGCGAGCATCGCGGCGATGATCGCGAGCGGGTCCTCGGAGCGGGGGTTGTCCGAGGTCAGCAGCGCGGTGTCGGAGAAGCGGGCGGCGGCGGCGCCCATCGGGCCGCGCTTGGTGCGGTCGCGGTCGCCGCCACAGCCGAGCACGATGTGCAGCTTGCCCTGGGTGACCTTGCGCAGCGAGCGGAGAACCGATTCGACGGCGTCCGTCTTGTGCGCGTAGTCGACCACCGCGAGGTACGGCTGGCCGGCGTCGACACGCTCCAGCCGCCCGGGCACGCCGGGCACCGCGGCGACACCGTCGGCCGCGGTCTGCGGATCGATCCCCGCGACGGCGAGGGTGACGATCGCGGCGAGGGTGTTGGCGACGTTGAACGGGCCGGGCAGCGGTGCCTCGGCGCGTACCCGCACGCCCTCCGGGCCGACGACGGTGAACGTGGAGCCCAGCGGGCCCACTTCGACGTCCTCGGCCCGCCAGTCGGCGTCGGGGTGGCCCTCGGCCGAGAAGCTCACCACCGGGATCCCGGCCTCCGCCACGAGGCGCTGACCGTAGTCGTCGTCGAGGTTGACGACGCCGCGGCGGGCGCGGGCCGGCGTGAACAGCTGGGCCTTGGCCTGGAAGTAGTCCTCCATGCCGGAGTGGAACTCCATGTGCTCCGGCGTGAGGTTGTTGAAGACGGCGACGTCGAAGACGCAGCCGTCGACGCGGCCGAGCACCAGCGCGTGGCTGGACACCTCCATCGCGACCGATTCGACGCCGCGCTCGCGCATCACCGCGAACAGCGCCTGCAGATCGGTGGCTTCGGGGGTGGTGCGCTCCGACTTGATGCGCTCGTCCTCGATGCGCATCTCGACGGTGCCGATCAGCCCGGTGCGGTGTCCGGCGCCGCGCAGTCCGCCCTCGATGAGGTAGGCCGTGGTGGTCTTGCCGGAGGTGCCGGTGATGCCGATCTGCAGCAGGCCCTCGCCCGGCCGTCCGTAGATGTCGGCGGCGAGCTCGCCCATCCGGCCGCGCGGGTTCTCCGTGACGAGCACCGGCAGTCCGGTCGCGGCCGCGCGGTCGGCACCCGTCGGGTCGGTGAGGATCGCGGCCGCGCCGAGATCCTTGGCCTGGGCGACGTAGTCGGCGCCGTGCAGGCGGGCACCGGGCAGCGCGGCGTAGACGTCCCCGGGACGCACGGCCCGGGAGTCGTGCGTGATGCCGGTGACCGCGCCGGAGCCCGGGGGCTCGACCCCCAGCCGGGCGGCCAGCTCTGCGAGGTCGGTCGCACGGACCTCGGCCGGACGGGGTGGGGCGGTTCGGTACTGATCAGCTTGTGGCACGGCGGTGAGCGTACCGGGCGTACCGGGACGGGCGCTAAATGAGGTGGCGCCCGGCACCTGGTTCCCGGAATCGGACGTGATCGTTCTCACTGGCTGTTCCTCCGGGGTCACGCGCCGGGTTCGAAGGTGACCGGCAGCCGGGCGGGGGCGTTGCCCGTCGGCGCGACCTGCAGGGTCTTGAGCGCGAACTCCATGACCTTCTTGTAGATGGGTCCGCAGATCTGGCCGCCGAAGTAGCTGCCCTTGGTGGGGTTCTGGATGGCGCAGTAGACGGTGATCTGCGGCTTGTCGGCGGGCGCGAAGCCCGCGAAGGAGGCGGTGTAGCCCCGGTAGCGGCCGAGTTCCGGGTCGACCCTGTTCGCCGTGCCGGTCTTGCCGGCGACGCGGTAGCCGGGGATCCGGGCCTTGGTGCCGGTGCCCTCCTCGTCGCCGACGACCGATTCGAGCATGGTGGCGAGGGTCTTGGCGGTCTTCTCGCTGACCACGCGGGTCGTCTCGGGGGCGGGTGCCGGGGCGAAGCGGCCGTCGGGGCCCTTGGTGCCGCGGACCAGGGTGGGTTCGACGCGTACGCCGCCGTTGGCGATGGTCGAGTAGACCGAGGCCGCCTGCATGGCGTTGATCGACAGGCCCTGGCCGAACGGGATCGTGTACTGCTGCGAGGTCGACCAGTCCTGGGGCTTGGCGAGGATGCCGGCGGTCTCACCGGGGTAGCCGAGCCCGGTCGGGCTGCCGATGCCGAACTTGCGCAGGTACGAGTAGAGGACCCGGTTGGCCTGCGCCTGGGTCTTGCCGAGCTGTCCGGTCGCCAGGATGGTGCCGATGTTGCTCGACTTGGCGAGGACGCCGTTGAGCGTCAGGTACCAGGTGGGGTGGTCGATGTCGTCCTTGAAGAGCCGGTCGCCGCGGTGGAGCCGGTTGGGGACGGTGACATGGGTGGCGGGCGTGGCCGCCTGTTCCTCCAGGACCGCGGCCATGGACATGACCTTGCTGGTGGACCCCGGTTCGTACACGTCCTGGAGGGCGGCGTTGCCCATGGCGGCGGCGTTGGCCCGGGAGATGTCGTTGGGGTTGAAGCCCGGGGCGTTGGCCATGGCCAGCACCTCGCCGGTCCTGGTGTTCTGCACGACCACGTAGCCGCGGTCCGCCTTGGACTTCGCCACCTGTTGGCTGATCGCCCGCTGGGCGGCCCACTGGAGGTCGCGGTCGATGGTGAGCTCGATGTCGGAGCCGGGGACGGCGGGCGTCTCGCGGGTTCCGGCGGTGGGCACCCGGCGGCCGCCGGACTGGGCGTAGGTGATGCTGCCGTCCTCGCCCGCCAGCTCCGTGTCGAGCATGGACTCCAGGCCGCCGGCGCCGCGGCCTTCGGCGTTGACGTAACCCAGTATCCCGGCGGCGAGATCGCCGTTGGGGTAGACGCGTTTGCTGCTGGTCTCCTGGAAGACGCCCGCGAGGACGTTGGCGCCGGCCCCGCCCGCGGCCCGGTCCGCCGCGGCCTTCTCGGCGAAGACGCTCTTGAGGTCCTGGATCTGCTTCCAGACCTGCGGCATCTGGCGGCGGGCCAGGACGGTGTAGCGGGACTTGGGGGCCTTGAGCTTGTTCGCCAGCTCGGCGGCGTCCTCGCCGACGATCGGCGCGAGCAGCGCGGCGGCCTGCTCGGGCGCGTCCGGGGCCTTGCTCTCCTCGGGCGTGAACATCTTCGGGTCGGCGGTGATGTCGTACGCGTCCACGCTGGTCGCCAGGGCGATCCCGGAACGGTCGGTGATCCTGCCGCGCTCGGCCGCCAGCTTGTGGCTCAGGTAGCGGTTCTTCTCCGCCTTGGCCGCGTACGTACCGGCGTCGACGGCCTGCACCTGCAGCAGCCGGACCACGAACGCCAGCATGACGAGGGTGAGGGCGAGGCTGACGAGCCGCAGCCGGGGCCGGGGGTTGCCGAGCCGGATCCGGCCGGGCGCCCCGGTCCGGCGGGGGCGGCGCGCGGCGGGACGGCCCCGGCCCGCGGGCCTGCCGGGACGTGCGGGGCCCGGCACACGGCGCCGCGGTGGTTCCTGGGGTGGCACTGCGTCACCTGCCGGGGGTCGTGGGGGGCGGCGTCGGCGCACCGGACACGGGCGGCTGCGCGGGCGGCGGCGCGGGGGCGCCCGACGCGGGCGGCGGCGCGGGGGCGCCGGACGCGGGCGGCGGCGCGGGACGCCGAACGGCGGACGGGTCGGCGGTCGCCCTCTTCGGCACGCCGCGGACCGTGCCGTCCGGCCCGAGGAAGGCGGGGCCGCCACCGGGCACCATGCCGAGCTCCCGGGCCCGCCGCTCCAGCGCGTCGGGAGCGGAACGGCCGTCCACGTCCCGCTGGAGCGCCTGCTCCTGGTCGGTGAGTTCGGTGGTCTTCTTCCTGAGCTCGCTCAGCTTGAAGGAACCCTCGTTGAGGGAGGTGTTGAGCAGCAGCAGGGTGATCAGTCCGCCGCCGAGCAGCACGACGACGAGCAGGACGAAGGGGGTACGGGCTGCGGTGCTCGGTCCGGACGGCATGAACCGTGCGAGCCGCGCGGCGCGTCCCCTGAGCTGTCCGGCGGCCTTCCTCACCGCTCGCCCTCCCTCTCCGCGGCTGCTGTCACCGATCGCTCTCCCTCGCCGCGGCCGTCGTCACCGCACGTCCTCCCGGATCCGCTCGGCGCCGCGCAGTCGCGCGGGCGCGGCCCGGCGGTTCTCGGCGACCTCTTCCTCCGTGGGGAGTTCGGCGCCGCGGGTCAGGAGTTTCAGCCGCGGCTGGTAACGCTCGGGGACGACGGGCAGTCCGGGCGGTGCCGTGTTCGCGGCGCCTTCCGCGAAGACCTGCTTGACCAGCCGGTCCTCCAGCGAGTGGTACGACAGGACCGCGATCCGGCCACCGACGGCGAGGGCCTTGACCGCCGCCGGGACGGCGCGTTCCAGGACCGTCAGCTCACCGTTGACCTCGATGCGCAGGGCCTGGAAGGTGCGCTTGGCGGGGTTTCCGCCGGTGCGCTTCGCCGCCTGCGGGAGCGCGTCACGGATCAGTTCGACGAGCCGGGCGCTGTTGGAGAAGGGCTCCTTGTCCCGCTCCCGTACGACCGCCGCCACGATCCGCTTGGCCTGCTTTTCCTCGCCGTAGGCGCGCAGGATCCGCACCAGCTCACCGGGCGGGTAGGTGTTGAGGACCTCGGCGGCGCTGACCCCCGTCGTCTGGTCCATGCGCATGTCGAGCGGCGCGTCCTGGGCGTAGGCGAAACCGCGGTCGGCCTCGTCGAGCTGCATGGAGGAGACACCGAGGTCGAAGAGGACGCCCTGAACGGCGGGGATGCCGAGCCGGTCGAGAACGTCGGGCAGCTCGTCGTAGACGGCGTGCACGAGGGTGGCGCGGTCACCGAAGGGAGCGAGCCGCTCGCCGGACAGCCGCAGCGCCTCCTTGTCCCGGTCGAGCGCGACGAGCCGTACCCCGGGGAACCTGGTGAGCAGCGCCTCGCTGTGTCCACCGAGGCCGAGGGTGCAGTCGACGACCACGGGTCCCCGGCCTTCGGCGGGGCCGGTCCCGGGCTGCTCCAGGGCGGGCGCCAGCAGGTCCAGGCACCGCTGGAGCATCACCGGGACGTGTCGCTGGCTCAATGCGCCCTCTCAGGTCCGGCGCGGGCGGTGGCCGGGCCGGACGTTCGTTTGCCGCACGCGCGGGAGATCGCGAAATGTGCAGGATGTGTCCGTGAACTGCGCGTCACTTTAGTCCACTGGTCGTGCCGGTCAATCAACCGGCTGGCGCGTCGCACCGGCGGCCGTCGCGGGTTCCGCGGACCGAACGACTCACCCGAACGGACCCCGCCCGTTCCCGCCTGTGGGTTAGCTCACAACAAGCCTCGTTGACGTTCTTTGTCCGCTCTCACAGCGGGCTCGGCGGGCTGGTGACCATTACCGTCGTAGGCATGTCGACCTCCGCGCACCTCCCCGCCGAACCCGCCGCCTCCAACGGAACCGTCACCGAGCGGCTCATCGAAGCGAACCAGCGCTACGCGTCGAAGTTCACCGACCCCGGGATGGACGCCCGGCCGGTGCTCCAGGTCGCCGTGGTGGCCTGCATGGACGCCCGGCTCGACCTGCACGCGGCGCTGGGCCTGGAACTCGGCGACTGCCACACCATCCGCAACGCGGGCGGGGTGGTCACCGACGACGTGATCCGCTCCCTGACCATCAGCCAGCGCGCGCTCGGCACCCGCAGCGTCATCCTCATCCACCACACCGGCTGCGGCCTGGAGAGCCTGACCGAGGACTTCCGGCACGAGATCGAGGACGAGGTGGGGCAGCGGCCGGCCTGGGCGGTCGAGGCGTTCCGCGATGTCGACCAGGACGTGCGGCAGTCGATGCAGCGCGTGCGAACCTCGCCGTTCCTGCTGCACACCGAAGACGTCCGCGGCTTCGTCTTCGACGTCACCACGGGCCTTCTGCGGGAGATCGACCCGGCCGTCTGAACCGGTCGCACGACGCGGCACGGGGTCGCGTGAGGGCGGTGCGGGGCGGCGTGGGGCGGATCACAGCTCTCCGTGAGCAGCCAAACACGGCAACTTCCGACATATGGCACCCACTTATCCACAGGCGAGTGACACGAAGCGGTAACGCCAACAAGAATGCGGGTGTGACACCTCCGCGGAACCGACCGCGGACGGTGTCCATGTTTCGGAGTGGGCCGTGCCGTAAGCAGCGCACCGGTCCATGGAACGGGCCGAGGAGGGCCGGGTGACGACCTATGACGATCGAGCGAGCCTCACAGATCTGACCACCACAGCGGAGCGTGTCCGCAGGTCGGTGGAGGGTGTGATCGAGGGCAAGCCTGAGGTCGTACGGCTCTCGCTGACCGTGCTGCTCGCCGAGGGACATCTGCTCATCGAAGATGTTCCGGGCGTCGGCAAGACGATGCTGGCCAAGGCGCTGGCGCGATCCATCGACTGCTCGGTCCGGCGTATCCAGTTCACGCCCGACCTGCTGCCCTCGGACATCACGGGCGTGTCGATCTACGACCAGCAGCGGAGGGACTTCGAGTTCAAGCCGGGCGCGATCTTCGCGCAGATCGTGATCGGCGACGAGATCAACCGCGCGTCGCCGAAGACGCAGTCCGCGCTGCTGGAGTCCATGGAGGAGCGGCAGGTCACCATCGACGGGCAGACGTACGAACTGCCCAGCCCCTTCATGGTGGTGGCCACGCAGAACCCGGTGGAGATGGAGGGCACGTATCCGCTGCCCGAGGCGCAGCGCGACCGCTTCATGGCCCGGGTGTCGATGGGTTATCCGACGCCGGAGGCCGAGCTGCAGATGCTCGACGTGCACGGCTCGGTGTCGCCGCTCGACGACCTGCAGCCCGCGGCGCACGCCCATGACATCGTGAAGCTGATCGACGCGGTGCGCACGGTCCATGTCGCCGAGTCCGTGCGGCGGTACGCGGTGGAGCTGGTCTCCGCCACGCGCAACCACGCGGACCTCAGGCTGGGTGCCTCGCCGCGCGCCACTCTGCATCTGCTGCGGGCCGCGAAGGCCTCGGCCGCGCTGTCCGGCCGGGACTACGCGCTGCCGGACGATGTGCAGTCGCTCGCGGGGCCGGTGCTCGCGCACCGGCTGCTGCCCACGGCCCAGGCCCAGCTGAACCGCCGTACCGCCGAGCAGGTCGTGCTGGAGATCGTCCAGCGCACGCCCGTACCCACCTCGGGCAACGACAGCGGATACGGCACGGCGCCCCGCCAGGTGCCCGGCAGCCCGGCCTACGGCCAGCAGCGGCCCGGCGCCCGGCGGCTCTGATGGCGGCCGGGAGCCCTGCCGCCGGCGGTGAGGACAAGGGCGGTCTGCGGGCGGCTCTCGGCGGCCTGACCACGCGCGGCCGCTCCTTCCTGGCTGCCGGTGTGGCCGCGGCGGTGTGCGCCGTGGTGCTGGGGCAGAGCGATCTGCTCCGGGTCGGGCTGCTGCTCGCCGTGCTGCCGCTGATCTGTGTGGCCGTGCTGTACCGCACGCGCTACCGGGTGGCGGGCAGCCGCCGGCTGTTCCCGTCCCGGGCACCGGCCGGGTCCGAGGCCCGGGTGCATCTGCGGATGGACAACGTCTCGCGGATGCCCACGGGTCTGCTGATGCTCCAGGACCACGTGCCGTACGTGCTGGGGCCGCGGCCCCGCTTCGTGCTGGACCGGGTGGAGCCGGGCGGCCGCCGGGAGGTGTCGTACCGGGTCCGCTCGGATCTGCGCGGGCGGTATCCGCTCGGCCCGCTGCAGCTGCGGCTCAGCGACCCGTTCGGCATGTGCGAACTGACCCGCTCCTTCAGCGCGTACGACACGCTGACCGTCATCCCGCGGACCGAGCCGCTGCCGCCGGTGCGGCTGTCCGGCGAGGCCATGGGGTACGGCGACGGACGGCAGCGCTCGCTGGCCCTGGCCGGTGACGACGACATCATTCCCCGGACCTACCGGCACGGGGACGATCTGCGCCGGGTCCACTGGCGTTCCACCGCGCGCTACGGCGAGCTGATGGTGCGCCGCGAGGAGCAGCCGCAGCGGGCGCGATGCACGGTCCTGCTGGACACCCGCCGTGCCGCCTACCAGGGCGCGGGCCCCGACTCGGCCTTCGAGTGGGCGGTGTCGGGCGCGGCCTCCGTGCTGGTGCACATGCTGGAGCGGGGTTTCTCGGCGCGCCTGCTGACGGACACCGGGACCTCGGTGCCGGGCGACGGCGGGGACGGTTTCGCCGGAGCCACCCAGGAGTCCGCGGAGTCGGCCGGGCTGATGCTGGACGCCCTCGCGGTCGTGGACCACTCGGACGGCGCGGGCCTGGCGCGCGCCTACGACGTGCTGCGCGGCGGTAACGAAGGGCTGCTGGTCGCCTTCTTCGGCGACATGGACGAGGAGCAGACGGTGGTGGCGGCCCGGATGCGGCAGCGCAGCGGCGGCGCCGTCGCGTTCGTCCTGGACAGCGGTGTGTGGGTGACGGGCGGAGCGGTGGACGACGTGGTCGAGGGGCGGCTGCGCCGGCTGCGCGAGGCCGGATGGACGGCGGTGCCCGTCCGGCCCGGGGCCGCGCTGCCCGAGCTGTGGCAGCAGGCAGCACGCGAACGGACCGGGTCCGTCGCCGGTACGACGGTTGCTTCCGGGGGATGGTCATGAGCGGTCGCGGAAGGCTCGCCCTGTGCGGCTATGCCGCCACGCTGATGGCGGCGGGCGCCATGATCCCGCTGGTCGATCCGTGGGTGTGGCTGCTGCAGGCCGCGGTCCTGCTGGCGCTGGTCGCCGGGGCCGGTGCCCTGGCGCGCCGGGTGCCCCTGGCGCGGCCGCTGACGGTGGCGGCGCAGGCGGTGCTGGCCCTGCTGATGCTCACGCTGGTCTTCGCCCGGGAGCAGGCGGTGATCGGACTGCTGCCGGGGCCCGAGGCCTTCGCCCGGTTCGGCGAGCTGCTGTCCACGGGCTCCCAGGACGTCGGCCGGTACGCGATCCCGGCGCCGGCGACCGACGGCATCAAGCTGATGCTGATCGGCGGAGTGCTGCTGATCGGCCTGTCGGTGGACGCCCTCGCGGTGACGTACCGCAGCGCCGCTCCCGCGGGTCTGCCGCTGCTCGCGCTGTACTCGGTGGCCGCCGGGCTGTCCGGCGGCGGGTCCGGCTGGTGGTGGTTCCTGCCGGCGGCCTCGGGCTATCTGCTGCTTCTGCTGGCCGAGGGCCGGGACCGGCTGTCCCAGTGGGGCCGGGTCTTCGGCGGCGCGCCCCCGCGCGGGGCGGCCGGCTTCGAGCCGGGGGGCGGAGCCGCCCGTGCGCCGCTGCGCACCGGCCGGCGGATCGGTGCGGCCGCTCTCGGCGTCGCCCTGGCCGCCCACGCCGCGTTCCCGGCGCTGGGCAGCGGGCTGCTGGGAGAGGACGGCGGCGGTTCGGGTACGGGCACGGGCGGCGGCACGATCAACGCGGTCAACCCGGTGGTGACGCTGCAGGACAGCCTCAACCAGCCCGAGAGCCGCGAGTGGCTGAAGTACAAGACCAACGCGGACGCCACCGGCGACATGTATCTGCGGATCATGGCGCTGGACCAGTTCGACGGCGGGGCGTGGAAGTTCTCGGTGCGCAAGGTCACGGACATCCCGGAGCGGCTCCCCCAGCCGGAGGGCCTGGGCAGCGGTGTCGGCACGACGGAGATCAGGACGAACATCTCCGCCGCCGGTGCCTACAAGCAGGGCTGGCTGCCGATGCCGTACCCGGCGACGAACGTGGCCGTGGACGGGAACTGGCGCTTCGACCCGGCCCGGCGGACCATCGTCGGCGACCGCGGGCAGACGACGGGCGGGCTGCAGTACTCGGTCACGAGCCTGCAGGTGAAGCCCACCGCGGAGCAGCTCGCCGGAGCACCAAAGGCGCCCGCGTCGGTGCTCGAGGAGTACACGAAGGTGCCCGATGCCCTGCCGGCCGATGTGCCGGCCACCGCGCTCCAGGTGACGAAGGGCGCGACGAACGACTACGAGCGGGCGGTGAAACTCCAGGACTGGTTCGCCGTGAACGGCGGTTTCACCTACGACACCCAGGTGGAGTCGGGCGGCGGCGCCCAGGCGATCTCCCGCTTCCTCAAGAACAAGGAAGGGTTCTGCATCCACTTCTCGTTCTCCATGGCCGCGATGGCGCGGACGCTGGGGATACCGGCGCGGGTCGCCGTGGGCTTCACGCCCGGTTCGCCCGCGGCGGGCGGAGCGATGTCGGTCAGCAACCAGGACGCCCACGCCTGGCCGGAGTTGTACTTCGAGGGTGTGGGGTGGACCAGGTTCGAGCCGACACCGACGCGGGGCAGCGCGCCCGACTACACCCGTGCGAGCACTCCGTCGGGCGGTCCGTCCAGCCCCGCCGAGCCGGAGGCGAGCGCGTCCGTGGCCGTGCCGGTCGCCCCGTCGCGGTCTGCCGACTGCTCACCGCAGGAGCAGCGGCTCGGCGAGTGCGGAGCACAGGCGCCGAAGGACGTGTCGATGGCCGGCGGCTCAGGGCCGTCACTGCGCAGCGTCCTGCTGTGGATCGCGGTGGGCGCCGGTGTGCTGCTCGTACCGCTGCTGCCGATGCTGTGGCGGCTGCGGGTGAGAGCCGTCCGGCTGGGTTCCGACGGGCGTACGCCCGAGGAGGCCGCCGCCCGGACGCTGACGACCTGGCTGGAGATCGGCGACACGGCGTGGGACCACGGCATCCTGCCGGACGAGTCGCTGTCGCCGCGCAGGGCGGCCGCCCGCATCGTGCGGCTCGGCCGCCTGGAGGGCGAGCCCGCGGACTCGGTCCACCGGGTGGCCCACGCGGTGGAGCAGGTCCTGTACGCGCCGCGTCCGCTGCCCGGGACCGGTCTGGCCGAGGACGCCGGACGGATCCGGGCGGGCCTGTCCGCCCGGGCGGGCCGCGGTGCCCGGCTGCGGGCGCTGTTCCTGCCGCGCTCGGCCGTGCGCGTCGTGTGGGCGTCCTCGGAGCAATGGAGCACGCTGACGGACCGTGGGACCGCCGCCCGTCGCCGGATCACGGACCGCTGGCTCGCGCAGTTGCGCAGGCGGTCGCAGCAGCGCGGCTGAGGGGCGGTACGGCCGTAGGGGCCGGGCGGGACACGGTCCTGCCCGGCCGGCCCGTTTCGGGGTCGGCCCGGGTGCCTGAACGTGAGGTCACGCGATATGGGTGAGACCCCGATACGGGTGAGGTCACGCGATACGGGTGAGGCCTCGGTTCGGGTGGGGTCACGCGATACGGGTGAGGGGTGACCGCGTCTGCGGTCACCCCTCACCCGTATGAGAGTGCTTGGTCGGCGAAGGTCACAAAGGGCTCAGTGGCCCTGCTCGTCGCG
This sequence comes from Streptomyces sp. NPDC091376, assembly GCF_044757085.1. Taxonomy (NCBI): domain Bacteria; kingdom Bacillati; phylum Actinomycetota; class Actinomycetes; order Kitasatosporales; family Streptomycetaceae; genus Streptomyces; species Streptomyces sp. NPDC091376. The sequence continues at coordinate 582,085 of NZ_JBIVUF010000001.1, read as the reverse complement.
GCGACGCTGCCACCGCTGCTCGATCCGGTTCATCATTGACCGGCGCTGCTTGGGCTGTCGGCTCGTGGCCTGAGCCCCAGGGCTTTGCTCACCCGGCTTGGGCGCCTTGCGCCAGCCGGTGACCGCCAGGACCGCACAGCCGAGCATGACGAGAAAACCCACCACGCTGATCCAGATCTGCTGGGCGACCATTCCGGCCATGAGGAGCGCGATACCCACCAGGAAGCCGGCGACCGCCTGGTAGACCCGTCGCCGGGTGTACGTACGCAGCCCGCTTCCCTCAAGCGCTGTCGCGAACTTGGGATCTTCGGCGTACAGCGCTCGCTCCATCTGCTCGAGCATTCGCTGCTCGTGCTCCGAGAGCGGCACGGAGTCCTCCTAGTCGTCGGTCGCTGGGGGCGACCGGTATGCGGCCCTTTCAGGATAGGCAGGGAATCGCCCCCGTGAAACCCGCCCGCTGCCCGATTGCCCTTCGGGGCCGCCATGCCGGATCGACTGCTGAGGCGTAGATTCCCCAACCGCCTGTCCGTCATGCCGGATGGTGTCCCCCGATCATACGGGGCGGACGCCCCGAGCGGGCGTCCTGTGACGTACTCCGTCTGCCGCTGCGTCGCTGATCAGCGGTGCGGCGGCGGTACGAGGCCGGTGGCTCAGCCGTGCTTCTCGCCCAGTACGTGGAGCTGTGTCGCGATCGCATGGAACGCGGGCAGCTCGGCGGCGGCCTCCTCCAGCTGCAGCAGGGCGTCCAGAGCGCCCGGCTCGGTGTCCACGAGGACGCCCGGAACGAGGTCGGCGAAGACCCTGACGCCGTGCACGGAGCGGATCTCCAGACCCGCGCCGGCGGCCAGTTCGGTGAGCTGCTCGGCGGTGAAGCGGTGCGGCACCGGGTCGCCCTCGCCCCAGCGGCCTGCCGGGTCGCCGAGCGCCTGCCGGGCCTCGGTGAAGTGCCCGGCCAGGGCCCTGGCGAGCACGGCGCCGCCGAGCCCGGCGGCGAGCAGGCTGAGAGCCCCTCCCGGACGCAGTGCCTCCACCGCGTTGCGCACGCCCTCGGCGGGGTCCTCGACGTACTCGAGCACGCCATGGACCAGCACGGCGTCGAAGCCGCCACGCTCCACGACCTCGAACAGGCCGTGCACATCCCCCTGGACTCCGCGCACCCGGTCGGCGACCCCGGCCTCGGCGGCCCGGCGCTCCAGCGCGAACAGCGCGTTGGGGCTGGGGTCGACCACGGTGACGCGGTGGCCGAGGCTGGCGGCGGGCACCGCGAAGTGACCGGAGCCGCCGCCGGTGTCGAGGACGTCCAGCGAGTCCCGCCCGGTCGCCTTGACCCGCCGGTCGAGCGCGTCCTTGAGGACGTCCTGGACCACGGCGGTCCGGAGGGAGGCGCGGGAAGGGGTCTCCCCACGGCGAAGCCGTACGGGGGGCTTCTGGTCCGACACGGCAGTTGACTCCTCGGCGCGGTGCCGCCCCTGCTGACGGGGCGTGAACGGTGCAGGCTCGCTCCACCCTATTGCCTCCGCCCGGCGTCCCCGTCATCCCACGGCATCCCCCGTCCCCGGCTGCTCGGGCCTGGGCTGCGGCAGGACCGGCTGGAGCACCAGCAGCCGCTCCACCAGGCGCAGGAACATGGCCGCGTCGCGGATCAGATCGTCGGCGTCACGGCTGCCGGCAGCCCCCTGGATACCCGCCTCGGCGCGTGCCCTGCGCACGGCGCCGGAGGCGAAGAGCGCGCTCCACTCGGTGAGCTCCGGGGCGATCTCGGGGAGCACCTCCCAGGCGGACCGTATGCGTGCCCGGCGGCGCGGGCTGGTCTCGGGCCGGCCTCGGGCGGCGAGTACGGCCGCCGCGGTGCGCAGCGCGGCGAGATGGGCGGTGGCATACCGCTCGTTGGGCGTTTCCAGGGTGGCGGCCTCTTCGAGGCCCGCCCGCGCCTGGCCGAGCAGATCGAGTGCGGCGGGCGGCGCGGAGGACCGCCGCAGCACGGGGTGGACATCGCTCGCGGGACCGGTCAGTGAGGGGGCAGGGCCGCCTGCGCGGAGCCGGCGTGCTGCAGCGGCGTACGAGCTGGCCATGACGAACCTCCTGTCGTCGGGTGACGGCATTCCGGCCGTCTGTGTCCATCCTGGGTGCCACCACTGACAATCCGCCCTGACCTGGGCATTTCTCGAGGTGAGGTGGTGACTGCGGTGCGGGGCTAAGGTGAATCGAGGAGCACGGCGCAGTACGTGGAACCCCCTCGGAGGGGTCATGCGCGGACAGCACGGTGACCCGCCCGACAGTGCCCAGACCCTTCTCGTCACCCTCGGGCGTCTCGTCGACCAGGCCCTGGAGCGGATCAGGATCCAGCGGGCCAGGGCCGAGCTGGCCACGGCCCTGCAGCGTCACATGCTCCCGCCCGAGCTGCCGGAGCTGCCGGGTCTGCGCGTCGCGGCCCGGTACTCGCCCTCCAGGGACGGGCTGGACGTGGGTGGCGACTGGTACGACGCGTTCGTGATGTCGGACGGGTCTCTCGGGCTCTCGATCGGTGACGTGCAGGGCCATGACGTGGAGGCCGTCGCGTTCATGGGGCAGGTCCGCACCAGCCTCCGGGCCCTCGCCGAGGCCACGAGCGATCCCAGGGAGGTGCTGGGCCGCGCCAACAACCTGCTCATCTCGATGGGCTGCGGCTTGTTCGCCACCTGCTGCTTCATACGCTTCGACCCCGTGACACGCGATCTCCACGTGTCCCGTGCCGGTCATGTCCCGATGATCTGGGCGACCGCCGGCGGTGGCTACGGGGTCGCATTGGACCGCGGTGGCCCTCCGCTGGGCATCGTGTCCGGCGAACAGTATCCGGTGACGCACCGGCGGCTGACGGAGGCAGGGGTGCTGGTCCTGCTCACCGACGGGGTCGTGGAGGGGCCCACCTACCCGATGGAGGCGGGCCTCGCCGAGGTGGCCAAGCTGGTGCGGGCGGGTTTCGACGCCGATCCCGACCTGCTGGCCTCGGCCGTGATCAAGGTGGCCGATCTGACCGGTCACCGCGACGACGCCGCGGTCCTCGTCGCCCGCTACGACGGGCCCGCGCACGGGGCCCCGTCGTGAGGTCCGCCGTGCGCGACCCCGCCGCCCGACCGAACCGCCCGAGTCGCCCTGCTCCCGCCGACGACGGAGACTGCTGTGGTGCGCGATGAGGAGATCCGGCGTTACGGCTCGGTGGCGCTGCGAATCCTCGCCGTGGCCGCCGTCTACTACGGCTCCGCCGAGTTCGGACTGCTCCAGCAGCTGGTGCGCGGTCAGGTCACTCCCCTGTGGCCGCCGACGGGGGTGGCCCTGGCCGGTCTGCTGTTCTTCGGCCTGAAGGTCTGGCCGGGCATCGCCCTGGGCGCCTTCCTGGTGAACGTGTCCATCGGTCCGTCGGTGTTCCCGGTGCTCGCCATCGCCGCCGGGAACACGGCGGCGCCGGTCTGTGCGTACCTGCTGCTGCGGCGTGCCGGGTTCCGGGAGGAGCTGGACCGGCTCCGGGACGGGCTGGCACTGATCTTCCTCGGCGCACTGGCCGGCATGCTGATCAGCGCGACCGTGGGCACCGGGGTGCTGCTGCTCGCCGGCGCGCTGGCTCCCGGCGGCTTCTGGCCGGCGTGGTCGGTGTGGTGGACGGGCGACGCGATGGGGGTGCTCGTGGTCACCCCGTTCCTGCTCGTGCTGCGCAGGGTCCGGTGGCCCCGTGGCGTGCGGCCGGGCCGCTGGGCGGAGGCGGTGGCGCTCGCGGTGTGCACGCTCCTCGCCACGCTCCTGGCGACCGCCACGGGCAGTTCGTCGCTGCTGTTCCTGGTGTTCCCGTTCCTGATCTGGGCGGCGTTCCGGTTCCAGCTGGCGGGGGCGGCGCCGTGCGCGCTCGGGGTGTCGACGCTGACGATCTACGCCGCGACCCGGGAGGCGGGGCCCTTCGCGGGCCGGGACCTGTTCTCCAACATGGTCACGTTGCAGGCGTTCAACGGCACGACCGCGCTGACCGCGCTGCTGCTCGCGGCCGTCATCACCGAGCGGAACCAGACGCATGAGGAGATCAGGCGCGTCTGCGCGCGGCTGGCGGAGATGGTGGCGGGCATCGAGCCGCGCGACCGCTGACCGCCGGCCTCCCCGGTCTCCGGCCTCCCTCGGCCTCCCCGGCCTCCGAACCACTCCTTGTCGCTGCCCACCCCGGCCGTCGGCTTTCCCGGCACAGCCAACCCCGGCCGCTGACCCCGGTTTTGCGTCCTTCACGGGTTCGGAGTAGCTTTTGCACTGACCAGTCAGTTCAAAAGGGGAGGCGGCGTGGACAGCCCGCACGGGGCGGCCGTACGTGCCGAGGGGTTCGGGCTCAAGGGCCCGCGGGGCTGGGCGTTCCAGGGGGTGGACGTCCAGGCCGGCCCCGGCTCGCTCATCGCGATCGAGGGCCCGTCCGGCTCGGGCCGGACGTGTCTGCTGCTCGCGCTCACCGGGCGGATGAAGCCCTCGGTGGGCCGGGCGGAGGTCGGCGGGCTGCCACTGCCGCGCAAGATGGCCGCCGTGCGCCGTATCAGCGCGCTCGGCCCTGTCCCCGGGGTCAGCGATCTCGATCCGGCGCTGACGGTCACCGAGCATCTGCGTGAGCGTGCGCTGCTGCAACGGCGGTTCGACGGCTCGCTTCGCGCGCTGCTGCGGCCGCGCGGCGAACGGGCCGAGTCGGCCCGGAGCCGGATCGCCGAGGCACTGGACACGGCGGGGCTCGACGTGGACGCCCTGCCGAAGGCGGGGCGCACGGCAGTACGGGATCTGGAACGCCTTGAGGCCCTCCGCCTGTCCGTCGCCCTCGCCCTGATCGGCCGGCCCCGGCTGCTGGCCGTGGACGACACCGACCTCAAGCTCTCCGACACGGACCGTGCGCTGGCCTGGGAACTGCTGCGCGACGTCGCCGCTCGGGGCACGACGGTACTGGCCGTGTGCAGCGAGGCGCCGCAGGACGCGGTGCTGATCCGTACGGTCACGACGGCCGCCGGGGAGGCTCAGCCGGGGCCCGTCCCGGATCCCGAGCGGGCGGAGCCCGAGCCCGCCGACGCCACGGACACCCCCGCGGACAGCGAGCCCGCCAAGAGCGCGCCCGACGCCGACCGGCCCGCCGACAGCACACCCGGGCCCGACCGGCCCGACGACGCCACGGACACCCCGGCGGACACCGAGCCCGCCAAGAGCGCGGCCGACGCCGACCGGCCCGCCGACAGCACACCCGGGCCCGACCGGCCCGACGACGCGACGGACACCCCGGCAGAGACCGAGCCCGCCAAGAGCGCGGCCGACGCCGGCCCGGGCCGGCCGGAGGCCGGCGCGGACGGCGCCCAGCACCACACCGACGACACCGAGGAGGGGGCGGCCGATGCGTTCGCCGAGACTGGCCGCGCTTGAGCTGAAGCGGTTCGGGAGGGGCAAGCTGCCGCGTGCCGCGCTCGTCGCGATCCTGTTGCTTCCGCTGCTCTACGGCGCCCTGTACCTGTGGTCCTTCTGGGACCCGTACAGCAGGCTCGACCGGATCCCCGTCGCCCTGGTCAACGACGACAAAGGCGCCACCGCCGACGGCAAGAAGATCGCGGCAGGCGACGAGATCACCCGGAACCTGCTCGACAGCGAGGTCTTCGACTGGCACGAGGTGAGCGCCGCCGAGGCCCGCGAGGGCGTCGAGGAGGGCACGTACTACCTGTCCCTCACCATGCCCGCCGACTTCAGCAAGCGCATCGCCTCCTCCTCCGGCGACGCCCCGGAGACCGGCGCGCTGGAGGTACGGACGAACGACGCGAACAACTACATCGTCGGGCAGATCTCGCGGACGGTCTTCTCCGAGGTGCGCACGGCGGCCTCCACCAAGTCGTCCCGCTCCTTCCTCGACAAGATCTTCATCTCCTTCTCCGACATCCATGACGCGACCGAGAAGGCGGCGAAGGGCGCCGACGAGCTCAAGGACGGCGTCGGCAAGGCCAAGAAGGGCTCGAAGGACCTCTCCGACGGGCTGAAGGACGCCAAGCAGGGCAGCGGCAGGCTCGCGGGCGGCCTGAAGAAGCTCAACAAGGGCGCGGGCGAGCTGGAGACCGGCTCCCGGCGGGTCGCGGACGGGACCCAGAAGCTCGCCGACAGGATCAACGGAGCGGCCGCCGGGGCACGTCCGTACCTCAAGGACAACGGCAAGAAGATCGGCGACTCGGCCCGGCTGGTCTCGGACCTGTCCAAGGCGACCAGGCGCAACCTGGACCTGATCGTCGAGCACGGCCCCGGCCTGCGTTCCGGCGCGCACACGGCCGCCGACAAGCTCGCGGCGCAGTACCAGAAGCGCTGCGTCGACAGTCCCCTGCCCGACATCACCCTGTGCCCGGACCTGAAGCGCGCGGCCGACACGGCCGCGGACGTCGCGACGATCGCCGACGATCTGGACGAGCTGGCCAAGGACGGCAACGGCGATCTGAAGAAGCTGGACGCCGAACTCGCGAAGCTCCAGAAGGGCGCCGACGACCTCGCCAAGCGCGCACCGCGCCTGCACGAGGACGTCGACTACGCCCTCGCCAGGATCAACGAACTGAACTCCGGTGCCCACAAGGTCGCCGATGGAGCCGCGCAGCTGCACACGGGTCTCGCCGGCGCCAAGACCGGTTCCAGCGATCTCGACACCGGCGTCGGCAAGCTCGAGAAGGGCGCGGGCGAACTCGACGGCGGCATGTTCAAGCTCGTCGACGGCTCCGGCGAACTGGCCGGGGGCCTCAACGAGGGCGTCGGCAAGATCCCCGACTACGACAAGAAGGACCGCGACCGCCGTACGGACGTCATGGCCGACCCGGTGCAGCTCGCCTCCCAGTCGATGCACAAGGCGGACAACTACGGCACCGGCTTCGCCCCGTACTTCATCCCGCTCTCCCTCTGGGTGGGCGCGATGGTCGCCTACATGCTGATCCAGCCGCTCAACCGGCGTGCCCTCGCCGCGGGCGCCTCCGCCTGGCGGATCGCCCTCGCGGGCTGGCTGCCGGTGGCCGCGATCGGGCTGCTCCAGGTCGGGGCCCTGCTGGCGGTCCTCCACTGGGGCCTCGGGCTGCAGATGGCCCGCGCAGCCGGGACGACGGCCTTCCTCGCGCTGACGGTGTGCTGCTTCGCCGCGATCATCCAGTGGCTGAACGCCCGCTTCGGAGCGGCGGGCCGGATCCTCGTCCTGGCGGTGCTGATGCTCCAGCTGACCTCGGCGGGCGGCACCTATCCCGTCCAGACGAGCCCGGCGTTCTTCAACGCCATCCACCCCTTCCTGCCGATGACCTACGTGGTCGAGGCACTGCGCCGGCTGATCACGGGCGGCGGCATCGGTCCGGTCTGGCAGGCCACGGCCGTGCTGGCCGCCTTCACCGCCGGGGCGCTCGCGCTCACCGCCGTATCGGCGCGGCGCAAACAGGTGTGGACGTTCGACCGTCTCCATCCCGAGCTGAGTCTGTGAGGCGGCCGAACCTGTGAGAATCGACGCCATGAACAGCAGCAGCACCCGGAGACAGGCGACCCGCGCCAAGCTCTACGAGGCCGCCGTGACCCTCATAGCCGAGCAGGGCTTCTCCGCGACGACGGTCGACGAGATCGCCGAGCGCGCCGGGGTGGCCAAGGGCACGGTCTACTACAACTTCAAGAGCAAGACCGAACTCTTCGAGGAGCTGCTGCGGTACGGCGTGGGCCTGCTCACCGCCTCGCTTCAGGAGGCCGCCGACGAGACGGAGGCGCGCGGCGGCACCAAGGTCGAGGCGCTGGACGGGATGATCAGGGCCGGTCTGCTCTTCATCGACCGCTATCCGGCTTTCACCCAGCTGTACGTCGCCGAGCTGTGGCGCACCAACCGCGCCTGGCAGTCCACGCTGATGGTGGTCCGTCAGCAGGCGGTGGCCGTGGTCGAGACCGTCCTGCGGGAGGGCGTCGAGCGGGGTGAGCTGAGCGCGGAGATCGACGTTCCGCTCACCGCTGCCGCGCTCGTCGGCATGGTGCTGGTGGCGGCGCTCGACTGGCAGGCCTTCCAGCGGGAGCGGTCGATCGACGATGTCCACGCCGCGCTGTCGCGGCTGCTGCACGGACGCGTCAGCGGCTCCTGACGTCGCCCGGAGTCCCGTCCTCCCGGCCCGCACACGAAGAGTGCCGGTCCGGCGAAGCTCGATCCCCCCGAGCTTTGCCGGACCGGCGTATCCCCCGTTCCCCGTTCCCCCGTTGCCCTGTACCGCTGTTCCCCCGGGTCCGGGCAACCCCCGTTCGGTCGGTGCGCCACGCCGTTCCGCCGCCCCGTGCCGGCGGTGCCGGCGCCGCGCCCTCCCGTGGCCTCCACTCTTCCGTCCACGCAGGTCGGACCCCATCCGCGTACCTACTCATCTCCCGCACTAGGTACGGATACTCAGCAGCCCGTGCTCATGCCCACCCGCGGGAGGTCCGGGCTGGTTACGATCGCGTCCGTGTCCGTACTCCCTCTGGTCTTCACGAGCGGCTGGGCCAGCGGGATCAACGCGTACGCGGTGGTCCTGCTGCTCGGCCTGTTCGGCGCGGCCGGGGTCACCGACGAGGTACCCGAGTCGCTGCAGCGCCCCGACGTCCTCATCGCGGCCGGTGTGCTCTTCCTGTGCGAGGCGGTGGCGGACAAGATCCCGTACGTCGACTCGGCCTGGGACTCGGTCCACACGGTGATCCGGCCGGTGGCCGGGGCGGTGGTGGCGGCGCTGCTGGCCGGGGAGAGCGGGTCGCTGCCGGAGCTCGCGGCGGGCGCGGTCGGCGGCTCCACGGCGCTGATGAGCCATCTGGTCAAAGCGGGCACCCGGATGGCGATCAACACGTCACCGGAACCCTTCAGCAATGTCGCCATGAGCACCGCCGAGGATCTCGGCGTCGGCGGGATCGTCACGTTCGCGATGTTCCATCCGCTGCCGGCGGCGATCATCGCGGCGACGCTGCTCGTGCTGGGGCTGGTGATACTGGTCTTCCTCGCCTCGCGGATCCGCCGTTTCCTGCGGCGGTGGGCACAGCGCCGCGAGGAGAGACGCTTGGCGTCGGACCTGCCGGGGCCACCGGGCCCCTGACGGTCCACGGGCCGGGCCCGTGACTGTCGGTGGCGGCCGATAAGGTCCCTGGCATGGCACGGATTGTGGTGATCGGCGCCGGGATGGGCGCCATGGCGGCCGCTGCCCGGCTGGCCGTGGCGGGCCACCGGGTGACGGTGTTCGAGCGCGCGGAGACGTACGGCGGCTCGGTGGGCCGGTTCGAGCGTGACGGCTTCGTCTTCGACACCGGGCCGGGGCTGCTCCATCTGCCCGCCGTATGGCGGGACTTGTTCGTCAAGACCGGCAAGGAGCCGCTGGAGAGCCGCGTCGAGCTGGTCCAGGTCGATCCGGCGAGCCGTCATCTCTTCGCGGACGGCACGGTCGTGGCGCTGCCGAACGCGTCACGGGCGGGTGTCGTCGCGGCGCTGGACGCGGCGCTCGGGGCGGGTTCGGGTGAGCGCTGGGGCGAGTTCCTGGTGCGCGCGCGGGACGCCTGGGACCGCTCGCGGCGACCGCTGCTGGAGGAGCCGCTGCCCGCCGATCCCTCCCGCTTCGGCCGTGACCCGTATCCGGCGGTGAAGGGCGGACTGCTGCGGCGCCCGGCGCGCACCCTCGCCGAGGTGGGCCGGCGGGAGTTGCGCGACGCGCGGCTGGCGGCGCTGCTGGAGAGCCACGCCCTGGCGTACGGCTTCGATCCGGCGACCGTGCCCGCTTCCGCCGCCGTCCTGCCGTACATGGAGCAGACCTTCGGCAGCTGGTACGTGCGCGGCGGGATACGGGCTCTCGCGGACGCCGTCCACGAGCGATGCCTCGCGCGCAGGGTCGAGTTCGTCTTCGGCGCCGAGGTGACGGACGTACGGATCAAGGACGGCCGGGCGGTCGGCGTCGAGCTGGCGGACGGCCGGAGCGTCGAGGCGGACCACGTGGTCGCGGGCTCGCCCGTGCCCGCGCTGTACCGCGACCATGTCCTTGGATGGGACTCCCGGGCGGACTGGCCGCGCTATCAGGAGGCGGTACGGACCGGGCGGGTCACCGTCTGTCTGGCGCTGCGCGGCGCCCGGGAGGACGGCGCGGCGCACCGGACGGTGGTGCACTCGACGGACCGGGCGGACGAACTGGCGGCGCTCGGCGCGGGACGGCTGTGCGAGCGGCCGACGGTGGTGGTGCTGCGGCCCGGCGACGAGCGGCTGCTGCCGGACGGCGCGCACGAGGCGGTCACGGTGACCGCGACCGTCCCCGCGGGGGACAGCTCGTCGCCGGAGAACCTGTGGGGCGAGGGGGCGGCCGGGGCCATGGGCGCGGAGGCGTTCGCGGACCGGATGCTGGAGGCCGCGGCGGCCGCCGTTCCGGGACTGCGGGAGCGGCTGCTGTGGCGCGAGGTGCGCACCCCCGTGGACACCTTCCGGGAGACGGGCGCCCATCAGGTGCCGGGACCCGCGCTGGCCGGTGCGCGCGGGGAGCTGCTTCCCGCGGCCAACTCCTCGCCCGTGCCCGGGCTGTACTTCGCGGGCGGCTGGTCGCATCCGGGCGGCGGGCTCGCGCACAGCGGCATGTCGGGTGCGCTGGTGGCCGGGCTGATCGTGGAGGGTGCCGGCTTCCGCGGCTCACAGTGAGCCCCGGGCAGTGGCCCGCGCCGCGGTGACCCACGAGCAGTGACCCGCGAGCAGTGACCCACGAGCAAAGGCCCCGCGGGTCGCCGCGCGTGCCGACGCCGTGGGTGCCGACGCCGTGGGTGCCGGTGTCAGTAGCGGTACGTCTGGCCGTTGTAGTCGGTCTCGTAGCCCGACTGGTCGTAGCCGTACGGGGAGGGCTGCTCCGGGGGCATCGGCGGGACCTGCTCGCCGTCGCGCTGCTGCGGCACCCAGACACCGCCCGGCGGGGTCTCGCTGTAGCCCTGCTGGGTGGCGTAGGGGTCGGTGTACTGCTGCTGGCCGCCGTAGCTGTCGTACGAGCCGTAGCCCTGCGTGCCGATGTACGGATCGGAGTAGGCGGCGTACTGCTGCTGTCCGGTGCCGTAGTCGTACGGACCGGTGTAGGCGTCGTGGGCGCCGACCGGCTGTTCGTAGCTGTGGCCCTGGGAGTAGGCGTCGGCGTAGCCCGTCGACCAGGTGCCGTAGCCGCTGTCGTTCTGCCCCTGCGCCTGCCCCTGGTTGGCGTACGCCGTGTCGGTGTAGATGCCGTACTGGCCGGTGTCCTCCGGGAGCGGCTGCGGCTCGTACACGGCCGACGAGCCGTCGTCCGGGTGCTCTGCCATGCCCTGGTGGGAGGGATCGGCCGGGCCGGAGTCCTCGTACGCGAGGTCGGTCACCTCGAGAGTGGGCTCACGGTCGACGGGGCCGCCGCCGGACCTGCGGCGCCGGCTGGAGCCCGGGCTGCCGCCGATCGCCCAGCCGGTCGAGAAGCCGCGGCGGAAGGAGAGCGTGACATAGGTCTGGCCGACCGCGAAGGCGACGGCACCGATGCCGATCACGATCACGTTCGGCATCAGCACGCCGACGACCACGCCCAGGAATCCGACGAACGCGACCAGCCGCCAGCGCAGCCTCGCCTTGTACTGCAGCAGCACCTCGCCCAGCAGCCACAGCGCGACAATGCCGAACGCGATGTAGAGCACCGTCCAGCCCATGCCCGCCCCTCTCCTGCGGCCCTCCGCCCGGGGTAGCGGCGGATACGGCCGGTCACGACTGCTGGTGCAGTCCGAGATTCTCGTAGATTTCGAGCGTCGCCGTGGAGTTGTTGAGCGTGATGAAGTGCAATCCGGGGACACCCTCGGAGAGCAGCCGCGCGCAGAACTCCGTTGCGAACTCGATACCGATGGAGCGTACAGCGGCGGGGTCGTCCCCGACGGCGCGGATCCTTTGTTCGAGTGCGGGCGGGAACGACGCGTTGCTGAGCTGCGCGAACCGCTCGATCTGCTTGACGCTGGTGACAGGCATGATCTCGGGGATGATCGGGGTCTCGCAGCCTGCCTGCGCGACCCGGTCGCGCAGCCGCAGATAGTCCTCGGGCCGGAAGAACATCTGGGTGATCGCGTAGTCGGCACCGGCACGACACTTGTCCACGAAGTGCTGGACGTCCGAATCCCAGTCGGCCGACCGGGGGTGCATCTCGGGGAAGGCCGCGACACCGACACAGAAGTCGCCCGACTCCTTGATGAGCCTGACCAGGTCCGCCGCGTAGCGCACGCCGTCCGGGTGCTCGACCCACTCGCCCATGGGATCGCCCGGCGGGTCGCCGCGGACCGCCAGGATGTTCCTGATCCCGGCGTCGGCGTACTGGCCGATCATGTTCCGCAACTCGGCGACGGAATGGTTGACCGCGGTGAGGTGCGCGACCGGCGTGAGCGTGGTGTCGGCGGCGATCTGCTGGGTCGCCTTCACCGTGCCCGCCCGGGTGGAGCCTCCGGCTCCGTAGGTCACCGAGACGAAGTTCGGCTGGACCGCCTCCACCCGCCGCAGCGCGTTCCAGAGGTTCCGTTCACCCTTCTCCGTCTTGGGCGCCCAGAACTCGAACGAGTACGACGTCTTGTCGGTGGCGAGCAGCTCGCGCACGGTACGTGCGCGATCCGTCCGGGTGGAAGCTGTGCCGAGGGCCATACTCGCAGGTTATCCAGGGCCCACCGGTCTCCCAACCGTATTCCACCCATCGGACACCGATCGCTCATGAAACGGCCTACTGGGCGTAGGACCGTATCCGCTTGGTGAGACCGGCGGCTGCCGCGGCCGGGTCGTCGGCCTCCGTGATCGCCCGGACGACGACGACGCGCCGCGCGCCCGCCTCCAGGACCTGGTCGAGGTTGCCCGCGTCGATCCCGCCGATCGCGAACCAGGGCCGGTCCTGGCCGAGCGCGGCCGCGTACCGCACGAGGTCCAGGCCAGGGGCGTGGCGGCCCGGCTTGGTCGGGGTGGGCCAGCACGGGCCGGTGCAGAAGTAGTCGACGCCGGGCTCGGCCGCCGCCGCGTCGACCTCCTCGGTGGCGTGGGTCGAGCGGCCGATCAGCACGTCGGGCCCGAGGATCGCCCGGGCGGCGGGCACGGGCAGATCGCCCTGGCCCAGATGCAGCACGTCGGAGCGGACGGCGTGGGCGACATCGGCCCGGTCATTGACCGCCAGCAGCTTGCCGTGGCGGCGGCAGGCGTCCGCGAAGACCGCGAGGTGCTCCAGCTCCTCACCGGCCTCCATGCCCTTGTCCCGCAGCTGCACGATGTCCACCCCGGAGGACAGGACGGCGTCCAGGAACTCGGGGAGGTCGCCCTGGCGCTTGCGCGCGTCCGTGCAGAGGTAGAGCCGGGCGTCGGACAGCGGCGCACGGGAATCGGACATGGGTGATACCCCCCGGTGGGTCGGCGGTGCGCGGACCGGGTCCGGCCGGGTGGCCGGACTGCGGTCCGCGCACCGCGTCGAGCGGTGTGCAGGTCGGGCGATGCGGGAAGCGACGTCAGACGGCGAGCGCCTGTGCCCGGCGCTTCACCTCCGTGCCGCGATTCTCCCCGAGAGCCTCCACGGGGGTTCCCGGCAGGGTCGGGTCGGGAGTGAAGAGCCACTCCAGCATCTCTTCGTCGGTGAAGCCGTCGTCCTTCAGGAGCGTCAGGGTGCCGGAGAGGCCCTTGACGACCTTGTCGCCCTTGATGAAGGCGGCCGGGACCTGGAGCGTCCGGTTCTCACCGCGGCGCACGGCGATCAGCTGGCCCTCCTTGACCAGCTGCCGCACGCGCGTCACCTCGACATCGAGCTTTTCTGCGATGTCCGGCAGGTGGAGCCAGGCGGGGACGAGAGCATCGATCTTTGCGTCAATCTCGGTCACGGGACAAGCCTGCCATCCCGGACTGACAGTCGGTAGCCGGGCCCGCCTGAGCTGCGGCCTTCAGAGGGACAACGACGGCGTGGCGGCACCTCAGAGCGCCGCCGCCTTCAGCGGGACGGCCGGGTCGGCGGCGCGCTGCGGGTCGAGCCGGGCCCCGGACTCGATGAGCCTGCGCCCCTGGGCCAGGTCGCGGGGCCTGCCTACCGCCAGGAGGGCGACGAGGATCCCGTCCCGCAGCCACAGCACCGACCAGGAGGCGTCGGCCGGGTCGCCTCGCCGGACGAGGGTTCCGGCGCCGCCGTGGTGTCCCGCGTACTGCACGAAGCGGCCGAACTGCTCGGACCAGAAGTACGGCACCGGGTCGTAGATCTCCCCCGGCTCGGCCGGCCGTCCCGCGTCGGCGCCGATGACGTTGGCCGCGACCGTGCGCGGGCCCTGGAGCGCGTTGTCCCAGTGGTGGACGAGCAGCCGCTGCCCGTAGCGGCCGGACGGGAAGGAGGCGCAGTCCCCGACCGCGTACACATCGGGCAGTGAGGTGCGCAGTCGTTCGTCCGCGGTGATCGAGCCGTCGGCGCCGAGGTCGATTCCCGACCCGGCGAGCCAGCGGGTGGCGGGGCGTGCGCCGATGCCGACGACGACGGCGCCGGCGGCCAGCCGACGACCGTCGGCGAGGACGACCGTGCCCGGCTCGACGGCGGCGACCCGCGCGTCGGTGAGGAGTTCCGCGCCGCTCTGGGCGTACCAGTCCGTCATCGGGGCGGTGACCTCGGCGGGCAGGGCGCCGGGAAGGGGACGGTCGGCGGCCTCGACCACGGTGACCGCGCACCCGGCCTCGCGGGCGGCGGTGGCGAACTCCGCACCGATCCAGCCGGCCCCGACGACCACGATGTCGTGCTGCCGCTGCAGCACCGGACGCAGCCGTTCCGCGTCGTCCAGGGTGCGCAGCAGATGGACGCCGGGGACGCCTTCGGTGCCGGGCAGGGCCAGCGGTTCCGCGCCGGTGGCGATGACGAGGACGTCGTACGCGACGGGACCGGCCGGGGTGTCGAGCTCGTGCGCCCCCGGCCGCAGGCCACTGGCCTCACGGCCGAGCTGCAGGTCCACCGACAGGGCCTCGAAATCGACATCGAAGGCGGAGCCCTCCGCCGTGCCGAGCAGGACGGCCTTGGAGAGCGGCGGCCGGTCGTAGGGCTGGTGGGGCTCGGCGCCGATGAGGGTGATGCTGCCCGTGAAGCCCTGTTCACGCAGGGCCACGGCGGTCTGGACGCCTGCCATGCCCGCGCCGACGATGACGACACGGCGGCTCTGCGCCGTCTGCTCGGTCTCACTCACCCGGCCACCCTAACCATCTGACGAAACGTCAGGAAGGCGAACCGCCCCTCGCCCCGGCGGGACCGGGCCCGGGCTCCCCTACTGCCCGTTGGGCCGCGGGGTTAGGCTGGCCACCGTACCGATACTCGCGGGAGCCCGGACGCACCGGGCTGAGAGGGAGGCTGGGCGGCCTCCGACCGTACGAACCTGATCCGGGTCATGCCGGCGAAGGGAGGGTCTGAAGACGTATGCGTCCAGCGCATTCACCAGGACGATCCGCGGACGTCCTCGTCATCGGGGGCGGAATCATCGGCCTCGTCACGGCCTGGCGGGCGGCCCAGCGCGGGCTGCGGACCGCGCTCGCCGATCCCGCGCCGGGCGGCGGAGCCGCCCAGGTCGCGGCGGGCATGCTCGCGGCCGTGACGGAGCTCCACTACGGCGAGGAGACCCTGCTCGGGCTGAACCTCGCCTCCGCCCGGCGCTATCCGCAGTTCGTCGCCGAGCTGGAGGAGGCGAGCGGCCAGGACACCGGATACCGCTGCTGCGGGACGCTCGCCGTCGCGCTCGACGCCGACGACCGGGCCGGACTGCGGGATCTGCACGCCCTGCAGCAGCGCTGCGGGCTGGAGTCGGACTGGCTCACCGGCCGGGAGTGCCGGCGCCTGGAGCCGATGCTGGCACCCGGGGTGCGCGGCGGGCTGCGGGTGGACGGCGACCACCAGATCGATCCGCGACGGCTGGCGAAGGCGCTGGTCGTGGCCTGCGAGCGGGCCGGGGTGACCTTCCACCGCCACTGGGTGGAGCGGCTGTCCGTGGCACGGGACCGGGCCACCGGAGCCGTGCTCGCCGACGGCGGCGAGGTCGCCGCGGACCAGGTGGTGCTGGCCGCGGGCAGTCTGAGCGGCCGGCTGGCCGGGGTACCCCCGCAGGTGCTCCCTCCGGTACGGCCCGTGAAGGGGCAGGTGCTGCGGCTGACCGTGCCGGAGACCTACGCGCCGTTCCTGTCCCGCACGGTGCGGGCCGTGGTGCGCGGCAGCCATGTCTATCTCGTGCCGCGCGAGAACGGCGAGCTGGTCGTGGGCGCGACCAGCGAGGAGCTGGGCTGGGACACGACGGTCACGGCGGGCGGCGTCTACGAGCTGCTGCGCGACGCGCACGAGCTGGTGCCCGGCCTCACCGAACTGCCGCTGACCGAGACCCGGGCAGGGCTGCGCCCGGGATCCCCGGACAACGCCCCGATGCTGGGGCCCTCGGAACTGCCGGGTCTGCTGCTCGCCACCGGTCACTACCGCAACGGCGTCCTGCTCACCCCGGTGACCGGCGATGTCATGGCGCACGTCCTGGTCACCGGTGGCCTTCCGGAGGAGGCACGCGCCTTCAGCCCGCACCGCTTCTCTTCCGCTCCGTCTCCCGCTCGACAGGAGTTGTCCGCATGACCGCGCCCATGAACACCGTGTCCGTGAACGGGGAACCGCGCGACATCGCGACCGGCACGACGCTCGACGCACTCGTCGCCATGCTCACCGCCGCGCCGTCCGGGGTCGCCGCCGCCGTCAACGAGACCGTCGTCCCGCGCGGCGAATGGTCCGGGACCCTGCTCGGCGAAGGTGATCGCGTCGAGGTCCTCACCGCAGTCCAGGGAGGCTGACCAGTCATGGCCGACGACCGTTTTCTGCTGGGCGGAGTGGAGTTCTCGTCCCGACTGATCATGGGGACGGGCGGGGCGCCGAGCCTCGACGTACTGGAGCGCTCGCTGATCGCGAGCGGCACGGAACTGACGACGGTGGCGATGCGCCGTCTCGACCCGAGCGTGCACGGATCCGTGCTCTCCGTGCTGGACCGCCTCGGCATCCAGGTCCTGCCGAACACCGCGGGCTGCTTCACCGCGGGCGAGGCGGTGCTGACCGCACGGCTCGCCCGCGAGGCCCTCGGGACCGGCTGGATCAAGCTGGAGGTGGTGGCGGACGAGCGGACGCTGCTGCCCGATCCCATCGAACTGCTGGACGCGGCGGAGGTGCTCGTCGACGACGGTTTCACGGTGCTGCCGTACACCAACGACGACCCCGTCCTCGCCCGGAAACTGGAGGACGCCGGCTGCGCGGCGATCATGCCGCTCGGCTCTCCGATCGGCTCCGGGCTCGGCATCCGCAATCCGCACAACTTCCAGCTGATCACCGAGCGGGCCGGGGTCCCCGTGATCCTGGACGCCGGCGCGGGTACGGCGTCGGACGCGGCGCTGGCGATGGAGCTGGGGTGCTCGGCGGTGATGCTGGCGTCGGCGGTCACCCGTGCGCAGGAGCCCGTGCTGATGGCCGAGGCCATGCGCCACGCGGTCGAGGCGGGCCGCCTGGCCCACCGCGCGGGCCGCATCCCCCGCCGCCACTTCGCCGAGGCGTCCTCCCCGGTGGAGGGCCGGGCGGCCCTGGACCCGGAGCGCCCTGCGTTCTGAGTACCCAGGGGTCCGGGGGCGGTGGCGAGGAGGTTCGGGGGCGCGCGGGTCCGGGCGTGGGCGCGCGCGTCACAGGTGCGCTGCAGTACGGGCACCGCCCCGCCCGAGGGTGGCCGGAGCACCTGGCACGGCTCGTAGACTCAACCGCGTGGATACGACCCTTCAGGACCCCCTCGTCGGGCAGGTGCTCGACGGCCGCTACCGCGTCGACGCGCGCGTCGCCGTCGGCGGGATGGCCACGGTCTACCGGGCCGTGGACACCCGGCTCGACCGGGTGCTCGCCCTCAAGGTGATGCACCCGGATCTCGCGACGGACGCCACGTTCGTCGAGCGCTTCATCCGGGAAGCGAAGTCCGTGGCGCGGCTGTCCCACCCGAATGTGGTGGGGGTGTACGACCAGGGAGCGCAGGGCGCGTACGTCTATCTCGCGATGGAGTACGTACCCGGATGCACCCTCCGCGACGTGTTGCGCGAGCGCGGTGCGCTCCAGCCACGGGCGGCGCTGGACATCCTCGAACCGGTGCTGGCCGCGCTCGGCGCCGCCCACCGGGCCGGGTTCGTGCACCGGGACATGAAGCCGGAGAACGTCCTCATCGGGGACGACGGCAGGGTGAAGGTCGCCGACTTCGGGCTGGTCAGGGCCGTGGGGTCCGTGACGAACACCACGGGGTCGGTGCTCGGGACCGTCTCGTACCTCGCGCCGGAGCAGATCGAGTCGGGCACCGCCGACACCCGCGCGGACGTCTACGCCTGCGGTGTCGTGCTCTACGAGATGCTGACCGGCGGCAAACCGCACTCGGGCGACACCCCCGCCGCGGTCCTCTACCAGCACCTCAACGAGGACGTGCCGGCCCCGTCCGCGGCCGTACCCGGGCTCGCCCCGGAGCTGGACGGGCTCGTCGCGAGCGCCACGGCCCGCGATCCCCGGGCACGTCCGTACGACGCCGTCGCGCTGCTCGCGGGGACCCGTGAGGCGCGTGCCGCGCTCGGCGACGACCAGCTCGACGCCGTGCCGCCGCGGGCGCGGACCGCGGACCCCGGCGGAGCCGCCCGTGCCGAGGACCGTACGAGCGTGATCGCGCGGCCGCTGCCCACCGAGGGGGAAGCGGTCCACCGGACCAGCCGGCTGGAGATGCCGCCGCCCGGTCCCGCGCGGCCCGCCCGGGGCCGCCGTCGCCCGGTCCCGCGGCGCGGGATGCTGGCCGCCGTCGTCGCGGTGCTGCTGGTTCTCGGTGTGGGCGCCGGGGTCTGGTACATCAACTCGGGGCAGTTCACGCGTGTGCCCACCGTCCTCGGTCAGAGCGAAGCCGCGGCGAGGGAGCGGCTCACCGCCGCCGGCCTGGACGTGGAGCGGACGACGAAGGGCTTCAGCGACGTCTACCGGCGGGGCACCGTCATGGACGTCGACCCCGACCCCGGCGGACG
Organism: Streptomyces sp. NPDC091376; assembly: GCF_044757085.1. Taxonomy (NCBI): domain Bacteria; kingdom Bacillati; phylum Actinomycetota; class Actinomycetes; order Kitasatosporales; family Streptomycetaceae; genus Streptomyces; species Streptomyces sp. NPDC091376. The sequence continues at coordinate 563,067 of NZ_JBIVUF010000001.1, read as the reverse complement.
CATCCGCGACAACGGCTCGGTGACGCTCGTCATCTCCCGCGGCCCCGAGATCGTCAAGGTCCCGAAGGTGGAGGGCCTACCCCTCGCCGAGGCGCGGAGCGCGCTGCGCAGGGTCGGGCTCGCCCCGGGTGTGGTCACCAGGGAGTTCAGCGAGGAGGCCGCGCAGGGCGTGGTCATCAGCTCGGACCCGGCCGCCGGCACCGACCGCCGCCCGGACTCCGCGGTGGCGCTCGTCGTCAGCAAGGGCGCCCCGGTCGACGTCCCGGACGTCACCGGCGAGTCCGTCGAGGACGCCACGAGCACCCTCGAGGACGCCGGGCTGAAGGTCACGGTGGCCGCCGGGCGGGTCCACTCCCCCGCGGACGCCGGCACCGTCGCCACCCAGTCCCCCGCCGAGGGCCGGCAGGCCGCCACGGGGGACACCATCACCCTCACCGTCTCCAAGGGCCCCCGGATGATCGCGGTCCCGGACGTCACCGGCGACAAGCTGGAAGACGCACGGAGCGAGCTCGAGCAGGCCGGCTTCGAGGTCAAGGTCGAGCGCGCTTTCCCGTTCCTCGGCGACACCGTCGAGAGCCAGTCCGTCGAGGGCGGCGGCAAGGCTCCCGAGGGCAGCACGATCACCATCAAGACCAAGGGGATCTAGATCCGATGCACAGCCCTGTCGGCGCCCATGTCCCCGTGGCCGGCGGCCTGGCCAGGACGGGTCTGACGTACGCCCGCGAGATCGTCGCCGAGAGCGTCCAGGTCTTCGTCGCCAATCCGCGCGGCTGGGCGACGCCACCGGGGAACCCGGCGCAGGACGAGCGGTTCCGTGAGGAGTGCGCGGCCGAGGGCATACCCGCGTACGTCCACGCGCCGTATCTGATCAACTTCGGTTCGCACAGCACCGAAACCGCCGAGCGGTCCGTGGAGTCGCTGCGTCATTCACTGCGCCGTGGGCGGGAGATCGGCGCGCTGGGCGTGGTCGTGCACACCGGGTCGGCGACGGGGGGCCGGACGCGCGCGACGGCGCTCGCGCAGGTACGGGAGCTGGTGCTGCCGCTGCTGGACGAGCTCACGCATGACGACGACCCGTTCCTGCTGCTGGAGCCGACCGCCGGTCAGGGCTTCTCGCTCTGCTCCTTGGTCGAGGACCTCGGCCCGTACTTCGACGCGCTGGACGCCCATCCCCGGCTGGGCGTCTGTCTGGACACCTGCCACGCCTTCGCCGCCGGCCACGATCTGGCCGCGCCGGGCGGTGCCGGACGGGCGCTGGATCTGCTGGTGAGCACGGTCGGCGAGGGGCGGCTGAAGCTGATCCACGCGAACGACTCCAAGGATGTCGTGGGAGCCCGCAAGGACCGCCACGAGAACATCGGCGCCGGTCACATCGGTGAGGACGCCTTTCGTGAGGTGATGCGCCACCCTGCGGCGGACGGCGTGCCGCTGATCATCGAGACCCCTGGCGGGCGGCACGGGAAGGAGACGTACGCAGCCGATGTGGCGCTGCTGAAGAAGCTCCGCGACGGCTGAGGATTCCTTGAGGAATACCCTGGGGGGGTATACGGTTCCCGCTGTCGGAAGGAACCGCTACCCGGCTGTGGGGGTTGTCTCATGCAGCACGACGCACACGCTCATCACCGCACCGAACAGTCCGGCGCGCACGCGGGCCACGAGGGACACGGGGCCACGGCCGACTGGCCGACGGCCGCCAGGGCCACCCTCCACTGCCTCACCGGCTGTGCCGTCGGCGAGGTCCTCGGCATGGTCATCGGCACCGCCCTGGGCTGGGGCACCGTCCCGACGATGGTTCTCGCGATCGTCCTCGCGTTCTTCTTCGGGTACTCGCTGACCCTCTGGGCGGTCGTACGCGCCGGGCTGAGCCTGAAGGCCGCGATCGGTGTCGCCCTCGCCGCCGACACGCTCTCCATCGCCGTGATGGAGCTCGTCGACAACGGCGTACTGCTGCTGGTTCCGGGCGCGATGGACGCCCATCTGTCGGACGGGCTGTTCTGGGGCGCGCTCGCCTTCGCCTTCCTCGTCGCGTTCCTGGTCACGACTCCGGTCAACAAGTGGATGATCGGCCGCGGCAAGGGCCACGCGGTGGTGCACCAGTACCACTAGGCCGGACCGGCTCCTGGAACCCGGGTCGGGTCAGAACTCGGGCCCGTCGCCCGGCTGCTCCTGGTACGAGTAGCGCTGCTCGCGCCAGGGGTCGCCGAGGTTGTGATAGCCCCGCTCCTCCCAGAAGCCGCGGCGGTCGGCGGTCATGTACTCCACGCCCCGCACCCACTTCGGGCCCTTCCAGGCGTACAGGTGCGGTACGACGAGCCGCAGCGGGAAGCCGTGCTCGGCGGTGAGCAGCTCACCGTCCTTGTGGGTGGCGAAGATCGTGCGCTCGGAGAGGAAGTCGGAGAGGCGCAGATTGGCGCTGAAACCGTATTCGGCCCAGACCATGACGTGGGTGGCGGCCGGGGCCGGCGGGGCCAGGTCGAGGATCGTCCGGGCGGGCACCCCGCCCCATTCGGCCCCCAGCATGCTGAATTTCGTCACGCAGTGGAGATCGGCGACGACCGTCGAGAACGGCAGGGCCGAGAACTCCTCGTGGTTCCAGCAGTGCTTGTCGCCGTCCGCGGTGGCGCCGAAGACCCGGAATTCCCAGCGTTCCGGCTTGAACTTGGGGACGGGTCCGTAATGGGTGACCGGCCAGCCGCGCTGGAGTCGCTGCCCCGGAGGAAGCTCGGACTGTTCTGACGCCCGGTGTTCCCGGCTCTCCGGCTGACCCATGCCTTCAATGGTGACAGACCAGGAGGGGTGGTCATGACCAGGTCTGAGCCGATTCGGGCAACTCCTACTAAGGAGGCACTTACTGGACGGCTCAACGATCACGGTGCGAGGATGCGGCCATCCTGCCCGAGTCACACGCGCGGAAGGAGCCTCTGCGATGCAGGGCGACCCCGAGGTCATCGAGTTCCTCAATGAGCAGCTGACTGCCGAATTGACCGCGATCAACCAGTACTTCCTGCACGCGAAGATGCAGGAGAACTTCGGCTGGACGAAGCTCGCCAAGTACACCCGGGCCGAGTCGTTCGACGAGATGAAGCACGCCGAGGTGCTGACCGACCGGATCCTGTTCCTGGACGGCCTGCCGAACTACCAGCGGCTGTTCCATGTGCGGGTCGGCCAGACGGTCACCGAGATGTTCCAGGCGGACCGGCAGGTCGAGGTCGAGGCCATCGACCGGCTGCGGCGCGGTATCGAGGTCATGCGGAACAAGGGCGACATCACGTCCGCGAACATCTTCGAGTCGATCCTGGCCGACGAGGAGCACCACATCGACTATCTCGACACCCAGCTCGAACTGGTCGAGAAGCTCGGCGAGGCGCTCTACATCGCGCAGCTGATCGAGCAGCCGGAGAGCTGACCGCGCCGGGAGACGCGGTGCCGGGCCGCTAGGCCGCTTCGCGCAGCCGGCCCGGAGAGACGGTCTCCAGCGCGTCCGGGGTCACGTCCTCGGCCAGTACGGCTGCGCCGTTCCCCTGCTCGAGCAGTTCGCGGCGCGGGCAGGCACCACGGCCGAGGAGGCCCTGGATACGGCGCACGCACGAACCGCAGTCGGTGCCGGCCTTGGAGACCGAAGCGATCTGGCGGGGTGTGCAGGCACCCGCCTCCGCGTGCTCCTTGACCTGCTTCTCCGTGATGCCGAAGCACGAGCAGACGTACACGCGGTTCACCTCCCGGCGGGATCGTTCAGTGGTGCCGTCCCGACTTCTCGGTGAGGCTAACCTAACCTTACCCGCCGGCCGCGGGTCATAAAAGCCCGGGATATGACTGTGGGGCGCGGATCACATGGATCCGCGCCCCACAGTCATGAGTCGTCGCTGAGCGCTGCGATCACTGGTCGCGGTACATCTCCGCCACCAGGAACGCCAGGTCGAGCGACTGGCTGCGGTTGAGCCGGGGGTCGCACGCCGTCTCGTACCGCTGGTGCAGATCGTCGACGAAGATCTCGTCGCCGCCGCCCACGCACTCGGTGACGTCGTCACCGGTGAGCTCCACGTGGATGCCACCCGGGTGGGTGCCCAGCGCCTTGTGGACCTCGAAGAAGCCCTTGACCTCGTCGAGCACGTCGTCGAAGCGGCGCGTCTTGTGGCCGGAGGCCGCCTCGAAGGTGTTGCCGTGCATCGGGTCGGTCACCCAGGCCACCGTGGCACCGGAGGCCGTGACCTTCTCGACCAGCTCCGGGAGCCGGTCCCGGACCTTGTCGGCGCCCATGCGGACGACGAAGGTCAGCCGGCCGGGCTCGCGCTCGGGGTCCAGCCTGTCGATGTACTGCAGCGCCTCGTCGACCGTGGTCGACGGGCCGAGCTTCACGCCGATGGGGTTGCGGATCCTCGACGCGAACTCGATGTGCGCGCCGTCCAGCTGGCGGGTGCGCTCACCGATCCAGACCATGTGGCCCGAGACGTCGTACAGGTTCCCCGTACGGGAGTCGACGCGGGTCAGCGCCGACTCGTAGTCCAGCAGCAGGGCCTCGTGCGAGGCGTAGAACTCGACGGTGCGGAACTCGGCCGGGTCGGTGCCGCAGGCCTTCATGAAGTTCAGCGCGTTGTCGATCTCGCGCGCGAGCTGCTCGTAGCGCTGCCCGGACGGGGACGACTTCACGAAGTCCTGGTTCCAGGCGTGCACCTGGCGCAGGTCGGCGTAGCCACCGGTGGTGAAGGCGCGCACCAGGTTCAGCGTCGACGCGGAGGCGTGGTACATCCGCTTCAGCCGCTCGGGGTCCGGGACGCGGGCCTCTTCGGTGAAGTCGAAGCCGTTGACGGAGTCGCCCCGGTAGGTCGGGAGCGTCACGCCGTCGCGGGTCTCCGTGGGCTTGGAGCGGGGCTTGGAGTACTGACCGGCGATCCGGCCGACCTTCACGACGGGCACGGATGCGGCGTACGTGAGCACCGCACCCATCTGGAGCAGGGTCTTGAGCTTGTTACGGATGTGGTCTGCGGACACCGCGTCGAAGGCCTCGGCGCAGTCGCCGCCCTGGAGCAGGAACGCCTCGCCCTTGGCGACGGCACCCATCCGGGCGCGCAGCTGGTCGCACTCGCCCGCGAAGACGAGCGGCGGATACGACTCGAGGTCCGCGATCACATCGCGCAGAGCCTCGGCATCGGGGTACTCGGGCTGCTGCGCCGCGGGCAGGTCTCGCCAGGTGTTGCCACCGGTTGCGGTGGGCTTAGCGTTCACGGTCACCCTCACCACATTACGGGGTGAACAGCGCTGTCCATGTCGCGGCCCAGGGAGTGAGACGGCTCGCACGGCCGGACCCGTGTTCCTGGGGTAGGGTTCCGGACATGTTCGCGCAGACGACCCAGAACTGGTGGTGGACCGCTCATCCGGCGGCCCACTGACTGATCGCGCGCAACAGGAATCGCGAAGGCCGCCCGAGGGGCGGCCTTTCTCGTGTCTCCGCGGGCCGTTCCTCTCCACTCCACCCGGAAGGAACCCACGGATGCACCCACGGACGCACATCATCGGCAGACTGCTGGACGACCCCGCCGCGCCGCCGTTCGCCCTGCTGCGCAGGCGCACCCCGGGCCGCGACCACGACACCGTCGAAGTGCTGACCGGCCGGATCGAAGAGGCCGAACGGCTCGCCGACATCCCGGTCGGAGATCTCCCCTCGCTCGCGCTGGTGCCGTTCCGGCAGATCAGGGAGCGCGGCTTCGACGTACGCGACGACGGCACCCCGCTGTCCGTCCTGGTCGCCGAGGAGTGCTTCGAGATCCCGCTGGACGAGGCGCTCGACCGGCTCCCGGCGCATGAGGTGCGCGTCGAGGGCGGGGGCTTCGACGTCGGCGACGAGGAGTACGCGCAGACCGTCCGGCGGGTCGTCGAGGACGAGATCGGGCGCGGGGAGGGTGCGAACTTCGTCATCCGGCGGACGTTCACCGGCGCGATCCCGGGCTTCGGCAGGGCTGACGCCCTCGCCCTGTTCCGGCGGCTGCTCGCCGCGGAGCGCGGCGCGTACTGGACGTTCGTCGTGCACACCGGCGCCGGGGCGGGAGGGCGCGTGCTGGTCGGCGCGAGCCCGGAGGTGCACGTCCGGATGTCCGGCGGCACGGTCGTCATGAACCCGATCAGCGGCACGTACCGCTATCCGGCGTCCGGACCGACGGCTTCCGGTCTGCTGGACTTCCTCGCCGACCGCAAGGAGACCGACGAGCTCTCCATGGTCGTCGACGAGGAACTCAAGATGATGTGCACGGTCGGCGACATGGGCGGCGTCGTGATCGGGCCCCGGCTCAAGGAGATGGCCCATCTCGCGCACACCGAGTACGAGCTGCGCGGGCGCTCCTCGCTCGACGTCCGCGAAGTGCTGCGCGAGACGATGTTCGCGGCGACGGTCACCGGATCGCCGGTGCAGAACGCGTGCCGGGTCATCGAGCGGTACGAGGACGGGGGGCGCGGGTACTACGCGGGCGCGCTGGCGTTGCTGGGGCGGGACGCGGGCGGCGCGCAGACCCTGGACTCGCCGATCCTGATCCGTACCGCCGACATCTCGGCCGCGGGAGAGGTACGCGTCCCGGTCGGCGCCACGCTGGTCCGCCACTCGGACCCGCTCTCCGAGGTGGCGGAGACGCACACCAAGGCGGCGGGGGTGCTGGCCGCGCTGGGGGTGCTTCCGGGGCCGGCCCGGGAGGATTCGGCGCGGCCCCGACTGGCGGACGATCCCCGGGTGCGGGAGGCACTGGACGCCCGGCGGGCGGACCTGGCGCCGTTCTGGCTGCGGATGCAGTCCCTGCCGGAGCGGGTCACCGGCCACGCCCTCGTGGTGGACGGCGAGGACACGTTCACCGCAATGCTGGCCCATCTGCTGCGGGGGGCGGGGCTGGCGGTGACCGTACGCCGCTACGACGAGCCGGGGGTGCGGGAGGCCGCGCTGGCCCATGAGGGGCCGGTGGTCCTGGGCCCGGGGCCCGGCGATCCGTCGGACGCGGCCGATCCCAGGATGCGGGTGCTGCGGTCGCTGACCGCGGAGCTGGTGCGGGGGCACCGGGGCGGGCTGCTGGGAGTGTGCCTCGGCCACGAGCTGATCGCGTCGGAACTGGGCCTGCGCATCGCCCGCAAGGACGCGCCGTTCCAGGGCGCGCAGGTGGGCATCGATCTGTTCGGCCGTGAGGAGACGGTCGGCTTCTACAACAGCTTCACGGCGGTCTGCGACGACTCGGCGGCGGCCGCCTTGTCGGCGCGGGGCGTCGAGCTGAGCCGCGACCTCCTCACCGGCGAGGTCCACGCTCTTCGGGGCGCCGGCTTCGCGGGCATCCAGTTCCACCCGGAGTCGGTCCTGACGCTGCGCGGCCCGGAGATCGTGCGGGGCCTGCTGGAGGGGCTGGTCCGCGAGCGGCTCGCATAGCGCGGGGCGCGTGGTCGGGGGTGCGGGGTGCCGGCTTCCTCTGGGCACCCGGGCCCCGGGGACGCGTACACGCGGCATCGCCCGACCGACGGGCACCCGGCGCCGGGGGTCGGGCCCACCCGTTGCGCCCCGCGGAACGCATGCCCGCAAGGGGCCTGCGGGCCGCGTGGGGTGCGGCCCGCAGGGGTGGCAGCGGTCAGCCGAAGAAGACGCCGACCTCCTTGTAGAGCGCCGGGTCCACCGTCTTCAGCTTCGCCGTCGCCTCGGCGATCGGGACACGGACGATGTCGGTGCCGCGGAGGGCGACCATCTTGCCGTAGTCGTGGTCGCGGATCGCGTCGATCGCGTGGAGGCCGAAGCGGGTGGCCAGCCAGCGGTCGAAGGCGCTGGGCGTGCCGCCGCGCTGGACGTGGCCGAGGACCGTCGTCCTGGCCTCCTTGCCGGTGCGCTTCTCGATCTCCTTGGCCAGCCACTCGCCGACCCCCGACAGCCGGACGTGCCCGAACGAGTCGAGCGTCCCGTCCTTGAGGACCATCTCGCCGTCCTTGGGCATCGCGCCCTCCGCGACCACCACGATCGGCGCGTACGAGGCGCGGAAGCGCGATGTGACCCACGCGCAGACCTGGTCCACGTCGAACCGCTGCTCCGGGATGAGGATGACGTTCGCCCCGCCCGCCAGCCCCGAGTGCAGCGCGATCCACCCCGCGTGACGGCCCATCACCTCGACCACCAGGACCCGCATATGGGACTCCGCGGTGGTGTGCAGCCGGTCGATCGCCTCCGTCGCGATGCCCACGGCCGTGTCGAAGCCGAAGGTGTAGTCCGTGGCGGACAGATCGTTGTCGATGGTCTTCGGCACGCCCACGCAGTTGACGCCGTACTCGTCGGAGAGCCGGGCGGCGACGCCGAGGGTGTCCTCGCCGCCGATCGCGATCAGCGCCTCGACCTCCTGCTTGGCGAGGTTCTCCTTGATCCGGCGGATCCCGTTCTCCACCTTGAGGGGGTTGGTGCGGGAGGAGCCGAGGATGGTGCCTCCGCGCGGCAGGATGCCGCGCACGGCGGGGATGTCCAGCCGGACCGCGTCGCCCTCCAGCGGCCCGCGCCAGCCGTCCCGGTAACCGGTGAACTCGAATCCGTACTCCTGCACGCCCTTGCGGACGATGCCGCGGATGACCGCGTTGAGGCCGGGGCAGTCGCCGCCCCCGGTCAGTACTCCGACGCGCATGGAAGGTCCCTTCGCCGTCGCTGGTGACATATGGGAGCCACGCTAGTAGTGACCCAGGTCACTCCGGGACGGTACGAAAGGTGAATTCCCGGCACGGGGACGGCAGTTGACGTCCAGCCGTTCACTCGATCGAGTGTCAGGCGTCGTCGAGCCCGCGCTCTATCGCGTACCGCACGAGCTCCACGCGGTTGTGCAGCTGCAGCTTCCCCAGCGTGTTCTGCACATGGTTCTGCACCGTGCGGTGCGAGATGACCAGACGCTCGGCGATCTGCTTGTACGAGAGGCCCTTGGCGACCAGCCGCAGCACCTCCGTCTCCCGCTCGGTGAGCTGCGGCGCCTTCGGTTCGTCGGGCCCCGCGGCCGGCAGGGGCTCGGTGGCCAGCCGCCGGTACTCCCCGAGGACCAGTCCGGCCAGGCCGGGGGTGAAGACCGGGTCGCCGGCGGCGGTGCGCCGCACGGCATCCACCAGTTCCTCGGTGCTGGCCGACTTCAGCAGATAGCCCGTCGCCCCGGACTTGACCGCCTCCAGGACATCGGCGTGCTCACCGCTCGCGGACAGCACCAGGACCCGCAGCGCCGGGTTCGCCCCCACCAGCTCCTTGCAGACCTGGACGCCCGGCATCCCGGGCAGGTTCAGATCGAGGACGAGCACATCGGGCCCGACGGCCCCGGCCCTGCGCACCGCCTGCGGCCCGTCGCCCGCCGTGGCCACCACGTCGTAGCCGGACTCGGCCAGATCGCGTGCGACGGCGTCCCGCCACATCGGGTGGTCGTCGACCACCATCACCCTGATCGGCTGCTCGCTCATCTATCCGTCCGCCTTCCCCCGAGTCCCCGCGGGACCTTCAACTCGACTTCCGTACCCTGTCCCGGCACCGAGATCAGCTCCGCCGCGCCGCCTATGTCCCGCAGCCGGCCGCGGATCGAGAGCGCGACGCCGAGCCGCCCCTCCCCCTCCGCCTGGGCGAGCCGCCCGTCCGGGATGCCCGGCCCGTCGTCCCGGACCGTGACGATCACCTCGTCCGGCCAGTCCTCGACCAGGATCCAGGCCTGTGCGTCGTCGCCGACGTGCCTGCGGACATTGTCCAGGGCGGCACCGACAGCGGCCGCGAGCTCCTTCGCCGAGTGCGGCGGCAGCAGTACCGGGGCGCCGGGCTCGGACAGGGTCACCCGGCAACCGGCGTGCGGCGCCAGGAGCGTGCGCAGGTCGCACGGGACCGCGGCGGCGGATCCGTCCGGGCCCTCCGGCTCCTCCACGACCCGGACCACCGCGCCCTGCGTCTCGTCCTCCGACACCCGCGACGCGGGCAGCAGACCGCCGGCGACCAGGGTGCGCAGGGCGATCTCCTGATCACCCGCCATCCGGCCGAGTTCCGCCGCCTCACCGCCGATCGCCGTGCCGCGCCGCTGCACCATGGCCAGTACCTGGAGCACGCTGTCGTGGATGTCGCGGGCCAGCCGCTCCCGCTCCCGGGTGGCCGCCTCGATCTCCAGGGCGCGGGCCAGCGTGCGCTCGGACGCACGGGCGACCTCGACGACGTAGCCGATCGCGATGGAGGCGACCCACACCAGCAGGACGTTGTGGAAGGTGTCCCGGCTGGGCTCACCGCGCTCGATGATGTTGGCGACGGCGACCAGGGAGGACGCGAAGCCCGCCCAGCGCCACCCGCCCTTGATCGCGAACGCGAGGACCGATCCCGCCGTCCAGATCGAGGGCAGCGTCGGACCGTCCATCTGCTGCGCCTGCTCGTCGGCGAGCGGGGTGAGCAGGATTCCGGCGAGGGCGATGGTGAGGTCGGCGGCGAGGAAACGCCGGGTGCACGCGGTGGCGTTCGCCACCCTGGGGAGCGTGGCGAACGTCCAGAGCACCATCACGGCGAGGAAGCCCACGGCCACCCAGGGACGCTCGTACTTGTCACGTGCGAAGAGGAAGAGGGCGACCGCGTAGCCCATCGTCAGCACGCGGTACGCCGTCAGCGCGCGCCACAGCGGCAGCTCCACCGACATGCGGACGACCCGCTCGCGCTTGGCCATGCCCCCGATCCCCCCAACCAGTCCCGGACACCCGTGGACCGACGACGCTAGTGTGCGCCGTCCCGTTCCGTCGTGCCCGCGTCCTGCGCGTCCTTCGTGCCCGCGGCCTTCGTGTCGTTCGCGTCGTGCGGGGCCGCGGCCTCCTTGACGGCCTTGGCCGCCTTCTCCGCTTCCTTCGCGGCCTTCTCCGCGTCCGCGATCTGCCGCTTGGCCGCCGTGGCGTAGACGTCCACGTACTCCTGGCCGGAAAGCTTCATGATCTCGTACATGACCTCGTCGGTCACCGAGCGCAGGATGAAGCGGTCGTGCTCCATGCCGTGATACCGGCTGAAGTCGAGCGGCCTGCCGATCCGGATCCCCGGGCGCATCAGCTTGGGGACGACCTTGCCGGGCGGCTGGATCTTCTCGGTGTCGATCATCGCGACCGGGATGACCGGCGCGCCGGTGGCGAGCGCCACGCGCGCGAGGCCGCCCGGCTTGCCGCGGTAGAGCCGGCCGTCCGGCGAGCGGGTGCCCTCCGGGTAGATGCCGAACAGCTCACCGCGCTCGATGACCTCGATACCGCTCTTGATGGCGGCCTCGCCCGCGCCGCGCGCGCCGGACCGGTCCACCGGCAACTGGCCGACGCCCTTGAAGAAGGCCGCCGTGAGCTTGCCCTTGATCCCCGGGGAGGTGAAGTACTCGGCCTTGGCGATGAAGGTGACCTTGCGGTCCAGCACCGCGGGGAGGAAGAAGGAGTCCGAGAAGGACAGGTGGTTGCTCGCGAGGATCGCCGGCCCCTCGGCGGGGATGTTCTCGAGGCCCTCCACCCACGGCCTGAAGGCGAGTTTCAGTGTCCCTCCGATGGAGAACTTCATTGCGCCGTAGATCAACTCGAGTGCCTTCCTGGTATCCGTCGAAAAGACCTTAACCCGTGCGACGTCCGCCCTCTCCTCCCCGGGCCCGTGCTGGGTGGCCGTCGGCCCTGGTCGGTGTCAGTCCGGTCGCGTACGGTGAGTTTGCCTACCGGGGGGACGCCCCCCGGGCCCCTGAAAGGAGACCCCGGTGCCGGTCCTTCCTGGAGCCGAGCCGTACCGCCACGAGGGTGGCGAGATCGGCGTCCTTCTCTGTCATGGATTCACCGGTTCCCCGCAGTCGCTGCGCCCGTGGGCGGAGTATCTGGCGGCGCGGGATCTGACCGTGTCGCTGCCGCTGCTCCCCGGACACGGCACCCGCTGGCAGGACATGGCGCTCACCGGCTGGCAGGACTGGTACGCGGAGGTGGACCGGGAGCTGCGGACGCTGCGCGAGCAGTGCAGCCAGGTCTTCGTCTTCGGGCTCTCCATGGGCGGCGCGCTGACCCTGCGGCTGGCGGCCAAGCACGGCGATGCGATCAGCGGCATCGTCGTCGTCAACCCCGCGAACAAGGTGCACGGACTCTCGGCGTACGCGCTGCCCGTGGCCCGCCACTTCGTCCGGACCACGAAGGGGCTGACGAGCGACATCGCCAAGGACGGCGTGGAGGAGGTCGGCTACGACCGGGTGCCGCTGCACGCCGCGCATTCCGTGCGGAACTTCTTCCGTCTGGTCGACGGCGAGCTGCCGCAGGTCACCCAGCCGATGCTGCTGCTGCACAGCCCGCAGGACCATGTGGTGCCGCCCGCGGACTCCGCCAGGATCCTCGGCCGGGTCTCCTCGACGGACGTCCGGGAGGTCCTGCTGGAACAGAGCTACCACGTGGCGACGTTGGACCACGACGCGGAGCGGATTTTCGAGGAGAGCCACGCGTTCATCGGCCGCCTCGCTCCGAGCGTCGGCAAGAAGGGAAGCACGACAGGTGGCTGAGCAGCACGACGCGGACCGGGACCGGGATCCGGAGCCGCAGCCCATCGACGAGGAAGCCGCCTGGGCGGCGATCGTCGCCGGGTACGGAGATGAGCCGGCGGACCCGCCGGGGGCGAAGCCGTTCAAGTCGGTGGAGGACCTCGCGGGTCTTCAGAAGCCGGTGCTCAACGACCTGCCCGGGGGCCGTGGCGTCGAGGACGACGGGTCCGGCGACCACAGCGGGGACGTCGGGGACGGCGAGGAGGAGGACCGGGCGCCGAAGCGGCCGCTCGGCGGCTCGATCGTGTTCGCACCGGGTGTCGGCATGGGCGCGGGCCCGCGTGACTACCAGGTCGACGAGGCGAGCGACGACGACCTCGACGAGAGCGACGAGGGCCACTTCGTGCCGCCGGAGCCGCCGCCGCTGCCGGAGGCCGACACGACCGCGAAGTTCGCCTGGCTCGCCGTGATCGGCGGTCCGGTGCTGCTGCTGCTCGCCGTGATCCTGCAGTGGGACATGACGTGGTGGCTCACGACGCTCGGCGTCGGCGGCTTCCTCGGGGGCTTCGTCACCCTTGTGGCCCGGATGTCGCAGGGGGACGACGAGGACGACGACGATCCGGGGCGGGGCGCAGTGGTCTAGGGCTGAGGCTTCGGCCCCTGGCGCCGTCGGCCCCGGAGCGTCAGGGCGGCTGTGCCCGCACGTCGGCCCTCGCAGCGTCGGACCCGCAGCGTCGGGGCGGCTGTGCCCGCACGTCGGCCCTCGCAGCGTCGGGGCGGCGGTGCGTCGGGTCAGCCGGTGGCGGGGATCCTCAGCGCCGCCAGCACCGGGAGGTGGTCGGTGGCCGCCGCGAGATCGGCGTCCGCGACGCCCGGGAGGCCTCGTGGTACGCCGCAGCCGAGGACCTCGATGCCCTGGGTGGCGAAGATCGCGTCGATGCGCTGGTGCGGGTCGGTCGGCGTCGAGGTGTACTCGGCGCCCCACGGACTGACCGCCCAGCAGTCCTGGAGCCCGGCCGCGAGCCGCCGGAAGCCGCGCCCGTCCGGCCGGTCGTTGATGTCGCCCGCGGCGATCGCGTAGGGCACATCCATCGCGGCGAGGCGGTCCAGCAGCACCCCGGCCTGGGCGTAGCGCTCGTCGCTCTGCAGGCTCAGATGGCAGCTGAGCAGTCCGACGCGGGCGCGGCCGAAGCGTACGACGGCGGTGGCGAAGCCGCGGCGGTGCAGGCCCGGGGTGAGCGGCAGCAGCACGTCCTCGGTGCGCTCGACGGTCGCCCGCAGCGAGCACAGCAGCAGGGGCCCCGCGGCGGTGGCGCCGCCGCCCAGCATCACCAGTTCGCTCTTGGCGGCGAGGCGTGCGGCGTGCTTGCGCCAGCGGAAGAAGCGTGGGGCTTCCTGGATGAAGACGAGGTCGGGGCGGCAGGCGCGGACGACGCGGGCGAGGGCGTCCTCGTCGTCGCGCAGGGAGCGGATGTTGTAGCTGAGGGCGCGGACGACGGCTGAACCGTCGGACTCGGTGCGGGAATTGGGCAGCGGTCGCGTCTCGGACGTCACCATGCGCCACAAGATAACGGGCCCCGGCCCCCGTTGCCCGGCACGCCGCGTGGCCCGCGGCGGGCGCACACGCGGGAGCCGCAGGGGATCCGCGCCGGTCCGCCACCTCTCGAACGTCCCTACGCCCGAGGTTCGGAAGCAGCGCGCGAGGCTGGAAGTGGGGCTCCGCCGCGGATCTCGGCCGGACGGCGCTCACGTCCCGGCCGGCCCGGCAGCCGAGAACACGGCCGCAGACCCTGACCCTGAGAGCTCTCGGGGAGGCGCCGTCCGCAGAACCGCCGACACCCGGCCGGACGGACGCCGCTTCCCGGCCCGCCCGGCATCCGAGGAGAGGGCCGAAGAGCCGCGCGGCTCTGGAGGCGTCGCCTCCAGAGCCGTCAACATGCCCGCCCGCAGGGCGCAAGGGTGCGGTGGGGCGGTCAGCCCTGCCTGGCCAGGTCGGCCGCGCCGACGAGGCCCGCCTTGCCGCCCAGTTGCGCCGCGAGGACCTGCGCGTGCGGGCGCCACTGGGCGCCGATCAGCCATCGCCGGAAGGACTTGCGGATCGGGTCGAGGACCAGTTCGCCCTCGTCCGAGACTCCGCCACCGACGATGAACGCCGAGGGGTCGAAGAGCGACGCGAGGTCGGCCAGTCCCGCGCCGGCCCAGCGGGCCAGTTCGCGGAAGGAGTCGATCGCGACCTTGTCGCCCTGCCGTGCCGCGGTGCTGACGTGCTTGCCCTCGATGCCGGCGGGGGTGCCGTCGCCGAGACCGAGCAGGATCTCGGCCATCTCGGGCGTCGCCATCGCGCGCTGGCGGGCGTACCGCACGAGGGCGCGTCCGGACGCGTACTGCTCCCAGCAGCCCTGGCTGCCGCAGCCGCACAGCAGACCGTCGGGGACGACCCGGATGTGCCCGAACTCCGCGGCCACGCCGAAGCGTCCGCGGCGCAGCTTGTTGCCGATGATGATGCCGCCGCCGAGGCCGGTGCCGAGCGTGATGCAGATGACGTCGTCATGTCCCTGGCCCGCGCCGAAGCGGTACTCGCCCCACGCCGCCGCGTTCGCGTCGTTCTCGACGACGACGGGGAGGCCGACCCGCTGCTCGACCTTGTCCTTCAGCGGCTCGTGCCGCCAGTCGATGTTCGGTGCGAAGAGGACGGTGGCACGCTTGTCGTCGACGTAGCCGGCGGCGCCGATGCCGACTGCCTCGATGTCGTGTCCCTTACCGGCTCCGGTGACGGCCGCGCAGATCGCATCCACGATGCCCTCGGCGGTCGGCGGAGTGGGCACCGTGTGTGTCTCGAGAATGGTGCCCTCTTCGTCGACCACGCCGGCCGCGATCTTGGTGCCGCCGATGTCGACGCCGATGGTGAGTCCCATGTGTCCCTCAGTTTTCGGTCGAGCCCCGCTAGGGCCAACCGTACCGGAGGGAGTCCTGGCCTCAGTCCAGGTCGATCTTCTCGCTCGGACCGGGCCCCTCGTCCCGTCGGTCGTTACGGTCGGTCCCGTCCGTGCGGTGGTCCGGTCGGCCGGACGTCCCGCTCCGGGTCCAGCGGCGCTCCTGCCCTTCCACGGCGGAGCGGTACGCGGCCAGCAGCTCGTTGCCCGCGGCCGCGAGATGGTCGAAGACCTGCGGGTTGCGCTCGATGACCGGCTCCACGGCCGACTTCGCCTGGTTGATGAACTGCTGCACCGCTCCCTGCGCGGCCATGCCGAGCAGCGGGTTCTGCAGCGACGAGACCTTGTCGGCGACCGCGTCGAGGAGCTTGCGCAGTTCCTCGCCCGCGGTGCCGGTGGTCTGCCCGTGCTGTTCGCGGCGGCGGGCCCGCTCCGCCTCCAGGTCCTCGGCGCACGCCGTCGCCCATGCGTCGGCGTCGACGGCGGGACGTTCGGTGGCATCGCTCATGGCGTACTCCTAGGAAAGTTCTTCGTACGTCGACGGTACCCGAACGGCAGGGGACGGTTCAGCGGCTCCTCGACGGTCCAGCGGCCCTTCGGCGGTTCAGCGGCCCTTCGGCCACAGGCCGGGATCCGGCAGGAACCGGACCTTGAGCTCGCCCTCCCTGAGGCCGGCGCCGGTGACGGTGCAGCGGCGCAGCACGGACGGCAGCGGGAGGATCCGGCGGAACGGGCCGACGGTGACGAACAGTTCGTCGTCCCGGCGGACCAGCTGCAGCTGGTCCTTGACGGCTCCTGGCAGCGGCAGCCGCCAGACCAGCACACCGTCGTCGGCCCTGCGGTCCTCGACCGTCCAGCCCTTCACGGGGACCGGGTCGCAGGTGCGGCCGGTGGGCTCGTCGATCAGCTCGTCGAGGTCGGCGGGTTCCTGCGGGTCGTGCCCGGCGTGGGGCACCTCCTGGACCGGTATGCCGCCGAACTCCTCGCGCCACTCCTTGATCGCGCTCTGCTGCCGCCCCGAGAGCGCCGCGAGGAAGGGTTCGGCGGACCCGGTCGGCAGGATCCGGTTGGCGATCACCATGTCGAGGGCCGGGCCGTGCAGGCCAAGCCCGAGCCGGGCCGTGCGCAGGGCGCGACCGGCGGCGGCGGAGCCGGGCTCGGCCACCAGCCGTACGGACGTGTCGGGGCTCTCGACCAGCGCCTGGACGAGGGCGAGCTCCGCGTCCCAGCGGGCGGCCGTCTCGTAGAGCCACTGCGCGGGCATCGGAACGCCCGCGAGCTGGGCGAGCACGGGGCGTAGCGAGCGGGCGGCCTGGCGTTCCACGGGCAGCAGCCGCCGGAGGTAGCGCCGCAGCTGCTCGGGGAGGGCGAGCAGGGCGATCGCCTGACGTACCGGGGGAAGATCGACGACCACGAGGTCGTGGTCGCCCTCGCCGGCCGTCTTGAGGGCGCGGAGCATCGCGAACTGTTCGCTGCCCGGCAGCTCCGTGAGCTCCCCGTCCTCCAGGGGGACGGCCCCGAGCAGGTCGAGGGCGGCGTCGGCCCGCTCCTGGAAGGTGAGGAACTCGCGCCGGAAGTCGGCGTCGGAGTCCAGGCGGACGACGGTCAGACCCGGTACGCCGGCGTCGCCTTCGGCCGGGACCGGGACACCGGCCCCGGCCGAGGCCAGGACATCGGCTCCGGCCGGGACCGGGACACCGGCTCCCGCGGCCACGCCGGTTCCCGCGAGCGCGTCGGCCGGTTCGGTGGACAGCAGCAGAACCCGTTCGCCTCGCCGCGCCCCGGCGAGTGCGAGGGCGGTGGCGACGGTGGTCCGGCCGGCTCCGCCGGTGCCGGTGACGAAGACGGTGCGCATGGAGGGGGGATCAGGCCTTCGGGCCGGACTCGACGCGCTTCTTCAGACCGGCCAGCGCGCGGTCGATGATGACCTTCTCCGCCTTGCGCTTGATCATCCCGAGCATGGGGATCTTGACGTCGACGGTCAGCTGGTACGTGACCTCGGTGCGCTCGCCGCCGCCGACCGGCGCCAGTGTGTAGGAGCCGTCCAGGGCGCGCAGCATCTGGGACTTGACCAGCGTCCAGGAGACCTGGTTGTCGCCGGTCCAGGTGTAGGCAAGGGTGTGGTCGTCCTTGATCGCGCCGGCGTCGAGCACCAGTCGGACCTGGAGGGCGCGGCCCTGGTCGTCCTTCTCCAGGACCTCGGTCTCCTTCACCTCGCCGGTCCACTCCGGGTAGCGCGCGAAGTCGGAGATCACCCCCATCACATCGGCCGGTGCCGCGTCGATGGTGATGCTCGAGCTGGTGTGTTCCGCCATCGCCGGGCTCCTCCAGTGATCTCCGGACAGGGTTGCGGTCAGCAATCTATCGTGACCGGGCCCGTCACCATTCCAGGGCCCACGGCCTCCCGGTCGCCGCGAAGTGCCCGACGTTCACGCACTCGGTGGCGCCGATCCGCATGCGCCGCGCCAGCGGCTGGTGCACATGCCCGAAGAGGGAGTACCGGGGCCGGATCCGGTGGATGGCGTCGAGCAGCGCCCGGCTGCCGCGCTCGAAGCGGCGGGCGACCGTGTCGTACGTCAGCTCGGGCACCTCCGGCGGGATGTGCGTGCACAGGACGTCGACCTCGCCAAGAGCCTCGACCTTCGCCGCGTAGGCCTCGTCGGAGATCTCGAACGGCGTACGCATCGGGGAGCGCAGACCGCCGCCGACGAAGCCGAAGACGAGTCCGCCCAGCTCGACGCGCTGGCCGTCGAGGACGGTGGTGCCGGGGCGCGCGTACTCGGACCACAGGTGCGGGATGTCGACATTGCCGTAGGTGGCGTAGGTCGGGGTGGGGAACGCGGCGAACATCTCCGTGTATTGCTTGCGCACGGCGGCGAGGATCGCGGCGTCGCGGTCGAGCCCGGCCCAGAGCCGGCGGCCCAGCTCGCGGGCCTCCTCGAAGCGGCGGGCGGTGCGCAGTTCGACGATACGGTCCGCGTTCTCGACGCCGAAGAGGTCGGGGAAGATGCCGCGGGAGTGGTCGGCGTAGTCGAGGAAGAGCACCAGGTCACCGAGGCAGATCAGGGCGTCGGCCCCGTCGCCCGCGCCCGCGAGGTCCGCGGCGTTGCCGTGCACGTCACTGACCACATGAACTCGCATGGTGATCACCCTAGAGTCGTCGGGCATCGGTGGGTAGAGGAGGCCGGACCTGCGGTTACTGCCGAACCGTCCATAGGGTGGAATAGTGTTCGCCACGGTGCGGCACAGCGGTGTGACGCAGGGAACATCTGGCCGGTGCCCCTATCCGGAACCAAGTACTCATGGGTAACGTCCGGGCAGTCCCCGGTGCGTTCACACAGAGCCGTGGCGCCGGCGCCCGATGAGGAGCAGCAGTCTTGCGCGAGTTCAGCCTTCCGGCCCTGTACGAGGTCCCCACGGACGGCAATCTGACGGATCTCATCCGCCGCAACGCGACGCAGCATCCCGACGTCGCGGTCATGGGCAGAAAGGTCGCCGGTGCCTGGACCGATGTGACCGCCACACAGTTCCTCGCCGAGGTGCGCGAGGCCGCGAAGGGGCTCGTCGCCGCCGGTGTGAGCCCCGGTGACCGGGTCGCCCTGATGTCGCGCACCCGCTACGAGTGGGTGCAGCTGGACTTCGCGATCTGGAGCGCCGGCGGCGTGACCGTGCCGGTGTACGAGACCAGCTCGGCCGAGCAGGTGCAGTGGATCCTCGGCGACTCCGGTGCGGTCGCGGTGATCGTGGAGAGCCCGGCGCACGCGGCGGCCGTGGAGTCCGTACGCGAGAGCCTGCCGGCCCTCCGGCACGTCTGGCAGATCGAGGACGGCGCGATCGGTGAGCTGACCGCGGCGGGTGCGGAGGTCTCGGACGAGACGCTCGACGCGCGCGGCGCGGTCACCAAGGCCGACGACCCGGCGACGATCGTCTACACCTCGGGCACCACGGGACGCCCCAAGGGCTGTGTGCTCACGCACCGCGCGTTCTTCGCGGAGTGCGGCAACCTGGTCGAGCGGCTCAAGCCGCTGTTCCGTACCGGTGACAGCTCGGTCCTGCTCTTCCTGCCGGCCGCGCACGTCTTCGGCCGCATGGTCGAGATCGCGTCCGTGATGGCGCCGATCAAGCTCGGCTGTGTTCCGGACATCAAGAACCTCACCGACGAACTGGCGGCCTTCCGCCCGACGCTGATCCTCGGTGTGCCGCGCGTCTTCGAGAAGGTCTACAACTCGGCGCGGGCGAAGGCCCAGGCGGACGGCAAGGGCAAGATCTTCGACAAGGCCGCGAACACGGCGATCGCGTACAGCCGCGCCATCGGCACCCCGCAGGGCGCCCCGCTCGGGCTGAAGCTCAAGCACAAGGTGTTCGACCGGCTGGTGTACAGCAAGCTGCGTGCGGTGCTGGGCGGACGCGGCGAGTTCGCGGTCTCCGGCGGTGCGCCGCTGGGTGAGCGGCTCGGTCACTTCTTCCGCGGCATCGGCTTCACCGTGCTGGAGGGCTACGGCCTCACGGAGTCCTGTGCGGCGACGGCGTTCAACCCGTGGGACCGGCAGAAGATCGGTACGGTCGGGCAGCCGCTGCCGGGTTCGGTGGTGCGGATCGCCGACGACGGCGAGGTGCTGCTGCACGGCGAGCACATCTTCACCGGCTACTGGAACAACGAGGCGGCCACGGCGGAGGCCCTGGCCGACGGCTGGTTCCACACCGGTGACATCGGCACGCTCGACGAGGACGGCTATCTCGCGATCACCGGCCGGAAGAAGGAGATCCTGGTGACGGCGGGCGGCAAGAACGTCGCCCCGGCGGTCATCGAGGACCGTATCCGGGCTCACGCGCTGGTCGCGGAGTGCATGGTGGTGGGTGACGGGCGGCCGTTCGTGGGCGCGCTGGTCACGATCGACGACGAGTTCCTGGCCCGCTGGGCCGCCGACAACGGGAAGCCGGTCGGTTCGACGGCCGCTTCCCTGCGCGATGACGCGGACCTGCTGGCGGAGATCCAGCGGGCGGTGGACGAGGGCAATGCCGCGGTTTCCAAGGCGGAATCGGTGCGGAAATTCCGCATTCTCACCTCCCAGTTCACGGAGGAGGCCGGCCACATCACGCCGTCGCTGAAGCTGAAGCGGAATGTGGTGGCGAAGGACTACGCCGACGAGATCGAGGCGATCTACCGCGCGTAGTCCTCTGCCAGGACGCGGGCCATGTTGCGCTCGGCGAGCGCGGTGATGGTGACGAACGGATTGACACCGATGGAGCCCGGGATCAGGGCTCCATCGGTGACGTACACCCCGGGGGCGCCGCGCACACGGCCGTAGTCGTCGGTGGCCCTGCCGAGCACGCAGCCGCCGAGCGGGTGGTACGTGAAGTCGTCGGCGAAGGTCTTGTTGCCGCCGAACAGGTCGTACCGGTAGATGGTGGCGTTCCTGAGGTTGATGCGGTCGAAGAGCTTCTTCGCCGCGTTGACGGAGACCTGGCTCTGCGCCTGTGACCAGTCGAGTCGCGCGGAGTCGGTGGCGGCGTCGTAGGTGAAGGTGCCGCGTTCGGGGTTTCTGGTGATCGCCAGGTAGAGGCTGATCCAGTGCTCGAAGCCCATCGGGAGCGGGGCGATCTCGGCGAAGACCGGATTGGCGGTGTTGGACCGGTCGTCGATGCCCATGACGGGCATGGTCGCCTGGTTGGCGCCGACGGTGTCCCACAGGTGGTTGGCACGGGCCGTCATGACGTTGCCGTTGGTGCCCCAGCCCTTGCCGACATGCTCACTGAGGTCCGGCAGCGCGCCCGACTCCCGGGCACGCAGGAGGAGTTCGGTGGTACCGAGGCTGCCGGCGCCGAGGAAGAGCCGGGTGCAGCCGATGTCGCGGGTGGCGACGACCTTGCCGGTCGTGTCGATGCGGTCGGCGGTGACGACGTACGTGCCGTCGGGCTGTCTCCGTACGGCGCGGGCCCGTTGGAGGGTCTCGATGGTGACGTTGCCGGTGCCGAGCGCGGCGGCGAGATAGGTCTTGTCGAGGCTGCGCTTTCCGTGGTTGTTGCCGTAGATGACCTCTCCGCCGAGGGCGGACCTGACGGCCTGGCCCGCGGCTTCGCGCTGCATGTAGCCGAAGTCGTAGACGTTGGGCACGAAGGTCGTCCCGAGGCCGGTGTTGGCGGCGTGCTTGCGGGAGATCCGGGTGAAGCGGTACCACTCGGTGGACTCGAACCACGCCGGGTCGATGGTGTTGACGCCCAGCATCCGGCGGGCGCGCGGGAAGTACGTGTCGTACATCGCGGTCGCGTCGACGGCCGGCAGCACCTCGGTGAAGTACGCGCGTTCCGGGGTGACGGCCATGCCGCCGTTGACGAGTGACCCGCCGCCGAGGCCACGCCCCACGTACACGGACATGTTGGCGAAGCGGACGCGGTCGAGGACACCGGGGTAGGGGCTGATGTCCTTGTTGACGACGTCGAGCCAGAGGAACTGGGCGAGCGGGGCCTCGGTGCGGGTGCGGAACCACATGGATCGGTGGTCCGGGGCGCCGGTGGTGCAGAACAGCTTTCCGTCGGGGCCCGGGGTGTCCCAGAGCCGGCCCATCTCGAGGACGAGGGTGGGGATTCCGGCCTCGCCGAGGCGAAGTGCGGTGACGGCGGCGCCGTATCCGGAGCCGATGACGAGAGCGGGGGTGTGGTCGGTGGCCTGCGCGGCCCGGGATCTCTGCGCGGCCTGTGCGGGGGTGGCCGTGATGCGCGTGAGGCCGAGCGCGGCGGCGGTCTGGAGGGCGCCGAGACCCAGTAAGTGACGGCGCGTCAGATTTGGTGTCATGATGCGCAGCATGTGCGGACTTTTCGGTTCCGCCTATACACCGCGGGAAGCTTTCTTCGCGGGCACGCAAGAGTGCCGATTCCGCCAGGGCCGGGCGAGGGGGCTCGCAGTGCGCGCACGACGGAGGTCCGGGCGCCGGTCCCCGGAACGCGCCTCAGGGTTGTCCTGGCTTCCCCGGTGGCCATCGCCCCGAAGCAGTGGGCGCGTCCTTCGTCGGCGGCGCCTGGCAGGGGTGTCCGGTGGGTCGGGCGCGAGCCCGGCAGGACCCGCCGGACCCCCTAGAGCAGCGCCCTGAGACGGTCCGCCAGGAGGTCCCAGCGCCAGCGCTCCTCGACCCACTCACGGCCCCGCTCCCCCATGCGCCGGCGCAGGGCCGGGTCTTGGAGCAGGGTCACGATCCGGTCCGCCGAGTCCCCGGGCGAGCCACCCCGTACGACCCACCCCGTCTCGCCGTCGAGCACGGCATCCGGTGCGCCGCCGGAGTCGCCCGCGACGACCGGGAGGCCGGTGGCCGAGGCCTCCAGATAGACGATGCCGAGGCCCTCCACGTCCAGCCCCCCGCGCCGCGTACGGCACGGCATGGCGAAGACGTCACCGGCGCCGTAGTGCGCGGGCAGTTCCTCCCAGGGCACGGAGCCGGTGAACCGCACGGACGCGGCCACCCCCGTCGCCTCGGCGAGCTTGCGCAGGTCGTTCTCGTACGGCCCGCCGCCGACGATCAGCAGTACCGCGTCCGGCACCTCGGCCAGGATCGCGGGCATCGCCAGGATCAGCGTGTCCTGGCCCTTGCGCGGCACCAGCCGGGAGACGCAGACGACCACCGGGCGGTCGGTGAGCCCGAGCCGCTCGCGGACCGTGTCCCCGCCCGAGCCCGGGTGGAAGGTCTTCTCGTCGACGCCCGGCGGCAGTTGCACCATCCGTCCGGCCGCCTCGGGCGTCAGCGCCGCGGCGATCCGCGAGCGCGTGTACTCACCGAGGTAGGTGATCGTGTCCGTGCCCTCGCCGATCCGGCGCAGCAGCTGCCGGGACCCGGGCAGCTGCGCCCAGCCCGCCTCGTGCCCGTGCGTGGTCGCGACGAGCCGCCGGGCTCCCGCCCTGCGCAGCGCGGGTGCCATCAGCCCGAGCGGCGCGGCGGCCCCGAACCACACCGACGTACAGCCGTGCTCCCGCAGCAGTCCCACCGCCCGCCGGGTGACGCGCGGCGTCGGCAGCAGCATGGTGGTGCGGTCGCGGACCACCGTGAAGGGCTGCTCGGCGTCGAACTCGGCCGTCGCCTCGACGCCCTCGCGGCCGCGCTTCCAGGTGGACGCGTAGACGACGAGCTGCTCGGGGTCCAGGCGCAGCGCCATGTTGTGCAGGAACGCCTGGATGCCGCCGGGGCGCGGCGGGAAGTCGTTGGTCACGATCAGGGTCTTCTCCATCGCCGCCGACAGTACCAACGGCGGCCGAGCCTCTTCGCGCGCGTACGGCCCTACCGGGCATCATGACAGTTCGGGGCGTACGGGAACGGATCGGGATGAGGTGGCCATGAAGGGTGCGGTCGGTACGGGCCTGTCCGTCCTGGCCTGGGCCCTCACCAGGACCCTGGTGCTGCTCTGGGTCCTGAAGGTCCTCGTCGTCCGGGGCCCGGATGTGACCAGCGACGTCGCGGTGATCTACCAGGGCTGGTACGAGGTCCTGAGGACCGGCACGTACCCGGTGGACGATGTCACCTGGCAGTATCCGCCCGCCGCCGCCCTGGCGATCCTCTCCCCCGCCCTGCTGCCCTTCCTGGACTACGTCTCCGCCTTCTTCGTGCTCGCGCTGGTCTGCGACGCGGCAGTGCTCGGGCTCCTGCTGTACGCGGGGCGGCGGCCCGGGAAGTCGACGCGGGGGGCCTGGGCGTGGGTCGCGGGGGTCCCGCTGCTCGGTCCGACCGCCTACGCCCGTTACGACCTGATGGTGACGGCGGTCGCGGTCGCGGCCCTGTTCGCGGCCGCGCGCCGGCCGCGGCTCGCAGGGGCGCTGGCCGGGTTCGGCGCGCTGCTGAAGGTGTGGCCGGTGCTGGTGCTGGCCGGGATGCGCAAGGGCCGTTCCTGGATCGCGGCGGCGGTGACGGGGGCCGGTCTGCTGCTGGTGTTCGCGGCGGCGATGCCCGGGGCGCTGGCGTTCCTCGGTTTCCAGCGGGACCGGGGCACGGAGGTCGAGTCGCTGGGCGCGCTGGTCTTCCATGTGGCCCGGCATGCCGGCTGGGACGGCCAGGTGCTGCTCAACTACGGCTCGGTCGAGTTCCTGGGACCGTACGTGCCGCAGGTCAGCGCGACGGCGCTCGGGCTGTCGGTGGTGGCCTTCGCCTGGCTGGCGGCATGGCGGCTGCGGGCCAGGCGGTTCACGGCCGCCACCACGGCCGACGCGGCGTTCACGGCGGTGCTGCTGTTCACGATCACGAGCCGGGTGATCAGCCCGCAGTACATGATCTGGCTGGTGGGTCTGGCCGCGGTCTGCCTCGCGTTCCGGTCGAGCCGGATGGCGGTGCCAGGATGCCTGGTGCTGGCGGCCACGGGGCTCACGTTCCTCGGGTTCCCCGTCTGGTTCGACCTCGTGGTGGCGAGCGACGCGAGGGGCATCGCCGTGCTGGCGGCGCGCAACGGTCTGCTCGTCGTGGCCGCGCTCATGGCCTGCCGGCGGCTGTGGACGAGCACGGTCCCCCGGCCCGCGGAACCCGCACGGCGACGGGGCCGCCGGGCGCTGCCCGCTCAGCCCGCCCGCGACAAGGAGCCCGTCGAGCCCTGACACCGACGCGTCCCCGGCCACCGGAACAGCGGGGCGAGCGCCCACGCCCGCACCTCCGGCATACGGGCCCGTCCGACGGAGCGACCGCGGGCGGAGGCACCGGCCGGCGGCGGGGCTCAGGTTCGCCACGGCGGCTCACGGCACAGGCGGCTCGGGTCAGAGGCGGCCCACGGCAGGCGCGGCGGCCCAGATCCGGCTCGGCGGCTCAGGTCAGAGGCGGCGGCCCAGGTCAGGCCCGACAGCTCACGGCACAGGCGCCACAGATCCGGCCCGACAGCTCACGTCACAGGCGGCCCAGTTCCGGCCCGACAGCTCACGTCACAGGCGGCCCAGTTCCGGCCCGACAGCTCAGGTCAGGCGTGCGCGTACGTACTCGCGCCAGTCCGCCGTGAAGGCCTCCACGCTCGTGCCGAGCACCTTGTTCAGCGCGGATTCGAGCGCGGACTCCCGCGCGCCCTCGCGCGGCTCCGCGTCGCCCACCGCGCGGTAGAGGGCCCGCAGCCGGTCCTCGCCCCATCGCTCGGCGATGAACTCGCAGGCCAGCCAGCCGCTCCCGTAGGCACGGCCCAGCGCCTCCGCGTCGGCGCCGAAGGCGAAGTCGGCGTCGGCGGGGAGGCGGGCGGGCGGATCGCCGCGGCGGACCGCCCGCTGGAGCTCCGGGGCGGCCTCGGCGGCCGTGCGGCCGGTCCCGCGGTAGGCGGCCCAGTCGGCGAAGCCCTCGGAGAGCCACACCGGCGTGGTGGCGGAGGTGTGCGCCCTGGTCGCCACGTGCGCGGTCTCGTGTGTGAGGACGACACGGCGGCCGACCTCGCCGAGCACTCCGTACGCCTCCGGGTTGACGATCACCCGGTCGGCCCGGACCGCCGCGCTCCCCCCGGTCTCGCCCGTGGTGACCGCCGCGATGCCCCGGTACCCCTCGGCCGGCGCCCCCAGCAGCCGTCCCATCGCGTCCAGTGACGCCGGCACCAGGACCACCACCCGTCCCGCCCAGTGCTCGGGCCACGCCGCCGACACCGCGGGCACGGCGCGATCGGCGTCCGCCGCGATCTCCCGCAGCCGCGCCGGGCGCTGGCCGACGCCGAGGACCAGGCTGCGGGCGCTCCGCACCACCTCGATGTCACCCTGCTGCCAGAGGTGCTGGCCTTCGCCGCGACCGGGGCGGTCGGCCGTGACGTACCAGCGGCCGCCCCGCTCGGTCAGGTCCAGGCTGCGGTCGGCGGTCACGGGCGCGCTGTCGTACCCGTCGAACCGGTAGCGCAGTTCGGCCTCGACCGTGGCCCGGTCACCGGAGCGCCGTACATCGGTGAGCCGGTACTCCCAGGAGCGCAGCGGTACGTCGGCGAGGCTGGCGAGCTCGTTTCGCCCGGCCTCCCGCAGCTGTCGCGCCGCGGGGTCGAGAGCGGCCAGATAGCCGTCCTCGTCGTGCCGGAGGACCGCCGCGGCCCGGGCGTCGAGCGTCCGCTGGATGTCATGGCCCGCGGTGTCCGGCCCCTCGGGATCCGTGCAGCCGCCCGTCAGGAGCAGCCCGGCGGCGACGAGCGACGCCGCACGTCGTCCCGCCGTCCGCCCGAAGAACCCCTGACCGGCCACCCTGCCGATCGTATGCGAGCGGGCCGGACGGGACGGAGAGCGACAGTCGGGCACTCAGGGACGCGTCACCGAGGCGATCGGCATCATGCCGACGGGGTCGTAGCGCACCCCGGCCCCCGGATAGGGCGCGTGGACGACCTGGCCGTTGCCGACGTACATGGCGACATGGCTGGCGTCGGAGCGGTAGGTGACGAGGTCGCCGGGCCTGGCCTGCGACAGCGGCACCTGCAGTCCGGCGTACCGCTGCGCCTGGGAGGTGCGCGGCAGTCCGACGCCGGCCTGCGCGTAGGACCACTGGGTGAGCCCGGAGCAGTCGAAGCCGTGCGGGCCGTTCGCGCCCCAGACGTAGGGCCTGCCGACCACGCTCTGCGCGGCGGCCACGGCCGCGGCCGCGCGCGCGGACGCCGGACCCGCGCCGCCCGACAGGTCCGGCATGGCCCGGCCGGAGCGCGACGCCCGGTCGTAGGCCTCCCGCTCCGTCCTCGGAAGGGAGTTCAGCAGCCGCTGGGTCTGAGCGAGCTTGGCCTCGATCGTGCGTTTGTGGCGGGCCAGGGCGGACCGGGTGCGTTCGAGCTCGGCCAGTTTCCGGGTGGCCTCGGACCGCTCCTGGCCGAGCCTGCGCTGGGCCCGCCGGAGCTCCTGAACGGCCTCCGCCTCGCGTTCGCTCAGCCGGTCGAGCACCGCGGCCTTGTCGAGATACGTGTCGGGGTTCCCGGAGAGCAGGAGGGCGAGGGCGGGATCCACCCCGCCGGAGCGGTATTGGGCGCCGGCCACCGAACCGAGCGTGCTGCGCATCCGGTTGATGTGCTCCTGGCCGCGTGCCGCCCTGTCCTGTGCTCGGGCCACCTCCCCGCGGAGTTCGTCCGCGTGCTCCTCCGCCTGGTTGTACTGCTCCGTGGCCTTCTCGGCCTGCTCGTACAGCCGGTCGACCTTGGCCCGGGTCGACTCGGGGCTGTCGGCCGGGTCGGCGCCGGCCGGTGCGCTGCCGAGGGCGGCCGCGGCGGTCGCCGCCGCGGCTGAAAGGAGGGTGACCCGGGCACCCCGGTTGAAACCGGACGCTGAGGGTCGGCGATGGGACGCCACAGGAGCCGTACTCCCTTCCGCTGGACGCAGCCTGAGCGGCTGCTGCGCGGCAGACAGTAACGGCGGGGACACGGACCGGCCAAAAGCGGCAATGGGCGCAAACAGTGACGCCCCGACGGAGACCACAGGTCACCGGCGGGGCGTACCGTCAGCGGACGATGCCGTAATTCGCCCGAATGGGCGCCGCTTGGGAGGGCGTCGGGTCCGTCAGATCCGGACGCCGAACTGGAAGGTGCCCATGTAGTCCATCGACTCGTAGCGGACGGAGGCACCCGGCTTCGGGGCGTGCAGGATCTGGTTGTTGCCCGCGTACAGACCCACGTGCGAAAGGCCGTTGAAGAAGACCAGGTCGCCGGGCTTGAGCTGGCTGCGGCCTATCCTCACGCCGTCGTTCTGCTGCGTGTAGGTGGTCCGGGAGATACCGACACCGGCCTGGCGGTACGACCACTGCGTCAGCCCGGAGCAGTCGTAGGAGTTCGGGCCCTCGGCGCCGGAGACGTACGGCTTGCCGATCTGGGTCGCGGCGGCGTTGAGAGCGGCGGCGCCACGCTGGGAGGCCGGAACCTCGTTGCCCAGGTCGACGCGGTCACCCGCGGCGCGGCTGGCGCGCTGCTCCTCCTCCTGCATCTTCGCCCGCTCCGCGGCGGTCAGGGTGTTGAGGAGCTTCTGGGCGTCGGCGAGCTTGCCCTGGAACTTCTTCTTCTTCTCGCCCAGCGTCTTGCGGACGTCCTCGAGGTCACCGAGCTTGCGGGCGGCCTCGGCGCGCTCCTGGGCGAGGGTGCGCTGCTTGGACTGGATGTTCTCCAGCGCGGCGGTCTGCTTGGCCCCGAGCTGGTCCATCGCGGACGCCTTGTCGAGGTAGGTGTCCGGGTCACCGGAGAGGAAGAGCTGGACGGACGGGTCGATACCGCCGGAGCGGTACTGGGCGCTCGCCACCGAACCGAGGCTGTCCCGCAGGGTGTTGAGCTCGTCCTGACCGCGGGCGACCTTGTCCTGGATCGCGCCGATCTCCTTCTGGAGCTTGGTCTGCTGCTCCTTGGCCCCGTTGTACTCCTCGGTGGCCTTCTCCGCCTCGTGGTAGAGGGCGTCGACCTTCGCCTTGACCTCGTCCTTGCTCGGCTTCGCCGGTGCGGCCTGCGCGGCCTGGGAGGTGAGGGCGACGGCCGCTGCGGCGGTCGCGGTGAGCACGGTCACACGGGTGCGGCTCGGCTGCTTGGGTCGACGGTGGGACGCCACGAAGGCGAGCTCCTTCTTCCTCAGCCGCCTGCCGGGCTGTGGGGGGTTGAATCCCCGGCTCACGCCTGCCCAGCACCCCCGCGTAAATCGGGCTGAACTACGTGAAATCGGCGGTTCCTTCACTGTCATCCCGGATGGACGATCAACCGTGCGAAGGTTCGAGGCCTGACCCTAGTGACCTTCCTGTGATCAGTTCAAATCCTCATCAGAAAAATCTGGCCCACGAAGCGCATTCTTTACACACATCACACAGGCAGTAGCGATGACTTGACGGTACGTTCCGTGAAATCGGGCATTAAGCCCAGGAGTTACGAGACGTACTAGACGCGCGAAAGCCGCTTCAGCAACATTGCGGACGGGACGGGCCGGGCTCCCGCCTTGGCGACTCCGTCGGCGACCTCACGGTCGGTCGAGACCACGACGACGGGACGGCCGGGCGGCTCGGCCCGGACGAGCTGGCGGATGAGCTCGTCCGCGGTCACCCCCGGCTTGGAGAACAGCACCCGCACCCCGCGCGGCGGCGCCAGCAGCACCGGAGCCGCCAGCTCCGCCCCGTCGAAGACACAGGTGATCTCGGCGCCCGTCTGCGCGGCGAGCATCGCCAGACCGCCGAGCAGCCGCAGCCGCTGCTTCTCCAGCGGCATCGTCGGATAGCCGGTCTTGGTGACGTTGTAGCCGTCCACGAGGAGATGCACCTGGGGCAGTGCGAGCAGCTGGTCCAGCAGCGCCGGGTCGGTCTCGGACAGCGCCCGCGCCGCGATGTCCTTCGGGGTCATACGGCCAGGCTCGACCGCGTCGACGGTGTCGGCGGGATGCAGGGAGACCGGAGGCAGGGCCAGTTCACGGCGCAGCCCCGAGGCCGCGTCCAGCACGGTGTCCAGCAGCAACCGCACCCGCATGTCCTCGATCGAGCGGCCCTCCCGGGAGGCCCTGCGGCCCGCCTCCACCGCGGCCTCCGCCTCACCGAGCCTGGCCTTGAGCCGGCGCGCCTCGCTCTCGGCCGCGGACACCTGGGCGTGCGCCTCGGCCTTGGCGGTCTCGGCCTCGGCGCTGGTGCGGCGCACCGCGGCCTCGCCGCGCTTCACATCGCTCTGGGCGCTGCGCAGCTTGCGGTGAAGCGATTCGGCTTCCTTGCGGGCGGCGTCCAGCTCGGTGCGCAACCGCTCGGTCTCGGCCCTGGTCTGCGCCTTCAGCCGGTCGAGTTCCTCGCGGAGCCGCTCCAGCTCGCGCCGGCTCTCCTCGTCGGCGCGCTCGGCGTCCGCGCGCTGGGCCTCCTCGCCCGCGGCGGCCACCAGCTTCACCCAGCCGGCCGGGCGCAGCACATAGGCGGCCGCGGCCACGTCGACGGGGTCCGCGGCGGCGGGCGCGGTCCCCGTCTCCAGCGCACCGGTCAGCTCCGGCTGCGACTCCCGCAGCCGTTCGCCGATGCGCTGCCGGAACAGCGGGTCACCCTCCAGGGCCGCGGCCATGGCGTTGCCCGCGAACTTCGCGCGGCGCGTCGGGGTGAAGCGGGCGTACTGCCTCAACTGGGTGGGCAGTTCGTTGACGGTCAGCCCGCCGAAGGCGTCCGAGACCAGGGCGACGACACGTCGCCGTACACCTTCCGGCAGCGGGCGGTCGAGCGCCTCTGCGGCGTCGCCGGCACCGGCCGGCCCGGCGCCGCTGTCAGGCTGCTCCACAATCCGTCACCCCACCGTTCCTCCGTACGGGTCCGCACGGCTCCGCTCAGGAGCCGCTGCCCGGCCTGTCCACCAGCTCGATCTGATCCACGGCGTTGCACCAGCGGCAGCGGACCGACTCGATGGTCTCACTGACCACCTCGCGCTCCTCCACCTTGGGCTCGCCCGCCAGGTCCAGATGGACGTACTCGACGACCTTGGACGAACGGGTCACGTCGAAGCGGGTCAGGTTGCCGCACAGGGTGCAGCGCCACCGGGTGCCGGCAGTCGGCATGGGTACCGTCGTCATCGTGCCGTCCTCGTCTCTTCGTGCGTACTGCCCGTAACCCTACGACCTCACCGGTCCGCCGTGACACGGCGAGGCAGTCTGCCCCCTTCGGTCCCGGTACGCCATGCTCTGGTCATGATCGATCGGTGGACAGCGGCGAGGAGCGCGTTGAGAGGTCCCTCCGTGACCTACGGAGTGATCGGTCTGTGCGGTCTGCTCTTCGTCATCGGCCCGGTCTCCGGGCTCAACCCGTCCTACGGCACCGGGGACACTCTGCTCGCCGCGCAGACCGTCCACTTCGAACGCTGGGGCGTCATCCCGAGCGAGCTGCTGCGCGGCTCCCCCCGGGCCCTCCTCACCCCGCTCACCGCGCTCTTCGTGCACGGAAGCTGGCTCCATCTGCTGGGCAACATGCTGTTCCTCTACGTGTTCGGGGCGATGGCCGAGGAACGCATGGGGCACGGGCAGTTCGCCCTCTTCTACGTCGGCTGCGGCTACCTCGCGCTCGTCGCCTACGCGGCGGCCAACGCGGATTCGGACCACACACTGGTCGGGGGGTCCGGAGCGATCTCGGGAGTGCTCGGCGCTTTCCTGTGCCTCTTCCCGAGGACACGGGTGACCAGCCTCTACCCCTTCCTGTTCTTCCTGCCGCTGCGCTTCCCCGCGTGGATCGTGCTGATCTTCTGGTTCGCACTGCAGTGGCTGGCGGAGGCCCAGAGCACGTCGACGGGTCCCGGGGTGGCGTATCTGGCGCATCTGGTGGGGTTCGGGATCGGGTTCCTCTACGCGTGGGGCCGTTTCCGGCAGGCGGCTAGAGTGAAAGCCCAAGCAGCGGCCACCGAGGGAGAAGGACAGCCGTGATCACCGCGATCGTGCTCATCAAGACCAGCGTGGACCGCATTCCCGAGATCGCCGAATCGATCGCCGCTCTGGACAGCGTCAGTGAGGTCTTCTCGGTCACCGGTACGTACGACCTGATCGCCATGGTCCGCGTCGCCAAGCACGACGACCTGGCCGACGTCATCCCGGGCAGCATCAGCAAGATCCCGGGCGTCGAGGCGACGGACACGCACGTCGCGTTCCGCACATACTCCCAGCACGACCTGGAGGCGGCATTCGCGATCGGCCTCGACGCGTAGGCGCGTCCGGCTCGCCCTCGGGCCGGGCTCCTGCCCGGCCACGCGCCGGTCCGGCCCGGCGCGAAGCGCTCGGCCGCGCCGGCGATTCCTCGCCGAAGCGGCCGAGCGCGCCATGAGGATGTTCCCGCCGGGGACCCGTCCTTCGTCGCCGCCGGCTCAGACCGCGGGCACGCAACGGCCGTCCTCGGTGCGGTAGTTCCACTTCGCACCGTCGCGCACGAGCTCCGTCACCGCCCGCACGAACCGCTCGACGTGCTCGTCCGGCGTACCTGCCCCGAAGCTCACCCGGATCGCGTTCAGCGACCTCTCCCCCGGCTCGGCCTCCGGCGCGCCGCACTCGCCCACGTCCTGCGGGTCGCTGCCGAGCAGGGTGCGGACCAGCGGGTGGGCGCAGAACAGCCCGTCGCGTACGCCGATGCCGTACTCGGCCGACAGAGCGGCGGCGAAGTGGGAACTGTTCCAGCCCTCGACCACGAAGGAGATGACGCCGACCCGGGTGGGGCTCCCCCCGGCGGAACGCGAGGGGGACTCGTCGCCGAACAGCGACAGCACCTTGACCTCGGGCACCTCGGCGAGGCCCTCGCGGACCTTCGCGACGAGGTGCTGCTCGCGCGCGACGAGCGTGGCGAAGCCGGCGTCCGTCAGCGCCTTGCAGGCGGAGGCGATGGAGTAGACGCCGATGACGTTCGGCGAGCCGGCCTCGTGGCGGGCGGCGGTGCTGTGCCATTCGACGTCCACCCCGCCGTCCGTGCGCCGTGCGACCTTCCGTGAGGCGCCGCCGCCCGCGAGGTACGGCTCCGCGTCCTGCAGCCAGTCAGCGCGTCCGGCGAGGACCCCGGAGCCGAAGGGCGCATACAGCTTGTGCCCGGAGAAGGCGACCCAGTCGACGTCCAACTCCTGCACCGAGACCGGGTGGTGGGGGGCGAGCTGCGCGGCGTCGAGGACGACGCGGGCGCCGTGGGCGTGCGCGGCGGCTGTCAGCTCCCGTACCGGCCACAGCTCACCGGTCACGTTGGACGCGCCCGTCACACAGACCAGCGCGGGGCCGTAGGGGTCGCGGTCGGCGAGCGACGTCTCCAGGGTCCGCACCGCCTCCCCGGGCGTGCGCGGCGCGTTGAGGTAGGTGACGCGGGCGTCCCTCCACGGCAGCAGGGAGGCGTGGTGCTCCGTCTCGAAGACGAAGACCTGGCAGTCGGCGGGGAGCGCGGCGGCCAGCAGGTTCAGCGAGTCGGTCGTGGAGCGGGTGAACACGACCTGGTCGTCGTCCCGGCAGTCCAGGAACTCGTGGACCGTCGCCCGGCTGTTCTCGAACAGGTCGGTGGACAGCTGCGAGAGGTATCCGGCGCCGCGGTGCACGCTGCCGTAGTAGGGGGCGTACGCGGCGACGTCGTCCCACACGCGCTGCAGCGTCGGTGCGCTCGCCGCGTAGTCGAGGGCGGCGTACGTGACCTCGCCACCGGTCACGAGCGGGACGGTGACGTCCCGGCCGAGTACCGGCAGCGGGGCGGCACAGCAGGCGTCGGGGTCGGTGACGGTGACGGCGGCGGACGTGGCGACGGCGGGGACAGGAGCGATGACGGCGGGGGCGGTGTCGGGGCGCACGGACATGGCGGTATCTCCCGGGAGGAAAGGGCGAAATGGCTGTGGAGAACCCGTACGGCGGCTGAACTGCCGCTCCGCATACGGGTGTTGCCTCGACGCACGGCGTGACGGCACGTACGGAGGTGAGAGAAGAGGGGCCGAGGGGCCCTAGCGCATTCGCTTGCTCACGAGACAGCTCCCTTGAGGACCAGGACCCCAGGGGCAGGGGTCCGCGCTTGCCGTAGACCTCGCTGCCTACGACCTGGTCTTCACCCGGGGCACCCCGCCACGGACGGAGGGTTGCCGGACAGCGGGCCGGGGCCGTAGTCGCTGTCACTCATGACCTTGAGGAGAATCCTGCCACAGGTTCCGGAGCGCGCAAGGCGCAGTCCGTCATCCGGACTGCGCCCTGCGCCACATCGGTCGGCGTCTAGCGATTGCTCGCCGCCACCCAGCGGTCCAGCGCCCGCTTCGCCGCGCCCGAGTCGATGGACTCCGCCGCCTGCGCCATGCCGGACCTGAGCCGGTCCACCAGGTCGCCCTCGCCGTCACCCAGCGCGGCGAGCGCCGCCGCCGAGTTCAGCAGCACCGCGTCCCGCGCCGGCCCGGTCTCACCGGCGAGCAGTCTGCGGGCCACATCCGCGTTGTACGAGGCGTCCGCGCCGCGCAGTGCCTCCACCGGGACCAGCTCGATACCGACGTCCCGCGGGTCGAAGGCCTCCTCACGCACCGCACCGTCGCGCACCACCCACACCCGGGAGGTCGCGGTCGTGGTGAGCTCGTCGAGTCCGTCGTCCCCGCGGAAGACCAGCGCGCTGGAGCCGCGCTCGGCCAGCACCCCGGCCATGATCGGCGCCATCCGGGCGTCGGCGACACCGGTGGCCTGCGCCTTGACCCGTGCGGGGTTGGTCAGCGGACCCAGGAAGTTGAACGTCGTACGGATACCGAGTTCCTTGCGCGCCGCCGCCACATGCCGCAGGGCGGGGTGGAACTTCACGGCGAAGCAGAAGGTGATCCCCGCTTCCTCGGCGACCTCCGCGACCCGCTGCGGCGTCAGCTCCAGATTGACGCCGAGCTTCTCCAGGACGTCGGAGGCTCCGCTCGCGCTGGACGCCGCACGGTTGCCGTGCTTGACGACCTTCGCGCCGGTGCCGGCGACGACGATCGCGGACATCGTCGAGATGTTGACGGTCTTGGCGCCGTCGCCGCCCGTGCCCACGATGTCGACGGTCGCCCCGGGTACCTCGATCGTCCTGGCGTGCTCGTACATCGTCCGTACGAGCCCGGCGATCTCCTCGACGGTCTCCCCCTTGGCGCGCAGGGCGACGGCGAATCCCGCGATCTGCGCGTCGGTGGCCTCGCCCCGCAGGATCCGGTCCATCGCCCAGGCGGTGGCGTCCGCGCTCTGGTCGCGTCCGTACAGCAGGGAGTCCAGTACCGCGGGCCAGGAACGGCCCGCCGCGGTAGTACCTCCTGCGGGGGTCACAGCGCTCATGGCCGCTCCTGGTTCCGTATGTATGGGATGCCTCCACCCTATCGAGCCCCGGCACGGCGAAGGGCCCCGTCCATCGAGTGGACGGGGCCCCTGCCGTGGCGATCGCTTCGATCAGCGGGTGGGATCAGTGGTGGCCGTGGCCGCTCGTGATCTCCTTGTACTCCTCGACCGTCGGCTTCTCGATCTGGTTGCCCTCGCCGTAGTACGCCTTGCTCAGCCGTGCCCGGAGCTTCTGGCTGCGCGGCACCTTGCGCTCGACACCGTTCTCGTCGACCGTCGGGCCGATCTCGGTCGGCTTGTACTGCTCGTGCGCGGTGAGCGTGTGCAGGGCCTCCTGCGTCAGCGGCTCGTGGACCTCGACGAACTCACCGTGCGGGAGCCGCTTGATGATGCCGGACTCGCGTCCGTGCAGCACCTTGTCCCGGTCGCGCCGCTGCAGACCCAGACAGATCCGCTTGGTGATGATGAAGGCGATGACCGGTCCGGCGAAGAAGAAGATCCGGACGAACCAGGTGATCGAGTTGATCGACAGGTTGAAGTGGGTCGCCCAGAGGTCGTTTCCACCACCGATCAGCAACACGAAGTACCAGGTCAGCCAGGCCACACCGAAGGCCGTACGGGTCGGGGCGTTGCGCGGGCGGTCCAGGATGTGGTGCTCGCGCTTGTCACCGGTGACCCAGGACTCGACGAACGGGTAGACCGCGATCGCCACCAGCACCAGCGGGAAGATCACCAGCGGGATGAAGACGCCCAGGACCAGCGTGTGGCCCCAGAGGTTGATCTCCCAGCCGGGCATCACACGAATCAGACCCTCGGAGAAGCCCATGTACCAGTCGGGCTGCGCACCGGTGGACACCTGGTCCGGGCGGTACGGGCCGAGCGCCCAGATCGGGTTGATCGTGGCGATGGCCGAGATGACCGCGATGACACCGAAGACCAGGAAGAAGAAGCCGCCGGCCTTGGCCATGTAGATCGGCAGCAGGGGCATGCCGACGACGTTCTTCTCGGTCCGGCCGGGACCCGCGAACTGCGTGTGCTTGTGGTAGAAGACCAGGATCAGGTGCGCCACCAGCAGGCCGAGCATGATGCCCGGCAGCAGCAGGATGTGGACCGAGTAGAACCGGGCCACGAAGTCGCCGCCCGGGAACTCGCCGCCGAACAGGAACATCGACAGATACGTGCCGACGACCGGGACGGACAGGATCGCGCCCTCCATGAAGCGGACACCGGTGCCGGAGAGCAGGTCGTCCGGGAGCGAGTAACCGGTGAAGCCGGTGAACATGCCGAGGACGAACAGCAGGAAGCCGAACAGCCAGTTGATCTCACGCGGCTTGCGGAACGCGCCCGTGAAGAAGACGCGCATCATGTGGACCATCATGGCCGCGAGGAAGATCAGCGCACCCCAGTGGTGGATCTGCCGGATGAGCAGTCCACCGCGGACGTCGAAGCTGATGTCCAGGGTCGAGGCGAACGCCTCCGACATCAGCACGCCCTGCATCGGGACGTACGAACCGTGGTACTCCACCTCGTTCATCGACGGGTGGAAGAACAGCGTCAGGTAGACACCCGTGAGGATGACGACGATGAAGCTGTAGAGCGCGACCTCACCCAGCATGAAGGACCAGTGGTCCGGGAAGATCTTGCGCATGTTGGTCTTGGCCAGGGAGTAGATCCCCAGGCGGCCGTCGGCCCAGTCCGCGACCCGCTCACCCGCGGGCGCTTTCCGCTTGTTTGCGTCGTTGGTGCTCATCCGCGCTCCCAGAAGGCAGGACCGACGGGCTCGTCGAAGTCGCCGAGCGCTTCGAGGAAGCCTTCGTCATTCACACCGATCCGCAGCTGCGGAAGGGCGTGACCGGCCGGGCCGAAGATGACGCGGGCGCCGTCGGAGAGGTCGAAGGTGGACTGGTGGCACGGGCAGAGCACGTGGTGCGTCTGCTGCTCGTACAGGGAGATCGGGCAGCCCACGTGGGTGCAGATCTTCGAGTACGCCACGATGCCGTCGTGGGACCACTCGAGTTCGCGCTTGTCCTTGATGTCCTCCGGCTGGATCCGGACGATCATCAGGGCGGCCTTGGCGATCTCGGTCTGGAAGCTGTGGTCGTGCTCGCTCAGACCCTCGGGCATGGCGAACGTCAGCGAACCGACGACGACGTCCTCGGGACGCAGCGGCTCGTTGGTGTTCATGTTGATGAGCTGCTTGCCCTTGGCCCACAGCGTGTGCCGGAGCTTGTCCTCGGGCAGCGGGCCCAGGTCGCGCAGCAGCACCACACCGGAGAGCGGCACCATGGCCAGCGCGCCGAACATGGTGTTGCGAATGAGCTTGCGACGGCCGAAGCCGGACTCCTGCGCACCGGCCGCGAAGTCGGCCAGGACCTTGGCCTTGACCTCGGGCTCGGCCTCGATCGGGTGACGCTCGTCGGCGATCTCCGTGTCGGACATCAGGGTGCGGGCCCAGTGGACGGCACCCGCGCCGATGCAGAACAGCGCCAGGCCGAGCGTGATGCCCAGCGAGAAGTTCAGCGAGCTCACATGACCGAACGGCCAGATGTAGACGATCTCGTCGACCGGGAAGATCACGTAAGAGGCGATGAAGGCGATCGTGGCCAGCATCGACAACGTGAACAGGAGGGCGACCGTACGCTCGGACCGCTTGGCGGCCCGCTCGTCGATGTCCTGGATGCGCGGCTTGTGGGCCGGAAGCCCGGGGTCGGCGAAGGGGTCCTTCGCCTCCACGGTGCCGCGCGCGTGGTCCTGCTCGGAGGGCAGGGTCTCTTCTGGAATGTCTTGGCTACTCATGACTTCTTGGCCTTAGCGGTGTGGGCCGCGACCCAGATGGCGACGGCGATCAGCGCACCCAGACCGAACACCCAGGCGAACAATCCCTCGCTGACGGGGCCGAGGCCACCCAGGCTGAGGCCGCCGGGGCTTGCCGACTCGCCGCTGTTCACGGTCTGGAGGTAGGCGATAATGTCCCGCTTCTCCTGCTCCGGCATCGTCGTGTCGGGGAAGGAGGGCATGTTCTGCGGGCCGGTCTGCATGGCCTCGTAGATGTGCTTCGGGCTCACGCCTTCGAGGTTCGGGGCGTACTTGCCGTGCGTCAGCGCACCACCCTCACCCGTGAAGTTGTGGCACTGGGCGCAGTTGGTGCGGAACAGGTCACCGCCCTTGGCGATGTCGGCACCGTCGGGGCTGTACTGCTTCGCGGTCGGCGTGATCGGGCCGGCGCCGAGGGAAGCGATGTACGCCGCGAGCTGGTCGATCTGGGCCTGCGAGTAGATGACCTTCTTCTTCGGCACCTGGGCGCCCGGCTGCTGCGCGGGCATACGGCCGGTGCCGACCTGGAAGTCCACGGCGGCGGAACCGACGCCGACCAGGGAGGGGCCGTCGGAGGTGCCCTGACCGCCGGTTCCGTGGCAGCTGGCGCAGCCGACGGTGTAGAGCTTCTTGCCCTCCTCGATGGCGAGGGACTGGGCGGTTTCATCGGCCTGCGCCTTGTCCGCGGGCGCGAACGCGGCGTACAGCCCCCCAGTGGCCGCCAGCGCGAGAAGTAGGACGACGACCGCCGCCAGCGGATGGCGTCGTCGTGCGGAGAGCTTTTTCACGGATTACCCCGGTGTCAGGATCTTCTGCGTCGATGCTGGAATGTGTGCGGGTACGAGCCCGGCTACTTGATCATGTAGATCGTGGCGAAGAGGCCGATCCAGACGACATCGACGAAGTGCCAGTAGTAGGACACGACGATGGCGGCGGTTGCCTGCTCATGGGTGAATCTCCGGGCCGCGTACGTCCTGCCGAGAACGAGCAGGAAGGCGATGAGACCGCCCGTCACGTGCAGTCCGTGGAAGCCGGTGGTCAGGTAGAAGACCGAGCCGTACGGGTCGGAGGAGAGCGAGAGGCCCTCGTGCTTGACCAGCTCGGTGTACTCGAACACCTGGCCGCCGATGAAGATCGCACCCATCACGAACGTGATCACGAACCAGGTGCGGAGCTTCTTCACGTCACCGCGCTCGGCGGCGAACACGCCGAGCTGGCAGGTGAGGGAGGAGAGCACCAGGATCGTGGTGTTGGTCGCCGAGAAGGGGAAGTTCAGGGCCGAAGCCTGCTCTGCCCAGTACTCGGCACCCAGCACCGATCGCAGGGTGAAGTACATCGCGAAGAGGGCCGCGAAGAACATCAGCTCGGAACTCAGCCAGATGATGGTTCCGACGCTGGTGAGGTTCGGCCGATTGACCGACGGGTGCGCGTGCCCGGTTTCTACTGTCGTTGCTGTCGCCACGACCGACATTATGTCGGTCGCTTATCCAGCCCTCACTCCGGGGGGTGCCGTTCGGTGTGTCAGTGAGCCGTGTCCAGCCCGAACGGCCCATCAAATGCCGTCATCGGACCGTCCCGAGCGGTGCTGCCGAGGGGCTGTGAGGGGTAGCATCCCGCGCATCGGTTCAGCCCGCAGTTCTCCCCGACGAAACCGGAGGAACAATGCAGTCGACCGCCACGGTGCTGGTGTACAGCGACAACGCCGGCACCCGCGAACAGGTGCGGCTCGCCACGGGCCGGCGCCCGGCCGCCGACGTTCCCGCGGTCGAGTTCATCGAGTGCGCGACCCTCCCCGCGGTCCTCAAGCAGCTGGACAAGGGCGGGATCGACGTCTGCGTGCTGGACGGCGAGGCGGTGCCCGCCGGCGGTATGGGCGTCTGCCGGCAGATCAAGGACGAGATCTTCCGCTGCCCGCCGGTCCTGGTGCTCATGGGGCGTCCTCAGGACGCCTGGCTGGCCACCTGGAGCCGCGCGGACGCCGCTGTGACACTTCCGGTGGAGCCGGTGGAGTTCGCCGACTCCCTGGCCGGTCTGCTGCGCAAGGGGCGGGCCGCGGCCTGAGCCTGCGGGCCCGCCCCGGTGCGGGTCGGCTGGGGGGTCAGATGCGGGGACGCAGCCGTGCGTCGTCGGCGGCGCCGCTGCCGTCCCTGGTGCCCTCCAGCAGTGCGCTGCCCGTGCGCCACTGGTCCCAGTCCAGGTTCCAGTCGCCGAAGCCGTTCCCGAACGGATCCATGGCCTCGCCCAGGCTGTTGACGACCTTGACGATGTCGCCCTCACGGACGGTGTTGTAGAACCAGGCGGCGTTGCCGGTGGACATTCCGGTGCAGCCGTGGCTCACGTTGGCGTACCCCTGGGAGCCGGTCGACCAGGGCGCGGCGTGGACGTACTCACCACTCCAGGTGACCCGTGTCGCGTAGTAGACGGGCAGGTCGTAGGACTCCGCGCTGCCGACGGGGATGCCGATGCTGGTGCCGCGCATCCGTACGAAGTACTCCTTGCCGAGCACCACCTTGACGCCGTTGCGGGTGGAGAAGCCCGGCTTGCCCGTGGTCACCGGAATGGTGTTGATCACTTCTCCGTTGCGCTTGACCGTCATCTGGTGGCTGCTCGCGTCGGTGATGGCCTCCACGCGGTCGCCGATCGTCAGCTTGAGGGGCTTCGCGGGTCCTCCGTACAGGTGATCGCCGACCTTTACGCCTTCCAGGTTGCTGTGCACCTCGACGACGGCGCCCGTCGGCCAGTACTCCTTCGGGCGGTAGTGCAGTTTCTTGTCGTCCACCCAGTGCCAGGCGCCCTCCACGCCCGGCCAGGACTGGACCTTCAGGGCGCGTTCGACGGCGGCTCTGGCCTCCTTGGCGGCCACGGGCGCACTGAGCTCGGCGGTGATGGGCTGTCCGACGCCGTAGGTGCCCGCCTTCGGGCCCAGTGCGACGTCGAGTATCCGTTTCGGGGACGCGGTCTCGAAAGTCACCGTACGGACGCCCGGAGCGCCGTGGCCGTCCTCCGTGGACACTTTGACGGTGTAGCGCGTTCCGGCCGCGAGAGGGCCCGTGGAGCGCCATCTGGCGCCGTCCGCGGAGAGTTCTCCGGCCAGGTAGCGGCCGGCGGTGTCGACGGCGGTGACGTCCGTGATGCGGCCGTCCTTGCCCTTGGCGGTGACCTCCAGGGGCTTGTCCGGGTCCGCCTTCTTGCCCGCTGCGGGTGCGTTCATGGTTACCTGACGCGCCGCGTCGTACGGCCTCGCCGACAACGGATGGCTGTCCTGGCCGCTGCACGCGGTCGCCCCCGCCCCGATGACCAGGGCCAGCACGGTGCAGCTCACTACGGTGCGCTTGCGCGGCGTGTCGTTCATGAGCACACGCTATGAAGAACCCCCGGCAGCGGCGCGCCGGATGACTGCAAACGAGGGGCCCGGACACACCCGTTCGGGTCAGTGTCCGGGCCCCTGCGCAGTGCGGAGCAGCGGATTCGCTACTGGTTCTGGTTCTCGCCGCGGTAGTACTCGAAGACCCAGCCGAAGAGCCCGACCAGGATCAGCGGGGCCGAGAAGTACAGGATCCACCAGCCGATGGCGACACCCAGGAAGGCCAGCGCACCGCCGACGGCCAGCGAGAGCGGCTGCCAGCTGTGCGGGGAGAAGAAGCCCACCTCACCGGCTTCGTCCGCGACGTCGGCCTCCTTGTTGTCCTGGGCCATGGCGTCCACTCGCCGGGCCGTGAAGGCCAGGTAGTAGCCGATCATGATGCTCAGGCCGAAGGCCAGGAAGAGCGCCGTCGTACCGGCCGGCTCCTTCGACCACACGCCGTAGAGGATGGCCATGGCGAGGATGAAGACGCTCAGCCAGATGAACATCCTGCCCTGGATCTTCACTTGCCGACCTCCTTGTCAGCGCTGATGGCACCGTGACCGGCGTGGTCGAGCTGGTCGAGAGCCGCGATCTCCGGGTGGTGCAGATCGAACGCCGGGGATTCGGAGCGGATCCGCGGCAGGGTGAGGAAGTTGTGGCGCGGCGGCGGGCAGGATGTCGCCCATTCGAGTGAACGGCCGTAGCCCCACGGGTCGTCGACCTCGATCTTCTTGCCGTACTTCGCGGTCTTCCAGACGTTGTAGAGGAACGGCAGGATCGACAGACCGAGCAGGAACGAGCTGATCGTGGAGATGGTGTTCAGCGCGGTGAACCCGTCGGCGGCCAGGTAGTCGGCGTAACGACGCGGCATGCCCTCGGCGCCCAGCCAGTGCTGGACCAGGAACGTGCCGTGGAAGCCGATGAACAGCGTCCAGAACGTGATCTTGCCGAGCCGCTCGTCCAGCATCTTGCCCGTGAACTTCGGCCACCAGAAGTGGAATCCGGCGAACATCGCGAAGACCACGGTGCCGAAGACGACGTAGTGGAAGTGCGCGACGACGAAGTACGAGTCGGAGACGTGGAAGTCCATCGGGGGCGAGGCCAGGATGACGCCGGTCAGACCACCGAAGAGGAAGGTGATCAGGAAGCCGATCGTCCAGAGCATCGGGGTCTCGAAGGACAGTGAGCCCTTCCACATGGTGCCGATCCAGTTGAAGAACTTCACACCGGTCGGTACCGCGATGAGGAAGGTCATGAAGGAGAAGAACGGCAGGAGCACTCCGCCGGTGACGTACATGTGGTGGGCCCACACGGTCACGGACAGACCCGCGATCGAGATGGTCGCGGCCACCAGACCGATGTAACCGAACATCGGCTTGCGGCTGAAGACCGGGATGACCTCGGAGACGATTCCGAAGAACGGCAGGGCGATGATGTACACCTCTGGATGCCCGAAGAACCAGAAGAGGTGCTGCCACAGCAACGCGCCGCCGTTCGACGCGTCGAAGATATGAGCGCCGAACTTACGATCCGCCTCCAGGGCGAACAGGGCGGCGGCCAGCACCGGGAAGGCGAGCAGGACCAGCACACCGGTCAGCAGCACGTTCCAGGTGAAGATCGGCATCCGGAACATCGTCATGCCGGGCGCGCGCATGCAGATGATCGTGGTGATGAAGTTGACCGAACCGAGGATCGTGCCGAAGCCGGAGAAGGCCAGACCCATGATCCACATGTCGGCGCCGACACCCGGCGAGCGGACCGCGTCCGACAGCGGGGAGTAGGCGAACCAGCCGAAGTCGGCCGCACCGTTCGGGGTGATGAAGCCCGCCACCGCGATGATGGAGCCGAAGAGGTACAGCCAGTACGCGAACATGTTCAGCCGCGGGAACGCCACGTCGGGCGCGCCGATCTGCAGCGGCATGATCCAGTTGGCGAATCCGGCGAACAGCGGCGTCGCGAACATCAGCAGCATGATCGTGCCGTGCATCGTGAACGCCTGGTTGAACTGCTCGTTCGACATGATCTGCGTACCCGGACGGGCCAGCTCGGCGCGCATGAAGAGCGCCAGCACACCGCCGATGCAGAAGAAGACGAACGACGTCGCCAGATAGAGCGTGCCGATGGTCTTGTGGTCGGTGGTGGTCAGCCACTTCACCACCACATTGCCGGGCTGCCTGCTACGGACCGGGAGCTCGTTCTCGTACGAGTCGTCGGCCGTCGCAGCACCCTGGGGTTCGTTGAGGATGCTCACAGTTGGTTCTTCTCCGCATTCCGGGCCGGGTCCGACTGCTCAATGCCCGACGGGATGAAGCCGGTCTGCCCCTTCTCGGCGAGCTCCTTCAGGTGCTGCTGGTAGCGCTCCGGGGAGACGACCTTGACGTTGAAGAGCATCCGGGAGTGGTCGACACCGCAGAGCTCGGCGCACTTGCCCAGGAAGGTGCCCTCCTGGTTCGGCGTGACCTCGAAGACATTGGTGTGACCGGGGATGACGTCCTGCTTGAACAGGAAGGGCACCACCCAGAAGGAGTGGATGACGTCCCGGGAGGTCAGGATGAAGCGGACCTTCTGGCCCTTCGGCAGCCACAGTGTGGGGCCGGGGTTGCCGGTCTGCGGGTTCCGGGTGCCCGGGATGCCGGCGTCGTAGACGCCCTCGGCACCCTTGGGGAAGTCATTGGTGTACTTGTCCGGAATCGCGTTCAGGTTCTTGTCGGCCTGAGCGTCGCCCGAGGCGGGGTTGCCGTCCACGTCCTCGAGGTAGTTGAAGCCCCAGCTCCACTGGTAGCCGACCACATTGACGGTGTGAGCCGGCTCGTCGGAGAGGGCCAGGAGCTTCGACTCATCGCGCGCGGTGAAGTAGAAGAGCACCGAGACGATGATGAGCGGAACCACGGTGTACAGCGCCTCGATGGGCATGTTGTACCGGGTCTGTGGGGGAACCTCGACCTTGGTCCGGCTGCGCCGGTGGAAGAAGATGCTCCACAGGATCAGACCCCACACCAGCACGCCCACGGCGAGGGCGGCCGCCCAGGAGCCCTGCCAGAGGGAGAGGATCCGCGGAGCCTCCTCCGTGACGGGGGTGGGCATTCCGAGGCGGGGGAAGTCCTCCCAAGTGGGGGAGCAACCAGTGGCGGTTGCCACGATCAAGCCCGCAGTCAGCACCTGCGGCAGCTTCCGCCGCATCGGGCGCCGCGACATGGGGGAACCGCCCACGCCCGGCGGGCGGTGGGGGAGGTCGGAGCCGTTGGGACTCACGTAGCGCCTTCCCGAGAGTCTCGCCCGCGCGGCCGGCTGCGGCCGTCTCGCTGGTCGGTCGCCGGCCCTGACGCGGGCAGGGGTTTGGATGTTTATGCGGACCAAACCCTACTGGACGCTATTTGGGGTCGCGCATGGAGGGTGCCCAACGCGCCGTCCGACGACCCGAAGGGGTGGACCGTACGGTTCCGGGAACGGTCCCGGGGCTGGTCACGGACCCCGACTGAGGGCCCGCGGCGGCCTTCTG
Source organism: Streptomyces sp. NPDC091376 (assembly GCF_044757085.1). Lineage (NCBI taxonomy): Bacteria > Bacillati > Actinomycetota > Actinomycetes > Kitasatosporales > Streptomycetaceae > Streptomyces > Streptomyces sp. NPDC091376. Next base: position 518,384 of record NZ_JBIVUF010000001.1, on the reverse strand, counting down.
ACGCCTTCTCCGAAGCGGCGCGTTAGCGTGGAAACGTGCCCTACTTCGACGCCGCGTCCTCCGCCCCGCTGCACCCCGTCGCCCGGCAGGCCCTCCAGGCCTCCCTGGACGAGGGCTGGGCGGATCCCGCCCGGCTGTACCGCGAGGGACGCCGGGCGCGCCTGCTGCTGGACGCGGCCCGGGAGGCCGCGGCGGACGCCGTGGGATGCCGCCCCGACGAGCTCGTTTTCACCCCTTCGGGGACACGGGCCATCCATACGGGCATCTCGGGCGCGCTGGCGGGCCGCCGGCGTGTCGGGAGCCATCTGGTGGTGTCGGCGGTCGAGCACTCCGCGGTGCTGCACGCGGCGGAGGGCCGTCCGGTCACCGAGGTCCCGGTGGACCGCTGGGGTGCGGTGTCACCGGGCGTGTTCGGTCAGGCACTGCGCGAGGACACCGCGCTCGCGTGCCTGCAGTCCGCGAACCACGAGGTCGGTACCGAGCAGCCGGTCGCCGAGGTCGCCGAGGCGTGCCGGGCGGCGGGGGTGCCGCTACTCGTCGACGCCGCGCAGTCGCTCGGCTGGGGCCCGGTCGCCGGGGACTGGTCGCTGCTGACCGCGAGCGCGCACAAATGGGGCGGACCGGCGGGTGTGGGGCTGCTCGCGGTCCGCAAGGGCGTCCGGTTCGCCTCCCAACATCCCGCGGACGAGCGGGAGTCGGGCCGTGCGCCCGGTTTCGAGAACATTCCGGCGATCGTGGCGGCCGCGGCGTCCCTGCGGGCGGTACGGGACGGGGCACGGGAGGAGGCCCGGCGGCTGCGGGCGCTGGTGGACCGGATCCGGGCGAGCGTTCCGGAGCTGGTGCCGGACGTGGAGGTGGTCGGCGACCCGGTGCGCCGGCTCCCGCATCTCGTCACCTTCTCCTGTCTCTATGTCGACGGGGAGACTGTGCTGCACGAGCTGGACCGGGCGGGATTCTCCGTGTCCTCCGGCTCGTCGTGCACGAGTTCGACGCTCACGCCGAGCCATGTGCTGCGGGCGATGGGGGTGCTGAGCGAGGGCAACGTACGGGTGTCGCTGCCGCCGGGCACGCAGGAGGCGGACGTGGACCGCTTCCTGGAGATCCTTCCCGGGGTGATCGCCGACGTCCGCGGGCGGCTCGGCGCGCCCGTCTCCCCCGGAGCCTCCGCCGGGTCCGCGTCCCTCGTCGTGGACGCGCTCGGCAGGCGCTGCCCCGTGCCCGTCATCGAGCTGGCGAAGGTCATCGGCGATGTGGAGGTCGGCGGCACGGTCACCGTCCTGGCCGACGACGAGGCGGCGCGTCTGGACATCCCCGCCTGGTGCGAGATGCGCGACCAGGAGTACGTGGGCGAGTCGCCGGCGGAACGGGGCACGGCGTACGTGGTGCGCCGCCGGAGCTGATCCCCGGGGCTCCGCACCGGGCCCGGCGCCCGGTCTCCCCGCGCCGTGCGCGGGGAGACCGGGGACGGGACGGACAGCCGGGGGTTACGCCAGGTGCTCGCGAACCTCGGAGGCGGCGTCGTGGCCGTACGCCTTGGTGAAGCGGTCCATGAAGTGGGCGCGGCGCAGGGTGTACTCCTGGGTGCCCAGGGTCTCGATGACCAGCGTCGCGAGCATGCAGCCGACCTGCGCCGACCGCTCCAGGCCCACGCCCCACGACAGCCCGGAGAGGAACCCGGCGCGGAACGCGTCGCCGACGCCCGTCGGGTCGACCTTGGACTCCTCCTCGGCGCAGCCGACCTCGATGGCCTCCTCGCCCTTCTGCTCGATGCGCACACCGCGCGAGCCGAGGGTGGTGACCCGGTGGCCGACGCGGCCCAGGATCTCCTCGTCCGTCCAGCCGGTCTTGGACTCGATGAGCCCCTTCTCGTACTCGTTGGAGAAGAGGTAGGTCGCCCCGTCCAGCAGTATCCGGATCTCGTCGCCGTTCATCCGCGCGATCTGCTGCGAGAAGTCCGCGGCGAACGGGATCCCCCTGGACCGGCACTCCTCGGTGTGCCGGAGCATCGCCTCGGGGTCGTCGGCGCCGATCAGCACCAGGTCGAGTCCGCCGACCCGGTCCGCGACCGACTTCAGCTCGATCTGCCGGGCCTCGCTCATCGCGCCCGTGTAGAAGGAGCCGATCTGGTTGTGGTCGGCGTCGGTCGTGCAGACGAAGCGCGCGGTGTGCAGCACCTCGGAGATCCGTACGGACGCGGTGTCCACTCCGTGCCGGTCGAGCCAGGCGCGGTACTCGTCGAAGTCGGCGCCCGCCGCGCCGACCAGGATGGGTCCGGTGCCGAGCTGACCCATCCCGAAGCAGATGTTGGCGCCGACCCCTCCCCTGCGCACATCGAGGTTGTCGACCAGGAAGGAGAGGGAGACCGTGTGCAGCTGGTCCGCGACCAGCTGGTCGGCGAAACGGCCGGGGAAGGTCATCAGATGGTCGGTGGCGATGGAGCCGGTGACTGCGATTCGCACGGCGAAGTGCTCCTGGAAGGGAGGCGGCGTTGACAGTTAACGCTACCGGTTCGCGGTGCCCGCGCTGAAGCACGGAAACTACCCGATAGTAGGGCTTTTTCCGCCACGTAACCCTGCGTACGGTTCCCGTATGCCGAAGCACATGTCGTACACCGTCTCTCCTGAGCGCCGGGACACCGAGATCAGCCTGGCCGAGCTGCGCGGTGACAGCGCACGGATGGCGCCGCACTGGACCGTGCCGCCGCTCACCGCGGCCGCACCCGTGCACCCGTCGCTGATCCACGGCATCGTCGTCCCGTCGGCCTCCGCGCGACTGGTCGACTCGATGCCCGTGTACGGCGACTGACCCACGCCTCCCCGGCGCCCGCCATCCCCCGTACGGCGCACTCGGGGAACCGCGCGCTCCCCCACTCCGTCCCATGGGTGTCCCCGACGAGGGTCCCTAAGGAGCGATGCGGTGAGCAGTACGGAGCGGTCCCAGAACAGCGCCGACGGACCCGAAGGCACCCTCCGCCGTCTGCGCCGGTCCCCGCTGGCGGTCGCCTCGGTGGCCGCCGCCGTCCTGGTCGCGGGTGGCGGTGGTGCCTACCTCGCCACGACGGCCTCCGACGGAGGCGCCGGCGCCGTGCCGGGCGCCGGCGACAAGCCGCCACCCCTGGCACTGGACGGCGGCACGGGTGTCGCGGCGGGTGAGCCCAGCCCTTACGGCGTGGAGTACCGGGCGGCGGGCGAACTGCCCGACGGCCCGGATTCGGCGCCGCTCTACGAGGCGAACGGGACGGTGGGCGAGGCCGAGGTGAAGCGCCTGGCCGAGGTCCTCGGGGTGCCCGGAACACCGCGGCTGCACGGCGATGTGTGGAAGGCCGGTGGCGAGAAGGACGGCGGTGGTCCGCAGCTCCAGGTGAACCGGCAGGCACCGGGGACGTGGTCGTTCACCCGGTTCGGGCTGCCGAAGGGCGACGACTGCGTCAAGAAGGACGTCTGCCGGCCGGGTGGAGGCATCCTGCCCCAGGCGCCGGAGACGGGCGGGGTGGGGACGGTGAGCGAGGAGGCCGCGAAGAAGGCCGCCGCTCCCGTGCTGGCCGCGGTCGGCCAGAGCGAAGCCGGGCTCGACGCGACCCAGGTGATGGGCGCGGTCCGCGTCGTGCGCGCCGATCCGGTGGTCGGCGGGCTGCCCACGTACGGCTGGTCGACCGGTGTCCATGTCGGCGCCGACGGCACCGTGAGCGGCGGCAGCGGTCAGCTGGCCAAGCCCGTGAAGGGCCACGAGTACCCGGTGATCGGCGCGGAGCAGACGCTGAAGCAGCTGAACGAGGCGCGCCGTGGCGGCCGGGTCGGCATCGGCGGCTGCGCGAGTCCCGGACCGCTGACGGGTCAGGAGAAGCCGGCCGCGCCGGAACCCGCCGCACCGTGCGAGCCGAAGGGCACGACGGGTCCGGACGAGGTGATGACGATCACGAAGGCGGAGTTCGGGCTCGCGGTGCATTCCGTGGCCGGGCGGCCCGCGCTCGTCCCGTCCTGGCTGTTCGAGGTGAAGCCGACGCGTGGCGCCCAGCCGTTCACCATGACGGAGCCCGCCGTGGCCCCGGCATATCTGAAGCAGGCGCCGAAGGAGCCGGCCGCCCCACCGGCGACCCGGGCGCCGGCCAGGCCACCCGGCACATCGGTGCCGTCACCCGGCGACCCGTCGAAGCTTCCCGAGACGACGGTGCGGGGCGTCGAGTCGTACGCCGTGGCCAAGGACGGCCGGACGCTGACCCTGCGCTTCTGGGGCGGGGTCTGCAGCGACTACTCGGCGGCCGCGGACGAGACCGGCACCGAGGTGAAGGTGAAGATCATCGAGTCGAGGCCGGACCCCGGGCGGGTCTGCATCCTGATCGCCAAGGAGCTGACGGCGAAGGTGACCCTGGACAAGCCGCTGGGTGACCGCACCGTCCTCGACGTGCAGAGCGGGGACGCCGTTCCCCGCAAGTGAGCGACGAACGCCCGAGGGCGGCGACCCGGTCCGGGTCGCCGCCCTCGGGCGTTGTCGTGCGGGCTCAGCTGAAGGAGTCGCCGCAGGCGCACGAACCCGTCGCGTTCGGGTTGTCGATCGTGAAGCCCTGCTTCTCGATCGTGTCGACGAAGTCGATCGAGGCACCGCCGAGATACGGGGCGCTCATGCGGTCGGTGACGACCTTCACCCCGTCGAACTCCTTGACGACGTCGCCGTCGAGCGAGCGCTCGTCGAAGAAGAGCTGGTAGCGCAGGCCGGAGCAGCCACCGGGCTGAACGGCGACGCGCAGCGCCAGGTCCTCCCGGCCTTCCTGGTCCAGCAGGGTCTTGACCTTGGCCGCGGCGGCGTCGGACAGGAGGATGCCGTCGCTCACGGTGGTGGTCTCGTCCGATACGGACATCTGCTTCTCTCCCGGGTTGTACGGAGACTGCTTGCCGACCTCTTGCAACCGGCGGGGCTCCGGATTCATTCCGGACGAGCCCTAGTCTTTCCCCTTCATGCTCGCACACACGCTCCTGTGGGGGCACCAGCCTCCGGCAGTCGGCGATCCAGGAATTGCGTCACATCGACGCTATCGGCATCGTCAAAGTGACGTGAAGCGGTTATGATAGATAGCGTCATATAGACGAAAAGGCTTCCGCCTCGCTCAACCGCTCGAGAAGAGAAAGGGTGCGTGACGTGACCACCGCCCAAACCCTGGACGTCCAGCCGACGCCGCTCGCCCTGCTGCTGCTCGGCCGCGAGGCCGACCCCAAGAGCGAGCGCGGCGTCGAGTGCCCCGGCGACCTCCCCTCCCCGTCCGACCCGGACCTGGTGGAGCGCGCCCGCGCGGCGAAGGAGAAGCTCGGCGACAAGGTCTTCGTGCTCGGCCACCACTACCAGCGCGACGAGGTCATCCAGTTCGCGGACGTCACCGGCGACTCCTTCAAGCTCGCGAAGGACGCGGCGGCCCGCCCCGAGGCCGAGTACATCGTCTTCTGCGGTGTGCACTTCATGGCCGAGTCGGCGGACATCCTGACGGGTGACGACCAGAAGGTCGTGCTCCCCGACCTGGCCGCCGGCTGCTCCATGGCCGACATGGCCACCGCCGAGCAGGTCGCCGAGTGCTGGGACGTGCTCACCGAGGCCGGTGTCGCCGAGGCGACCGTCCCCGTCTCGTACATGAACTCCTCCGCGGACATCAAGGCGTTCACGGGAAAGCACGGCGGCACGATCTGTACGTCGTCGAACGCCAAGCGGGCGCTGGACTGGGCCTTCGAGCAGGGCGAGAAGGTGCTCTTCCTGCCCGACCAGCACCTCGGGCGGAACACCGCGGTCCGTGACATGGGGATGTCGCTGGACGACTGCGTCGTCTACAACCCGCACAAGCCGGGCGGCGGGCTCACCGCCGAGCAGCTGCGCGGCGCGAAGATGATCCTGTGGCGCGGCCACTGCTCCGTGCACGGCCGCTTCTCGCTGGACTCCGTGAACGACGTGCGCGAGCGCATCCCGGGCGTGAACGTCCTGGTCCACCCCGAGTGCAAGCACGAGGTCGTCGCGGCCGCGGACTACGTGGGCTCCACGGAGTACATCATCAAGGCGCTGGAGGCGGCCCCGGCCGGGTCCAAGTGGGCGATCGGCACGGAGCTGAATCTGGTACGCCGCCTGGCGAACCGTTTCGCCCCCGAGGGCAAGGAGATCGCCTTCCTCGACAAGACGGTCTGCTTCTGCTCGACGATGAACCGCATCGACCTGCCGCACCTGGTCTGGGCGCTGGAGTCCCTGGCGGAGGGCAACCTGGTCAACCGCATCCAGGTCGACCGCGAGACCGAGAGCTTCGCGAAGCTGGCGCTGGAGCGCATGCTGGCGCTCCCGTAACGGGGCCGCGCCCCTCGATCCCGGGTGCCCCCGGTACGCCTGTGCGTACCGGGGGCACCGGCGTTCGCCGGCACCAGCAGCGACCGCCGCGAACCACCGGGCACCCGGCGAAGGCCGCAACGGCAACCGCCCGGCACCGGATGGACCGGTACCGGGCGGCGCGCCGGAGGCGTTACGCGCTTACGCGTTGACCGGCTGCGGGTCGGGGTCGTCCGACGGGGCCGGGGCCGCCGGGGCGGCGGGCCCCGACTTCCGCGCCCGCTTCGCCTCGCGCTTGGCACGGCGGCGCTCCTTGCGGAGTTCGACCATCGCGTAGAGCGTCGGCACCAGCAGCAGCGTGAGCAGCGTCGACGTCACCAGACCACCGATGACCACGACCGCCAGCGGCTGGGCGATGAAGCCGCCCTGGCCGGTGACGCCCAGCGCCATCGGCAGCAGCGCGAAGATCGTCGCCAGGGCCGTCATCAGGATCGGCCGGAGCCGGTGCCTGCCGCCCTCGACGACCGCCTCGACCACGCCCAGGCCCTGCGCCCGGTACTGGTTGATGAGGTCGATGAGCACGATCGCGTTGGTGACCACGATGCCGATCAGCATCAGCATGCCGATCATCGCGGGCACGCCCAACGGCGTACCGGTGGCGATCAGCAGACCGATCGCGCCGGTCGCCGCGAACGGGATGGACACCAGCAGGATCAGCGGCTGGACCAGCGAGCGGAACGTCGCGACCAGCAGCATGAAGACGATCGCGATCGCCGCGAGCATGGCCAGGGCCAGCGAGGCGAAGGCTTCCTCCTGGTCCTCGGAGACGCCGCCGATGGACGCGGTGGCGCCGTCCGGCAGATCCAGCGCGTTGATCTTCGTCTGGAGCGACGCGCTCACGGCGCCCGTGTTGTCACCGGTCGGCTTCGCCGTGATCGTCGCGGCGCGTGCGCCGTCGATCCGGGTCATCGAGACCGGGCCCGGCACCAGCTTCACGTCGGCGATGTCACCGAGCTTCACCGGCCCGAGGGGCAGCTTCTTCAGCTCGGCCATCGTCGTGGCCGGCTTGGCGGAGGTGATGACGACATCGCGCTCGGAGTCGTCGAGGATCGCCGTGGCCGCCGGGGTACCGCGCACCGCCTGGGCGACCGCGGCGCCGAGCGTGGCGTCGTTGAAGCCGGCGTCCGCCGCCTTCGCGTTGGCCCTGACGGAGATCCGCGGCACGGACTGGGACAGGTCGCTCTGGACGTCGGTGACGTCGTCGAGCTTCGCGATCTCGTCCCGTACCTGCTCGGACGCCGTGCGCAGGACATCCGCGTCGGCCGCCTTCACCACGACGCTGAGGTCCTGGCTGCCGAAGCCGTCGCCCGCCGCGATCGTCGTGTCGCCGATCCCGTCGAGCTTGCCCAGCTCCTCGTCGATGAGGTCGCGGGTCTTCTCGTAGGACCCGGAGTCCTTCAGGGTCAGCTGGTACGAGGCCTGGTTGGCGCCCGTGCCGCCGCCGAAGGCCGCCATGAAGCCGGAGGAGCCGACGGTGACCTGGTACGCCTTGATCGCGTCGATCCCGTCGAGGACCTTCTCGATCTTCTTCGCGGACGCGTCGGCCGCCTCCAGGCTGGTGCCGGGCTTCAGCTCCTGCTTGATCGACATGACCTCCTGCTCGCCCTGGTCGAAGAAGTTCGTCTTCAGGAGCGGGGCCATGCCGAAGGTGCCGAAGAGCACGACGATCGCGAGGACGACGCTGGTGAGACGGCGACGGGTCGCGAACCGCAGGACCGGCACGTACATCCGCTGGAGCCGGCTGCGGGCCTCCTTCTCCTCGGCCTTGCGGCGCGCCTCGTCCGGGTCGATGTCCCGTACGGCCTTGGGGGCGCGCAGGAACCAGTACGACAGGACGGGCACCACGGTCAGGGAGACCAGGAGCGACGCCAGCAGCGCCGCGGTGACCGTCAGCGAGAACGAGCCGAACAGCTCGCCGACCATGCCGCCGACCAGACCGATCGGCAGGAAGACGGCGACCGTGGTCAGCGTCGAGGAGGTGACGGCGCCCGCCACCTCGCGCACGGCCGTGAGGATCGCGGTCTCGCGCTCCTCGCCGTAGCCGAGGTGCCGCTTGATGTTCTCCAGGACCACGATCGAGTCGTCGACGACCCGGCCGATGGCGATGGTCAGCGCGCCCAGCGTCAGCATGTTGAGCGACAGATCGCGAGTCCACAGCACGATCAGCGCGAGGACGACGGACAGCGGGATGGAGACCGCGGTGACGAGCGTCGAGCGGATCGAGGCCAGGAAGACCAGGATGATGACGACGGCGAAGAGCAGACCGAGCGCGCCCTCCGTGGTCAGACCGGAGATCGACTTGGAGACGGCCGGGCCCTGGTCGGAGACCACGGAGAGTTCGGCGCCGGAGCCGAGGTCCTTGCGGAGCTCGGGCAGCTTCTCCGTGACCGCGTCGGAGATGGCGACGGCGCTGCCGTCCTTGTCCATCGTGGCCATGACGGCGAGGCTGGGCCTGCCGTTCGTACGGGTGATGGAGACGCGCTGCGACTCCTCCTGCTCGACCGTGGCGACGGAGCCGAGCCGGACCGGCTTGGCCTTGCCGCCCTTGCCCGCCTCGGCTGCCTGCGGCGCGATGCGCAGGTCCTCGATCTGCTTCAGCGAGGTGAAACCGCCGCCGACCTGGACGGTGCGGCTGCTGCCCGCCTCGGAGAAGGAGCCCGCGGGGACGGTCGCGCCGCCCGCCTTGAGCGCCTCGGCGAGGGCCATGGTGTTCAGCCCGGCCGCGGCCAGCTTCTTGTCGTCCGGCGTGACCGAGACCTGGAGGTCCTGGACGCCGTCGATGGTGACCTGGCCGACGCCGTCGATGTCCTCCAGGGCCGGGACGACGGTCCGCTCCAGCTGGTCGGCGAGCGCCTGCTGGTCCTTGTCGGAGCTGACGGCGAGGACGACGGTCGGGATGTCATCGGTGGAACCGGCGATGACCTGCGGGTCCACGTCGTCGGGGAGCTGGACGCGGGCGCGGTTCACGGCCTGCTGGACATCGGCGACGAGCTGCTTGGTGCCCTCGTCCCCGTAGTCGAACGTGGCCATGATCACGGCGTTGCCCTCGCTCGCCGTGGAGGTGATGCCCGTGATGCCGTCGACGGCCTTGATGGTGCTCTCGAGCGGCTCGACGACCTGCTTCTCGACCACATCGGGGGACGCACCCTGGTAGGGGGCCAGCACCGACACCATCGGCAGTTCGATGGAGGGCAGCAGTTGCTGCTTGAGCTGGGGGATGGCGATCGCTCCGAAGACGATCGCCACGATCGACATCAGCCCTATCAGGGCCCGTTGCGCGAGGCTGAATCTGGACAGCCAGGACATGGGGTCTCTCTTCTGTGGCGGTACGCAGGAGGCGGGCCTGGTCAGGTGCCCCTCTATACGATCGGCCATCCAGGAGGGTGAATCCGTAGGCCCCAGGTCCACATCCTTATCCGGCGCATACTCCTCCTGGAGTACTGCCGGGTGGAGACTCACTCCACCCTTGGGCGTACCAGGCCCGATTCGTACGCAATGACCACCAATTGAGCCCGGTCGCGGGCGCCGAGCTTCGCCATCGCCCGGTTCACGTGCGTCTTGACGGTGAGCGGGCTGACCTCCAGGCGCTCCGCGATCTCGTCGTTGGAGTGGCCGCCCGCGACGAGGACGAGGACCTCGCGTTCCCGGCCGGTCAGCGCGGCCAGCCGCTCCGAGTACGCGCCCGAGTCCTGGCCGCCCTCCGAACTGCCGCCCTGCGCGAGGAAGGTCGCGATCAGGCCCTTGGTCGCGGCGGGCGAGAGCAGCGCCTCCCCGGCCGCGGCGATCCGGATGGCGCTGAGCAGTTCGTCGGGCTCCGCCCCCTTGCCGAGAAAGCCGGACGCCCCCGCGCGCAGCGACTGCACGACGTACTCGTCCACCTCGAACGTCGTCAGCATCACCACCCGTACATCGGCGAGCGCGGGGTCGGCGCTGATCAGGCGGGTGGCGGCGAGCCCGTCCGTACCGGGCATCCGGATGTCCATGAGCACCACGTCGGCCCGGGCCGAGCGGGCCAGCTCCACGGCCTGTGCGCCGTCGGCGGCCTCCCCGACGACCTCCATGTCCGGCTCCGAGTCGACGAGCACCTTGAACGCGCTGCGCAGCAGCGCCTGGTCGTCGGCGAGCAGCACCCTGATCGTCATGCGTCCTCGTCCCCCTCCGCGTGGGCCTTGACCGGCAGTATCGCCTGCACCCGGAAGCCTCCGCCGTAACGGGGTCCCGCGCTGAGGGTGCCGCCGAGCGCCGTGACCCGTTCGCGCATGCCGATCAGTCCGTGGCCGCCGCTGTCCGCCTCGTGCCCGGGTCCGCTCCCCTGGCCGGCCGGGCAGCCGTTGTCGAGGATCGTGACCTCCACCGTGCGGCCCACGCGTACGACGCTCACCTCGGCCTTCGCGTCGCCGCCGCCGTGCTTCTGCACATTGGTCAGTGCCTCCTGGATGATGCGGTACGCGGCGAGGTCGACGGCGGCGGGCAGCTCGGTGCCGTGGTCGGTACGGGCCAGCTCGACCGGCAGTCCGGCGTTCCGGAAGGTGTCCAGCAGCGCGTCGAGCACGGCCAGTCCCGGGGCCGGCTCGGTGGGTGCCTCGGGGTCGCCGGACTGCCGCAGCAGACCGACGGTGGCGCGCAGTTCGTTCAGCGCGGACCGGCTCGCCTCCCGTACGTGGGAGAGCGCCTCCTTGGCCTGGTCGGGGCGCTTGTCCATGACGTGTGCCGCGACCCCGGCCTGCACGTTGACCAGGGCGATGTGGTGCGCGACGACATCGTGGAGGTCGCGGGCGATCCGCAGCCGCTCCTCGGCGACCCGGCGCCTGGCCTCCTCCTCGCGGGTCCGCTCCGCCCGCTCGGCCCGCTCCCGTATGGCGTCGACGAACGCGCGCCGGCTGCGTACGGCGTCGCCCGCGGCGGCCGCCATACCGGTCCAGGCGAAGAGCCCCAGGTTCTCCTGGCTGTACCAGGGCGCCGAGCCGAACAGCATCGCCGAGCCGGTCAGCACGGCCATCGTCAGCAGGCCGACCCGCCAGGTCGTGGGACGGTCGGTGCGGGAGGCGACCGTGTAGAGCGCGACCACCGCGGACATGGCGACGGGGGCGGGCGGATCGCCCGCGACGAGCTCCACGACGGACACGGCGGCGGTGACCGCGAGCACCGCCACGGGCCGGTTCCGCCGGAACACCAGGGCCCCGGCCGCGACCACCATCAGCAGCAGGCTGCGGACCTCGGGTGTACGGGTGCCGAAGGTGGGCCCGTGCGGCCCGTGCGGATCGGCGAACGACGCGGTGACCATGCAGACGAGCACGGCGACGGCAAGGGCCGCGTCGAACGCCGTCGGATGCGCGCGCAGCCAGCAACGGGTGTGCGCGAGCCGGGTGAATCCCGTCAGAGGTGCCGTCACGTCAAGCAACGGTACGGGGTGCACGCCCCCCGGGGCGCCGCTCCCGCACGGGCACAGAACCCGGCCCGCGCCCGGAGGTGTCCGGGCGCGGGCCGAGGTGCTGAGTACCGGGGTCAGCCCGGGATGAGGCCGTCGTCGCTGAGCATCGCCTTGACCTCGCCGAGCGTCGCGTCCGGGGAGGGCAGGATCAGCTCGGACGGCTCCAGGGAGTCGTCGGGCAGCGGGGCGCCGAAGCGGCGGACCGCGTCGAGCAGGGCGCCCAGGGTGCGGCGGAAGCCGGCCCCGTCACCCGACTCCATCTCGGCGAGCAGCTCGTCGTCCAGCTTGTTCAGCTCGACGAAGTGGCAGTCCTCGACCTTCCACTGGCCCTCCCCCATGATCCGTACGATCATGACGCGCCGTCCCTACTGCTTGTCGAACTTGTGCTGGTTCTGACCCTGGGCCTGGTCCTGCGCCGAACCGCTGCCGCCCTCGATCGCCTGCTGCTGCGCGCTGCTGCCTCCGGCCAGCTCGGCCTTCATGCGCTGCAGCTCCAGCTCGACGTCCGTACCGCCGGAGATCCGGTCCAGCTCCGCGGCGATGTCGTCCTTCGCCATGCCGGTCGGGTCGTCCAGCGCACCGGACGCCAGGAGCTCGTCGATGGCGCCGGCGCGGGCCTGCATCTGGGCGGTCTTGTCCTCGGCGCGCTGGATCGCGAGGCCGACGTCGCCCATCTCCTCGGAGATGCCGGAGAAGGCCTCCCCGATCCGGGTCTGCGCCTGGGCCGCCGTGTACGTGGCCTTGATGGTCTCCTTCTTCGTACGGAAGGCGTCGACCTTGGCCTGCAGCCGCTGGGCGGCGAGCGTGAGCTTCTCCTCCTCGCCCTGCAGGGTCTGGTGCTGCGTCTCCAGGTCGGTGACCTGCTGCTGAAGCGCGGCGCGGCGGGACAGCGCCTCACGCGCCAGGTCCTCACGGCCGAGCGCCAGCGCCTTGCGGCCCTGGTCCTCCAGCTTCGTGGACTGGCCCTGGAGCTGATTCAGCTGCAGCTCCAGGCGCTTGCGCGAGGTCGCCACGTCGGCGACTCCGCGGCGCACCTTCTGCAGCAGCTCCAGCTGCTTCTGGTACGAGTAATCGAGGGTTTCGCGCGGATCCTCGGCCCGGTCAAGGGCCTTGTTTGCCTTCGCGCGGAAGATCATCCCCATACGCTTCATGACACCGCTCATGGGCTTCGCGCGCCCCCTTCTGACGGACTCAGCTCCAGCTACTCCAGGACCCACAGTACGGGCCCTGCATCCATTACCGCACTGTTCGAGCGCGGATGCGCTCCTCCCCAAGAACGACCTGTCCACGGCTGCGATCCAGCCCAAGGAGTAGGTGACCGTCAGGGAAAGCCGCGGTTGCCCCGTCGTGCACACGCGCCGCCGTACGTTCTGCCTGCTTCTGCCCCGTACGGACGCTCGCCGTTGCCGGATCGTTCCCCCGGGGGCTGGGGTCCATGCCCGGCACCCCGTACCCTTGTGTTTTGTGTTCCGTAGCCGTTCGAAGGATGAGAAGGCCCCCACCGACAAGGTGACGGCGGACCTCTCCAAGCAGCCCCGCGACCCCGAGGCCCCCAAGGGCCGCCCGACCCCGAAGCGGAGTGACGCCCAGACGCAGCGCCGTCGCGCGCAGTCGGCACCGACCGACCGCAAGGAGGCCATGCGCCGCCAACGGGAGGCGCGCCGCGCCGACCTGGCCAAGCAGCGCGAGGCGCTGGCCGGTGGCGACGAGCGCTATCTCCCGGCCCGTGACAGGGGTGCGGTGCGTCGATTCGTCCGCGACTTCGTCGACTCGCGGTTCTGCATCGCCGAGTTCTTCCTGCCGCTGGCCGTGGTGATCCTGGTGCTCTCCATGATCCGCGTGCCCCAGCTGCAGAACATCGCGCTGCTGCTGTGGCTCGGTGTGATCGTGCTGATCGTCATCGACTCGATCGGCATCTGGCTCCGCCTGAAGAAGCAGCTGGCCGAGCGCTTCCCCGACGAGCCGAAGCGCGGTGCCGTGGCCTACGGCCTGATGCGTACGCTCCAGATGCGCCGACTGCGGCTGCCCAAGCCCCGCGTCAAGCGCGGAGAGCGGCCCTGAGCGCGGACCTCGTCTCCGTTCAGGACGTCTCCGTTCAGGACGTCTCCGGCTTCGCGAGCTGCGCGGCCGCCTGGCTGAAGGGCCTGGGCGGGCTGCGCAACACGGTCCGCCAGGAGCTCGTCGCCCGTCAGCTCGACGAGCAGATAGCCGCACGCTTCCCCGTCGGGCAGCGGCTGCGGGTCCTCGACGTCGGCATGGGCCAGGGCACCCAGGCCCTGCGGCTGGCGCGGGCCGGGCACAAGGTGACAGGTCTGGAGTCGGACGCGGGAATGCTCCGGGTCGCCCGGGAGGCGCTGGCGACCGAGCCCGAAGGCATCCGGGAGCGCTTCCGGATGATCGAGGGCGACGGCCGGGACACCGGGGTGCACTTCCTGCCCGGCTCGTTCGACGTGGTGCTGTGCCACGGCGTGCTGATGTACGTCGAGGAGCGCGACGCGATGCTGGCGGGCCTGGCGCGGATGCTGGCGCCGGGCGGTCTGCTGTCCCTGCTCGTACGGAACGCGGACGCGCTGGCGATGCGGCCCGGCCTCGCGGGTGACTGGGCGACGGCGCTGACCGCCTTCGACTCGGACACGTACACCAACCGGCTCGGCATCCAGGTCCGCGCCGACCACATGGCGTCGTTGAAGGCGACCCTCGCGGGGATCGCCGCCCCACTGCACGCCTGGTACGGCGTGCGGGTCTTCACGGACGGCGCCGCCGACGACGCGGAGCTGCCGCCCGAGGACGAGCTGGCCCGGCTGCTGACGGCCGAGGACCGCGCGGGACGTACGGACCCGTACCGCTCGGCGGCGGCACTGCTGCATCTGTGCGGGGTGCGGGGCCAGTAGGCCCGCCCCGGGGCGGTTCCCCCGGGTGCGGGCCGGTGAGTGGGCTCAGCCCTCGGCGTTCAGGCTCATCGGGCCGTAGATGCGGCTGCCGTCCTCGAAGAGGAAGACCTGGTCCGCACCGCCCTCCAGGAGCTCTCGCCAGACCTCGCCGATCCAGGACTCCGCGTCCCCCTGCGTGCTGAACTCCTCCGGCTCCACGGCCGGCTGGACCTCCGTCCCGTCGGCCTTCTCGAACCGCCACGTCCACGCCATGTGCGCCTCCCGGGTCCACGCGCTGATGACCTTGCTTCCCGCAGCGTAGCCGGGCGCGCACCCGCAGCGGTGACGCGGGAAGATCGTGACCGTGGAACTGACTCTGCTCGGCACCGGAGCCCCCACCGGGCTCCCCCGCCCCGACTGCCCCTGCGCCGTCTGCGCCGCCGCCCGCGGCGAGCGGGCACGCGCGGCGACCGCCCTGCTGGTGGACGGCGCGCTGCTGCTCGACCTGACGCCGGGGGCGGCGCTGGCCGCCGCCCGGGCCGGCCACTCACTCGTGGGGGTACGGCAGGTCCTGCTGTCGCACCCGCACGACGGGCCCGCGATGGAGCTGCCCGCGGGGCTGCCGACGGCCGGGCGGGTGCCGGACGGTCAGGAGTTGACGCTGATCAGCGGGCACCGGGTGCGAGCGGTCTCGCTGGACTCCCCGGGTACGGGGTACGAGGTGACCTCGCCGGAGGGGGAGCGGCTGCTGTACCTGCCGCCGGGCGGGGCGCCCGCCGGCGTGACGGACGGTGATCCGCTGCCGTACGACATGATCGTCGCCGATGTCGTCGGACGCCCCGACGGACTGGCCAGGCTGCGGGCGGTGGGCGCGGTCGGCGCCACGACCGACGTCGTCGCCGTCCACATCGACCACGACTCGCCACCCGGTGCCGAGCTGGACCGGCGGCTCGCGGCGGCGGGGGCGCGGACCGTGCCGGACGGCACGACGCTGTACGTCGGGGAGTACCACGCGGTCCCGGACGTGCCGCGGCGCACGCTGGTCACCGGCGGTGCGCGGTCGGGGAAGTCGCTTGAGGCGGAGCGGCGGCTGGAGTCGTTCCCCGATGTGGTCTACGTGGCGACGAGCGGCGCGCGCGGGAACGACCGGGAGTGGGCGGCCCGGGTCGCGGCGCACCGGGAGCGCCGGCCGGGCAGCTGGCGCACGATCGAGACCTGCGAGCTCGTTCCCCTGCTGGCCCAGAGCGGTCCGCCGCTGCTCATCGACTGCCTGGCGCTGTGGCTCACGGACGCGATGGACCAGGTGGACGCGTGGGACGACGAGCGCTGGGAGACGGTCGGCCGCGGCCTCCTGCACGCCCGCACGTCCGCCCTCGTCGCGGCCGTCCGCGAGACGCGCCGCACGCTCGTCGCCGTCACCAACGAGGTCGGTTCGGGTGTCGTCCCCGCGACCCCGTCGGGCCGTCGTTTCCGCGACGAACTGGGCCGCCTGAACGCGGCCTTCGCCTCGGAGTGCGAGCACGTCCTGCTGGTGGTGGCGGGCCAGGCGCTGCCGCTGCGGTGAGCGGGTGGCCCGGGAGCCGGAAAGGCGGGGCGGGCCGGTACTGTTCGGCGAATGAGCTCGCTGAATCTCGACGACTTCTCCGACCTTATCGAGCGCCCCGACACCGGTATGCGGCGCGACGCCGAGGAACGCCGGGAGCGGCTGTCCGTGCCGCCCGGGGCCCTGGGGCGGCTGGACGAGCTGGGCGAGTGGCTGTCGGCCGCGCAGGGGGCCGTGCCGGCACGGGCCGTCGAACGGCCGCGGGTGGTGCTGTTCGCGGGGGACCACGGGGTCGCTGAGCTGGGTGTGTCGGGACGGCGGGCGGGAACCGCGCACGAGCTGGTGCGGGCCACGCTGGAGGGCGCGAGCCCCGTCGCGGTACTGGCCCGGCGGATGGATGTGCCGGTGCGGATCGTCGACGCCGGACTGGACTGCGATCCGGACCTGCTGCCCGAGGACGTCGTACGGCACCGGGTGCGGCGTGGCAGCGGACGCATCGACGTCGAGGACGCGCTGACCCCGGACGAGGCCGAGGCGGCCGTGCGTCTGGGTGTGACGATCGCCGACGAGGAGGCCGACTCCGGTACCGATCTGGTGGTGCTCGGCGATCTCAGTGTCGGCGGTACGACGCCCGCCGCCGCCCTGATCGCCGCGCTCTGCGGCACGGACGCCTCGGTGGTGACCGGGCGCGGCGGTGCCGGGATCGACGATCTGGCGTGGATGCGCAAGTGCGCGGCGATCCGCGACGCGCTGCGCCGCGCCCGGCCCGTGCTCGGCGACCAGCTGGCGCTGCTGACGGCCGTGGGCGGGGCGGATCTGGCCGCGACGACCGGGTTCCTGCTGCAGGCCGCGGTGCGCCGGATGCCCGTGATCCTGGACGGTGTCGTATCGGCGGCCTGCGCCCTCGTCGGGCAGCGGGCGGCGTTCCGTGCGCCGGACTGGTGGCTGGCGGGCCAGGTGACCGGAGAGCCGGCCCAGGCGAAGGCCCTCGACCGGATGGCGCTCGACCCGCTGCTCGACCACGGCGTCACGGTCGGGGAGGGAACGGGCGCCCTGCTGGCGCTCCCCCTCGTCCGGGCGTCCGCGGCGCTCGCCGCCGAACTGCCCGTGCGTACGGAGTAGTTTCCGCCGCGACCCGCGCGAGATCGGGATCACTCGGATCCCACTCAACTTCTCGACACCGTCGCCGGTCTTCGATCGTGGCGCGGGGCTCGGGGCGGGACCGGATCGA
Organism: Streptomyces sp. NPDC091376; assembly: GCF_044757085.1. Taxonomy (NCBI): domain Bacteria; kingdom Bacillati; phylum Actinomycetota; class Actinomycetes; order Kitasatosporales; family Streptomycetaceae; genus Streptomyces; species Streptomyces sp. NPDC091376. The sequence continues at coordinate 500,958 of NZ_JBIVUF010000001.1, read as the reverse complement.
GTCGCTGCAGCGCGCCGACGCCACGTACCGACCCATCTGGGAGCCACGTTCCATGCTCTTCGACGTGAGCGCCGTTCTCGAGCCCTCGGCGGGCCGGCGGTGAACCGTGCGCGCGCCTTCGCGCGCCGCGAGTGGGGGCCGCTGTACACGACCGTACGGACGGCGCTCGTGACGAGGACGTGGCGCGCGGTCCCCATGACGCTCGGCGCGGTCTGTCTCACCGGCCTGTTCCAGCTGGTGCAGAACCAGACGTGGGGCTATCAGCCGGTGCAGGACATCGGCTCGGTGCGGGCGGAGGACCCGCTCTGGCTCGCTCTGCTCCGCACCCCGCTGTCCCTCTTCGTCCCGGCGCTCGATCTGCCGGTGTGGGGCGCACTGGCCCAGATCCTCCTGGTGTTCGGCATCTGCGAGATCTGTCTGGGACGGCCGCGCACCCTGATGGTCGCGTACGCGGCCACGCTCGCCGGGACGCTGTACGCACGGGCCGGGATCGCCCTGGGACCCGGTCATCCGCTGGGCCTGCCCGCCGCGGACGCCCAGGTCGTGGACACGGGGCCGTCGGCGGCGGTGGTGGGGCTCGCGGTCTGGGTCTGTCACCGCTACGGGGCGCGGGTGACGATGGGCCTGGTGGTCGTCGCGATGATCGTCGAAGTGCTGGTGAAGAACAATCTGGCGGGCAAGGAGCATCTCGCTGCGATCGCGGGCGTGCTCGTGGTGATCGTGGTGTTCGCCGTGACGGCGCACTTTCAGCGTGCGCCGGGTTCGGAACCGGGACCGGAGGCCGGATCGGTGGCGGAACCGGAACCGGAACCGGGACCGGAGGCCGGATCGGTGGCGGAACCGGGACCGGCGCCGGAGGCGCCGCCGGGACCGTTGCCGGGATCAGGATCGGGATCGGCACCGGTGGCGGCGCCATGACCGGACACGGCACGGGCGCCGGGTCCCGGGCCGGGGGCGAGGGCGGCCGGCAGCCGGTCCGGGGCGCCGCCGATCAGGTCCTCGAACTTGCGGCGCGGTCCGCTCCAGCGTTTGTCGTGGTGGAACGCGCGCAGCACCGCCTTCGCCCGGGAGCGCGGGCGGCGCCGGTAGACCCGCTTGGCCCACGGCGAGGCGGGCCTGGCCAGCCGGAGCGCCGCGATGATCGCGACGAACGGCACCAGGGTGCCGATGATCGCCATCCGCAGTTTGCCCTTGAAGAGGGCGATCAGGACGAAGGCGAAGTTGACGGCGAGGGTGAGCAGAAAGACCCGGCGGTCGTCGCGTTCGTCCTCCGTGAGGTTGTTGACCCCGAGCGGCGAGAAGCCGCCGAGGATCAGCAGCAGCAGTGAGGCGGTGAGCACGACCACCTCGACACTCTGGCGGCCCGCCTCCGTCCAGTAGACGTCGTCGAGGTGCAGGATCAGCGCGAACTCGTCGAGGACCAGCCCGGCGCCCGTCCCGAAGACCACCGCGAAGACGACGGTGCCCGCGCCGGTGTGCTGGCTGCTGGCGACCGACCCGAATCCGCCGATGATGATGAGGACGACACCGGGCACCACATGGTGGATGTGCAGCCCGCCGGAGCTGACGTTGCGAAAGGGTCCTTTTCCGAGCCGGATCAGCCGGGTGACCGTGCGGGTGATCAGGAAGGTCAGGACGAAAGAGGCCAGCGCGATGAGCAGCGGGAGCTTTCCCGGCTCCACGATGTTGCGGTAAAACCAGTGACCCATGCCACCCGCTCCCGTTTTGTCCGTCATGCGCAATTTACCGTCGGAGCGCACCGACTACCCTGCGCGCGGTGAGCTCTCTCAGGACAGTCGGCCCGGTCGGCATACGGTTCGCCTTCGGCACCCTCACCGTGCTGCCGGTGCGTGTCACCCGCTGGGACCGCGACGCCGCACGCGCGGGAATGCTCTGCGCCCCGCTCGCCGGGCTGGTCGTGGGCCTCTGCGCGGCCGCCCTCGGCGGGCTGCTACTGGTGCTCGGCGCGGGCCCGCTGCTCGCCGCCGTCGGCTCCGCCGCCGTACCCGCCGTGCTCACCCGGGGCCTCCACCTCGACGGCCTCGCCGATACCGCCGACGGCCTGGGCAGCGGCAAGCCCGCCGAGGACGCGCTGCGGATCATGAAGCAGTCGGACATCGGGCCGTTCGGCGTGATCACCCTGCTCTTCGTGCTGCTGGCGCAGGTCGCGGCACTGTACGAGCTGTACGGGCACGGCTGGGTCCACGGCGCGACGGGGGCGGTGGCCGCGGGCGTCGCGGCGCGGCTCGCGCTCACGCTCGCCTCGCGCACGGGTGTCCCGGCGGCCCGCCCGGAGGGCCTCGGCGCCATGGTCGCCGCCACCGTCCCCGTACGCCACGCCGTGACGGCCGCCGTCCTGGTCACCGCGGCGTGCGCGGCCGCGGGCACGACGTCGGGCGGGTACGGGGCGCTGCGGGTCGCCGTGGCCCTCCTGCTCGGAGCGGCGGCGGCCGAACTGCTGCTGCGGCACGGTGTGCGCCGCTTCGGCGGGGTGACGGGAGACGTGTTCGGCGCGCTCGCGGAGACGGCGGCGACGGCGACGCTGATCGCGCTGGCCGTGGGCTCCTAACAGGCCTGCCGCCACACCCCCAGCTCGTACCTCTTGAGCATCGAGCTCAGCCGCAGCCGCTTCGACTGCGGGCAGAAGCGGTCCGTCGTCAGCTCGTACTCGACGTGGAAGACCGCCTTGCCCGCTTCGACGAACGGGGTCAGCGCGGCGCATTCGGCGTACTGCGCGCACTGCTCGTTGACCGCGAAGTCGAAGTCACCGACCAGCTGCGGGATCTGGTCCAGGTCGTTCTTCAGGCCGACGGCCAGTCCCCGGTCGTGGGCGAGCCGGGCGATGAGCCGGTTGTAGCGGAGCTGGTCGGCGGCGGTGAGCGGGAAGCCCGTGTCGTTGGCGTAGCCGTCCATGTTGTCCGGCTCGACCGCGTCGAAGCCCTTCTCCCTGCACATGTCGAAGCGTTCGGCCATCAGCGGTTCCAGGACGTCCGTGCGGCGGATGTCGAGCCAGCGTTCGCCCTTCCAGCCGTTGCCCTTGCCGAGCAGGGCCCTGGGGAAGGCGTCCGCGTCCGGGCGGAAGTCCTCCCACGCGCCCGTGGAGATGTAGCAGATGACCTTGCGGCCGCGCCGGTGCAGGTCGCTGACGACGGACTCCGGATGCTCGAAGCCGTCGATGTCGTAGACGGGTACGTCGACCGTCGGATCGAGGCGGCCGCTGAGCTGCCACTGCCAGGCGAGCCCCGGCTTCGGCTGCCAACGGGTGCGCGGCGGCACGGCGTCGTCCGGGGCGGCGTCGTCCGGGACGGTGGTGCAGCCGGCGAGCAGCACCGGTGTCAGCAGCAGCGCCAGGAGCAGCAGGAGACGTCTTGGCGGGACCGGCAGGCTCATGTTCCGTGGGCTCCTCAGCGATGCGCGGTGATCCGGCCCAGCAGAGCACAGACCAGCCCCACCAGCACGACGGCGGCGGCCGCGGGGACGAACAGCAGGTCCGCCCCGGGGACGAGGACCGTGCCGAGCGCGGCCGCGCAGCACACCACGGCCGCGCTCGTCACCGCGCCGAACGCCTGGAGCAGCAGTGCCGTCCAGAGCACGACGCCGAGCAGCAGCATCCCGGCGATCGCCGCTCCGCCCGGTCCGTGGCCGCTGCCCGGCCACAGCAGCGTCGCCGCCGCCGTGAGCGTCAGCAGCGCCCCCAGATGGCCGGCGAGGCAGCGCGCCAGCGCCGCGGCGACGGTGACGCGGAAGCGACGCGGGGAGGTGCTGGCCCGCAGCCCGGCGAGACTCTCCGCCCGGAACCGGTGCAGCAGCCACTCGGCGGGCCCCATGCCGAGCGTCAGCGCGACGGCGAACAGCGGGGTGTCCAGGGCGACCTGGAGCACGAGCACACCGGCCCCGAGCCCGAACAGCCCGTACGGCACCGACCCGCCGAGCCGCGGCCGGCCACGGCCCCCGGTGCGGACACGCGTGACCAGGCCACGGGACGGTGTGCGGTGGGCCCCGCCTCCGGCAGGGCCGGGTTTCCCGCCCGGACCGCCCGGACCGCCCGGGCGCAGTTCCGTGCTCACCGCCCACGCCGCCAGGGCGACCGCGGCGATGACCGAGGCCAGGGGCAGGGCGAGGTGCGCCCAGACCGGCATCGGGTGCAGCGCGGCGAACAGCGCGCCACCGGCCGGCGGCGTCAGGGCGAGCAGCAGCGCACGGTCGCGGCCCAGCACCAGCAGCACGGTCGCCGCCACGAGATACAGCGACTGGCCCGCCGCGAAGAGGACCATCGGCCCCTCGGCGGTGACCGCCGAGGCCGTGCCGAGCAGCGCGCCCACGGGCGCGCCCAGGAGCAGCGACCGGGCGGCCGCCGCGCGGTCGCCGAGGCCCAGCCAGGTGTAGGCGCGGTGGGCGAGGGCCTGGTTCCACGCCCAGCCGGCGAGCGCGGCGGCGATCAGCGGTTCGTACGCCGGGCGGCCGCCCGCGAGGAGCGGTACGGCCAGGACGTGGGCGAGCCCCGGGAGGGTGAAGACCAGGCCGCGCAGCAGGCAGGCGAGGAGCGTCGGGCCCGTGGGTGCGGCCGGCGGGCCGCCGGGCTCCGGGAAGCGGCGTTCGGCGCGCGCGTACAGCTCCTCCGCCAGGGCGAAGGAGTCCTGGCGGCCGTAACGCAGACGTATCTGCTCGTCCGTCAGCCCGTCGGACTCCAGCAGCGCGGCGATCTCGTCCGGATGGACGGCCGCCGCGATGAAGTCGCCGAGCCGCCCGGCGAGTTCGTCGACCGGGTCGGCCTCGGACCGGTCGGCGTGGAGCCGGCTCCCCGGTACGGACGGCAGAGCGTCCCGCCCGGCGGAGCCCGGTTCCTTCAGCCACAGCGATCCGCTCACCACACGCTCCCGTCCGCGGCCGGCTGCAGGTACCAGGGGTCTCTCAGTTCCAGCGTCCAGTCGGCGATGGTCTCGGCGAGCGGCTCGGGCACCGCGCCCGGCGCCCCGTCCAGTTCCCGGTAGATCCGGCGGAAGGCGTCCACGGAACGCCGCAGCGTGAAGCGGTCGAGGACCCGCTGCCGGGCGCGCCGGCCCAGTTCCGCCCGGCGCTCGTCGTCCCGCAGGAGTTCCAGGGCCGCCGCGGCCAGCGCCTCCGGCTCGCGCGGCGGCACCACCAGGCCCGTGTCGCCGACGGCCTCCCGTACCCCGCCCACATCGGTGGACACCGTCGTCCGGCCGCACGACATCGCCTCGATGACCGAGAACGGGAAGCCCTCACTGATGCTGGACAGCATCACCACGTGCCCGGCGGCGTAGGCGCGCGCCACATCGCTGATCCGGCCCTCCCACACGATGCCGTCGGCGACGCCCAGTTCCGCGGCGAGCTTCTCCAGCCCGGTCGCGTACCGCTCACCGCCCGCGGGCGCCGCCCCGAACAACCGCAGCCGCAGCTCCGGCAGTTCGGCCCGGGCCAGGGCGTAGGCCCGGATCAGCGTCTCCAGGTCCTTGATGGGGTCGATCCGGCCGGCCCAGGTGAGCGTGGGTACGGAGGGTTCGGCGCCGGCATGCGGGAAGGCGTGCGGATCGACACCGTTGTAGACCGTGCGGATCCGGTCGGCGGGGGCGCCTCCGCGCTCCTCCCACCGGCGGTTGTACCGGTTGCACGGCGTGATCAGATCGGCCCGCTCGTAGCCGAGGGTGTTGAGCTCCCGGTAGAAGCCCAGCATCAGCGCCTTGACGGGCCACCGCTGGGCCGTCGCTCGCTGGCCGAGATAGCGCTCGCGCAGATAGATGCCGTGCTCGGTGAGGAGGAAGGGCACGCCGTCCAGGCGCTGGGCGGCGAGCGCGGGCAGGGTGGCGAGCCCGCTGCTGACGGCGTGGGCGACGCTGTCCGTGGGGATGCGCACAGCGAGCGGGCGCAGCGCGTGCTCGAGCAGATCGACGGCGGTCAGGGCGTCGTGGACGGTCGGCCGGGCCGCGGCGGTGGGCAGATGCGGCAGCGTCCACAGCCGCATCAGGGTGCGGACGGCGGACTCGGTGCGCAGCGCGGCGGAGAGCCGGCCGGCGCGGGCCTCCTCGGCGAGCGCGTCCAGCCCGGCGCCGAAGTCGGCGTGCGCGTGCGGGTCGAGCACCGACATCAGGAAGCGTGCGTAGAGGTCGGGGAAGTGCCGGGCGGCTCTGCCGAACCGGGCGCGGGCACGGCCGGGGCGAGGCCCCCACAGCGGCACGGAGGTGTGCCTGCGGATGTTGGGCGGCAGCTCCCAGGTGACGGGCTCCCGGCCGCTTCCGGTGAGGGCGGTGACGGTGAACTCGACCTCGGGCATGCCCCGGATCAGCTGGTCGCACCAGGTGCTGACGCCACCGTGGGCATGCGGATACGTTCCTTCGGTGAGCATGGCGACATGACGTCCCTGGCTCATCGTGCTGGGTCCCCCTGGACGTGCGTCATGGGCGTGGGTGACGCACCCCGGCCGGGCCGGCCGGGGTGCGTGCGATGACGGGGCGGACCCGCGCGTCAGACGGCGGGCAGCCGCAGGGTGACGGCGGACTGCAGGAGGTCGGGAGCGGTCCAGGCCGAGCGCCGGCCCGCGTAGGGCGTGCCGAAGAGGCTCGTACCGAGCAGCAGTTGCTTCCGCGTGCCCTCGGGCGCGGTGACGGGAACGACGACCCCGTTCGGCGCCTGGACGGTGACGGTGGTGCCGATCCGGTACGCGGTGACCTTGCCCGTGTCGAGGACCTTCTGCCACGCGGCGCGGCGGCTCAGTTCCGTCCCGGTGTCGCGCTGGCTCTGGTTGACGAGCGGCGCGCTGTCGGCGAACAGCGACCGGTAGTCGGCGAGGATCCGGTCGAGGACGGGGTAGAGGATGCGGTCCTCGGCCAGGTTGGACTGGTGGACGTAGTGGGGGCGGGGGTCGTTCGCGACGACGTGGCCGAGGGCGATCCTGGCCTCCTGCGGCACGATGTACTGCGCGTAGCCGGTCTGCTCGTCCAGGGGCTCGTCCAGGCAGGTGGAGGCCGGGTTGCTCTCGCAGATGCCGCTGCCGCCGTCCGCCCTGGAGGTGTAGATCCAGTTGTACTCGTCGGCCATCTCCGCGGCCGTGCCCGTGTTGTAGTACACGTTCATCGGGTGACGGGGCACGGTGAGGGCGCTGCCCACGGGGCGCTGCTGCGGCTCGCGGGAGTTGTCGCTGGCGATCCACTTGACGCCGTTGTCGGCGAGCGCGGGCGCCAGGTTGGGATTGTCGGCAGGCTGCTGCGGGAGGGTCTTGAGACCCGAGTGCTCGCCGGTGACCAGCTCGGTACGGTCGACGGAGATGCCCTTGTTCACCGCCCAGTTGTGGTTGTCGCGGATCTGCGCGGCGATCTCGGCGCGGCTCATGTACTGCGTCGTGCCGTTCGCGTTCTTCGCGCACTGCCACGGGACGACGGACACGTTCTGGACGCAGCCGAGGAACGGATGGGTGTAGGTGTGGTTGATCCAGCGGTACTTGGCGCGGTCGGCGACCAGCCGGGCGGTGAGCGCGTCGGTGCCGCCGTGCTCGGCCTTCCACTCCTCGCCGGCCCCGGCGTTGTAGACCATGTCGAGGGTGAAGCCGCTGGACTGCTGCCACTGCGCGGCGTACTGGGCGTCCGCGGCGGTCATGCGGATGTCGGGCGTGGTGTCCTCGGCCCCGCCACCGCAGTCGATGTCGCCCGGTGTGCAGTTGCGGTCCTTGTCCCAGCGGGCGTCGGGCGCGAACACGTCGTCGACGTGGACCGCGAAGTAGTTGCGGCTCTGTCCGAGGTGGACGCCCTGGGTGAGCCATTCGACGATGCCCCGCGCCAGCAGCCGGAACTGCCGCTGGTGCTGGTTGTAGGCGAAGGTGACGACCAGCTCACGGCGCCCGTCGTGCGCGTACTCGCCGAGCAGGCTGGCCCGGCCCTCGCCGCCGGGCACAGGGGCGTCGACGTAACTCGTGAACCCCTCGCGCGGGCGCGCCAGATAGCCGTAGCTCTCGCCGATGTCGGGCGCGTTGTCCTCGAACGTCAGCGGGCCGTCGAGATAGCCGAAGGGCCCGGTGCGGCCCGCGGCGGTGACGGTGGCCGCGGCGCCGTCGAGGGTGCCGGCCCAGCCGCCTTCGCTGGTGTAGTCGAGCCCGACGCCCGGATGCGCCCAGGTGTAGGCGTCGACCTGGCGGACCCCGAAGGTCTTCTCGTACGCCACGAGCGCGGCCTGCTCGGCGGCGCCCGCGGAGTCCGTCCCGAACGGCGCCTCGTTCGGGAGGACCACACCCTGGTACTTGGCGCGCGGCCGGCCGCTCACGGTGTCGCTCAGAAAGGCCGCGTTGATCGTCGGACGGCTCGGATCGCCGAGGTCGACGACGCTGTACGGCACTCCCGTACTGCGCAGCTCGGAGGTGACCGCGGCCACCGAGTCACCGCCGTCGTCGACGACCAGGACCTTCAGGTCGATCCGCGGCACCGGGTCCGCGGCCGCCGCCGGCGTCGCGGGCAGCACGGCGGTGAGCAGCGCGCACGACGTGAGCGCCACCGCTGCCGTGCCGAGCCTGCCCTTCGTGGAACCGTTGGATCCTCTCGTCGATCCTCTCGTCGATCCGCTCGTGAATCCGCTCGTACGCAACCTCGTACCGAATACGGGCGCCATGGCGTTTCCCCCCACCCCTCGTTGGCCCTCCCCCGCGGAGAATCCGGGGAGGACATGTGGAAATCATGCAAAGCAGCTACTCGCTCCCTTGCGCATTCGGGCCGAGTGTGACGCAGGACTCACCGGTCGGCCGGGGAAACGTGGCGGAGACACCACGGATGGGTGAATCACCGCTGGCGCGAGCGAACACAGCGGGCGCGCGTAGGCTCGTGGCGGCGCTCCGGCTCGCCCGATTTACGATGCGCCGGGCGGCCGACCCACCTCTTCGGCCATGGAACTCAACGGAAGCGAGATTTCACCACCGTGACTGCTCTCACTCTCAGCACTGCCGGCGCTGCGACGCTGCGCGCCGACGCGGTCGTCGTCGGCGTCGCGAAGGGCGCCAAGGGCCCGGTCGTCGCCGCCGGCGCCGAGGCCGTGGACAAGGCGTTCGACGGAAAGCTCGCCACCGTCCTCGAGACCCTCGGTGCCTCCGGTGCCGAGGGCGAGGTGACCAAGCTGCCCGCGCCGGCCGGCCTGAAGGCCCCGGTCGTGATCGCGGTCGGCCTCGGTGCCGCCCCGGAGAAGGACGACTCGTACACGCCGGAATCGCTGCGGCGCGCCGCGGGTTCCGCGGCCCGGGCGCTGTCCGGCACGAAGAAGGCCGCGTTCGCGCTGCCGATCGAGGCCTCCGAGGACGCCGAGGCGATCGCCGAGGGCGCGCTGCTCGGTGCCTACGCCTTCACCGCGTACCAGGACGGCGAGAACGGCAAGAAGCCGCTGGCCGAGATCGCCCTGCTCGGCGCCAAGCCGCGCGACAAGGCGTACAAGGCCGCGGCCGACCGGGCGATCGCGCTGACCGAGGAGATCAACCGCGCCCGCGACCTGGTCAACACCCCGCCGAACGACCTGTTCCCCGAGTCGTTCGCCGCCGTCGCCTCCGCGGCCGGCAAGGAGCACGGCCTCAAGGTGCAGGTCCTCGACGAGAAGGCGCTCCTCAAGGGCGGCTTCGGCGGCATCCTCGGTGTCGGCCAGGGCGCGGCCAACGGCCCGCGGCTGGTGAAGATCGCGTACACGCACCCCAAGGCGGAGAAGTCCCTGGCCTTCGTCGGCAAGGGCATCACCTACGACTCGGGCGGCATCTCGCTGAAGCCGGCGGGCCACAACGAGACGATGAAGTGCGACATGAGCGGCGCCGCCGCGGTGTTCGCCGCCGTCGTCACCGCCGCCCGGCTCGGCCTGCGCGTGAACGTCACCGGCTGGCTGGCGCTCGCCGAGAACATGCCGTCCGGCACCGCCACCCGCCCGGGTGACGTGCTGCGCATGTACAGCGGCAAGACGGTGGAGGTGCTCAACACCGACGCCGAGGGCCGTCTCGTCCTGGCCGACGCGCTCACCAAGGCGTCGGAGGAGAAGCCCGACGCGATCGTGGACGTGGCGACGCTGACCGGCGCGATGGTGCTGGCGCTCGGCACCCGCCGCTTCGGCATCATGGCCAACGACGACGCCTTCCGCACCTCGATCCACGAGATCGCGGAGGAGGTCGGCGAGGACTCCTGGCCGATGCCGCTCCCGACCGACCTGCGCAAGGGCATGGACTCGCCGACCGCCGACATCGCGAACATGGGCGAGCGGATGGGCGGCGGCCTGGTCGCCGGCCTGTTCCTCAAGGAGTTCGTCGGCGAGGGCATCACGTGGGCCCACCTGGACATCGCCGGCCCGGCCTTCCACGAGGGCGCCCCCTACGGCTACACCCCGAAGGGCGGCACCGGCTCCGCGGTCCGCACCCTGGTCAGGCTGGCCGAGCGCACCGCCGAGGGCGACCTGGGCTGACGCACCACCGTGCACCGGGTCCGGAGTACGTTCCGGACCCGGGCGTCGGTGGCCCTCCGCGAGCGCCGCGGGAAGCCTTCCGCGAGCGCCGCAGGAATACCGGGCGGGGGTCCTCGGTTTGCCCAGCCGGTGGTCTTTCCGTTCGCCTTCGACGAAATTCGCAGGTTCGTACGTACCAGTAATCGCCGGTGACGGCTGAACCGCCGTCCCGTACCCCGGCCCCGCGTCCCGCCTTCCGTCGACAAGTGCGAAGATGGGTTCTCGGCAGGACAGGGCCCCCACCACAGGGCCGAAGACAAGCGGCCGAACACCAGCCGCCGCGTAGGTCATGGACGACCGGCGCCCGGCGCACATGCATGGAGGACGTGACGTGGCGAACGACGCCAGCACCGTTTTCGACCTAGTGATCCTCGGCGGTGGCAGCGGTGGTTACGCCGCGGCCCTGCGCGGAGCGCAGCTGGGCCTGGACGTCGCCCTGATCGAGAAGGACAAGGTCGGCGGCACCTGCCTGCACCGTGGATGCATCCCCACCAAGGCCCTGCTGCACGCCGGTGAGATCGCCGACCAGGCGCGCGAGAGCGAGCAGTTCGGCGTCAAGGCCACCTTCGAGGGCATCGACGTCCCTGCCGTCCACAAGTACAAGGACGAGGTGATCTCCGGGCTGTACAAGGGCCTGCAGGGATTGATCGCCTCCCGCAAGGTCACGTACATCGAGGGTGAGGGCCGGCTGTCCTCCCCCACCTCGGTCGACGTCAACGGCCGCCGCGTCCAGGGCCGCCACGTCCTCCTCGCCACCGGCTCGGTCCCGAAGTCGCTGCCTGGTCTGACCATCGACGGCAACCGCATCATCTCCTCCGACCACGCCCTGGTCCTGGACCGGGTGCCGCAGTCCGCGATCGTGCTCGGCGGCGGTGTCATCGGCGTCGAGTTCGCCTCCGCCTGGAAGTCCTTCGGCACCGACATCACGATCATCGAGGCCCTGAAGCACCTCGTCCCGGTCGAGGACGAGAACAGCTCGAAGCTTCTTGAGCGCGCCTTCCGCAAGCGCGGCATCAAGTTCAACCTCGGCACCTTCTTCGAGAAGGCCGAGTACACCGAGAACGGCGTGCGGGTCACCCTCGCCGACGGCAAGACCTTCGAGGCCGAGGTGCTGCTGGTCGCCGTCGGCCGCGGCCCGGTCTCGCAGGGCCTCGGCTACGAGGAGCAGGGCGTCGCGATGGACCGCGGCTACGTCCTGGTCGACGAGTACATGCAGACCAACGTGCCGACGATCTCGGCCGTCGGTGACCTCGTCCCGACCCTCCAGCTCGCGCACGTCGGCTTCGCCGAGGGCATCCTGGTGGCGGAGCGACTGGCCGGTCTGAAGACCGTCCCGATCGACTACGACGGCGTGCCGAAGGTGACGTACTGCCACCCCGAGGTCGCCTCCGTGGGTCTCTCCGAGGCCAAGGCCAAGGAGATCTACGGCGCGGACAAGGTCGTCGCTCTGAAGTACAACCTCGCGGGCAACGGCAAGAGCAAGATCCTCAAGACCGCGGGCGAGATCAAGCTCGTGCAGGTCAAGGACGGTGCCGTGGTCGGCGTCCACATGGTCGGTGACCGTATGGGCGAGCAGGTCGGTGAGGCTCAGCTGATCTACAACTGGGAGGCTCTGCCGGCCGAGGTCGCGCAGCTCATCCACGCGCACCCGACGCAGAACGAGGCGCTCGGCGAGGCCCACCTGGCCCTCGCGGGCAAGCCCCTCCACTCCCACGACTGATCCAGTCCACGGGCGCGACGACCACTACCGCACTTCCCCTGGCTCGGCGCTCCGCGCGAGCCGGGGAGACCCCACCGTTAGGAGCAACCGAAACCATGCCGGTTTCCGTAACCCTTCCGGCGCTCGGCGAGAGCGTCACCGAGGGCACCGTCACCCGCTGGCTGAAGGCCGAGGGCGAGCGCGTCGAGGCCGACGAGCCGCTGCTGGAGGTGTCGACCGACAAGGTCGACACCGAGATCCCCGCACCGGCCGCCGGTGTCCTGGCGTCCATCAAGGTCGCCGAGGACGAGACCGTCGAGGTCGGCGCAGAGCTGGCCGTCATCGACGACGGCACGGGCGCCCCCGCTGCCGCCCCGGCCCCGGCCGCCGCCGAGGCCCCCGCCCCCGCCCCCGAGCCGGCGCAGCCCGCCGCGGCCGCCCCGGCCGCCGAGCAGGCCGCCCCCGCACCGGCTCCGACCGCCGAGGCCGCCGCCGGCGGCAGCGGTGCCGAGGGCACCGACGTCGTGCTGCCCGCGCTGGGCGAGTCGGTCACCGAGGGCACCGTCACCCGCTGGCTCAAGGAGGTCGGCGACTCCGTCGAGGCCGACGAGCCGCTGCTCGAGGTCTCCACCGACAAGGTCGACACCGAGATCCCGGCGCCCACCTCGGGTGTGCTGCTGGAGATCACGGTCGGCGAGGACGAGACCGCCGAGGTCGGCGCGAAGCTCGCCGTGATCGGCGCCCCGGGTGCCGCTCCGGCTGCTCCGGCCGCCCCCGCGGCCCCGGCTCCCGCTGCCGCCCCGGCTCCCGCTCCGGCCACTCCGGCTCCGGCTCCGGCCACTCCGGCTCCGGCTCCGGCCGCTCCGGCTCCGGCGCCCGCGCCCGCGCCGGTCCAGGCCGCGCCTGCCGCTGCCGCCCCGGCACCGGCCCCGGTGGCCCCCGCCGCCCCCGCTCCGGCCGCTCCGGCTCCCGCCGCTCCGGTCGACGAGGGCGCGTACGTCACGCCGCTGGTCCGCAAGCTCGCGACCGAGAGCGGTGTGGACCTGTCCTCGGTCAAGGGCACCGGCGTCGGTGGCCGTATCCGTAAGCAGGACGTCATCGCGGCCGCCGAGGCCGCGAAGGCCGCCGCCGCTGCCCCGGCTCCGGCCGCCGCCGCTCCGGTCGCCGCGAAGAAGGCCCCGGCCCTCGAGGTGTCCCCGCTGCGCGGCCAGACCGTCAAGATGACCCGCATGCGCAAGGTCATCGGCGACAACATGATGAAGGCGCTGCACGGCCAGGCTCAGCTGTCCTCGGTCGTCGAGGTCGACATCACCAAGCTGATGAAGCTGCGCGCCCAGGCCAAGGACGCTTTCGCCGCCCGCGAGGGCGTCAAGCTGTCCCCGATGCCGTTCTTCGTGAAGGCCGCGGCCCAGGCGCTGAAGGCCCACCCGGTCGTCAACGCCCGGATCAACGAGGACGAGGGCACCATCACCTACTTCGACTCGGAGAACATCGGCATCGCCGTCGACTCCGAGAAGGGCCTGATGACCCCGGTCATCAAGGGTGCGGGCGACCTCAACCTGGCCGGTATCGCCAAGGCCACCGCCGATCTGGCGGGCAAGGTCCGCGGCAGCAAGATCACGCCGGACGAGCTGGCCGGTGCGACCTTCACGATCAGCAACACCGGTTCGCGCGGTGCGCTGTTCGACACGATCATCGTGCCCCCGAACCAGGTCGCGATCCTGGGCATCGGCGCGACGGTCAAGCGTCCGGCCGTCATCGAGACCGCCGAGGGCACCGTCATCGGCGTCCGCGACATGACGTACCTGACGCTCTCCTACGACCACCGCCTGGTGGACGGCGCCGACGCCGCCCGCTACCTGACGGCGGTCAAGGCGATCCTGGAGGCCGGCGAGTTCGAGGTCGAGCTCGGCCTCTGAGCCACCCGGCTGTAACCAGCCTCACGAGCGGCGCCCCTGCCCGGGAGTACTCCCAGGTAGGGGCGCCGCCGTATTGTCTAGGGGTCTTCTCTTCTTGAAGGAGCGCTTCCATGACCATGCCCGTCGTCCACTCGCTGCGCGATCAGATCCGCGAGCACATCGTGGAGGGCATCGTCAGCGGCCGCTGGAAGCCGGGCGAGCGGATCGTGGAGCGCCGGATCGCCACGGAACTGGCCGTGAGCCAGACGCCCGTGCGGGAGGCGCTGCGCGAGCTGGAGTCGCTGCGGCTGATCGAATCGGCGCCCAACAAGGGCGTACGGGTACGGAATCTGACGGCTGCGGACCTGGAGGAGAGCTACCCCGTCCGGGCCGGTCTGGAGCAGATCGCGGCCGAGCTGGCCGCGGAGCGGCTGGCGGCCGACTGCTCGGCGCTGGAGCCGCATGTGGCGGCGCTGTACGAGGCGGACCGCGCCGCGGACGGGACGGCCCAGGTACGGCACACGGTGGCGTTCCACCGGGAGCTGGTGAAGGCCGCGGGCAACGGGGTGCTGCTGCACACGTGGGAGGGCCTGGGGATCGAGGTCTTCACCGCGCTGTCCATCCGGTGGCTGGGCACGAAGCAGAAGTCCTACGCGGAGGAGCACGAGGAACTCCTCGCGGCCTTCCGCCGCCGCGACCCGCAGATCGGCACCCTGGTCAAGTCCCACGTCCTCGGCTGCGCCCCCCGCGCGTAACGCCTCCGGCGGCGGTGCCGGTACGGGGTGCGGTGTCGTCGCCGACGCCTGGGTGAGGTGTTCACCGGGTGGGCTGTGGGGCGTGGCGTGACCTCTCCGGGCCCGGCTCCTCCTGGCCCCGCGCGGGGTGTGGGCGGAGCCCCACGAAGGAAAAAGCTCGGCACCCGGTGCCCTACTTCGCGGCACCCTGTGCCGACTTTGTCGATCTGAAGAAGTTTTTCGCTTCAAACTTTGATCGATCATCGATCGTCGGCTTACAGTCGACGACGGACCCACCAGTCCGTCGGCCCCGTCCTGCCAGACAAGGCCCCATCTCCACCCCCCTCCTCTCCGGAAGGCGGCGTCATGACCGACCCCGTAGGCAAGCTTCCGAGCGAGCTCGACCAGCTCCCGGACCGTGACACCGAGGAGACCGCCGAATGGGCGGCCTCCCTCGACGCCGTCACCAAGGCCGCCGGCCCCCACCGCGCCGCGTACCTCATGCGACGCACCCTCCAGCACGCCGAGGGTGTGTCAGGGCTCGATCTGCCCAAGCTTCTGGAGACGGACTACGTCAACACGATCCCGACCGCCGCCGAGCCCGCCGTGGACGGCGACGAGGCGATGGAGCAGCGGATCACCGCCTGGAACCGGTGGAACGCCGCCGCGATGGTCACCCGCGGCGCCAAACACGGCGTCGGCGGACACATCGCCACCTTCGCCTCCGCCGCCTGGCTCTACGAGACCGGCTTCAACCACTTCTTCCGCGGCAAGGAGCAGGACGGCTCCGGCGACCAGCTCTACATCCAGGGCCACGCCTCCCCCGGCATCTACGCCCGCGCCTTCCTCGACGGCCGCCTCACCGAGGCCCACCTGGACAACTTCCGCCAGGAGTCCGGCGGCAACGGCCTGCCGTCCTACCCGCACCCGCGCCGACTGCCCTGGCTCTGGGAGTTCCCGACGGTCTCCATGGGCCTCGGCCCGCTCTCGGCGATCTACCAGGCGCGCTTCAACCGCTATCTGACCAACCGCGGCATCAAGGACGTCTCCGCGTCGCACGTCTGGGCCTTCCTCGGCGACGGCGAGATGGACGAGCCCGAGTCGACCGCGGCCCTGGCACTCGCCGCCCGCGAGGGCCTCGACAACCTGACCTTCGTCATCAACTGCAACCTGCAGCGCCTCGACGGCCCCGTCCGCGCGAACTTCAAGATCGTGCAGGAGCTGGAGGCCCAGTTCCGCGGCGCCGGCTGGAACGTCGTCAAGAGCCTGTGGGGCAACGCCTGGGACGAGCTCTTCCAGCTCGACACCACCGGCGCCCTGGTCCGCCGCCTCCGCGAGGTACCGGACGCGCAGGTCCAGACGTACCAGACCCGCGACGCCGCCTACATCCGCGAGGACTTCTTCGGCAAGGACCCCGCGCTCGTCGAGATGGCGAAGCTGCTGTCCGACGACAAGATCCTCGAGTGCTTCCACCTCTCGCGGGGTGGCCACGAGCCGCGCAAGGTGTACGCCGCGTACAAGGCCGCCGTGGAGCACAAGGGCGCCCCGACGGTGATCCTGGCCCAGACGGTCAAGGGCTACACGCTCGGTGCGGGCTTCGCGTCCAAGAACGCCAACCACCAGATGAAGAAGCTGACGGTGGACGAGTTCAAGGCGATGCGGGACCTGCTCGGCCTGCCGATCTCCGACGCGGCCTTCGCCGACGGCCAGGTGCCCTACGGCCACCCGGGAGCGGACTCCCCCGAGGTCCGCTACCTGCAGGAGCGTCGCGCGGCCCTCGGCGGCCCGGCCCCGGCCCGCCGCGTACACCCCCTCGCCCCGCTGCCCGCGCCCGCCGAGAAGGCGTTCGCCGCCTTCGACAAGGGCTCCGGCAAGCAGTCCCTGGCGACCACGATGGCCTTCGTCCGCCTGGTCAAGGACCTGATCCGCGACAAGGACACCGGCAAGCGCTGGGTGCCGATCGTCCCCGACGAGGCGCGTACCTTCGGTATGGAGTCGCTGTTCCCGTCGCTCGGCATCTACTCGCCGAAGGGCCAGACGTACGAGCCGGTCGACCGCGACCAGCTGATGTACTACCGCGAGGCCAAGGACGGCCAGATCCTCAACGAGGGCATCACCGAGGCCGGTTCGATGGCGGACTTCATCGCCGCGTCGACCGCGTACTCGACGCACGGCGAGACGATGATCCCCTTCTACATCTTCTACTCGATGTTCGGCTGGCAGCGCACCGCCGACCAGATGTGGCAGCTCGGCGACCAGCTCGGCAAGGGCTTCCTGGTGGGCGCCACGGCGGGCCGTACGACGCTGACGGGTGAGGGTCTGCAGCACGCGGACGGTCACTCGCCGGTGATCGCGGCGACCAACCCGGCGGCGCTGACGTACGACCCGGCGTTCGCGTACGAGATCGCGGCCATCGTCAAGGACGGTCTGCGCAGGATGTACGGCGAGGCCCGCCCGGACGAGGATCCGGACGTCTTCTACTACCTCACCGTCTACAACGAGCCGATGCCGCAGCCCGCGAAGCCGGAAGGCGTCGACGAGGGCATCGTGCGCGGTCTCTACCGCTTCAACGAGGGCGAGGGCGCGGCGGACGACCCGCGCATCCAGCTGCTCGCGTCGGGTACGGCGATCCACTGGGCGCTTCAGGCGCAGCAGCTGCTGGCCTCCGACTGGGGTGTCACGGCCGACGTCTGGTCCGCCACCTCCTGGACCGAGCTGCGGCGCGACGCGCTGGAGGCGGACGCGGCACTGCTGCGGGGCGAGTCCCGGGTGCCGTACGTACGCCAGGCGCTGGAGGGCGCGCAGGGCCCGGTGCTCGCGGTCAGCGACTACATGCGGCAGGTGCCGGACCAGATCGCGCAGTGGGTGGAGCAGGACTGGTCCTCGCTCGGCGCGGACGGCTTCGGTCTCTCGGACACCCGTGAGGCGGCCCGCCGCCACTTCGGTGTCGACGCGCAGTCGATCGTCGTCGCCGCGCTGGCCCAGCTCGCCCGCCGCGGCGAGGTCCCGGCCTCCGCGGTCAAGGACGCGCGGGAGCGGTACGGCTTCTGAGGCCCCCCTCGCAGTGACGCCCCCGTCGCCCAGTGAGTGACGGGGGCGTCGTGCCTGCGCGTCCGGGACTCCCCAGGCCCGCGGGGCACAGGAGGCCCGGCGCCCCGGGCGAGCCTCCGGGGAGGGCGAGGGAGGGGAAAATGGCCGGCATGCGTGCCGCCCGCCTCATCAAGATGGTTCTCCTCCTCCAGTCCCGCCCCTCCATGACCGCCGCCGAGCTCGCCCAGGCGCTCGAGGTCTCCGAGCGCACCATCACCCGCGACGCCCTCGCGCTCTCGGAGGCGGGCGTTCCGGTGTACGCGGACCGGGGCCGGGCCGGGGGCTACCGGCTGATCGGGGGCTACCGGACGCGGCTGACCGGGCTCGCCAGGAGCGAGGCGGAGGCGTTGTTCCTTTCCGGCGTGCCCGGGGCGCTGCGCGAGATGGGGCTGCAGGACGCGGCCTCCGCCGCACAGCTCAAGGTGTCCGCCGCGCTGCTGCCGTCGTTGAAGGACGCCTCGCACTCGGCGGCACGGCGGTTCCATCTGGACGCGCCCGGCTGGTACCAGGAGCCGGCGACCCCCGACCTCCTGCCGGTCGTCGCCGAGGCGGTGTGGGACGACCGCGTCGTCACGGCCCGCTACCGGGACGCCGAGCGGCGGCTGGAGCCGTACGGCCTCGTGCTGAAGGCCGGGGTCTGGTATCTGTGCGCCCGGGCCGACGGCAGCTCCTTCCGGGTCTACCGCATCGACCGCTTCACCGCCGTCGCCCTCACCGAGGACCGCTTCGAGCGGGACGAGTCCTTCGACCTGGCGGGCTTCTGGGAGGAGCGCGCCGCCCAGTTCGCCCGTTCGATCCTGCGCGCCGAGGTGGTCGTCCGGCTCTCCCCGGACGGCGCGCGCCGGCTTGCCCACGTCACCGACCGCGCCGCCGCCGAGGAGGCCCTGGCGGCCGCGGGACCGCCCGACGGTCAGGGGTGGGTCACGGTCACGCTGCCCGTCGAGTCGGACGTGGTGGCGTTCACTCAGCTCCTCTCCCTCGGAGCGGAGTTGGAGGTGCTGGAGCCGGCGGGCCTGCGTGAACGCTTCACGGAGGCCGCGACCGGGCTGCACGCCCTCTACTCCCGCCGTCAGCGGTAGTCCTCCGCCGTCCCCTTCCCGCCTCCGTACACGACGTCCTCGAAGTAGCCCCACGCGTCCGGCCTGCTCCCGTCGGCGTCCGTGAAGCCGTACTCCTCGGCGAGCTGTCCGCTGGACAGCGACCGTCCGTTCCAGCGCGCCCGCTCCGGGTCCGCGGCGAGCGCGGCCACGGCCCGGCCCACGTACACGGGCGATTCGGCGATCGCGAAGTGCGGCTGCTCGGCGATCGCTTCCCGCCAGTTCTCCTCCCGCACCCCGAAGGTGTCCAGCATCTGCTCGGAGCGGAGGAAACCGGGGGTGACACAGACGGCGGAGCAGCCGACGCCCTTCAGGTCCTCGCCGAGCGCGAAGGCCATCCGGATCGGGGCGCTCTTGGTGAGGTCGTAGTAGAAGTTCTCGCGGAACCGGCGGTTGGTCTCCGCGGTGCCGTCGGTGACCTCGACGACGAGCCCGCCGGGGTTGCGTACGAGCAGCGGCAGCGCGCAGCTGCTGGTGATGATGTGGCTGCGGACGCCGAGCTCCAGCATCCGCAGGCCGCCCTCCAGGTCCGTGTCCCACATCTTCGTGTTCCAGACGATGAGGTGTTCGCCGCCCCAGACGTCGTTGACCAGGATGTCGAGGCGGCCGTGGTCCTCGTCGATGCGCGCGACCAGGGCGCGGACCCGGTCCACGTCGAGATGGTCGGTGGGGACGGCGATGCCCTCGCCGCCGGCCGCGGTGACCAGTTCGGCGGTCTCCTCGACGGTCTCGGTCGCCCGGCCGACCTCGCTGACGTGTTCCCTGGTCGTACGCCCGGTCACGTAGACCGTCGCGCCCGCCGCGCCGAGTTGTACGGCGATGGCCCGGCCCGCGCCCCGTGTCGCACCCGCGACCAGCGCGATCTTCCCCTGCAGTGCTGTGTTCGTCACCATGCCGGGACGGTCGCACGGAAATGCGACACCCTCTGTCCACATTTCCGAAAGGGAGCGTTTCGGCCGCTCCACGTGCGCAGGTCAGCGCGAACCCCGATGCTTGTCCCGTGATGGACGAGACGGAGTTCTGGGAAATCATCGACAGCACGCGCGAGGCCGCCGAGGGCGACCCCGAGGAACACGCCGATCTGCTCGTCGACCGACTGCTGCAGCTCGACCCCGACTCCGTCCTGGACTTCGCCCGGCACTTCGAATCGCGGTACAACCGCGCGTACCGCTGGGACCTGTGGGCTGCCGCCGCCGTCCTGCTCGGCGGAGCGAGCGACGACGCCTTCGACTACTTCCGGTGCTGGCTCATCGGCCAGGGGCGCGAGGTGTTCGAGGGCGCGGTGCACGACCCGGACTCCCTGTCCGAGCTCCTGGACGACTTCGACGAGGAGATCGACGGGGACGGGGAGGAACTGGGATACGCGGCCGACGAGGCGTACGAACAGCTCACCGGTGCGGTCGCACCCGATCTGGGGATCCCGGCGCAGTCGGCGGAACCGGAGGGCACGCCGTTCGACTTCGACGACGACCGTGCGCTGGCGGAGCGCTTCCCGGCGCTCTGGGAGCGCTTCGGAGTGTAGCGCCGCCTGCCCCCGGGCTCCCGCCGCGCGCCTGCCTCCGGGCGCCGGGCGCGCGCAACACGCGCGGGCACCCGGGAGGCGCGGCCCGCCCGGCGCCGGCCGGTGCCGGGCGTACGCTTTCTCCGGTGAACATCACGCCGCCGTCACCGCCGTCGCCGCGCCGGCCGCTCACCGAGCGCCGCAAGGCCACGACCCGGCTGGAGATCGCGCGCGCCGCCGCCGAGCTGTTCGCCGAGCGCGGGCCCGACGGCACCACCGCCGAGGAGATCGCGGACCGTGCCGGGGTGGCGCTGCGCACCTTCTACCGGTACTTCCGCAACAAGCGCGATGCCGTCGGCCCGCTGTTCGCGATCGGCCCCGAGCGCTGGCGCGTGCGGCTGACGGCGGCCCTGCCCGGACCCGGGCCCACCACGGGGCCCGAGCTGCCCGAGCTGCTGGAGCGGACTCTCGCCGAGGCGCTGTCGGTGCCGCCGGGTACCTCGGCCGAGTGGCTGCGCTGGACGCGCTGGCTGGTGCGTACGGCGCTGCGGGACCCGGCGCTGCGGGCGGTCTGGTACCGGGTTAACCAGGAGTCGGAGGAGCAGCTGCTGCCGGTGCTGGCCGCGCTGACCGGGCCGGACGCCGAACCGCTGGAGGTTCGGCTGGCCGCGGCGGTGGCCACGGACGCGGTCAGGATCGCGCTGGAGACCTGGGCCGAGGCGGACGCCCCGCCGCTCGCGGGTCCGGGTTCGCCGTCGGAGCTCGCTGTGCGGTGTCTGCGCGAACTGACGGGCGGGATGCGCCCGTTGTCGGGTGCGGGGCGGGCTACCGGGTGAGCGGACGGCCCATCAGCACGTCGTCGGCGTAACGCCCGGCCAGGTAGAACTCACCGGGCAGGACGCCTTCCACGGTGTACCCCTCGGATTCGTAGAGCCGGCGGGCCGGGGTGTTGTGCCCGAGCACGCGCAGGGTGATGCGCGTCGCGCCCTGACGCCGGGCCTCGTCCGCCGCGGCCCGCAGCAGCGCCCGCCCGACGCCCTGACCGCGCGCCCCGGCGGCCACGGCGAGGCCCTGGATCTGGCGTACGTGCCGGTGGCAGGCGAGCGGGGTGGGGGCGACGACGCAGATGAATCCGGCGATCCGGCCGTGGTGGTCGTCGTGCTCGCCGCAGTCGTGGTCGCCGTCGTGGCCGTCGTGGTCACCGCGGTCGCCGTCGTGGTCGTCCGTCTCCGCGACGAGGTAGTCCTCGGGGCGGTGGGACGTGAAGAACGTGCCGTACGGCGGCACCGGGCGCGCCTGCACGGAGTGCAGCGTGGACCAGGTGGCGCGGTCGAGCTCGCCGAGCGCGGCGTCGTCGCAGCCACGGGCCGCGCGTATGGAGAAGAGGGTGCCGGGTTCGGACATGGCGGCCACTGTGTCATGGGAGGAGGATGTGAGACATGCGCATTGCGGTCACCGGCTCGACCGGGCTCATCGGTACGGCACTTGTACGTTCCCTGCGTGAGGACCGGCACGAGGTGGTGCGGCTCGTGCGGCGGGCACCGCGGGCCGCGGACGAGGTGGAGTGGGATCCCGTACGGCAGTACGTGGACGCGGCGGGGCTCATCGGCTGCGAGGCGGTGGTGCATCTCGCGGGTGCGGGCGTGGGCGAGCAGCGGTGGACGGACGCGTACAAGAAGGAGATCCGGGACAGCCGGGTGCTCGGTACGGCCGCGATCGCCGAGGCGGTGGCGTCGCTGGAGGAACCGCCTCGGGTGCTGGTGTGCGGTTCCGCGGTCGGGTACTACGGCGACACGGGTGACCGCGCGGTCGACGAGAACGCACCGCCCGGCGCCGGCTTCCTCCCCTCGGTGTGCGAGGAGTGGGAGGACGCGGCGGCGCCGGCCGAGGAGGCGGGCATCCGGGTGGTCTTCGCCCGTACGGGCCTGGTCGTGGCCCGCGAGGGCGGGGCGTGGGGCCGGCTCTTCCCCGTCTTCCGGGCGGGCCTGGGCGGGCGGCTCGGCAAGGGGCGCCAGTTCTGGAGCTTCATCTCCCTGCACGACGAGGTCGCGGCGCTGCGGCACATCGTCGACACGGACACCCTGTCAGGGCCGGTCAACCTCACGGCGCCGGACCCCCTCACGAACCGCGAGGTGACCGCGGCGATGGGCCGCGTCCTGCGCCGTCCGACGCTCTTCACGGTCCCGCCGATCGCGCTGCGGGTCTACCTCGGTGACTTCGCCGAGGACGTCCTCGGCAGCCAGCGCGTACTGCCGGCGAAGCTGCTCGAATCGGGCTTCACGTTCAGCCACCCCTCCATCGACGCGGCGATCCGCGCGGCCCTCGACTGAGCCGCTCGCGCGGGGCGCCGCGGTGACCACGCGGTTGAGCGGTACGGGATGCGGTCGCGGGCACGGAGCGGCCGCAACCCCGGAGTCCGAGTCCGAGCCCCGGCCCGAGCCCCTGGGGTCCCGCACGGGAACCGCCCCACGGGACGGCGTCACCTCACCGGGCCACCCGCGCCGGTCCCTCGCCGCGCCGGAGGCGCCCGTGCGACCCCGTGCCACCGGGCGCCCCGACGCGCGCGCGTCGCGGTCGGTGGCGAGGTTTCTACGCTCGATCCGAACTTCGGCATTCCGCCCGCCGGTTGGGGGCATGAGCCCCCACACCAGCCGCGCCGACCCGGGGAGGGGCACGTGCTCAGTAGCGCACGCCACGCGGACGTCGTCATCGTCGGAGCCGGTATCGCCGGGCTCGCGGCGGCTCACAGGTTGACCAGTGCGGGGGTCACGGTCCTCGTGCTGGAGGCCGAACCGAGGGTCGGGGGCCGGATGGTCACCGAGGACCTGGACGGGTTCCGGCTGGACCGGGTCGGCCAGTTGCTCAACACGTCGTATCCGGAACTCCGCCGTGACCCCGCCCTCGCCGGCATGCCGCTGCGGACGTTCACCCCCGGCGTGCTCGTGCACAGCGACGGCCGGCACCACCGAGCCGGTGAGACCCGCGGCGTACGCCACGCACGGAGCGCGAGGGGCGCACTCACCGCTGCGCGCGCCCTCGCGAGCGCCCCTCGCACGCCTCTCGGTGGCGCCATCGACCAGGCCCGCCTCGCCGCCGCGCTCGGGCGGCTCGCGGCCACCCCGCCCCGCCGGCTGCTCGCACGCCGTGAACTGCCCACGCACGAGGCCCTGTTCGCCCGTGGGCTCCCCCCTCGTACCGTCAACTCCTTCCTCCGTCCGCTGCTCTCCGCCCTCCTCGGCGACCCGGAGCTCACGACCTCCAGCCGCTGCGCCGACCTCGTCCTGCGCGGTTTCGCCCGGGGCCGGCTCTGCGTCCCCGCCGGCGGCGCCGCGACCCTTCCCGAGGCGCTCGCGGACGCCCTGCCGCCCGGTACCGTCCTCACCGGCGCCCGGGTCACCGAGGCGTCGATCAGCTCCGTCACCACCGAAGAGCACGGCATGTTCACCTGCCGCTCGCTGCTCCTGGCCACCGGCGCCCGCGCCGCAGCCGCGCTCCTGCCCGGGCTGCGCGTCCCGGACTTCCACCCCGTGACGGTCCTGCACCACACCGCCCCCGCACCGCCGCTGGCCGAGCCTGCCCTGCTCCTGGACGCGGACGGCGCGGGCCCGGTCGCGCACACCGCGGTGATGAGCGAGGTCGACCCGTCCCGCGCGCCGGAGGGCCGGGTGCTGATCACGTCCACCGTCCTCGGCCGCCCGCCCGCCGGGCTCGACCGCCGGGTCCGTACGCATCTCGCCGCGCTGTACGGCACGTCCACCGCCAAGTGGGAGCTGCTGGACGCGCACCACGACCCGGAGGCCGTACCGGCGATGCCCCCGCCGCACGACACACGCCGCCCGGTACGGCTCCTCTGCGGGCTCTACGTCTGTGGCGACCACCGCGACACGAGCACCGTCCAGGGCGCCCTGTTCTCCGGCCGGAGGGCGGCGCACGCGCTCCTGCGCGACATCGGCATCCAGCCGGAACTCAGCCCGTCCTCCCTCAGCACGGCTGCGGCGTAGTTGGCCTCGTAGTCTGGGAGTCCAGCCAGTAATACATCCGACCTCTGTCGTCGTCAGCTCTTGTCAGTGACCTGACACAGCACTACGGTCCCCGTGTCCCTTGATGCCAGGAGTGACGCCGGGAGGCAGTAGTGCGCCGAGCCATGCCTGTGCTCGTCTTCATCCTCAGCCTAGTCATCGGAGCTATCACTCCCACTGCCGCCGGGGCGGGCGAGCCAGGGGCCGCGGCGCCACCGTCCGTCGTCCCGCGCCCCACCGACTGGACGGACCTCGGCGGCCGTACCGTCCTCACCTCCCGCAGCCGCATCGTCGTGGACCCCCGCACCGCCCGGTCCACCGCGCTTCCCGCCGGGCGCGCCGAACTCCCCGGCCCCGCCCGCCAGTCGGTGCGCGGGCTCGCCGATCAGCTGCGGGCCGAGCTCGCGAGCGTCAGCGGGCTGCGTCCCCGGATCGCGTACGGGCACCCGGCCCCCGGCGACATCGTTCTGCGCCTCGCGGACACCGGACTCGGTGCGGAGGGCTACCGCTTCGACAGCGGCAGCGGCAGCGGCACAGCCGGCGACACGAGCGGCGCCGTCACCGTCGAAGCCGCCTCCACCCACGGCCTCTTCTACGGCACCCGCACGCTCCTCCAGCTGCTCCGCGCCACCGCCCCCGACCACCGCTCGCTCCCCCGCGCCCGCGCCGCCGACCAGCCCGCCCAGGCCGTCCGCATGGTCCATCTCGACGCGGGCCGCAAGTACTGGCGGATCCCCTACCTGGAGAACCTCATCCGCAGGATGGGCGACCAGAAGCTCAACACCCTGTTCCTGCACCTGTCGGAGTCTGAAGGTTTCCGCCTCCACAGCCCGAAGTTCCCCGGGCTCGCCGACCCCGGCCACAGCTACAGCCGCGCCGACATCGAGCACCTCAAGGCTTTCGCGGCCCGCCACCACGTCCAGCTGATGCCCGGCATCGAGGTCCCGGGCCACGCGACCGTCATCAGCGAGGCGTTCGGCATCGGCTTCGGCGCGGACAACGGCACCGGCTCGGCCCCTTGCACCGGCGCGCACACCCACTCGCACCTCACCGCCGACTGGATCATCGACATGACCAGTGAGCGGGCGGTGGAGAAGACCAAGGAGATCGTCGACGAGTTCGCGGGCTGGTTCGACGCCCCGCTGTTCGCCATCGGCGCCGAGGAGGTCCCGGGCCAGCTCGCCGAATGCCCGCGCGTGAAGGACTTCCTGGCCGCGGACCCGGACATCAGCACCCTCGGCGACCTGCTCAACCGCTACATCAACACCCTCGACGACGTGGTGAGCAAGCACGGCAGGCGCACCGCCGTCTACAACGGTTCCGAGCACCTCGCCGCGCCCCAGCAGAAGGTCCACGGCCCGGTCGTCTTCATCACCTGGGAGGGCACGGGCGCGGAGCCGGCCATTCCGGGCCATGACGAGATCGCCATCGGCCCCTTCTACGTCACCCCGAACAACTACCACCACCTGTATCCGGACGAGCCCTGGATGTACGACACCTGGGCCCCGAGCACCACGCCCGACATGCTCGGCTCCGGCCTGGTCAACTGGGCCGACTACAACTTCTGGTCGGACGACGGCTACTTCGAGCAGCAGATGGCGGCAGCCCGCGCGATCCTCGCCGACCGCGCCTGGAACGCCTCCCCCACCCCCGGCACGGTCGACGGCTTCCGCGCCCTCGTCGCCCGCCTCGGCGACCCGCCCGGCGTCCGTCCCCTGCCCGTGGCACCCCGCACCGACGACGGCCGCCCCAGCCACCACTGGACCTTCGACCCGGCCCCGTACCCGAGCGGCTGGACGTACGCCGGCAGCCCCGGCAACACCCTCTACGCCGAGGACACCGCCGGCTCCCTGCCCGGCACCTCGTACATCATCAACAACCCCACGCCCGTCACCGGTGACGGCGCGGCCGGCGGCGCCTGGCGCTTCGACCACGACCGGGACGGCCTCGGCCTCGGCGGCCTCGACACCGCCGAGCCGTGGACGGTGTCCGTACGGGTACGCCCCACCGCCCGCACCGCCGACCAAGTGCTGCTCAGCTCGAAGGCGGGCGCGCTCAAGCTCATGCAGTACGGCACCGGCCGGGTCGGCTTCACCCGCTACGGCACCGCCGACCACTCCTTCTCCTACACCCTCCCGCTCGACCGCTGGACCCGGCTGACCTGGGTGACCGAGCCGGGCCGCACCACCCTGTACGCCGACGGCGAGCGCGTCGGCACCGTCGAGGCGTCCGTCCCGCTGCCGCTGCGCTCCATCGGCACCGAGAAGGCGAGCCTCCGCGGCGATCTCGACGAACTGCGCACCTGGGACGAGGCGCTGAGCCCCGGACAGGTACGCGACCTCCTCCGAAGGGATGCACAGTGAGACGCACCGCGGCCGCGGCGGCCCTCGCCGCCTGCGCGGCACTGCTCCTCGCACCGCCCGCCTCGGGTGCCGGGGATGGTGCCCGAGGCGAGGGCGCAGACAGGGGCAAGGACTACGAACCCACCGTCGAGTCCCTCAACAGCCACCCCACACCGACGTGGTTCGAGGACGACAAGTTCGGCATCTTCATCCACTGGGGCGCCTACTCGGTGCCCGCCTGGGGCCCGCGCGGCAGCTACGCCGAGTGGTACTGGAACTACATGAACTCCCCGGGGAGCGCCACCAGCACCTACCACCGGGACACCTACGGCGCGGACGCCGACTACGACGACTTCATCGGGCAGTGGAAGGCCGAGAAGTACGACCCGGACGACTGGGTGAAGCTCTTCAAGGACGCCGGGGCCAAGTACTTCGTGCTCACCTCCAAGCACCACGAAGGTGTCGCGCTGTACGACTCCGAGGTCTCCGGCCGCGACAGCGTCGACCTCGGCCCCCACCGGGACCTCGCGGGCGAACTCTTCGCCGCCGCCCGCAAGGACGGCCGGGGAGAGAAGCTGAAGGCCGGTTTCTACTACTCGCTGTACGAGTGGTTCAACCCGTCCTACACCGGCCGCCCCGCCACCAACCCGTACACGGGCGCCCCCGTTCCCTACACCGGAGCCCCGGTGGTCGGCGACTACGCCGCCGACTACATGGCGCCGCAGATGCGGGAGCTGATCGAGCAGTACGACCCGGACATCCTGTGGTGCGACGGCCAGTGGGAGAAGCCGGCCTCGTACTGGCGGACGGCGCCCGTCCTCGCCGACTACTACAACAGGGCCAAGAACCGGCCGAAGCCGAAGGAGGTCGCGGTCGCCAACCGCTGCAAGATCGATACCGGTGCCCTGGACTCGACCGAACTCGACTTCCAGACGCCCGAGTACACGGTCAAGGCGGACATCGACCCGAACAAGTGGGAGGCGAGCCGCGGCATCGCCCACTCGTACGGCTACAACCAGAACGAGCCGGAGGAGGACCATCTGACGTCCGACCAGCTCGTGGACTCGCTCGTGGACATCGTCAGCAAGAACGGCAATCTGCTGCTCGACGTGGGCCCGCGCGGCGACGGCACCATTCCGGAGATCCAGCGACAACGGCTGCTCGACATGGGAGCGTGGCTGAGGACGAACGGCGAGGCGATCTACGGAACGACGTACTGGCACCACGCCGAGGAGCCGTCCGGCGACGACGACATCCGCTACACGGTGAAGGACGGCGCGCTCTACGCGACCGCGCTGACGTGGCCGGGGGCCGAACTGACCCTGGGCTCCGACACCCCGGTCACGGCGGGCTCCCGGATCACCCTGCTCGGCTCGAAGGCCGGTGCGCTGGCCTGGCACCGGGACGCACAGGGCCGCGTCGTGGTGAAGACACCGGCGGAGTCGGGCCGGCACGCGTACGTCTTCAAGGTCACCACCCCGGGGGTGCACAGTCTGGTGCGGACGCGCACCGAGCTGCCGCAGGAGCTGAACCCGGGGCGGACGGCGGACGGCGGACTCACCGTCACCAACACCTCCCGCCGCCCGGCGCCTTCGACGGGCCTGCGGCTGTCGGCCCCCGACGGCTGGACGGTCACCCCGTCCGGGGCCCGGCTGAAGCCGCTCGGTCCCGGCGCGGACGCGAAGGTCCCGTTCACGCTCACCCCGCCCGCGTCGGCGGCGTCCGGTACGTACACGCTGGACATCACCCTGCGGCACGGCCGGCTGACGACGACCACCGAGGTGAAGGTGACCGTCGCCCGGGAGAACCTGGCGAAGGGCCGCCCGGCCACGCAGTCGTCGACCGCCTGGGACGCCCCGGCATCACGCGCGGTGGACGGCAACACGGACGGCGCGTTCTCCGGCGGATCGGTGACGCACACGGCCGAGCCCTCGCACCAGGCGTGGTGGCAGATCGATCTCGGCGCGAGCGCACGGCTGGAGGAGGCGCAGATCTGGAACCGTACGGACTGCTGTGCCGATCGGCTCACGGACTTCTGGCTGCTGGCCTCGGACGACCCGATCACGGCCGACGGCCTCGAGGAGGCCAAGGCGACCCCGGGCGTCACGGCGATCCACGTCCCGGCCCGGGCGGGCCGCCCGACCACGGTCCCGCTGCCACCGGGCACGACGGCCCGGCACGTCCGTGTCCAGCTCTCGTCCCCGACGAACCCGCTCTCGCTCGCGGAGGTCCAACTCCGGGGCAGCCGACCGTAGTCCCTGTCGTAAGCACGGCGTCGTGGGCACGGCGTCGTGGGCACGGCGTGGTCCCGCCGGACGGCGCCGGCTGCTCAGCCCATCGCCGCGACGCGGTCCCGGTACGTACGTACCGCGGCCGCGTCGCGGTACGGCTCGAGCCGCCGCTCGAAGTCCCGCACGTACTCGATCGCACGGGCCGACCGCATCTCCGAGGCCTGCTGCGCCGCTTCCGCGCCCAGCGCGCACGCCTGGTCCAGCTCCCCCAGCCCCAGCCGGGCCGTCGCCAGGACGATTCGGCAGAAGAGCCGGCTGCGCGCGTACCCGGGCGCGCGCAGGTGCAGCGAGCGCTCCGCGTGCTGCGCGGCCGCCCGGAACTGCTGCAGATCGCGGTGGCAGTGCCCGAACTCGTCCGCGAGCTGCGCCTCGTCGAAGAAGCGCGCCCAGTGCGGCGCGTCGTCCCCGGGACGCGCCGTGTCCAGCGCGCGTTCGGCCCGCACGAGGGAGGCCGTGGCGGCGCGTACCTCACCGAGCACCGCATGGCCGCGGGCCTCGACGGCGTGGAGCAGTGCCTGGACGACGGGCGGTACGGCGGAACCGACGCCCTGCTGGGCGACCCGGGTCAGCTGGACAGCCTCCCGCCCGTGCCCCAGGTAGACCGCCTGCCGGGCCATGGTGACCAGCACGTACGACCCGTAGGCCCGGTCGCCGGCCGCCTGGGCCAGCCGCAGGGCCTGGACGAAGTACCGCTGCGCGAGACCGTGCGCGGCGATGTCGTACGACGTCCAGCCGGCCAGCCGGGTCAGATCCGCGGCGGCCGCGAACAGCCGGCGCCCGGTGTTCTCCCCGTACGTGCCGCGCAGCATCGGCTCGGCCTCGTGCTCCAGGTAGCGGACGAGTGCCTGGCGGGCGTGTCCGCCGCCGTACGCGTGGTCGAGGGTGCGGAAGAGCTCGCCGACCGAGCGCAGGGCCGCGATGTCGCCGGGGGTGACGCGCTGGCCCGGCCCGCGGTCGGTGCCGCGCTGCCGCGGCACGGTGGCGCGGCCCTGGGAGGGCACGCGCACCGGCCCGCCGTTCTGCGCGGGATCGCCGCGGCTCACCTGTTCGTCCGCGCGCCCGATCAGCCAGTCCCGGCTCGGGACGACGAGCCCCGCCGGGGTGAACGCGATCTTCCGCAGCTCGGCATGGCTGCCGGAGTCCTTGCGCCACAGCCCGCTGACGATGTCCACGGCCTCCTCGGGCGTGGCCGCGAACTCCAGGCCCGCGTAGACCGGCGCGCAGGCGTCGAGCCCCAGGTCCTGCGCCGACAGCCGCCGCCCGAGCCGACGGGTGAAGACCTCGGCGATGAGCGCGGGCGTCGTGCCGCGCGGCTGCTGTCCGCGCAGCCAGCGGGTCACCGACGTCTTGTCGTACCGCAGGTCGAGGCCGTGCTCCAGGCCCAGCTGATCCACCCGGCGGGCGAGCCCCGCGTTGGAGAATCCGGCCTCCGCGATGAGCGCGGCGAGCTGGCGGTTGGGGGTGCGCTGCGGGGGTCGGTCGGTCATCAGCTGTGCGGTCTCCTGCCTTCCGGGCCCGGGTGCGGCCCTCGCAGCCTGGGGGTGCCTCCTGGGGGTTCCCCCGGGCGCGGCTCCGGGGGAGAAGCTCTGGGGGAGGAACGGCGCGAATTTAGCGGCCCATACCGACCCAACCGCCACCTTCGTCCGGCATTCATCCGATCGTGTGAGGATTGAGGGCGGCGCTGACGGGTGCGACACGAGTCGTACAGTGGCCGGGGGCGCGATGAGTGCACCGTGAAAGCTTTAGGGAGGCACAACGGTGAGCGAGCTGCGATTTGTCCATCTGGGCTTCGGCGACGACGCTGTCGAGTACCAGGCGGCCTGGGACGAGCAGCGCCGTGTGCACACGGCCCGGTTCGCCGGTGAGATCCCCGACACCTGCCTGCTGCTGGAGCACCCGCCCGTCTACACGGCCGGGCGGCGTACGGAGGACAGCGAGCGCCCCCTGGACGGCACCCCGGTCATCGACGTCGACCGCGGCGGGAAGATCACCTGGCACGGGCCCGGCCAGCTGGTCGGCTACCCGATCATGCAGCTGCCCCGCCCGGTGGACGTGGTGGCCCACGTCCGGCGGCTGGAGGAGGCGCTGATCCGTACGTGCGCGGAGTTCGGCGTGGAGACCACCCGGGTCGAGGGCCGCAGCGGTGTGTGGGTGCTCGGCGACCCGGTCGAGCAGCGCCCGGCGTTCGGTGGCCTCTCGCTCGACTTCGACCCGCGCCTGCACGACGACGAGTTCGACCCGCGGCTGAGCGGACCGGAGTACGCCCCGTCCAACGCCGGCCAGCGGCGTGAGGACCGCAAGCTCGCGGCCATCGGCATCCGGGTCGCCAAGGGCGTCACGATGCACGGCTTCGCCCTGAACGTGAACCCGGACAACACCTGGTTCGACCGGATCGTGCCGTGCGGCATCCGGGACGCGGGAGTGGCCTCGCTGGCGAACGAACTGGGCCGTGACGTGACCATCGCGGAGGTGCTCCCGGTCGTCGAGAGGCATCTGCGCGAGGTCCTGGAGAACGCGGATCTGCGACCGCGGGAGGTCGAGGGGGAAACCGGCCTGGACGCCGGGCGCGAGACGGGGCGCGAGCCCGAGCCGGCCCCGGCGCCGACAGCCTGAGGAATGCCCGCCTGTGGCCAGAGGTTGGCCACCGGTGAGGGCATCACAATCATCGGGCGTACCCTGGTGTGCGCCGAGGAATCGAAGTGTAGGGAGCCGGTCGTGTCCGCTGTCGCACCCGACGGACGCAAGATGCTGCGTCTGGAGGTCCGGAACAGCCAGACCCCCATCGAGCGCAAGCCCGAGTGGATCAAGACCCGGGCGAAAATGGGCCCCGAGTACAACCAGCTGCAGAAGCTCGTGAAGAGCGAGGGCCTGCACACGGTGTGCCAGGAGGCAGGCTGTCCGAACATCTTCGAGTGCTGGGAGGACCGCGAGGCCACCTTCCTCATCGGCGGCGACCAGTGCACCCGGCGCTGCGACTTCTGCCAGATCGACACGGGCAAGCCGCAGGCTCTCGACCGTGACGAGCCCCGCCGCGTCGGCGAGTCGGTCGTCACGATGGACCTGAACTACGCCACGATCACCGGCGTCGCCCGCGACGACCTGGAGGACGGCGGCGCCTGGCTGTACGCGGAGACCGTGCGCCAGATCCACGCCCAGACCGCGGACCGCGAGGCCGGCCGGACCAAGGTCGAGCTGCTGATCCCCGACTTCAACGCGGAGCCGGACCAGCTGGCCGAGGTCTTCTCCTCCCGCCCCGAGGTCCTCGCGCACAACGTCGAGACCGTCCCCCGGATCTTCAAGCGCATCCGCCCCGGCTTCCGCTACGAGCGCTCGCTGAAGGTGATCACCGAGGCCCGCGCGGCCGGTCTGATCACCAAGTCGAACCTGATCCTCGGCATGGGCGAGACCCGCGAGGAGGTCAGCGAGGCGCTGCAGCACCTGCACGACGCGGGCTGCGAGCTGATCACCATCACCCAGTACCTGCGGCCCTCGGTCCGGCATCATCCCGTCGAGCGCTGGGTGAAGCCGCACGAGTTCGTGGAGCTGAAGGAGGAGGCCGAGGAGATCGGCTTCTCCGGAGTGATGTCGGGTCCGCTGGTGCGATCCTCCTACCGCGCGGGCCGCCTCTTCCAGCAGGCCATCGAGAAGCGTGGGGAGATCGCCGCTACGCAGGCGGTGTGAACTCCAGCACAGGAAACTACCGGCCGGTAACGGCCAATTGGGCGCGGCCCGTACGCTCCCCGCAGGTCGCGGGCGCGTACGGGCCGCGTCAGGATTCCGGGGTAGCGAGTAAAGGTTTCATCGGTGTTTGACCGGTCGGTCACGCCCTGGTAACACCAATCAGTGACTCTGGCTTTACGCACCGCACGCACACTCGCACCGCTCATCACCCCGCCTCCGAGGGAGATCTCCACCATGCAGGCCGCGACTTCCGTACGCGCCAACGCCTTCCCGACCTTCACCCAGGCGCTCCTCGCCGTCGAGTCCGTACTCCTGAGCGGCGGCCAGCGCACCGCCCGCCGCAATGCCTGGACCGCGGTCCTCGAGGACCGCCGTCGCGCCAAGGACCGGGTCGAGGCGCAGCACGTGCTGGAGGCCGTGGCGACTCGCTCTTCCTGAGGCACGTAAACTTCAGGACATGGCGAGGAAGGAACAGGCAGAGAACTCTGCGAACCCCGGGCGACTCAAGCAGATCGCCCTTACCTACAAGATGACCAGGCGGGCCGACTCGAAGATCGGTCTTGTCCTCGCGGGTGTGGGAATCGTCACCTTCGGTGTCTTCCTCGCGATCGGTTTTCTGATCGACCACCCGATCTACCTGGGCGTCCTGGGCTTCCTGCTGGCCTTCCTCGCGATGGCGATCGTCTTCGGACGCCGCGCCGAGCGCGCCGCCTTCGGGCAGATGGAAGGACAGCCGGGTGCGGCGGCCGCGGTGCTCCAGAACGTGGGCCGAGGCTGGACCACGACCCCAGCGGTCGCGATGAACCGCAGCCAGGACGTCGTGCACCGGGCCGTCGGCAAGGCCGGCATCGTGCTGGTGGCCGAGGGCAACCCGAACCGGCTGAAGACCCTGCTGGCGGCCGAGAAGAAGCGGATGGCCCGGGTCGCCGTGGACGCCCCGGTCCACGACATCGTCGTCGGCAACGACGAGGGCCAGGTGCCGCTGAAGAAGCTCCGCACCACGATGATGAAGCTCCCGCGCGTGCTCACCGGCCCGCAGGTGACGCAGACGAACGACCGTCTGCGCGCGATGGGCGACCTGATGAGCAACATGCCCCTGCCGAAGGGCCCGATGCCGAAGGGCATGCGGATGCCGCGCGGCGGAAAGATGCGCTGACGTAGCTGACGTACTGGCTGCTACGACGTGAATGCTCCGACATGAAGAGGGGCGCTCCGGATCTCCCGGGGCGCCCCTCTTCATGTCTCGGTATGGAGCCGGCTTCATGTCTCGGCAGGGAGCCGGTCCACTGTGAGGAGCCGGCCCCGCGCAGTCAGATCCGCACCTGGACGGAGCGGGAGAGCCGGTCATGGAGGCCGCGCCCGTCGCGGTCCCACACCAGCGCCGGGATGGCCAGGCAGAGCAGCACGCTCCTGACGAGGACCTTGCCGATGCCGAGCCGTCCGCCGTCCTCGGCGACGACGCGCAGACCGAGGATCCGCTTACCGGGAGTGCTGCCGAGGGTGCCCACGGTCAGCACGCTCAGGACGAGGAAGATCCCCAGCGCCCAGTTCCCCGCGGCCTGCTGGTCACCGTCCGCGAAGAGCCCGTATGCGATCAGCATGCACAGGGCCCAGTCGATGAAGAGCGCACCGAAGCGCCGCCCCAGCGGGGCGACGGAGCCGGGGCCCTGCTCCGGCAGTCCGAGCCGCTCACCCCGGTAGCCGAATTCGGCGCCCATGTCCTCGGCCGCCGCACGGGGCCCGGACAGCCACGATCCGATTGCTTGCCTGTTGTCCACCCGTCAACGGTACTGTGCACGCTTTTGATCACCGCCGCCCGGGTCACACCACGGGCTCACCCTGGTCACCCG
Organism: Streptomyces sp. NPDC091376; assembly: GCF_044757085.1. Classification (NCBI taxonomy): domain Bacteria; kingdom Bacillati; phylum Actinomycetota; class Actinomycetes; order Kitasatosporales; family Streptomycetaceae; genus Streptomyces; species Streptomyces sp. NPDC091376. The sequence continues at coordinate 466,292 of NZ_JBIVUF010000001.1, read as the reverse complement.
TATCCACGCTCTTCACACGGCTCACCACCGGCTCGGTTAACTTCCGCGAAACAAATGAGTCATGCTGGAGAAATCCCGTCTGCCTAGGGTCGTGTGCAGCGTGTGCCACCGCACTGGCCGCACGACCCGAGTCACAACCCCGCCCATCCCCGGGTCGGGAGTAGGAGGAGTTGGATGTTCCAGAACGCCGACGACGCCAAGAAGTACATCGCGGACAACGACGTGAAGATGATCGACGTCCGGTTCTGCGACCTTCCCGGCGTGATGCAGCACTTCACGATTCCGGCCACGGCGTTCGACCCGTCCGAGGAGCTCGCCTTCGACGGCTCGTCGATCCGCGGTTTCCAGGCGATCCACGAGTCCGACATGGCGCTGCGCGCGGACCTGTCCACCGCGCGTCTGGACCCGTTCCGCCGTGACAAGACCCTCAACATCAACTTCTTCATCCACGACCCGATCACCGGCGAGCAGTACAGCCGTGACCCGCGGAACATCGCCAAGAAGGCCGAGGCCTACCTCGCCTCCACCGGCATCGCGGACACCGCGTACTTCGGCCCCGAGGCCGAGTTCTACGTCTTCGACAGCGTGCGCTTCCAGACCAGCGCCAACGAGGGCTTCTACCACATCGACTCCGAGGCCGGTGCCTGGAACACGGGCGCGCTCGAGGACAACCGCGGCTACAAGGTCCGCTACAAGGGCGGCTACTTCCCGGCCCCGCCGGTCGACCACTTCGCCGACCTGCGCGCCGAGATCTCCCTGGAGCTGGAGAACGTCGGCCTCCAGGTCGAGCGCCAGCACCACGAGGTCGGCACCGCCGGCCAGGCCGAGATCAACTACAAGTTCAACACGCTGCTCGCCGCGGCCGACGACCTGATGCTCTTCAAGTACATCGTGAAGAACGTCGCCTGGCGCAACGGCAAGACCGCGACCTTCATGCCCAAGCCGATCTTCGGCGACAACGGCTCCGGCATGCACGTCCACCAGTCGCTGTGGCAGGGCGGCTCGCCGCTCTTCTACGACGAGCAGGGCTACGCGGGCCTCTCGGACACCGCCCGCTACTACATCGGCGGCATCCTGAAGCACGCCCCCTCGCTGCTGGCCTTCACCAACCCGACGGTGAACTCGTACCACCGCCTCGTCCCGGGCTTCGAGGCGCCGGTCAACCTGGTGTACTCGCAGCGCAACCGCTCGGCCGCGATGCGTATCCCGATCACGGGCTCCAACCCGAAGGCCAAGCGCGTCGAGTTCCGCGCCCCGGACCCGTCCTCGAACCCGTACCTGGCCTTCTCCGCCCTGATGCTGGCGGGTCTGGACGGCATCAAGAACAAGATCGAGCCGGCCGAGCCGATCGACAAGGACCTCTACGAGCTGGCCCCCGAGGAGCACGCGGGCGTCCCGCAGGTCCCGACGTCCCTCCCGGCGGTCCTCGAGGCCCTGGAGGCGGACAACGAGTACCTGCAGGCGGGCGGCGTCTTCACGTCCGACCTGATCGAGACCTGGATCGACTACAAGCGCACGAACGAGATCGCCCCGATCCAGCTGCGTCCGCACCCGCACGAGTTCGAGCTGTACTTCGACATCTAAGAACGCCCCAGGTCGGAGCGGGTATCCGCTCGCCCGGGCCGTCCGTGGGCCGTCGGCCGTGCTCTTCCCTCACCGGAAGGCGCGGCCGACGGCCTTTTCTGTGTCCGAGCCGTTCGCTCTCAGCTCCCGTCCCGCCCGGATCCCATCAGTTCCCGCAGCTCCGCCACCGCCTCCCTCAGCCGGTCCGCGAAGGTGCGCATCTGGTCGGCGACCGGTTCGGGGGTGCTCAGGTAGAGGTTGAAGCGGTCCGGCAGGAGGACGTAGGCGACGCCGATGCAGCGGCTGCTGGTGGAGCCGAAGCCGAAGTACTGGATGTTGTGGGACGGCGCGGAGCTGGTGCTGAGGTAGTCGTCGCGCAGGGTGAGCCAGCCGGGGGTGCGGTAGAGGGCGGGCTGGTCGTCGACGCCCAGGGCGGGGCCGCGGCGGCGCTGGATGAGTTCGAGTTCCCAGAGGTGCTGTTCGGGGACCTGGCCGGCCTGGGAGGCCTTCGCGCGGGTCACATGGGCCTCGGCGGCGGTGCGGAAGGCCGTGCGGCGGGCGGCCGGGGAGGTCGAGGGGTCCTCCATCGCGGCGACGAAGGCCAGCATCTCGGGGGTGACGACGCGCATCGCCTCGGTGCGGCCGTTGCGGTACTGGCGGGTGGCGATCGACTCGTACGTGGCGCCGAGGAGGCCCTTGGCGCGCTGGTGGGCCAGCTGGTAGGCGCACTGGACGAAGGCGTCCGGCGAGACGCCGAGGGCCTTGGCCGTGGTGCTGCCGAAGTCGGGGAAGGACACGGTGGTGGTCGCGGTGGCCCGGCCGTACGCGGCGAAGGCGTCGGCGGCGGCGCGCACCTGGTCCCGTAGCGCCGCGTCGAGTCCGAAGACGACCGGTTCCACGGCCGGCAGGCCCTGGGAGCGGGCTCCGGAGTTCCGGGAATGCTCCTCCGCCGGGGTGCTGAGGAGGAAGTCGGTGAAGCTGAGGATGGTGGTGCCGTCGAGTTCGCAGTGTTCGACGTTGATGCCCGCGCGGCCGTCCGCGAAGACGATCAGGGACAGCGCCTTGTCGAACCAGCGGTTGCCGCGGTCGCCGTGGAGCAGTTCGTCGCAGGCCTCCTGCGTGTCCGCCGGGGCGAAGTCCTCCAGGCAGACGCAGAACAGCGCGGTCTCGACGACGTCGAGGGCGTCCGCGTTGCGGGGGTCGTGGTCGAGCAGGGACTGGCGGGCCGCCGCCCACTCCGCCCGCGCCATGGTGGTCAGATGGCCCACCGAGGTGTCCGCGGCGGCCGGCTCGTCGCCGGCCTTCATGACGGCCCGCAGCCCGGCCGCCAGGTCGTCCAGCCCGTACGGGACGCCGTCCGCGCCGAGCACCTCCAGGCGGAACATGCCGCCGCGGAAGAAGACCACGATGTGCCGGGCGTCGGACGGACCCGGCCAGGCGTCGCTGTAGGGCGCGCGGACGGTGTCCTGCCGGGCGCCCGGGATGCGGGTGGCGGAGAAGAGGAACTTGTTCTGCACCATCGACTGGGGCACGCCGCGCTGCACCACGGGCGGAAGGAGTTCGCGGTCGAGCTGCCGCTTGTAGTTCAGGGCACCCGCGATGAGCCCGGCCGCGCGCTCGGTCTGGGGCAGGCCGGAGTCCTGGAACAGGAAGAAGAAGTTGGCGTTGAGCGCGATCCGGTCCCGGCGGCCCAGGTAGCGGTAGGGCCAGAAGGTGTCGAGCCAGCTGTGCACGCCGTCGGTGGCGTCGTACTCCTCCAGGGCGGCGTGCAGCGCCCGGCCGGGCCCGCCGGGCCGGAGGAAGGCGGCGACCTCCGCCTCGGTCGCCGCCAGTTCGTCGGGGCCGAGCAGCGGTGCGCACCAGGCGAGGAACCTCTCGCAGCTCGCCTCCAGCGTGGGCAGCGGTACGCGCGGCAGGCTTTCCTCGTTGGCGAAGGTCGTCGCGCCGTGGTTCATCGCGCCACCGGCAGCCGTGCCGCCTGCAGACGCGCCCCCGCTCGTCGTGCCGCCGGCCGCCGTGCCGCCTGCTACGCCCTGACTGATGTTCACTTCTGCTCTCGATTCGGATCGTTGTGACCTGAGGTGCCGTTCGGCCGGGACAGATAGAGCTGTGCGTAGAGCCAGCCTTCCGCTTCCAGACCCTGCGTATCCACTCCGGCGGCCGACATGCCGTCGAGTACGAGCGCCTGTTCTTCCGGGGAGGCGAACCGGCGCTGCTTGAAGACCTCGTCGACGCGGACGGTCCGGTATCCCAGTTCGGCCAGTGCGCCTTCGACGCGGTCGAAGGGGAACATCCGCAGGACGAAGTGCGCCATCCAGGGCAGGCGGCCGCCCTGGGCCCGTACGACATGGGTGAGCGTCCGCTCGGTGACATAGCCGAGACAGCCCGTCGAGATCACCAGGTCGGTGCCGGAGAGCTGGTCGCGCTGCCGGGCGGTGGGCTCGTCGTTCTCCAGGTCGGCGTGGACCGCGTCGTCGAGGAAGCCGGCCTCGAGCGCGTAGGACAGCGCGCTGCCTGCGGCGTCCAGGCCGACGAAGCGGATGGGCTGGGCGGGCCGGCGGGACCGGGACAGCTCCCGGTCGCGGGCCAGCAGGGCCTCGCGGCCGCCGTCCTCGCCGCCGTCCTCGCCGCCGTTCTCGCCCTCGTCCTCGCCGTCGTCCTCGTAGCGCTCGTACAACTCGTCCATGGTCGCGTCGTACTTCACGAGGGCGGCGTTGATCCCGTACGAGCACCCGATGTCCAGCACCTGGGGCGCCGCGACCTGCTGGGACTCCCGGTACTCCTTGATGAGTTTGGCGAAGTAGGGCTTGGCCTGTTGCGGAACGCGGTAGCCGAGGGGACGCAGCACTCTGAAGTAGGCGCGGGGATCGGGCTGGGTGTAGATGTGGTCGAGGGTGACTTTTCCGGTCTCGTCGAATCGCACGGGGCTTGGCCCTCCGTGGGTCACTGAGTCTCTGGATTGCTCGGTCGCCGGGCGGCGCGTTCCTGGACGGACGCCGACGGTCAGTCCAGCAGCTGGTCGCTCCGGACCGCGCGGCCCTCGGCGGCCAGGTGCGCGGGCAGCACCCGGCCGAAGAGCTGCCGGGTCCGTGCCACGCTCCCGATGACTCCCGGGCGCTCGCTGTACGCGAAGATCGCCGAGTGGCGCGCCGTCCCGCCCCGCACGGGGCTCACCCGGTGCAGGGAGTAGCGGCCCTTGAACAGCTGCAGGTCACCGGGGTGCAGAGGGAGGCGTCGGAGCAGTCGCTCGCCGCGGCCGTCCAGGACGTCCCGGACGTCGGCGAAGTTCTCGTCGTGCGCGGATCTGATGTTCGGGCAGTACTCGAAGACGCCGCCGTCCTCGGCCTCCTGCGTGAGCATGCTGACGGTGAACTCGTTCGTGTCGAAGTGCCAGGGGTGCTCCATCCCGGGCTGGACGACGTTGAGGACCAGTCCGGAGAGCGGATCGGCCAGTTCGTGCAGCCGGGGCAGCCCGAAGCACTCGGCGACGAACCGCCGGAACGCCTCGTTCGAGTAGAGCCGGCTGATGAGGGAGCTCTCGGGGACACGGTCCCGCGCCACGAACGCGTTGCCCCGCTGGAAGGTCCTTACGCCGGGGTGGTCCTGCGGCAGTGCCGCGTCGACCGCGATGTTGTAGACGTTCACCGTCTCGAGGTCGAAGTGCGCCCGTGGGGCGATGGCCGAGCATTCCTCGCACAGGACGTCACGGAGCACCGGACGGATGAAGTCCGGCAGCACGGTGCAGCCGAGTGCCGACAGTTCGCGCCGGGCCCGGGAAACCACGGCCTGCCCCTCGGCGCTCCCGAGTTCCGACAGGGGATATCGGGCCGTGTCGACCACCTGGTCAAGCGTCATTGCTTCCAGAGTGCTCATTCGATCCTCTCGGTGTGCGGGCAGGGCAAGACAAGACCATCCCCAACTGAACTGAGAAGTAACACAGTTGAAGTTCCCACAGCCTCCGCCGGGTTGTCTGTGACACGCCACACGGCCGTGGTGGTGCGGACGGCACGAGCGGTGCGGGCGGTGCGGCACGGCGCCGCAGCAATACGGGGCGGGCGGCCCGGCGGGATCTAGACTCCGCATGCTGATCAATCGTCCATAAGTTCACTATTACGGGGCAAACACCACACCCTGGTCCGGAGGGGCTGTTCGATGGCCGATGCGACGGTGACGGAAGCACTCGCCGCCGAGGCGTACGTGTACGGGTATCCGCTGGTGTACGAGCTGACGATGGCCGGGGCGCTCGTCCGCAAGGGCATCGGGAGGCTGCCGCCGACGCCGTTCAACGCGTTCGCGCACGCCCGCAAGCTCGCTGATCACCATGACACGTTCGCCTCGGTCAGCAACGACACGGTTCCTTCGGTCGCGCAGCTGGATCTGTCCGGCGGACCGCTGGTGCTGCGGGTACCGGGCAGCGACGGCAGCGCGTACCACGTGGTGCAGTTCGTGGACGCGTGGAGCAACTCCTTCGCGTACATCGGCTCCCGCGCGACCGGCACCGAGGGCGGCCGCTGGCTCGTCGCGCCACCCGGGTGGGCCGGCCGGGAGCCCGACGGCGTGCGCGGGGTCATCGACGCGCCGACCGCCGTGGTGACGGCCGTCGGGCGCTGGTCGTGCGACGGGCCGGACGACCTGCCGAGAGTCGCCGCACTGCAGGACGCGCTGGCGGTCGAGGCGCTCGACGGACGGGAGCACCGGGCGGGGCTGCCGACGCCGGAGCCGGGGGTACGGGAGGCACTCGGGTTCTTCGAGAAGCTGCGGGTGTGGATGGCCGACTTCCCTCCGTCGGCCGAGGATGCCGCGTACCAGCAGAAGTTCCAGCCCCTCGGACTGCTGGAGGAGGGCCCGTCGCCGTACGTCTCCCCCGCCGCCGACCTGGCGAAGGCGCTGAAGGACGGCTTCGTCCGGGGCCGGTCCCGGATCGAGGAGGCACTGCGGAGCCGGGCCGGCGACGGCACAGGGCCCGGGGAGTGGGCGCTGGACCCGCACGCCTGCGACTACAACCTGGACCACTTCGGCGTCGGCACGCACGACTCACCCCGGTGGAGGATCGCGGACCGCGAGGAGTCGTACCTCGTACGTGCCGTCGCGGCGCGCAGCGCGCTGTGGGGGAACCACGGCTACGAGTCCGTGCAGGCCGAGGTCTTCACGGACGCCGACGGCGAGGGGCTCACCGGCTCCCGGGCGTACACGCTGCGCTTCGAACAGCCGCCGCCCGTCGAGTCGTTCTGGACGGTGACGATGTACGACACCCCGGACCACTATCTCGTCGCCAATCCGATCGGGCGGTACTCGATCGGCGACCGCACCCCCGGACTCGTCCACGCCGACGACGGCTCCCTGACCGTCCACATCCAGCAGGAGCGGCCGGCCGATCCGGCCTGGGCCGCGAACTGGCTGCCCGCCCCGCCCGGGGACTTCCGGCCCGTGGTGCGTCTGTACGCGCCCAAGGAGGACGTGCTGGACGGGAGTTACCGGCTGCCGAGGATCGAGAGACGTCGATAGGAGTCGCCCGCCGCGGGTGCGCGGGAGCGCCCCGGGCCGGCCGGCGGACCGGACCGCGGGGCGCGCCCACGCACATCTTGGCTCCGGATTCCCGACTCCGGACTCGTGGATCCGGACTCGTGGATCCGGACCCGTGGATCCCGGCCGTCAGTCGGCGTAGTGGATCAGTGAGCGCACCATGCGGCACGTCGTCTCGGACGGCGGGTGGATGCCGATGCGCTCGGCCGTGGTGCGTATCCGGCGGTTGCTGGCGTTGGCCGGGTGGTAGACCCCCGTGTCGAGCAGGGCGATGGCGATGCGCATGGCCTTGAGCCGGCGGTTGTGGGTTTCGTACCACTCGCGCGGGAGGCCCGCGGGCAGTGGCCGCTTCGTCGGTTCGGGCAGCGCCCCCGTCTTCGTCCCCGTCCCCCTCTTCGTCCTCGTCCCCGGCTTCGTCGTGATCGTGGCTACGGCCATCGGCGACCTCCTGGCGCGGTGGTTGGACCCTCACGAACTAGTTCGATTTTACTGCCCGCCACTGACAATCGCCCCTGGCCAAAGGGTGTTCAGGGTGTTCGAGAGGCGCATGGGGAGTACGGTGTCGGGATGGAGATCTGGATCAATCCCGCGTGCTCGAAATGCCGCAGTGCGCTGCATCTGCTCGACGAGGAAGGCGCGTCGTACACGGTGCGGCGCTACCTGGAGGACGTGCCGTCGACGGACGAGATCCGCGAGGTGCTCGGGCGGCTCGGCCTTGAGCCGTGGGACATCACCCGCACACAGGAAGCGGCAGCCAAGGAACTCGGCGTGAAGGACTGGTCGCGCGACGCCGCCTCGCGGGACCGGTGGATCGAGGCGCTCGCGGAGCACCCGAAGCTGATCCAGCGTCCGATCATCACGGCGGGCGACGGCACGGCGGTCGTGGCGCGCACGGACGAGGCGGTACGGGACGCACTGGATCGCTGAACGCGCTCTCCGGCCGGACCGCGAAACCGCAGCTCCTCGCCCACCTGCGAAAACTTAAGCCTCAGTTAAGGAAGTCCCGCCTGTGGCGGTTGAGCAGAGCCCTCGGCCTACTCGTACGTAACGGCACACGGAACCCATCCGGCCGCCGTTCACGGCCGAGGACAGGAGCCTTACGTGTCGCGCAAGAAGACCCTCAGCGGCAAGAAGAAGATCGCCCTCATGATCGGCGCCGCGGCGCTGGTCGGCGGTACTGCGATTGTCATGACCGGGACAAGCCAGGCGTCGGTGGCCTGTGACGGACTCGCGCAGGCGATTCGCAACAACGAGAACTTCATCGCCGGTCAGCGGGCCAATCCCGATGCCCAGTCGGCGGCCCGGATCGCCAACCGCGAAGCCGTGATCGCACAGATCAACGTCCAGCAGGAGGCGTCGGGTTGTGAGGTCGGCCAGGGCGCAGGGGAGGGCGGCGGCGGTCAGGCCGCGCCGCCCGCGCAGCCGCCGGCCGAGGAGCAGCCCCCTGCCGAGGAAGCGCCCCCGGGCATGGAGCAGCCGCCCGCCGAGGAGCAGCCGCCCGCGGACGACGGCGGTGCAGGTGCCGGTGACGAAGGCGGCGCCGAGGACGGCGGGAACAACGGCGGGGCCGCCGGTGAGGTCGTCTGCGCCGGTTCGACCGTGACCCTGTCCGGCGAGGGCGGCGCCCCGGCCGCCTCCAGCAGCCAGTTCCCGGCCGGTACGAAGCTGAAGGTGACCAACCTCGACAACGACAAGTCCACGACCGTCGAGGTCACCTCGGTGTCCGGTAGCTGCGCGCTGCTGAACAACGCCGCGTTCGAGCAGGTGCGCGAGCCCGGCAAGTTCCTGATCCGCAACGCGCGCATCGAGCGCGTCGGCTGACGGCGCTCGCCACGGGCAGGCGGAGGGGCGGCTATCGAAGCCGTTCCTCCGCCTCCGCCAGGATCTCCGTGATGCGCAGCCCGAGCCGTACGTCGCACGCGTGCGCGTCCCCCGTACGCGCCGACTCCAGGAGCGCGTCCATCGCCGACCGGAACGAGCCGATCGCATCGCCCCACGCGGGCATCGGCACCCGCCCCCGCTCGCCGTAGAGTTCGATGGCGGCGCCGGCGGCTTCCGGTGGCGCGCTCAGGCCGAGGGTGGCCGTGCTCGACGCCCCGGACCCGTGCCGCAGGGCGAGATGCACCGTGTCGGCCGGTCCGCGCAGCGCCGTCAGGTCGCTCACGTCGCCGAGTACGGGCAGCAGCACGGACAGCACATGAGGGCCGACGTCCCACAGCCCGCCCTTCTCCCGGCGCCAGGGCGAGGCCGCGTACGGGCTGTCCGAGCCGCTCGCGAACAGCGAGCCGAGCCAGTGCGCCCGCGCGGTGAACCAGCCGCCCGCGGCGGCCTGTTCCGCGATCCACGGCGCGGTGTCCGCGGCGAACCGCAGCGTGCAGAAGACGACCGACGCGACGCCCGTGCCCTCCACGGCGGTCACGACTTCGCGGGCTCCCGTCACCGTGGTCGCCACCGGCTTGTCCAGCAGCAGATGCCGCCCTGCGGCGGCCGCCCGCGCCGCCAGCGGTGCCTGGATGTCGGGCGGCAGGGCGATCGCGACGGCGTCGCTCGCCTCGATGAGGGCGTCCACGTCGTCGTACGCCTTGACCCCGTGGGCCGCGGCGATCGCGGCGGCGGCCTCCGGGCGGCGCCCCCACACCCCGGTGAAGACGGCCTCCGGGTGCGCGGCGAGAGCAGGGGCCTGGGTGCGCTCCGCCCAGGGACCCGTTCCGATCAGTCCGATCCGCAGCTTCGTCATGGAGGCAAGTCTGCACCCGTGGCAGAGTCGCGGTGACAGCGATGCCGGCGTGGACCCAGGTGCAGGCGCCGGTGCCGGTGCCGGTTCCGGTCCCGCGTCCACCGCCTGTGTCCCGGCGCGGACGTAGGGTGACGCGTTGTGAAGAGACACATAGCCTTCGAGCGGCTCCACAACTTCCGCGACCTGGGCGGCTATCAGGCCGAGAACGGCAGCACGGTGCGGTGGGGACTCCTGTACCGCTCCGACTCGCTGGGCAAGCTCACGGGCGGGGACTGGGACCGGTTCCTCGGCCTGGGTGTCCGTACCGTCATCGATCTGCGCTACCCCTGGGAGATCGACGCCAAGGGCCGGATCCCCGAGCACGAGTCACTGACCTACCACAATCTCAGCATCGAGCACCGCCCGTACGACCAGGCGGCCCTGGGCCCCGGGGTGGAGACCGGCCCGTTCCTCGCCGAGAAGTACATGGAGGTCGCCCACGACGGCGTCACGGAGCTGCGCGGGGCGCTCGAGGTGATCGCCACGGCGGGCGACGGGCCCGTGGTGTTCCACTGCGCGTCCGGCAAGGACCGCACGGGACTGGTCGCCGCGCTCGTACTGACCCTTCTGGGCGTGCCCGAGCAGCGCGTCATCGAGGACTTCGCCCTCACCGAACTGGCCACCGAACGGCTCCTCCACGACTGGCGTGCCGACCACCCCGGCCAGGAACCCGCCTGGCCGGGCTACGGCCGCGCCCCCGCCGACGTCATGCGCCTCTTCCTCACCGCCCTGACGCGGCAGCACGGCTCCGTACGCGACTACACCAGAAACCTGCTGGGCATCGACGACGCCTGGGAGACCGCTCTGCGCCGGAACCTGCTCGAACCGGCGCCGGCGCCGGCGCCGGCACGGGCACCGACGCCGGCCTCCCGGCACACGGGCCGCGACTGAGGACGTGCCGCTCCTCGTCGACGCCGCCGCGATCACGACGGCCGGACAGCGTGAGGGTGCGCCTCAACCCCGTATACGACACGGACGGCTTCAGCTCGTCCGGCGAATCCGGAATGCCGGATTCGAGGCATCGCCCAACGCCGGTGCGGTCGCGGAGAGGTCGCGGGAAACGAAGGATTCCTGAGTAACACGGGGTTCACAATCGAGCAATGGACGGGAAATCCGGTGTTGCGAAGCTGCGCCTCATACCCGCTGCACCCGCAAAGGATGAGGCCCCGTGACCTTCAAGGCTGAGTACATCTGGATCGACGGCACCGAGCCGACCGCGAAGCTTCGCTCGAAGACGAAGATTCTGACGGGCTCCGCCACGACCGTCGCCGAGCTGCCCATCTGGGGCTTCGACGGATCCAGCACCAACCAGGCCGAGGGTCACGCCTCCGACTGCGTGCTGAAGCCGGTCTACTCCTGTCCCGACCCGATCCGCGGCGGCGACGACATCCTGGTGCTGTGCGAGGTCCTCGACACGGACATGACGCCGCACCCGTCCAACACGCGTGCGCAGCTGGTCGAGGTCGCGGAGAAGTTCGCCGCGCAGGAGCCCGTCTTCGGCATCGAGCAGGAGTACACGTTCTTCGACGGCGACCGTCCGCTCGGCTTCCCGGTCGGCGGCTTCCCGGCCCCGCAGGGCGGCTACTACTGCGGTGTCGGCGCCGACGAGATCTACGGCCGCGACGTCGTGGAGGCGCACCTGGAGAACTGCCTCGCGGCGGGTCTGGGCATCTCCGGCATCAACGCCGAGGTCATGCCGGGCCAGTGGGAGTTCCAGGTCGGCCCGCTGGCGCCGCTGGTGGTCGCGGACCAGCTGTGGATCGCCCGCTGGCTGCTGTACCGCACCGCCGAGGACTTCAAGGTCTCCGCGACGCTCGACCCCAAGCCGGTGAAGGGCGACTGGAACGGCGCGGGCGCGCACACCAACTTCTCGACCAAGGCGATGCGCGAGGGGTACGACGCGATCATCACCGCGTGCGAGTCGCTGGGCGAGGGCTCCAAGCCGCTCGACCACGTCAAGAACTACGGCGCCGGCATCGACGACCGGCTGACCGGTCTGCACGAGACCGCCCCGTGGAACGAGTACAGCTACGGCGTCTCCAACCGCGGCGCCTCGGTCCGTATCCCGTGGCAGGTCGAGAAGGACGGCAAGGGCTACATCGAGGACCGCCGTCCGAACGCGAACGTCGACCCGTACGTGGTGACGCGTCTGCTCGTGGACACCTGCTGTTCCGCGCTGGAGAAGGCCGGCCAGGTCTGATCCGCTCGCGACCGCTCGCGAGGGGCGCCCACCGTTTGCGGTGGGCGCCCTTTCCGTTGTCGCCACAGACCTCGTCGCCTCCGTCGCTCCCGTCCCTTCCGTCGCCCCGTCGCCCGTCGCCCTCGTTGTCAGTGGGGCCTGCCATGGTGGTGCGCATGCTTGCGATCACAGTGATGACGGAGAACGGGCAGCGGCACGTGCGGGCGACCGCGGAGCGGCTCGGTGAGCTGGTGTGCCGGATCGGCGGCCCGCAGGACAAGTTCCTCGTGGTGCAGCGGATACCGGACCTGCCCGATGTCTTCGTCCAGGTGTGGCACGAGACGGGTGGTGACTACACGCTGGAGCATCGCGCCGGGGCGCCCGACCGGCACTTCCAGGTGCGGGTCGACGCCCCGGAAGCCGTGGTGGCGGCGATGCTGGGCTGGGCGCGGCAGGAGGACGGCTGGGACGCGGGGCTCGGCTGGGAGCCGCTGGACCTGGGGCCCGCCCCGGAGACCGCTCCCGAGCTGGACCCCGACGATCGCAAGCAGGTCGAGGAGCTAGTCCAGGGGCTGCTGGTCGGCGGCTACGTCACCCGGGCCCAGCTGTCCGAGGCGGCCGAGGACTACCTCGTCTCCGGCGACGACCGACCGGTGTCGCCCGAGCAGGCACGACAGTTGGTGGACCGGATGTGGCTGGAGCGGGTGGCCGAGCAGGCCGACTGGGAGGGCCAGACGGACCCCGAGCGGCTCACGCGCGCCTTCGGGTCCCTGGAGTCGGCCGGCATCACCGCCCGGGAGAACTTCACCTGCTGCCGCAACTGCGGCGAGTCCGAGATAGGTGACGCCGGGTCGCCCGGCGCGCGCGGCTTCGTCTACTTCCACACGCAGTGCACGGACTCGGTGGCCGCGGGATACGGACTGACGCTGCTGTACGGCGGGTTCGACGGTTCCCCGGAGACCACGGCCGCGGTCGGGCACGAGGTGGTGGCGGCGCTCGCCGGGGTGGGGCTCGCCACCGACTGGGACGGCGATCCCGGCCGGGCGATCACGGTCACCCCGCTGGACTGGCGCAAGCGTCTCGTGGGCTGAGGACCGCGCGGGGCGGACGGTGGTGTCCGTCTCGTGAGAGGGGTCTGCTGTCCTGCCGCTTCATCTGCTTGAATAGGCGTATGGCCAGACTTCGGGACAACGTGACAGGTCGCAGCGACCTGGAGCCGTTCTGGCCTTCCCGTCAGCACCACGACTTCGACCGTGTGTGTTGCCGCGCGAGGAACGCGTCGGCCCTCTAAAGCCTTCCCCAGGACCCTTCAGCGGGCCCTGCCGAGGCCTTCGGCCGACGCGCACGACGTACGCACGTCCGTCCGTCCGTTCCGTCGATCCGACTCCCCCGATCCGGGGATCGACGACTCTCCGCGCGAAAGAGCTGACCTCTCATGGCGAACTCCCGTTCCTTCTCGACCGCGACCGCGACCAGCACCGGCACCGCAGCCACCGTCCAGAACCGGCACCGGCTGCGAGCCGTCGACCCGGACGAGGTCGTGCACGTCGGGGACTTCCTCCCGCCGGGCGCCACCTGGCTCCCGGCACCGCAGCACACACTGCCCGTGCTCCCGGGCCGGCCTCCGATGGTCGGCTACCTCGTTCTCGTACCGGCCGACCGGCAGCCACCGCTCCTCGCGGCCACCGCGCAGACGCCGGCCGAAGTCACCGAGCCGGGCCCCGGCCAGGACCCGGGCCGGAGCCCGGGCCCCGGTCCGCTCACGGACGGCGGCGAGACCGGTCCCGTGCGCATCGACACCGCCCGGCGCACCGCGGCGGTGGCCGGGCAGGTGCTCGACCTCACGTATCTGGAGTTCGAGCTGCTGGCGCATCTCGTGGCGCATCCGCACCGCGTCCACACCCGCGACCAGCTGGTGACGACCGTGTGGGGCTACGGTCATGTGGGCGACGGCAGGACCGTCGACGTCCACGTGGCGCGGCTGCGCCGCAAGCTGGGCGCCGAGCACCGCGACACGATCCGGACCGTGCGGCGGGTCGGCTACACGTACACGCCCTGATACGGCCCTTGGGCCCGGTCCCGCGCAGCCTCACGGCCTCCGCCGGACCGGGCCCTTCGGCCCGGCTCGTCAGACACGACCTACGCGGCGGGGGCCCCGCCCCTCGCCCGTGCGACCAGGCCCAGGGTGATGTCGACGGCGAGGAACACCAGCAGGCTGACGCCGAGCATCGGGACGAACCAGCCCACCAGCGCGGTCACGGCGGCCAGCGGCAGCATCGCCGTCACCGGTACCTTGCGCCAGGCGCCCCGCGGTATCGGCCGTCCGAAGCCCAGCCCGCGGCCCTTCGTCGGACGGCGCAGCCACCACATACGGTAGCCCCACACCGTGAGCATGATCAGCCCGATCATGAGCGCCGCGAGTGCGAGCTGGTTGGGCAGTCCGAAGAGGACGCCCATGTGGGCGTCGATGCCGAACCGGGTGAGCTGGGCGAGCAGCGGGTAGTCGGCGAACCGCAGTTCGTCCATGACGCGCGCGTCGGCCGGGTCGATCGCGACCGAGTCGAGGTTGACCGGGAAGAGGGTGTCGGTCTCCTTGACGACGTAGCCGCTGCCGTCGGCCGGGAGGACGACGGAGATCCGGCCGTCCACGCCCTCGCCCGCGGCCGCCGCGACGGCGTTGTCGATGCCGATGTCGGCGCCCTGGTGGGCGTCCCCGTGCCCGTCGGCGCCGTGGCCCTCGTGCTCGTCGCCGCCCGCGGCCGCGCCGTCGAGGGTCGCGGCGACGACCGGGGTGGCGCCGCCGAGCTGGTCCTGGACGGCACCGATGTTCTCGCCCGCGTACCTCGACCAGGTCAGTCCGGTGGCGGAGAGCAGCACCAGACCGGTGACCGCCCACAGACCGACGGAACCGTGCCAGGACAGGGTGCGGCGGCGGCCCTTCGCGCCGCGCTCGGGGACGAACAGGGCGCGCTTGGCGGATCGTTTGCGGCCGATCCACAGGAGCAGTCCGCCGAGGGCGACCACCCAGAGCCAGCTGGCGGCCAGCTCGCTGTAGTTGCGGCCGAGGTCGCCGAGGTGCAGATCGCGGTGGAGCTCGTCGAGCCAGGTGCGCAGCGGGAGCGCGCCGGAGCTGCCGTAACTGGGAAGGTCACCGCGTACCTGGGCGGTGTAGGGATCGACGAAGACGGCGAGGGACTTGCCCTCCTCGACCTCGTCGCTGCTCATGAGGACCCGGGTGGTCGCCCCGTCCTCGGCGGAGGGCCACACGGCGGTCACCGTGCCCTCGGGGTGCGCCTTGCGGGCGGCGGCGACCTGGGTGTCCAGCGGGATCTTGCGTTCACCGACGTCGGTCGTCAGCTCGTGGCTGTAGAGGATCTTCTCGGCCGGGAAGGAGAGGGCGTAGAGGAGTCCGCTGGTGGCGGCGACGAGCAGCAGCGGGGCGATGAGGATGCCCGCGTAGAAGTGGATGCGCAGGACGAGCGGGCGGAGCGCGCTCCAGGTCGAGCGGGTCTCCGCCGCGGCCGGCGCCTCGGATGCGCCAGGGGCGCCAGGGGTGTCGGTGTTGCCCCGTACGGGGTCGTCAATGGCCATGATGGTCCTAGGAGTCGGCGTTGACATGGGGGATGCGGCCCCCGGGTGTCAGACGAGTGCTCCAGGGACCGTGGCGCGGGTGTACGGGCGGCCGGGCGGGGCCCGCCGGGAGACGCTGTGCGCGAGGACGACTCCGTGGAGGCGCCGGGTGCGGGGGCGCGGGCGTACGGAGTACGGGAGTTCCGGCACGCGCACGACGGCGAGGAGCAGCCGCAGCGGCGCGAAGACGGAGGTGCGGACGGTCCCGGCGGTGCGGGCGAGCCGGAAGAGGGCGGTCTCGCCGTGCGCGAGCCACAGCGCGCAGACCGCGGCGGCGAGGACGTGCGCGGCGAGCATGCCGCCGGGACCGGCGGCGAGATGCGTCAGGTGCGCGGTGGCCTCGGCCACGAGAGTGTCGGCAGCGGCCGTGCCGGCCGTCGGCGCCATGTCGAGCGTGGCGGCGCCGTTCGACGTGGCGTCCGCGCCCGTCGCCGCCGTGTGGTGGTGGCCCCTGCCGCCGGAGTCATGGGGCTCGGAGCCCGCGAAGACCAGGTGGAGGACGCCCTGGACCGTGAGCAGGCCCGAGCCGATGGTGAGCGCGCCACGGCGTCGGGTGCCCGCGAGCCACCCCGCGGCAGCGGTGAGCACGAACGCGAACAGGACCGCGGTGACCGGAAGATCATGACCCGACATGGACGAATGCCCCACCCCGGCCAGCGAGATGCACACCGCCGCGAAAAGTGCGGCTCGCAGGGCGCGCATCGGCGACCAGGCATCTGTCATGGCTCGCACATGGTGCCATCCCTTGGCCGGATTCCGTCAGACGGCCTGCTTCACGACCTGCGTCACGGCCCCCACCGCGGCCCCCACCGCGGCCCCCGCACGACCTGCATCAACGGATTCTCCCGGCAGCGGAATTGCGCACGTCATGCCGTCCGGGAGGGCAGGGTCGGCAGCATGAGACTTCTGATTCTGGGCGGCACGGAGTTCGTGGGGCGGGCGGTCGCGGAGGCGGCGCTCCGGCGCGACTGGGAGGTGACGGTGTTCCACCGGGGGCGGCACGAGGCCCCGTCCGGTGTGCGGGTGCTGCACGGTGACCGGGTCGCGCCGGGTGGTCTGAAGGCGCTCGCGGAGGGTGAATGGGACATCGTGGTCGACACCTGGTCGGCCGCCCCGTCCGCCGTGCAGGAGTCGGCACGGCTCCTCGCGGACCGTGTCGGCCGGTATGCGTATGTGTCCAGTCGCTCGGTCTACGCCTGGCCGCCGGCCGCTGGACTCGACGAGAACGGTCCCCTGGTGGCGGGCGCGGCGGCCGGCGCCGAGGCCACGGACTACGCCCGGGACAAGCGGGGCGGTGAACTGGCCGCGACGGAGGCCTTCGGCCCGGAGCGGTCGCTGCTGGTACGCGCGGGGCTGATCATCGGCCCGTGGGAGAACGTGGGCCGGCTGCCCTGGTGGCTGAACCGCGTGGCTCGCGGCGGCCCGGTGCCCGCGCCCGGACCGCGGGATCTGCCGGTGCAGTACGTCGACGTACGCGATCTCGCGCAGTGGACCCTCGACGCGTCGGAACAGGGTCTCGCCGGCCCGTACAACCTGGTGTCCCCGCCCGGGCACACGACCATGGGCGAGCTGCTGGAGAGTTGCGTGCGGGTGACCGGCTCCGACGCGGAGCTGCGCTGGCTGGACGCGGAGACCATCGCGGCGGCCGGGGTCGAGCCCTGGACCGATCTGCCGGTCTGGATCCCGCGCGGCGAGCTGTACGACGCGATCCACGACGCCGATGTGTCCAAGGCCCTGGCTGCCGGACTGCGCTGCCGGCCGGTCCAGGAGACGGTCGCCGACACATGGGCCTGGCTGCGCGGTCTCGGCGGCAGCGCACCGCAGCGCACCGACCGCAGCCCGGTGGGCCTGTCCCCCGACCAGGAGTCGGCGCTGCTCGCCCGCTCCTGAGCGGGGCCGGTGCGACCGCACCGGCACATCTCGGCCACTGACGTCACCGGGCTCACTGAGGTCACAGCCGTCACTGACGTCCGGTCACGTCCGGTTTGCGAATGGAGACTTCTACGAATTCCGGCTCCGGCTGAACGAGCCGTCGTCGCCGTCCGTATGGAACGACGCGCTGCTCCCCTCCCGGGATTGGAGTTCCATGGCACGCACAACACGCAAACGCTCAACGCTGGCAAACCGGGCGATAGCCGCCTCGGCTGCCCTCATTCTGGGCGGGGGTGGGCTGATCGCGGTCAATGTCTACGCATCCGCGGGTGAGGGCTGGACCGGTCAGCGCCCCGACCAGACCCAGGCCGCCGGACAGTCGGTGTCGACCATCGACTGTCCGGACGTCGGAAACGAACTGCCCGAAGTACCCCAGCAGCAACGCGGTTCCGTGGACCGTGAACTCGCGACGCTGGACACCCAGATCACCACGGCGTATCAGCGATTCGCCGAGAACAAGGAGCGGGTCGAAAGCGACCCCTCCTACGGACAGCAGCAGATTCTCGCTCCGCTGAGAAACGAGCGGCTGGTCATCATCCAGCGGATCGTCTCGCTCATCGAGCGCGGCGCACCCAAACCGCAGGGCCTGGAGAACATGGCGCCGTGCACCCTGCGCGCCGACGACGCCGACAACGGCGGCGGGGACCAGGGCCAGGACGGTGGCCAGGACCAAGGTCAGGACCAGGGCCAGGACGGCGGGCAGGACCAAGGCCAGGACGGCGGCCAGGATCAGGGTCAGGACCAGGGCCAGGGTCAGGACGGCGGCCAGGACGGCGGCGACCAGGGCGGCAACGACAACGGCGGTCAGGCCGGCAACGGTCCCGAGCAGAACGACTTCGTCGACATCCAGTCCGTGCAGCCGAACGTCAACGGCCCCCGGAACCGCCGAGGCGCCTCCAAGGGCACCTTCAGCACCGACTGCGGCAAGAACGAGAACGGCAAGTTCAACCCGGACAATGTCATCGTCGCGCCCGGTGTGAGCAATGGCGCGCACCATATGCACGACTACGTCGGCAACCAGGCCAACGACGCCTTCGCCAGCGACGACGACCTTGCCAACGGCGACACCACCTGCCGTAACCAGGGCGACAGGTCAACCTACTACTGGCCGGTGCTGCGACTGCAGAACGGGCAGGACGAGAACGACGCCCAGGCCGACGGCGGCGGCAAGGACCAGAATGTCGGCGAGATCCAGACCCCGGCCCAGGTCACGCTCAATTTCGTGGGAAGTCCCGTCTCCAAGGTCACCGCGATGCCACGATTCCTGCGGATCATCACCGGTGACGCCAAGGCCTTTGTCAACGGTGATGCCAATGCCAATGCATCGTGGAGCTGCACCGGATTCGAGGACCGTCAGCTGAAGGACAAGTACCCGATCTGCCCGGAGGGCAGTCAGGTGGTACGGACATTCAAATTCCAGAGCTGCTGGGACGGCCAGAACACCGACAGCGCCAATCACCGCACCCATGTCGCCTTCGCGGATGAGAACGGCAGCTGCCAGAACGGCTTCAGGGCCATTCCGCAGCTGGTGCAGCGCATCGTCTACGACGTTCCGCCCCCCGTCTTCGACGGGGAGAATCCGAGCGTCTTCGCGGTCGACTCCTTCCCGGAGCAGTTGCACAAGCCCATCACCGACCACGGCGACTTCATCAACGTCTTCGACGAGAACCTGATGAACAAGGTGGTGAACTGCATCAACGGCGGCCGGCGGTGCCGATGACCACCGAGTCGGCCAGATCCGCAGAGTGAGCCGGCGCCGAGCCCCGGGGCTCCCGGGTTGAGCCCCTGGGGTTCGGCACCACCTCCGCTCTCTCCCCTCCCCCGACCGCCCCCGTCCCCCCTGACCCCCCACCGAACTGCGCGGCCTGCTCAGTGATGGCCGGAGTGCTCCTGCTCGTGTCCCCCACCGCCGTCGGCACTGCTCCCCGAGTGTCCGCCGTGCGACGAGCCGGTCTCCACGGTCCCGCCGAGCCGGCCGCGCAGTGCTGTGACCACCTTCTCCTCGCCGACCACGACCCACTTCCTGCCGACGAGGTACGAGCCGCCGTAGTCGTTGGCCTCGTTGATCCACTCGCGCTGTCCGCGGTCGGTGGCGAACGTGGCCAGGACGTACTTGCCGTCCTTCGTCGCGCAGTTCGCCTGCCGCAGTTCCTTGGCGTCCGTCTGGATGTTCGGGTCGCACTCGGCCTGCTCGGCCAGCTGTTCCAGGGTCCCCGTCGCCGTCTTCGGCGCGTCGGGGGCCTTTTCGTCGTCCGCGCCGCAGGCCGTCAGGGCCGTGACGGCGGTCAGGGCCAGGGCGGCCAGGGCTATCGGGGTGGTGCTTCGAGCTCGTTCCGTACGCATCCGGCCATCGTGCCCGCTCGGCACCCTCGTGCGCTGGCGAACGCCGGGTAACGTGCCGCGCGACGCACACGCACCTGTTGTCTCACCAGCAACACGGAGGAGCGCGATGAGCCGGCTTTCGAGACGTTCACTGCTCAGCACCGCGGGAGCGATCGGGGTGAGTACGGCCTTCGCCGCCCCCGCCTCCGGCGCCTCCGACGACAACAGTGACGCCGGCAGCGGCAGCGGCGCCGGCAGGGGCGAAGGACCCACGGCTACGGACCCCGCCCGCGCCGCGCTGCACCGCCTGCTGATCCCCCACCACGCCGCACAGTTCCGGCTCTCGGACCTGCCCGAGGACGGCGGCGGGGAACGCTTCCGGGTCTCCGGCACCACGGGACGCATCGAGGTCGCCGGCACCGGCCCCGTGGCCCTGCTCACCGGCGTGCACTGGTACCTCAAGTACGAGTGCGGAGCCCATGTCTCCTGGGCCGGCACCCAGCTGGACCTCCCCCTCCGGCTCCCCGCACCCCAGCGCCCGCTCGAACGCGCGGCCACCGTCCCGCACCGGTTCGCGTTCAACGACACCCATGACGGCTACACGGCCCCGTACGCGGACTGGCCGCGCTGGGAGCGGCTGATCGACGTCCTCGCCCTGCACGGCTGCAACGAGGTCCTGGTCACCCCGGGCCAGGAAGCCGTCTACCACCGGCTGCTCCAGGACTTCGGCTACTCCGACGCCGAGGCGCGCACCTGGCTCCCCGCCCCGTCCCATCAGCCGTGGTGGCTCCTGCAGAACATGAGCGCGTACGGCGGCCCGATGAGCCCCGAGCTGGTCGCCCGGCGCGCCGAGCTGGGCCGGCGAATCACCGCCCGGCTGCGCGAGCTGGGCATGTCCCCCGTCATGCCCGGCTACTTCGGCACCGTCCCCGACGGTTTCGCCGACCGCAACCCCGGTGCCCGCACCGTTGCGCAGGGCACCTGGTCCGGTCTGAAGCGGCCCGACTGGCTCGATCCGCGCACGGAGGCCTTCGAGCGGGTCGCGGCCGCGTTCTACCGTCACCAGCACGATCTGTTCGGCGAGATCGGGCACTTCAAGATGGACCTGCTGCACGAGGGCGGCTCCGCCGGGGACGTGCCCGTGCCGGACGCCGCCCGAGCCGTGGAGCGGGCCCTGCGGACCGCCCGCCCCGGTGCGCTGTGGCTGATCCTGGGCTGGCAGGCCAATCCGCGCCGTGATCTGCTCGACGCCCTCGACAAGAGGCATCTGCTCATCGTCGACGGACTGTCCGATCTCGACACCGTCGTGGACCGTGAGAAGGACTGGGGAGGTGCGCCGTACGCGTTCGGCACCATCCCGAACTTCGGCGGGCGGACCACGCTCGGCGCCAAGACGCACATCTGGACCGAGCGGTTCACGCGGTGGCGGGACAAGCCGGGCTCCGCGCTGGCCGGGACCGCCTACATGCCCGAGGCCGCCGAGCGCGATCCGGCGGCGCTGGAGCTGTTCTCCGAACTGGCCTGGCACGAGGAGGCGATCGACCGCGAGGAGTGGTTCGCCGGGTACGCCGATCTGCGCTACGGCGGCCGGGACGAGGCGGCCCGGGCCGCGTTCGCCGCGCTGCGGGACTCCGTCTACCGGATCAGCAGCCGGGACGGCCGCCCGCACGACTCCATCTTCGCCGCCCGGCCGTCGCTGACGGCCGCGTCCGGTACGTACTACGCCACCCACACGCCCGCCTACCACCCCGGCGTCCTCGACCAGGCCTTCGCGGCGCTGCTGGACGTACGGGAGGAGCTGCGGGGATCCGACGCGTACCGCTACGACCTCACCGATCTGGGCCGGCAGGCGCTCGCGAACCGCTCCTGGCAGCTGCTGCCGCACCTGGAGGCCGCCCACGGGCGCGGCGACCAGGTGGCCTTCCGGACCCTGTCGCGGCTGTGGCTGAAGCTGATGCGGCTGAGTGAGGAGATGACCGGCTCGCATCGTGCGTTCCTGCTCGGGCCGTGGCTGGAGGACGCGAAGCGCATGGCCTCGTCGGAGGCCGAGCGGGAGCAGCTGGAGCGCACCGCCCGGGTTCTCGTCACCACGTGGGCGGACCGGGTCACGGCGGACGCCGGCCGGCTCGCGAACTATGCCAACCGGGACTGGCAGGGCCTGGTCGGTGACTTCCATCTGCCGCAGTGGCAGGCGTTCCTGGACGAGCTGGAGGACGCGCTCGCGCAGGGCAGGCCACCGAAGGCGTTCGACTGGTACGCGACCGAGGAGCCGTGGACCCGGGAACGGACCGCGTATCCGCTGCGGCCGGTGCGCGATCCGTACCGTACGGCGCGCCGGGTGCACGAGGTGCTGTCCCTGGCCCCGTACCAGGGCACCGTCACCGTCACGGCGACGCCCCCGGTGTTGGGGCCGGGCGGCACCGCCTCGGTCACGGCCGCCTTCCGCAACGTGAACGGGCTGCGGGGCACGGGGCCGGTGGACTTCGCGGTCACCGGACTCGGCGAGCAGCCGCCGCGAGCCCTGCCGCCCGTGCCGGCGGCCGGTTCGGGGACGGTGGGCTGGACGGTGCAGGCCCCGCCGGGCCCGCTCACCTCCCCGCTCGAACCGTTGCCGTACGAACTGCGCGCCACCTACGGGCCGCAGGGCGAGACGCCCGTCACCGCGGTGCACCGGGGCAGCCTGTACGTGGCCGGCCCGCTCCCCGCCGGATGGCGGACGCATTCGAGCAACTCGGCCGTGTTCGGGCACCTGGACGGCCGCTTCGCGATCAACGGCGGCGGCGGTGACCTGTGGCGGACGACCGAGCAGTTCGGGGCGGTCCACCGGCAGGGCGTGCTGCGGGACGGCGTGAGCCTGACGCTGCGGGTGGACTCCCAGCCGGCGACGGGCGCCTGGGCGCGGGCGGGCATCGTCGTGCGCAACAGCCTGGCGACGGCCGGCTCCCCCGGATTCCTCAATCTCGCGGTCACCCCGGCGAACGGGGTCGTCTTCTCGTACGACAGTGACGGCGACGGCACGGTGGACGCCTACCGGCGGGTGACGGGGGTGACGGCGCCGGTGCTGCTGCGGCTGGGCCGCGCGGACGGCCGGTTCACCGGCGAGTGCTCCACGGACGACGGCGCGACGTGGCGCCTTGTCGCCACGCCGACGGTGCCGGGCGCGGCGGCGGTGCAGGACGCGGGCCTGTTCATGACGGCCGCGCACAACGGGACCGGGGCCAGGGGCACGGTCGGCTTCAGCGGGCTGTCGGGCTGGCCGTCGGACTGACCGCGTCGGCTCACCGGTACCGGTCCGGCGGCACCGGTCCGGGCGGACCGTGGCGAGCGGGCACCGTGCCGGGTTCGCCCTGACGGTCGTCGGTGTGACGCCCGGGTACCCGGCTGCCGCGTTCGACGAGCCGGCGAGGCTCCACGGCTCGACGGAACGCTGCGTACCGGAGGTCTCGGCGTGCCGGACGAGGCGGTGGAACGGATGCGTGAACGCCTCACCGCGACACGGCAGTACGGCTTTCCCCAGCCTGGTGACTATCGCAGTATTCGCTCGTTCTGCTGAACGTGAGCACCCAGGATCTCGTACGCCCCGCCGTCGGTGTCGAGCAGGCCGAGGCCGCGCTCGTCGAGCACTATCCGCGTCTGGTGCGGATGGCGTATCTCGTCCTGCCGCCGTCGCTCGGCCGCAACCGGCGGGTGCTGACCGCCCACTCCGTCGTGCAGCGTTCGCTGCCGCGCGGACGGGCCGGGCGCGGCTCCGGGGGCTCGGCGGGGGTGCCTGTGCCGCGCGGGACGGCCGCGCCCGGATACGCGTACATCCGCGGCCGGGTGCTGCGGCAGGCGCTGGAGGCGGGGCTTCCGCTCAGACGGCCGGCCTGGCCGAAGCGCGCCCAGTTCCCGCCGCTGCTGCCCCAGGTGTGGGGCCTGCGGGTGTTCCCCCGCTCCGGCGGTGCCGACGAACTCGCCCTGGACCAGCAGTTGTCCGCGCTGTCCGGTCCGGCACGCGCCGCGTACGTGCTGCGCGGTCTCGAACAGCTGCCGGACGCGGAGGTGCGGCACGTCCTGAGCGACGCCGGGGTCGGGGACCCGCACGCGCCGCTCGCCGAGGCCGACGGCGTCCGGACGCCGGGAGGCAGGAGCGCCGCCGCGCTGCTGGCCTCCCCCGAGTTCGACCCCTGCTCGCTCCAGGCCCGCCCCACCGATCTGATGCGCCGCCGCCAGCACGCGAAGGCGGCGCTCGCGGCGGTGGCGGCCGTGCTGGTCTGCGGCCTGCTGCTGGGACTGCCGGGCGAGGGCTGGGGGCGCGACGGCGCCGCGGCCCCGCTGTACGCGCGCAACCCGGCGGCCGAGGCGGCCCTGGACCCTGGCCAGTTGCGCCGCGTCGGCCCCATGGCCTGGCAGAGCGCCACGCGCACCGACTTCTCCGTCTGGCCGGCCCGCGGAAGGCTGACGGGCGACCGCGCGCTGCTGGGCCGGGCGCTCGCCGTATGGGCGCGGCCAGGCGTCCGGGTGCAGGTGTCGGCGACGCCCGGCACTCCGCCCGGGCCGCCGATGGGCGCACCGCAGCTGCTGTTCGCCGGGGAGGTGGACCGCGCCCGGGTGGTGCTGTTCCACGACGGGCTGCGGATCGTGCGGTACGCCGAGCCGAACGACGCGACGACCGGCGGCCCGGCCCTCGACCTCGCCCGTGCCGATGCCGCGGACGGGGCCTCCTCCGGGGCCCTGCTCATCGGCCGGGGCCACGGCAACGTCCGCTATCTGACGGCTCCCTGGGTACGCGGGTCCGCGGTGCGTGATCTGCTCGACCCGGCGGGGGAGCCACGTCCGCTGCGGCGCGACGCGCACGGGGTGACCGAGCCGCTGGCGAGCGCGGTCCAGGCCAGGGACTGCCGGACCTGGGCCGCGCTGGAGCTGACGGACGACGGCGCACGGCGGCTGTTGACCGACCTGGGCGAGCTGACCCCGGCCCGGCTGACCTGGGGTCCGCCGTCGGCCAACGCCGATGTGCCGGGTGAGGGGCGGTCGGCCCGTCGGGCGTGGGCGCGTACGGCCTGTCTGCTCCGCGCGATGCGTTCGCACGGGGTGAGGGAGGTCAACACCTGGGAGTACGCCCGGCAGACCCTGCCGGAGGGGGACGGCACCGCGGCCTGGCTGTGCACGCGGGCCGAGACCTGGCGTGGCACGGGCAGCCGTGTGCTCGCCCAGATCCAGACGCCGTCGCCCCGCCCGCCCGCCGAATCGCCGGGCACGGTCGTGGCCCGCTCCGAGGCCTCGCCCGCCTGCGGACCACGTGATCCACGCGTGCTGACGGGTGTGCTGTGGCAGTCCCGGGCGCGGCAGTGGTACGTACTGGCCGCGGGCAGCGAGCAGTTCGCCTCGCTGACCGCCAGCGGCGGGGTCACGGGCAGCACCCGGGGCAATCTCCTCTCCGTACCGGCGCGCAAGGGCGCACGGGCGGAGCTGAACGGACGTCTCGCGGACGGTACGCGGCTCGACTCGCTGCGCTGAACCGGATCGGCCCGTCCCGATCCGCTGCTGCGCGGACCCTGTTCCCACGACGTACCCATCAGTACATTGACGCCATGTCTAACACGCGGCCGGTCAAGGTGGCGTCGGAACACACGGCGCTCACAGCCCGAAAGGTCTCCTTCGCCTGGGAGGAGACCCCGCTCCACTGGGTCCCCGGCGATCCGTTCGCCACCCACACGATCAATGTGCTGCATCTGCTCCTCCCGGCCGGCGAACGCTGGTTCGTCCACGTCTACAAGCAGGTCCTGCCGCACATCCACGACGACCGGCTGCGCGAGGACGTCATCGGCTTCATCGGCCAGGAGGCGGTCCACTCGCAGGCCCATGACGACGTACTGCCGCACCTCAGGGAACTGGGCCTCGACCCCACCCCGTACACCGCGCAGGTCGACTGGTTCTTCGAGAAGCTGCTCGGCGACCGGACGCTGCCGCCCGGAAAGCCGCGCGCATGGTGGCTGAAGGAACGGGTCGCGCTGATCGCCGCGATCGAGCACTACACGGCCTTCCTCGGCGACTGGGTGCTCAACGCCGGTGAACTGGACCGGCGCGGCGCCGACCCGATGATGCTGGACCTGCTGCGCTGGCACGGCGCGGAGGAGGTCGAGCACCGCTCGGTCGCCTTCGACCTGTTCCTGCACGTCGACGGCAGCTACCGGCGCCGGGTGCGGACCTGGGCGGCGGCCTTCTCCGCGCTCGTCTTCCTCTGGCAGCGCGGCGCCCGCTTCTTCATGGAGAACGACCCCACACTGCTCGACGGCAGGGCGAGCTTCCGGGACTTCTACCGCGCGGGAAACCGCGGCGTCCTCCCGTCCACACCGGACATGCTGCGCTCCATCCCGCGCTATCTCAGCCGTGCCTACCACCCCAGCCAGGAGGGCAGCACCGCCCAGGCCGTCGCCTATCTGGCCTCGTCACCCGGCGCCAACGGCCTGAACGACAAGGCCGTGAAGAACAAGGGCCCGGACGGCAAGCGCGCGGACGGCAAGGGCGTGGACGGCCCGTTCCCGAAGGGAGGCCGCTGACATGCCCCGGCTGCGTACCGTCGTCCTCGTCGCCGGAACCGCGCTGCTGGCCAGGCGTGCCCTGCGCCGGCGTATCGCGGCGTCCCCGCTGTGGCCGATGCCCGCGCTGGAGGAACCGGTCTCGGGCAGGGGCGGTCGTCGCGCCTCCTCCCGCCGCGTGCTGGTCACCGAGCGCACCACGCCCGCCGAAGGCGTCGTCCAGCTCCGGCTGGAGGGTGCCCACCTGCCGCGCTGGGAGCCGGGCGCGCACATCGACCTCGTCCTGCCCTCCGGCCGCGTACGCCAGTACTCGCTCTGCGGCGACCCGGAGGACTCCGGTGCGTACACGATCGCGACCCGCCTGGTCGAGGACGGCCGCGGCGGTTCGCGCGAGGTGCACGAGCACCTGCACGAGGGCACGGAGGTGGAGATCCGCGGTCCGCGCAACCGGTTCCCGCTCGCCGGGTCGGCCTCGTACCTCTTCCTCGCGGGCGGCATCGGCATCACCCCCGTCCTGCCCATGGTGCGGGCGCTGCACGCGGCGGGCGCCGCGAACTGGCGGCTGCTGTACTGCGGGCGCGACCGGGCCACGATGCCGTACGTCGAGGAGGCCGAGAAGCTGGGCGCGAAGACCGTGTCCGGCCGGCCGGACCTGGCGTTCCTGGCGGACCTTCCCGCGGAGACGGTGGTCTACTGCTGCGGCCCGCAAGGGCTGATGGACGCGGTCGCCGCCGCCCTGCCCGAGGGCCGGGAGCTTCGCCTGGAGCGGTTCACGGGCGCGGCCGCCGCCCCCGGCGGTGCGTTCGAGCTCGAACTGCGCCGCTCCGGGCGGACGCTCACGGTCCCCGCCGGCCGCTCGGTGCTCGACGCCGTGCGCGACGAGCTGCCGGACGTCTCCTACTCCTGCCGGCAGGGCTTCTGCGGCACCTGCCGACAGCGGGTGCTGGAGGGCGGGATCGACCACCGGGACGAGCTGCTCACGGACGCGGAACGGTCCGACTCGATGCTGATCTGCGTCTCCCGGTGCACGAGCGGGCGCCTCGTCCTGGACCTGTGACCCCGGCGCGTGCGGCTCAAGAGGTCCGCGCGGCGCAGGAATCCGCGCGGCGCAGGAATCCGCCCGTTTCAGGGCAGCAGCACCCAGTCCGCGGCCAGGGCCGCCACCAGGCCCGCGCCCAGCAGATACGTACCCAGCCGGGTGCGTCCGTGGCGGCTCAGCTCGATGACGACTCCGCACAGGATCATGGCCAGTCCGTACACCCCGACCACGAGGACGGACGTACGACTGGCCAGCCGCACCACCAGAACGACCGCGAGAGCCACGAGCAGTACGGACGCTGCCGTGATGCGGAGGAGCCGCGCCTGGCGCGGGGTCATGCCCTGTGGCACAGGGGCGGTGGTGTCCTGGTCAGAAGCGGTCATATCCCGGGAGCGTACCCGGCGGGAGGCGGACGCTGTTCGACGACCGGCCGTTACGCTGTTCGCATGACGACCGGGGTTCGCCGCAGGATGGGCGTCGAAGAGCGCCGAGAGCAGCTGATCGGCGTGGCGCTGGAGCTGTTCGGCCACCGCTCCCCCGACGAGGTGTCGATCGACGAGATCGCCGCCGCCGCGGGCATCTCGCGCCCGCTGGTGTACCACTACTTCCCGGGCAAGCAGAGCCTGTACGAGGCGGCACTGCGGCGCGCGGCCGACGAACTCGCCGCCCGGTTCCAGGAGAAGCAGGAGGGGCCGCTCGGGGCCCGGCTGCTGCGCGTCATGGGACGGTTCTTCGATTTCGTGGACGAGCACGGTCCGGGGTTCTCCGCGCTGATGCGCGGCGGGCCTGCCGTAGCCGCGGGCGGGTCGTGCCCAACAGGCGCGGCCACGACCACCAACGCCATGATCGACGAGGTCAGGCACGCCGCGTACGAGCAGATCATGGCCCACCTCGACGTCGGCGACCGGTCGCCGCGGCTGCGGCTCGTCGTCCGTTCCTGGGTGTCGCTCGCCGAGACGACGGCGCTGCTGTGGCTGGACGGGCGGGAGATTCCGCGCGCCGAGCTGGAAGTGCAGCTGGTGCACGACTTCGTGGCGCTGGTGGCGGTGCCGGCGGCGTACGACGACTCCATGGCCACGGTGCTCATGCGCATCCTCGCGGACGAGCCGGCCGACGGTCCCTTCGCTGAACTCGTCGGCCGGCTCATGGCGCTGGCGCCTCAGGCGGTACGCGTGCCGGAGCAGCGCGACACCTGACCCACGGCGGTCAGCCGCGGGTGAAGACGGCCACCGTCCGGCCGGGCACGGTGAAGGTGCCCGAGCCCGCCTCGTACGAGGCGGACCTCACCACCGCGTCGGCGCCCGCCGCCTGCACCGGGTGCAGACCGTAGGACGTGCCCGCGACCGCGCCGATCCGCTGCGACGTGCGCTCCGGTGTGGCGTTGAACACCACGACCAGCTCGCCCAGACGCATGGTGATCACACCGGGCGTCTCGTCCTTCCCCGACAGCGGGAAGGACAGCGCCGACTGCACCTGCTCCGCCGTGCCGAGCCCGAACGCCCGCTCCGTCGTACGGATCTTCAGCAGATCGCGGTACGCGGCCGAGGCGCCGTTGATCTCGGGGCAGCCCGGCGTCAGCGTCGGCGCGGTCAGCAGCGGCCCGGCGTAGGACCACTTGGGCTTGTTGTCGGCGGCGGGCGGCAGGCCGCGGCCGAAGCCGTTGCCGTCGCGGCAGTCCCAGTGGATGGTGTTGAACCAGTCGCCGCTGTCGTAGGAGTTGCGGTCGAGCGACTTCGACCGGA
This sequence comes from Streptomyces sp. NPDC091376, assembly GCF_044757085.1. NCBI lineage: Bacteria > Bacillati > Actinomycetota > Actinomycetes > Kitasatosporales > Streptomycetaceae > Streptomyces > Streptomyces sp. NPDC091376. Next base: position 437,065 of record NZ_JBIVUF010000001.1, on the reverse strand, counting down.
GGAGGTCGGAGCCTGCCTGCGACAGCGCGGGTCCCTGTGACAGCGTGGCCGTCGCCATCGCCAGCACCTGCATCCGCGAGCGGTCAGCGGCGGAGACGGCCGACGGCAGCTTGAACGCCAGGGCGTCGTAGAGCGTCTCGTTGTCGTGCGCGTCCGCGTAGGCGAGGGCGTCTCCTGGCGCGGCGGCGTAGCCGGCCGGTGAGCCGTTGTAGTCGACCTCGGAGCCCTTGACCTCGGTGCCGCGGGTGTCGGTGAAGGTGTACGACGCGAGGTTCCCGGAGAGCCCGACCTTGATCAGGTCCTGGTAGTGGAGCAGCCTCGCCCGCTGCTCGGCCGGGGTGCCGTTGGCCTTCGAGGAGTTGGGCTCGGTGAACAGGCCGGAGGCGAAGCCCTGGACGCCCGGGTCCTCGTCGAAGGGCCCGCCGCCGCGGACGGCGTCCCGCGCCCGGTCGGAGAAGGTCGCGATCCCGGTCCCTGCCATGTTCTTCTGGGTGGCCTGGACGAAGCGGGCGTCGTCGGCGATCTCGCCGAAGTTCCAGCCCTCCCCGTACAGGATGATCTTCTTTCCGTCGACGCCGTCCTTCTCGACGGTCAGCGCGTCCAGGGCCTTGCGGACGGCGAGGATGTTCGCCTTCGGGTGGTGGCCCATGAGGTCGAAGCGGAAGCCGTCGACCTTGTACTCCCTGGCCCAGGTGACGACCGAGTCGACGACGAGCTTGCCCATCATGGCGTTCTCGGGCGCGGTGTTGGCGCAGCAGGTGGAGGTGGCCACGGTGCCGTCGTCGAGGAGCCGCTGGTAGTAGCCGGGCACGATCCGGTCCAGGACGGACTTCTCCGACTGACCGCTCGCGACGGTGTGGTTGTAGACGACGTCCATGACCGTGCGCAGCCCGGCGTCGCCCAGGCCCTGCACCATCCGCCGGAACTCGACCGTGCGGCGGGTGCCCTCGGGGTCGGAGGCGTAGGAGCCCTCGGGGACGCTGTAGTGCAGCGGGTCGTAGCCCCAGTTGTAGGCGTCCTTCGCGGCGGCCTTCGTGACACACGCCTGCTGCTCGTCGGAGTCGGGCGCGTACGCCGTCAGGTCGCAGTCGGGCACGGCCTGGTCCGACGTCTTCTCCGGGATGGTGCCGATGTCGAAGGCGGGCAGCAGATGGACGTACGAGGTGCCGCTCTTCGCGAGCGACGTCAGGTGCTTCATGCCGGCCGAGTCGCGGTCGGTGAAGCCCAGATAGCCGCGGGTGGAGAAGTCCCGGATGTGCAGCTCCTGGATCTGGGCGTCCCTCAGCGGCACGGCGGCGGGCTTGCTCGGTGTCGACCAGCCCTCGGGGGCGAGCTTCGGGTCGGTGAGGTCGACGACGAGGCTGCGGGCCGAGTCGGTGGTGAGCGCGGTGGAGTACGGGTCGGTGACCTTGTTGGTGACCAGCTGCCGGACGCTGGGCGCCCAGACGGTCACGGCGTACCGGTACGGCTTTCCGTTCCAGCTCGCCGGGCCGGTGACCGACCAGACGCCGGAGGCGTCGTCGCGGCGCATCGGCACGGTCCTGCCGTCGAGTTCGAGGGCGACCTTCCGCGCGGTGGGCGCCCATACGGACAGCGTCGGGCGGCCCTTGCGGAACACCGGCCCGAGCGCGGCTCCCTGGGCCTTCCCGGCGTACAGGTCGTCGAGGACGCCCGGGATCTGCACGCCGGTGGCGGCGAGCAGAGCGCCCGCTTCGTTGCGCTGGGTGGCGATGAGCTGGCCGCGCAGGGCCTCCTGGACCCGGTCGCGGTCGCGCGGGTCGACGGTGAAGGCGGGGAAGTCCTTCAGGTGCGGGAACTTCGCCTTCTGGGCGTCGCTCAGCGCGGCCGGGCCGAGGCGCAGCCACCGGCCCTCGTCGCTGAGCGCCCCGTCGACGACCTCGATCCCGCCGCCGGGCGCGTACACGAGCTGCTGGCTGGTGGCGTCGGTCGCTTTCACCTTCCACACGACGGTGTTCCGGTCGATGAACTGCGCCTCGGCCTTCGACAGATCCGGCGAGGGAGCGCCGCCGGTCATCGGCAGCAGGTACTTCGGCTGCCCCGCGAGCATCCACACCTCGCGGCCGTGGCTGCCGAACGACAGCGACTGGTCGGTGGGCAGGTCCTTCTCGTCGCCCTTGTGGAGGATGTAGCTGAGCGAGGTGGCGCCTTCGGCGAGCGGGACCTCGAAGACCGCGCCGTACGCGTCCTCGCGGACCGGCATCAGCGGCTTCGACCAGTCGGTGGGCTCGGCGGCGCCGGTCCAGGTGTGCAGTCCCCAGCCGTCGTAGTCGCCGTCGGCCCGCTGGTAGTGCAGCACCGCCTTCTTCGTGTCCTGCGGCGGGTCGGCGCCGTCGGGCGGCGTCTCGGACTGGCCGTCCTGGCCCTGCGTGATCCAGACCTCGCCGGTGCGGGCGAGGTTGATGCTTCGCTGCGGACCGTCGGCGGTGCCGTCCTTCTCCACCGTGTACGTGATGGTGGACGCGCCCTCGGGGACCTTGACCCAGGCGAAGGCGCCCCAGGCGTCCCGGCCGGTGAAGCTTCCCGTCAGGTCACCGGACTTCAGCTGCCAGCCGTCGTAGTCGCCTCCCCCGGGGCGCTTGTAGTGGACGACGGCGTACGTGCGATCGACGGCCGTCGGCTTCTCGGGCGGCGGGAGGTGTCCCGCGGTCGTGGCGGCGAGGGCGCTCGCCGTGCGGCCGAGGCTGTCGACGACCACCGCCTTGTAGCGCAGGGGCGTTCCGGCGGGAGCGGTGATGTGCTGGGTGACCTTGTACGGGGCGTGGTCGGCGGTGCCGAGGGTGCGCCAAGCGCCGTTGCCGACCTGGGCGGCGAAGACGACCCGGTTGAGCTGTCCGTCCTCGACGTCGGCGGAGAGCTCCACGGTGCCGGTCGCTCCGGCCGCCGGGGCCTTCAGGGTGAGGGACGGCTTCGCGGCGGGTGGTGCCAGGGGGCCGGTCGCGCGCAGTACCAGGGACGACAGCGCGGGCACCGTGACCGTGATCTTCCCGCCGGTGACCCGTACGGCGCCGGAGCCTCCGTACAGGACGCGGAAGGCCGCCGAGTCCACGGGCAGGGTCACGGTCTTCGCGGTCGTGGCGTTGTTGGTCGCCACGACGTACTCGACGCGCTTCTTCGCGTCCGTACGCGAGAAGGCGTAGACGGAGTCCTTGGCATACCGCTCCTGCTGGACGCCGTCGCGCAGCGCCGGGTGCTCGCGGGTCAGCTTCGACAGCGCGGCGATCGAGCGGTAGACGGGGTGCGCGGGGTCGTAGGCGTCGTCGGCGTGGGTGCGAGCCGTGCCGAGCTGGTCGTCGTCGAGATAGTCGGCGGTCTTCGAGGCGAAGAGGGTCTGGCGGGCGTCCTTGTCGCCGCCGGCGCCGGTGAAGCCCTGCTCGTCGCCGTAGTAGACCACCGGGTTGCCGCGGCTGAGGAACATCAGCTCGTTGGCGAGCCGGGCCCGCTTCAGCAGTTCGGCGTCGTCCGCGCCGGGGTTGTCCTGCTTGAGGAAGGTGCCGATGCGGCCCATGTCGTGGTTGCCGAGGAAGGTCACCTGCTCGTAGGCATTGGCCTTGTCGGTGGTGTACCGGTGGTCGTCGGCGAAGACCTTCGCGAGCCGGCCGGCCTCGGCGCCCTGCGAGGCGTAGGCGCGGGCCGCGTCCTGGAACGGGAAGTCGAGGGTGGCGTCCAGCCGCCCCCGCGTGACGTACGGCGAGGTCACGGCGGTGTCGGCGGAGAAGACCTCACCGAACATGAAGAAGTCGTCGCGGCCGTGCTTCGCGGCGTACGCGTCGAGCGCGGTGGCCCACCGGGTCCAGAAGTCGAGGTCGACGTGCTTGACGGTGTCGATGCGGAAGCCGTCGATGTCGAAGTCGCGGACCCACTTCTCGTAGATCTTCCGCATGCCGTCGACGACCTCGGGGCGCTCGGTCCACAGGTCGTCGAGGCCGACGAAGTCGCCGTACTCCGCGCTCTCGCCGGCCCAGGTGGAGTCGCCGCGGTTGTGGTACATCGTCGGGTCGTTGAGCCACGCCGGGACCTTGGTGACGCCGCCCGCGCCCTTGACCGGGGTGTACGGGAAGGAGTCGGCGTCCACCGCGGCGACCGCGGTCCGGTCGTCGAAGGGACGGCCGGTCCTGTCGAGGTACGGGTAGGCGCCCTTGGGGCGGTAGCCGTAGGCCTTCTCGGCGTAGTCGACGGTGTCCGCGGTGTGGTTGGTGATGACGTCGAAGAAGACCTTCATGCCTTTGGCATGGGCCTTGTCGATCAGGGTCTCCAGGTCGTCGTTGGTCCCGAAGTGGGGGTCGACCTGGGTGAAGTCGGTGATCCAGTAGCCGTGGTAGCCGGCCGACGCGTCCTTCCCCGACCCCTGCACGGGCCGGTTCTTGAAGATCGGCGCGAGCCAGATGGCGGTCGTGCCGAGGCCCTTGATGTAGTCGAGACGCCGGGTGAGGCCCTTGAGGTCGCCGCCCTGGTAGAAGCCCTTGTCGGTGGGGTCGTAACCGGTCTGGAGGCGTGAACCGGTCAGCCCGCCGAGGTCGTTGGCGCGCTCGCCGTTCGCGAACCGGTCCGGGAGCACGAAGTAGAACTGCTCCCGGGTCAGGTCGTGCCGTGCGGGCTCGGCGGCGAGCTTCGCGTCCGCGGGTGGGGCGGGCGGCTTCGCCGCCGCGGCCGGTACGGCGGGCGCGAGCGCCGCGCAGAGGGCGGCGGCGAGCGTGGCCGCCACCGTTCTGCGCCGGCCGCGCCAGGGGCGTATCACAGAGGTCTCCCTTTCGTGTGCGGAAGGCCGGTCGGACCGTGCGGGTGCGAGGGCACCCGCACGGCCCGGCCGGCGCAGGGGGTCAGGCTGTGCAGTTCCTCGCACCGGCGTGCAGGGCGACCGCGGTGTTGGGGCCCAGGGTCCGGGTGAACTGGCCGGAGCCGTTGACCGCGACGCCGGTGCCGGTCTGGACGTCGCAGTAGTTCCCGGCCGGGAGCGAGGTCTGGAACGTGCGGGTCAGCGAGGACGATTCGTGGTTGATGGCGACGTACGCCTTGTCGCCGCGTCCGAAGGCGATCGCGTCGGCGCCGTTGTCCCACCAGTTGGTGACGGTCTGGCCCCGGGCGGTGTTCCGGAACGCGACCATCGAGGAGATCTCGTGCCAGGCGTGCTGGCACTTCCAGCCGTCGCTGTAACAGGCGTTGACCGTGCCGCCGTTCGGCGGGCCCGCGTCCTTGTCGGACCACTCGTACCCGGAGTGGACGTCGGGGGCCCCGTACGGCCAGGCCAGCATGAAGACGTTGGCCAGCGTGTAGTTGGCGCCGTCCTTGTAGTTGAGCGTGTCACCGCCGCGCTCGGTGTCGTGGTTGTCGACGAAGACGGCGGACCGGCCGCTCTCCATGTAGCCCCAGCCCTCGCCGTAGTTCTTCAGATAGGCGAGGTTCTCGTTGTTGAAGACCCTCTTGAGGTCACGGGCGTAACGGAACTCCTGCACATCGCCGTTGCCCAGGTACTCCGTCGGCTGGACGGCCTCACCGGCGCCGTGGATGGCCTCCTGCTTCCAGTACACGCCCGGGTTGGCGAGCTTGCCCTTGATCGCGGCGAGGTCGGCGGCCGGTATGTGCTTCGCGGCGTCGATCCGGAAGCCGTCGACGCCGAGCGACAGCAGGTCGTTCATATAGCCCGCGATCTTCGTGCGGACGTACTCCTCACCGGTGTCGAGATCGGCGAGCCCGACCAGTTCGCAGTACTGGACGTTGACGCGGTCCTGGTAGTTGGTGATCTGCGCCGTGCAGTCGTCCATGTCCCACGACGAGTACAGGCCGGGGTAGCCGTACTTCGTGTACGACGAGCCGCCCGTGCCCGTCCCGCTCCCGGCGGCCATGTGGTTGATGACGGTGTCGACGACTACCTTGACGCCCGCCGCGTGGCAGGCGTTGACCATGTTCGCGAACGCGGCGCGGTCGCCCAGCCGCCCCGCGATCCGGTAACTGACGGGCTGGTACGAGGTCCACCACTGCCCGCCCTGTATGTGTTCCTGGGGCGGCGAGACCTGGACGTACCCGTACCCGGCGGGACCCAGGGTGCTGCTGCACGCCTGCGCGACCGAGTCGAAGCGCCACTCGAACAGGACGGCGGTGACGTCCTTGCTACCGGGCGGGGCCGCCTGCGCGGCTCCTGCCGGCGCGATCACCGCGGCCGCTGCGCCCGCCACGAGGGCGAGTGCGGCGGCCAGAGATCTGCTGGCCATGTGGTTCCTCCTGCGGCTCAGGAAGGGTGTGGGGGTCGAGCCGAGGGCCTGCGTGGGGATTGAATGTTCTTGCTGCAAAGCTGAAAGGCCCTCTGCGCAGGTGACCGTAGGGCCAGACGGTCCATCGGTCAACGGTTGAGACATGTGCGCGACACATGGACGTGATGATTCCGCAAGAACTTGCAGGCTCCGGACCGTTCCAAGAAGACCTTGGCACCCCGCACAGAGCTGGGACGCCTCTGCGACACCTCGGCCGTCGCGACGGTCACCTGTCCGGCACTCCCGGCCTCCCCTGGCCGTGCCGTTGATCTACGAGCCCAGCCGGTCGAAACGGATCCCTCGGCCGCGTCGAACAGCCTCGCTCCTTCGGAGTCTTCATGGCCGTGTCGAGGGCCTCTGCTGGGCCGCTCGTGCTGTCAGGCTTCGGTGTCGGCGGCCTCATCGAGCAGGTCCATGGCCTGGTTGTGGAAGCTGCGTTCGGCGTCGCGGCAACGGGGCGTCATCGAGGCATACGCCATCAACGGGCTGAGCTGAGACACGGTGCCGCCGCCATCGCGGGAGGACTGCGATGGCGGCAGCCCTCAGCCGCGCGCCCGCGCCGTCGAGCCCCGGACCACCAGTTCCGGCTGGAAGACGTACTCCGTGCTCGGCACGGGATTGCCGCGGATCTCCTCCAGCAGTGCGCCGACCGCCGCCGACGCCATGGCCTGGACGGGCTGGCGGACGGTGGTCAGGGGCGGGTCGGTGAAGGGGATCAGGGCGGAATCGTCGTAGCCCACGACCGAGACGTCGCCCGGTACGTCCAGGCCGCGTTCGCGGGCGGCCCTGATGACGCCGAGGGCCATCATGTCGCTGCCGCAGACGATGCCGGTGCAGCCCGCGTCGAGGAGGTCCGCGGCCGCGGCGTGCCCACCCTCCAGGCTGAAGAGGGTGTGCCGGACGTAGCGCTCGGCACCCGGGCCCGCGGCTTCCAGGAAGCCCTGGGTCTTGCGGCGCGAGGGGACGTAGCGGAGCGGGCCGACGGCGAGGCCGATCCGGTCGTGGCCCAGTTCGGCGAGATGGCGCACGGCCATGCCGGCCGCCATGTGGTCGTCGGGCGAGACGAACGGCGCGGAGACCTGTTCGTTGTAACCGTTGACGAGGACGAACGGGACCCGTCGGGCGGCCAGTTCGGCGTAGCGGGTCTGGTCCGCGGCGGTGTCGGCGTGCAGACCGGAGAGGAAGACGATGCCGTCGACGCCGCTCTCCTCCAGCTGCTCGACGAGTTCGTCCTCGGTCGCTCCCCCGGGCTGCTGGCAGCACAGCACCGGGGTGTAGCCGTGTCCGGCCAGGACCTGTTCGATGACCTGGGCGAAGGCGGGGAAGATCGGGTTGGTGAGTTCGGGTACGACCAGCCCGATCAGCCCGGCGCTGCGCCGTCGAAGCCGTACGGGACGCTCGTAGCCGAGGATGTCGAGCGCGGCGAGCACCCGTGTCCGGGTCGCCGCCGAGACCCCCGGCTTGCCGTTGAGGACACGGCTGACCGTCGCCTCGCTGACGTCGGCCTGCGCGGCGATGTCCGTGAGCCGAGGGGCGCCCGCCCCCGCGGTGCCCCTCGGCCGGGGGATCGTCACACCGTCCACCACGCCGTCGCATCGGCCGGCAGGACGGCGGAGCCGTCGCTCACCGCCACCGGTGTGCTGGCCAGCAGGAGCGTGCCGGGCGCGGGGAGGCGTACCGGCGCGCCCGTGGTGTTGGTGGTGCAGACGAACCCGTCGCGGGACAGGGCGAGGACGCCGTCGGGGGCGTCCAGCCAGGTCACACCGGAGCCGGCGCCGAGGCCCGGGTGCTCGCGGCGGGTGGCGAGGGCGGCGCGGTACAGCTCGAGGGTGGAGCCGGTGATTCCGGTCTGGGCCTCCACGCTCAGCTCGGCCCAGTCCGCCGGCTGGGGGAGCCAGCTGCCGCCGCTGCCGAAGCCGTACGACGTGCCCGACCGTGTCCACGGGATCGGCACGCGGCAGCCGTCACGGAAGCCGTCCTGGCCCTCCGCACGGAAGAACGACGGATCCTGACGCACCTCGTCCGGCAGATCCGTCACATCCGGCAGACCCAGCTCCTCGCCCTGGTACACGTACACCGACCCCGGCAGCGCCAGCATCAGCAGCGTCGCCGCACGCGCCCGGCGGAGCCCCAGCTCACGGTCACCCTGCTCGCGCAGCTGCGTGCCGAGGCCGGGCGGGTTGCCGAAGCGGGTGGCGTGGCGGGTCACGTCGTGGTTGGACAGCACCCATGTCGTGGGGGCTCCGACGGGCCGCATCGCGGCGAGCGAGCCGTCGATGACCTGCCGCAGCTCCTTCGCGTCCCAGTTGGTGGTGAGGTACTGGAAGTTGAAGGCCTGGTGCATCTCGTCGGGGCGCACGTACATCGCGGTGCGCTCGACCGTCGGCGTCCAGGCCTCGGCGACGAGGATGCGCTCGCCCTCGTACTCGTCGAGGATCCGCCGCCAGGAGCGGTAGATCTCGTGGACGCCGTCCTGGTCGAAGAACGGCATGACATCGTTTCCGAGCAGCTTGAGCTGGTCGCCGGAGCCGATGTCGGGCAGGCCGGGGGCCTTGACCAGGCCGTGGGCGACGTCGACGCGGAAGCCGTCGGCACCCATGTCCAGCCAGAACCGCAGGATCGAGCGGAACTCGTCCTGGACGGCCGGGTGCTCCCAGTTGAAGTCGGGCTGCTCGGGGGCGAAGAGGTGGAGGTACCACTCTCCCGCGCCGCCGTCCGGGTTCGTGGTCCGGGTCCACGCCGGGCCGCCGAAGATCGACTCCCAGTCGTTGGGCGGCAGTTCGCCGTGCTCGCCCTTGCCGGGCCGGAAGTGGAACCGCTCGCGCAGCCGGGAGCCGGGGCCCTCGCGCAGCGCCTGGCGGAACCAGTCGTGCTGGTCGGAGCAGTGGTTGGGCACGAGGTCGACGATGATGCGCAGGTCCAGGGCGTGGGCACTGCGGATGAGCGCGTCGGCGTCGTGGAGGGTGCCGAACATCGGGTCGATGGCCCGGTAGTCGGCGACGTCGTATCCCGCGTCGGCCTGTGGGGAGGCGTAGAACGGGCTGAGCCAGACCGCGTCGACGCCGAGCTCCTTGAGGTACGGGAGCCGGCTGCGTATCCCGGCGAGATCGCCCATGCCGTCGCCGTTGCCGTCGGCGAAGCTGCGCGGATAGACCTGGTAGATCACCGCGTCCCGCCACCATGGCGCTGGCTCGGCGTGGGTGCCGGTCGTCGTCGTGGTGGCGGGGGCAGCGAGATGCTGGGTCATTTCATCCCTGGGATGGTGGTGGTTGGGGGGAACGTACGGAACGTGGGGATCCGCGGCGGACGGGCGCTGTGCCGATCGGCCTTCGTGGGATCGGCCCTTGACGGATCAGCCCTTCACGGCACCTGCCGACACGCCCGTGACCAGATGACGCTGGGCGAAGAGGAAGACGATCGCGGCCGGGATGGCGATGAGCACCGAGGCCGCGGTCATCGGCCCCCACTGGGCGCCGTACTGGTTGACGAACTTCTGCAGGCCCCCGGCGAGGGTGAGGTTCTCGTCGCCGACCATGAAGGCGGAGGCGTACGCGACCTCGCCCCAGGCCGTGATGAACGAGTAGAACGCCGTCACCGCGATGCCGGGCTTGGCGAGCGGCAGGATCAGCCGCCAGAAGGTGCCGAACGGGGTGAGGCCGTCGACCTGGCCCGACTCGTCGATCTCGCGCGGGATCGTGTCGAAGAAGCCCTTCATCATCCAGGCGCAGAACGGCACCGCGATGGTGAGGTACGTGATGACGAGGCCGGCGGGCTCGTTGAGCAGACCGAGGCCCGCCATGATGTTGTAGATCGGCACGATGAGGACCGCGACCGGGAACATCTGGGTGATGAGCAGGGTCCACATCAGACCGCGCTTGCCGGGGAAGCGGAAGCGGCTGACGGCGTAGCCGGTGGTGGCGGCCACGAAGACGCCGAGGACCGTGGTGAGGCCGGCGACGAGCAGCGAGTTGCCGAACCAGGTGAGGAACTCGGTGTCGTCGAGCAGCTTGGTGTAGTTCTCGAACGTCGTCTCTTTGACGAAGTCGGTGGTGATCGCGTACTCCGCCGGCTTCAGCGAGGTGAGCAGCACCCACAGCACCGGGAAGACGGCGATCACGGACGCGACGAACAGCGTCAGGTGCAGCAGGGCCGAGGCGAGCGGCGAGCGGCGGCCGCGCACGGGGGCGTTGGCCGGGACGTGGGTCGAGGTCACCAGGTTTCTCCCTGCTTGCGGAGGACGCGCTGGTAGACAGCGGCGAAGACCATCAGGAGGACGAGGATCAGCACGCCCCAGGTGGAGGACTGGGCGAAGTCGCGCGGACTGATCTCGAACGAGAACTTGTACGCCTGGGTGACCAGGATTTGGGTGGCCTCACCGGGACCGCCCCTGGTGAGCAGGAAGATCACCGGGAACATGTTGAAGGTCCAGATGGTGCTCAGCAGGACGACGGTGGTGGACACCGACCTGAGGCCCGGCATGGTGATGTGGCGGAACCGCTGCCAGGCGCCCGCGCCGTCCATCTCCGCGGCCTCGTACAGCTCGCCGGGTATGGACTGCAGACCGCCGAGCAGGGCGACCATCATGAACGGGACGCCGAGCCAGACGTTGACGGCGATCACCGAGAACTTGGCCCAGGTGGGGTCGTTCAGCCACGGCACCGCGTCGAGGCCGCCACCCGCGAGGATCTTGTTGAGCAGGCCGTTGTCCTCGTTGTAGAGGAAGCGCCAGGCGAAGACGGAGACGAATCCGGGCACGGCCCAGGGCAGGATCAGCATCATCCGGTAGAACGACCGGCCGGCGATCCTGCGGTTGAGGATGTTGGCGAGGGCGAGGCCCAGGCCGAAGGTGACGGCCACGCAGGAGACCGTCCACACCAGCGTCCACCCGAGGGTGTCGAGGAACTGGCTGCCGGTGAGTGCGTCGGCGTAGTTGTCGAGCCCGACGAATTCGTAGGTCGCGGGGAGGTGGTTGACCCCGATCGACCGCTCGACGTTCCGCTCGTTGGCGTTGGTCAGCGACAGATAGACGCCGCGGACGAGCGGATAGCCGATGATCACCCCGATCACGATCACCACAGGGGCGACCATGGTCCAGGCGTACCAGTGGGTGGAGAGGGCGCGGCGGAGCTTGCCGGGCGCGCCTGCGGTGTCGCGGCGACGGCCGCGGGCCCTGTTGGGCTCCGCGGCCTTCGCCACCGACTGGCCGCTGGTGTGGACAGCCATCAGTCGGTCTCTTCCTTACTTCCAGTCCTTGAGGAGCTTGCGGTAGGCGTCGCCCGCCGTCTTGGCTCCCTTCTCCGGGGTGGTCTGGCCGGTGAGGACCTTGGTGTACTCGGTCACCAGCGGGGCGAAGAGGCTGCCGCCCTCCGGGATCCAGGGGCGCTCGACGGCCTTGTCGACGACCGGCTTGAAGAAGGCGACCATCTCGTTGCCGGAGACGGTCGGCTTGTTGTAGACGGAGGTGCGGGTCGGGAGCAGGCTGAGCTCCTTGGCGACCGTGGTCTGGGACTCGACGGAGCTCATGTACTCGACGAAGGCGTAGGAGGCGTCGAGGTTCTTGGAGCCGGCGTAGACGGCGAGGTTGTGGCCGCCCTGCGGGGCACCCTGGTCGGCGGAGCCCGCCGGCACCGGGGTGATGCCGAGGTTCGTCTTGTCCTTGAACTCCTTGCCGGCGTAGGTGTCGGTGACCGCCCACGGGCCGTTGATCATCATGGCGACCTTGCCTTCCTTGAAGGCGGTCTGCATGTTGTTCCAGCCGTCGGTGGCGTCGGTCTTGGCCGCACCGGTGTCGACGAGGTCCTTGACGACCTTCATGGCCTTGACGCCGGCCGGGTTGTCGATCGTGATCTGCTTCTTCTCGGCGTCGACCAGGTTGCCGCCCTCGCCGTAGAGGAAGGACAGGAACCAGTACGCGTCGTCGCCGCGCAGGTACAGACCCGTCTTGCCGGTCTTCTCCTTGATGGTCTTGGAGACCGTCTTCAGATCGGCGATCGAGGCGGGCGGCGTGACGCCGGCCTGCTCGAAGATCTTCTTGTTGTAGAAGATGCCCATGGAGTCGATGACCTGCGGGACCGCGTAGGTCTTGTCGTTGTACTTCGTGGAGGCGGCGGCCTGCGGCAGGAAGTCCTTCTCGTCCTTGAGGGCCGAGGTGCCGTCGAGCGGGGCGAGGTAGCCGAGGTCGGCGAACTCGGGGGTCCAGGCGACCTCGGAGCGGATCACGTCGGGGGCGCCGGAGCCGGACTGAGCGGCGTTCTTGAACTTGTTCTGCGCCTCACCGAAGGGCACGTTCACATAGTTGATCTTGACGTCGGGGTGGAGCTTGGTGAAGCCCTCGGCGAGCTTCTTGAAGACCTTGTCCTCACTGCCGACGGTCGACGTGTCCCACCAGGTGACCGTGCCGGACAGCTTGCCCGAGCTGCTCTTGCCGCCCTCGGTGTCGTCCCCGCCGCACGCCGTCGCCGTGAGCGCCAGGCTCGCGACCAGAGCGGTGGCCGCTATGCCACGTCGCATGTGAACTCCTTCGACCTGGGCCGCTCCATCACGGCGCCGATTCGTCGAGGAACGTAACAAGGTTGAAAGAAGACCGAAAGACCTTGCGAGAGATTTCCGCAAGCAGCCGCGATCGTTACATCCGCGTGTCCTCACGGTGGCCGTTGCGCGCCTTGCCAACGGGGGCTTCGTCCGTTCCAACGCTCCGTAAGGCCCGCGCAACTGCTTCCGCAAGAGATTGCAGCGCTGTTACCTTCGACATAGGTCGGCGTTGAACCGGAAGATCCGGAACATCCCGAAACAGGCATCCGAAGGAGCGCCCATGACGCAGGAGCTCAGCACGACCGCCACGCCGCAGACCGGTACGACCGCCACGCCGCAGTCGGGTACGGCCACTGTGCCGGAGTCGGGTACGGCGCCCGTGCCGCAGGCCGCCACGGTCGCTCCGCCGCGCCGCCCCGGGCAGCCGCGGGACTGGTGGCGGGACGCCGTGATCTACCAGGTGTACGTCCGCTCCTTCGCCGACAGCGACGGCGACGGCATCGGCGATCTGCGCGGCATCCGCGACCGACTCCCCCATCTCGCGGGCCTCGGCGTGGACGCGGTCTGGCTGACCCCCTTCTATGCCTCCCCGCAGGCCGACGGCGGCTACGACGTCTCCGACTACCGGGCCGTGGATCCGCTCTTCGGCGCCCTCGACGACGCCGACGACCTCGTACGCGAGGCGCACCGCCTGGGCCTGCGGGTGATCGTCGACATCGTCCCGAACCACACCTCCGACCAGCACGCCTGGTTCCGCTCGGCGCTCGCGGGCGGTCCCGAGCGGGCGTACTACCACTTCCGGCCGGGCAAGGGAGCGGACGGGGAACTGCCGCCCAACGACTGGGAGTCGGTCTTCGGTGGCCCGGCGTGGACCCGGACGACGAACCCGGACGGCGATGGGGGCACCTCCCAGCCGGAGGCCGGAGGAGAGTGGTACCTGCACCTCTTCGCCCCCGAGCAGCCCGATCTCGACTGGGAGCACCCCGCCGTGCGCGAGGAGTTCGACGCTGTCCTGCGCTTCTGGCTGGACCTCGGCGTCGACGGCTTCCGGATCGACGTCGCCCACGGCATGGTCAAGGCCCCCGGCCTGCCCGACATCGGGGCCCGTGAGCAGGCGAAGATGATCGGCGCGCAGGTGCTGCCGTTCTTCGACCAGGACGGTGTCCATGAGATCCACCGCTCCTGGCGCCGGCTCCTGGACACGTACGACGGCGAGCGCATCGGCGTCGCCGAGGCCTGGGCCCCCAGCCCGGAGCGGCTCGCGCTGTACGTACGGCCCGACGAGCTGCACCAGGCGTTCAACTTCCAGTTCCTTCGCTGCCCCTGGGATCCGGACCGGATGCGGGAGGTCGTCGACGCCTCGCTGGCGGCGACGGCGTCCGTGGGCGCGCCCACCACGTGGGTGCTGTCGAACCACGACGTCACCCGGCACACCACGCGCTACGGCGGAGGGGAGCAGGGGCTCCGCCGGGCCCGGGCCGCGGCGCTGCTGATGCTGGCGCTGCCGGGGTCGGTGTACGTGTACCAGGGCGAGGAACTCGGCCTCCCCGAAGTGACGGATCTGCCGGACGAGGTGCGTCAGGATCCGTCGTTCTTCCGTGCGGAGGGCCAGGACGGCTTCCGTGACGGCTGCCGCGTGCCGATCCCGTGGACACGGTCGGGCACGTCGTACGGCTTCGGCAGCGGCGGCAGCTGGCTCCCCCAGCCGGCGGACTGGGCCGAGCTGAGCGTGGAGGCCCAGACCGGAATCACCGGCTCCACCCTCGAGCTGTACCGCGCCGCCCTCGCCACCCGCCGCGAGCACCCGGGCCTCGGCGCCGGCTCCGGTGTGACCTGGCTGGACGCACCCGACGGCGTCCTCGCCTTCGCCCGCGACGGGTTCGTCTGCACGATGAACATCGGCGGCACGGACGTGGAGCTTCCCGCGCCGGGGAGCCTGCTGCTGGCCTCGGCGACCCCCGGGTTCGACGGCGGGAGGGTCCGCCTGCCCGCCGACTCGACCGTCTGGTGGGCAATCTGACATGCGACCGGTACAGTCCAATCCCATGACCGCACGGCTTGCCGACATCGCAGCCCAGGCGGGGGTCAGCGAGGCGACGGTCAGCCGGGTGCTCAACGGCAAGCCAGGCGTTGCCTCGACCACCCGCGAATCGGTGCTCGCCGCACTCGACGTCCTCGGTTACGAGCGTCCCGTGAAGCTGCGCCGCCGCAGCGCCGGGCTCGTCGGGCTCATCACGCCCGAGCTGGAGAACCCCATATTCCCGGCCCTGGCCCAGGTCATCGGACAGGCGCTGACCCGCCAGGGCTACACCCCCGTGCTGGCCACCCAGACTCCCGGGGGCTCCACCGAGGACGAGCTCACCGAAATGCTGGTGGACCGGGGCGTTTCGGGCATCATCTTCGTCTCCGGGCTGCACGCCGACACGACGGCCGACATGCAGCGCTACGAGAAGCTGCGCGCCCAGGGCGTGCCCTTCGTCCTCGTCGACGGATTCTCCCCGCAGGTGCGGGCACCGTTCATCTCGCCCGACGACCGGGCGGCCATGCAGCTGGCGGTGACCCATCTCGTCTCCCTCGGCCACACCCGTATCGGACTGGCCCTCGGGCCCCGGCGCTTCGTCCCGGTCCTGCGGAAGATAGAGGGCTTCATCAAGGCCGTCCACGACCAGCTCGGCCTGAGTGAGCGGGAGATCGAGTCCCAGCTGATCCAGCACTCCCTCTACACCCTGGAGGGCGGCCAGGCCGCGGCGTCCGCGCTGATGGACCGGGGCTGCACGGCCGTGGTGTGCGCGAGCGACATGATGGCGCTCGGCGCGATCCGGGCGGCGCGGCAGCGCGGACTGGAAGTCCCCGACGACATCTCGGTCGTGGGCTTCGACGACTCCCCGCTCATCGCCTTCACCGACCCGCCGCTGACGACCGTGCGCAAGCCGGTCCCCGCGATGGGCCAGGCGGCGGTACGCACCCTGCTGGAGGAGATCGGCGGGACGCCCGCTCCCCACAGCGAGTTCGTCTTCATGCCGGAGCTGGTCGTCCGCGGCTCGACCGCCGCGGGCCCCGTGCACACCGCCTCCTGATCCGCCCCGTCCACCCCGGCCGCCCCGATCCGGCGGAGCGAGGCATTCCGCGGAACCCCCGGGAAATGCGGGGGATCGCCCTAGTACTCAGGACGTACCGCGGGTGCCGCGAACCCGACCGAGGGATGATCGGACCGGAGGCACCTATCTGGCAGACTCTGCACCTATGGGTGAAGCGACCGTAAAGACTTTGGAAGGCCTGACCGCGTCCCCGTCACCCATGGTGACCGAGGACGGCCAGGCCCCGGAGCGGAGCAGACTGCAGAGGATGCGGTCGGTTCGACGGCCGCGCATCTGGTTCGAGATCCTGCTCATCGCGGTCAGTTACTGGACATACTCCCTCATTCGTAACGCGGTTCCCGAGCAGAAGGCGCAGGCCCTGCGGAACGCCGACTGGATCTGGGACGCCGAGAACGCCCTCGGCATCGCCGTGGAACAGACGGTCAACCACGCCGTCAACTCGGTGACATGGCTGATCGTGACGATGAACTACTACTACGCGACGCTGCACTTCATCGTGACCATCGGCGTCCTGGTGTGGCTCTACCGGCGCCACCCGGGCCGCTACGCACCCACCCGGCTCGTCCTCTTCGCGACCACCGGCGTCGCGCTCGTCGGCTATTACCTGTATCCGCTGGCCCCGCCGCGGCTGATGACCGGCCAGGACTTCATCGACACGGTGCTGGTGCACCAGACCTGGGGCTCGATGGCCTCGGGCAACCTGAAGAACATGTCCAACCAGTACGCCGCCATGCCCTCGATGCACATCGGCTGGTCGCTGTGGTGCGGGGTGACCATCTTCGCCCTGGCGACCGCTCCGTGGGCGAAGATCCTCGGCCTGCTGTACCCGACGCTGACGCTCATAGTGATCGTGGCCACGGCCAACCACTTCTGGCTGGACGCGGTGGGCGGCCTGCTCTGCCTCGCCTTCGGGTACGGGCTGTCGTACGCCTGGTACGGGTCGCTGCCGCACCGGCTGCCGCGGCACGTGACGACGGCGACGGCGAGCGACGGGATCTGGTCGGCGAAGCTGAACACCGCCCGTCGCTGAGCCGACGCACGAGCGGCGGCGAAACGTCTCCGCTCACGGTGCGTAGCGCACACCCCGGCCCCCGGATCGCGTGCGCCCGGTCCACACCTCGGCCGGCGCGGTGTGTCGCATACCCACCCGACACGGTCGGCTCCGGCGGGTCCGTGGGGTGCTTCCGCGTGTCGCCGACGACGGCGAGAAGGACTCTCCCGGCACCCCGGGTGTGACGCGTTGCACAAAGCCTCGCGATCATCGATCGTAGGCGTCGACGCGGCGCGGGCCTCTGCCTCCAAGTCACCGATTCGGACGACGAATTGGGGACGGACGGGGCGCTCAACAATGTGACAGGAACACGACATTGCCATGACTGGGACATGGCCGTGCCTGATCGCCGCGGACGAGGGCATCCGTACGGAAAGGAAGGGAAACACCCTCATGAGTTCTGGCAAAGCTGTGCCTTGGTGGGCGAAGGCAGCCGGAGGCGCAGCTCTGGTGGTCGTGTTGCTGGTGGCGGGAATGCGCCTCAGCCTGCTGCCGTCGTTCGGCGACGTCTTCGGCGAGGAGACCCGTGACCGCTCGGGCCCCGCGCTGCTCGAGTCCATCCAGGACATCAGCCGCTACGAGGCGGCCACGGGCAACTTCCAGGTCGTCGTGGACCTGGAGAAGGACGCCAAGTACCTCCCGGACGCGCTGCGGGGTACGAGGACGCTGTACGTCGGCGCCGGCACCGTCGACGCGTACGTCGACATGGAAGGTCTCGCCGAGGACGACATCACGGTCAACGAGGACCGCACCGCCGCCATCATCAGACTCCCGCACGCGGCCCTGGGCAAGCCGGCCCTCGACCCGGACCGGTCCTACGCCGTCTCGAAGCAGCGCGGCCTGCTCGACCGGCTCGGCGACCTCTTCTCCGACAACCCCAACAACGAACAGGCGGTCCAGCAACTGGCGACCAAGCACATCGCGGCAGCGGCGAAGGACAGCAGGCTGACGGCACAGGCCGAGCAGAACACCACGAGGATGCTGCAGGGCCTCCTGCGCTCCCTCGGGTTCACGGACGTCCGGATCACGTACGGCGCGTAAGGGGCCCGCGCCCCGGGCCGGCGGCGGCTCGGGGCGCTGTCCGACGCCGCGGGTCGATACCCCTAGGCCCCGTAGAACAGTTCCTCCACCACCGCGCGCGCCCTTCGCGTCGCACGCCGGTACTCGTCGACCATCTCCCCCACGTGCCCGGAGCCGTACCCCAGGTACCGCCCCACCGCGCCGAGTTCACGACCGTCCGAGGGGAAGGTGTCGCCCGCGCGGCCGCGGACCAGCATGACGCCGTTGCGGACGCGGGTCGCGAGCACCCAGGCGTCGTCGAGGATCTGGGCGTCCTCCGTCGAGATGAGTCCCGCGGCGTGCGCGGCGGCCAGGGCCTCTCGGGTGCGGGTGGTGCGCAGGCCCGGTTCGGACCAGCCGTGGCGCATCTGGAGCAGCTGGACCGTCCATTCGACGTCGCTGAGGCCGCCACGCCCCAGCTTGGTGTGCAGGGTCGGATCGGCACCGCGCGGCAGACGTTCGGTCTCCATACGGGCCTTGAGGCGGCGGATCTCGCGTACCGCGTCCTCGCCGAGGCCCTCGGCCGGGTAGCGGAGCGGGTCGATCAGCTCGATGAAGCGCGCGCCCAGGTCCGCGTCGCCCGCCATGGGCTCGGCGCGCAGCAGCGCCTGGCTCTCCCACACCAGCGACCAGCGGCGGTAGTACGCGGCGTACGAGGCGAGCGTGCGCACGAGGGGACCGGTCTTGCCCTCGGGGCGCAGGTCGGCGTCGATGAGGAGCGGCGGGTCGGCGGTGGGGAGCTGGAGCAGCCGTCGCATCTCCGCCACGACGGTGTTCGCGGCCTGGGCCGCCTCGTGGTCGTCGACGCCCTCGCGGGGCTCGTGGACGAACAGGACGTCGGCGTCGGAGCCGTACGAAAGCTCGTGGCCGCCGAAGCGGCCCATGCCGATGACGGCGAAGCGGGCGGGGAGTTCGTCCCCCCACTTGTCGCGGACGACGGCCCGCAGCGCGCCGGCGATCGTCGCCGCGTTGAGGTCGGTGACGGCGTTGCCGACACGGTCGACGAGCGCTCCCGGGTCGTGCTCGGCAGGGCGCTCCTCGGTGCCGTACGAGCTGATCAGATCCGCCGCGGCGGTACGGAACAGCTCACGCCGGCGCACCCCGCGGGCCGCCGCGACCGCCGCCTCCGGGCCGTCGGCGCGGCCGACCGCCGCCAGCACCTCCTGCTCCAGATGCTCCCGGCCGCGCGGCTTGAGTCCCTCGGGGTCGCCGAGCAACGCCACCGCCTCCGGGGCGCGCAGCAGCAGATCGGGGGCGAGCCGCCCCGCGGACAGGACGCGGGCGAGGTTCTCCGCGGCCGCGCCCTCGTCGCGCAGCAGCCGCAGGTACCAGGGTGTCTTGCCGAGCGCGTCCGACACCTGGCGGAAGCCGAGCAGGCCCGCGTCGGGGTCGGCGGAGTCCGCGAACCAGCCCAGCAGCACCGGCAGCAGCGTCCGCTGGATCGCCGCCTTGCGCGTGACACCGGACGACAGGGCCTCCAGATGCCGCAGCGCGGCGGCCGGATCGGCGTAGCCGAGGGCTTCCAGGCGCTGCCCGGCGGCCTTCGCGCTGAGCCGGGTCTCGCCGGGCGTGAGCTGTGCGACGGCGTCCAGCAGGGGCCGGTAGAACAGCTTCTCGTGCAGCCGCCGGACGACCGAGCCGTGCCGCCGCCACTCCTTGTCGAGCTCGGCGACCGGGTCGGTGCGCAGCCCGAGCGAACGTCCGAGGCGTCGCAGGTCCTCCTCGCTCTCGGGGACGAGATGCGTGCGGCGCAGCCGGTACAGCTGGATGCGGTGCTCCATGCTGCGCAGGAAGCGGTACGCCTCGTCGAGTTGTGCCGCGTCCGTCCGGCCGACGTACCCGCCGGCGGCAAGCGCCTTCAGCGCGTCGAGGGTGGTGCCGCTGCGCAGTGTGGTGTCGCTGCGGCCGTGCACCAACTGCAGGAGCTGGACGGCGAATTCGACGTCCCGCAGTCCGCCGGGCCCGAGCTTCAGCTCGCGGTCGACGTGCGCGGCGGGAATGTTGTCGACGACCCGGCGGCGCATCTTCTGCACGTCGGGGACGAAGTTCTCGCGCTCCGCGGCCTGCCACACGAGCGGGGAGAGCGCCTCGATGTAGTCGCCGCCGAGCTCGAGGTCCCCGGCCACCGGCCGCGCCTTCAGCAGCGCCTGGAACTCCCAGGTCTTCGCCCAGCGCTGGTAGTACGCGAGATGGCTGGACAGGGTGCGCACGAGCGGGCCGTTGCGGCCCTCCGGGCGCAGATTGGCGTCGACGGGCCAGATCGCGCCCTCGACGGTGGTCTCCGAGCAGATCCGCATGAGGTGCGAGGCGAGCCGGGTCGCGGCTTTGAGCGCCGTGGACTCGTCGGTCCCGTCGGACGCCGGCTCACCGACGAAGATCACGTCGACGTCGGAGACGTAGTTGAGCTCATGGCCGCCGCACTTGCCCATGGCGATCACGGCGAGCCGGCAGGCGGCGGCGTCCTCGGGCGCCGCACCACGGGCGATGGCGAGGGCCGCCCGCAGCGTCGCCGTCGCCAGGTCGGCGAGCTCGGCGGCGTTCTGGGTCATGTCGGTCGTGCCGCACACGTCACGGGCCGCGATCGACAGCAGGCAGCGGCGGTAGGCGACGCGCAGCGACACCGGATCGGTCGCCTCGGCCAGTCCGCGCTCGAACTCCGCGACGCCGGGGTGCAGATCGGCCGCCTCGTACATCACCAGCGCCTGCCAGTCGTGCGGATGGCGCGCCAGGTGGTCGCCGAGCGCCTCGGACGTGCCGAGCACCCCGAGCAGCCGGTCCCGCAGCGGCTTCGCGGCGATCAGGGTGTCGAGGAGGCCCTGTCGCTCCTCCGGCTGCTGTGCTTCCACGAGCCGTACGAGTCCGCGCAGCGCGAGGTCGGGGTCGGCGGTGGCGCCGAGCGCGTCGAGGAGCACGGAGTCGGTGCGCACGGGCGCCATCTCGGGCAGGTCGAGGAACCGCTCGGCGACGGCGGGGTGGGTGAAGCCGTGCCGCAGCAGACGGGTGAACGTACTGCTTCTGCGCCCCGGCACCGATGTCATCCCGCCGCCTCCGATCAAGGTCCGGATCCGGGACCGAGCCTAGCCGCAGGGGCGCGGAAGGTGCCCGCGCAGGGCGCGGAGTCCGGGTGAGCGCGCGAGCGGCGTCACCGGTACCGTGATATTCGCCATGTTTTTCGTGGTTCGGGCGGATCAACCCTTATTCCTGGACTTTCCGTCTTCTGTGCCGTCCGGACATGTCAGATGCCCGGACGGCATTGTCACGCCCGCACGAAAGCACTGTCCGCCATGCCCATCCGGCCCCGCCGCGCTCTTCGCCCAGCGCCCCGCCGCGCTGTTCGTCCAGCGCTCCGTCGCGGTCTGCGTCAGGCGCCACGTCGCGATCTTGGTCCAGCGCCCCGTCGCGGTCTGCGTCAGGCGCCCCGCCGCGGTCTCGCCGCCGGATTCGTCGTCGTCACGCTGCTGAGCCTGGTCTGCGCGCTGGTCGCCGTCCCCGGCAGCGCCTCCGCGGACCGGCCGGGTACGAGCACGGCGGGACCGGCCGAGGCGCCCGCGGTGCCGCCGGTGCGCACGACCGTGGGCGAGAGGGTGATGCAGATCGTCGCGCACCCCGACGACGACCTGTTCTTTATGAACCCGGACGCCGGCCAGTCCGTCGCCACCGGCCGCAGCCTGACCTCGGTGTATCTGACGGCGGGCGAGTCCGACGGGGTCAACGCCCGCCGTGACGACCCGCGTCCGCCCGCCGCCGACAAGGCCGCCTACGCCGAGGCCCGCCAGAACGGCATACGCGCGGCCTACGCCGAGATGGCCACCGGCGACCGGACCAGCGCGTGGTCGCGTACGGCCGTACCGACGGCGGGCGGCGGCACGGCCGAGCTGGACGTCCTGCGCGCCGAGCCGCAGATAAGCCTGGTCTGGGTGCAGCTCCACGAGGCCGGCAGCATCAACGGCGACCGGCCGCACAGCCTGCACGGACTGTGGGACGGCCGGGTGGACACACTGTCGTCGCAGCTCGCCGCCAGCGCGCCCGTACGGGAGGACTTCGCGTACACGAAACGGCAGGTCGTCGACACCATCGCCGGACTGCTGGAGCGGTTCCGGCCGACCTTCGTGCGGATGCAGGACCCGACGCCCGGCCGTACGGCGAAGGGCACGTACGCGGACCACCAGGACCATCTGTACGGGGCGCGGTTCGCGCAGGCGGCGCTCGCCCGCTACGCGCGGGTGCCCGGGCACCCGCGCTTCGGCGTCCAGACCTACCTCGGCTACTTCACCGGCGGCCTGCCGCGCACCCTGGACCCGGCAGGCGCCGAGGCCAAGCTGCGCACCCTGAAGACGTACGCATGGGTGGACGGCGCCGACCACTGCGGCGACCCAGCGGGCTGCGGAGACCGTAAGGTCGCGGCGCGGCCCGCCGGCCACGGCTGGGCGCAGACGGTCCGCTACACGCGCGGCGACTCGACCTCCTGGGTGCAGCCGGGCGCGGACGGGGCGGCGTGGGCGTTCTCCGTGCTCGACCGGAGGCTCGCGGTCTGGCACCGTGCGGCGGCCGACGCGCCGTGGACCGGGCCCCGGCTGCTCTCCGGCGGCGGGATCGACAGCGGAGTGACGTCCGTACGCCTGCCCGACGGACGGATCGCCGTCCTCGGGACGCGTACGACACTCGGCGCCCGCGCCGCCGACTACCGCCGGGACGTCGTCCTCACCGTGCAGCGCACGCCGGGCGGGGGCTTCGGGCCGTGGGTCCCGCTCGGTACACCCGAGCGGGACGACGCGAGCGGCACGTCCGACATCAGTGCCCCGGCCGCGACCGTGGACACCGCAGGCAGGCTCACCGTCTACCTCCGCGACGGCGGCCACCGGCTGAGCGGCCGGGCCGAGCTCCCCGGCGGCGGCTGGGGTCCGTGGACGCCGCTGGGCGGGTCGGATCTGCACGGCGATCCGGTCGTCGCCGCCGACGCGGCGGGCCGGCACACGGTCTTCGTCTCCACGCCGAGGTCGGTGGTGGCCTGGACACGGACCGCGCCGGACGCGCCGCCGTCGGGACCGCGGCCGACGGGACTGCCGCCGACGACGCTGGCGCTGAGCGCGACGGCCGACCCGGGCGGTGACGGCGTACGGCTCTGGTACCGGGCGCCGGTGACGGGCGAGGTGCGCAGCGTCCACTTCGGCGACCCGGCCCTACGCGGCTCGGGCCCTCGCGGCCTGGGCTTTCGCGGCACGGCGGGAACGGCCGCACCGGTCACCTCGTCCGTGCCCTCCGCCGGAGTGGCGGGCTTCGGTCCGGTCAGCGCCGCCGGCGATCTGCTCGCCGTACGGTCCCGCACCGGCACCCTCGCGACGACACCCTCCGTGTCCGTGGCGGCGTCCACGCCCACGGTGCCCGGAACCCGGCGGCCCGCCTGGACCGAGTCCGGCTTCCTCTTCGCGGGCGCGCCCGCGGGGCTGACCGGGGGATCCGCCGGTGGGGTGGCCGCGATCGGCCTCGACGGAACGCTCCACTGGACGCCGTCGGCCCGATGAGCACCCGTGTCCGCCGATGAGTCCGGCCGACGGGCAGGGTCAGTACATCGAAGGGACGATGTTCATGACCGGACCCCGGAGGGACGCCGCGATGGCGACACAGGAACCGCAGACCCACCTCGATCCCCGGTACAGCTCCGCCGACGCCACGGCGACGCCCTGGCCGGAGGCGGTCACCCAGCTGAACGAATCCGGGATCTTCTGGCTGTCGACCGTACGCCCCGAGGGCCGCCCGCACGTCACCCCGCTGCTGGCGGTCTGGCTGGAGGGCGCACTGCACTTCACCACCGGCGAGGAGGAACGCAAGGCCCGCAATCTCGCCGCCAACCCGCAGGTCGTCCTCACCACGGGCACCAGCCGCGACAAGGAGGGCCGGGACCTGGTCGTCGAGGGTGAGGCGGTCATGGTGTCCGACGAGGCCCGGCTCGCGCGGCTGGCCGAGGCCTGGGAGGCGAAGTACGGCCCGGAATGGCGCTTCGACGTACGGAACAAGGCGTTCTGGCACGAAGGCGGAGGCCGCGCCCTCGTCTTCGGGGTGGCGCCGCGGACCGCCTTCGGCTTCGGCAGGGGCGGCGGGACGTACAGCCAGACGCGCTGGCGCTTCAGCGGCTGAGACGAGGAGAATACCCAGCCATGGAATGGACCCTCGAAGTGGTCTCCATCCCGGTCACCGATGTCGACCGGGCCAAGAACTTCTACGTGAACCAGTGCGGATTCCGGGCCGACCTCGACACATCACCGTTCGAAGGCGCCCGCCTCGTCCAGATCACCCCGCCCGGCTCACGCTGCTCCATCGCCCTCGAGTCCGGTCTGCCCGACTCGCCGGGCCGGCCACGGATGACCCCGGGCTCCCTGCAGGGCCTGCAGGTGTGTGTCACCGACATCGAGGCGGCCCGCAAGGAGCTGGTGGGCCGCGGTGTGGTGGTCGGGCCCGTGCAGCACGTCGGACCGAGCGGCTGGGAGGACGGCAAGGGGGACGACGCCTGGAACTCGTTCGTGTTCTTCCAGGACCCCGACGGCAACGGCTGGGTGGTCCAGGAGGCCCCGAAACCCCTGACGGACCGCTGAGGTCCGCACGACCACTCCCCTGGCGGCGCCATGGAATGGACCCTCGAAGTGATCGTCATCCCGGTCTCCGACCTGGACCGGGCCAGGACCTTCTACGCCGACCAGTGCGGTTTCGCCGTCGATCACGACACCCGCATCGCCAAAGGCGTCCGCATCCTCCAGCTGACGCCGCCCGGCTCCACCTGCTCGATCGTCATCGGCGAGGGCATGCCGCCGGCACCCGGCCAGACGACGATGACCCCCGGCGCGATCCAGGGCCTCCAGCTCTGTGTCCCGGACATCGAAACGGCCCACGACGAACTCCTCGGCCGCGGTGTCGCCGTCAGCGCGGTCCAGCACGTCTCCCCCTCCGGCTGGGCCCCGGGCAAGGGGGAAGCCTGGAACTCCTTCGTCTTCTTCACCGACCCCGACGGCAACGGCTGGGTCATCCAGGAGTCCCCGCTACCCCTCTCCGACCGGCGCCAGGTCTGACGGACGGGCGTTCGAGTCTGTCCGGCCGGTGCTCCAGACCGCATACTGGACTGTAATGACTAAGAGACCAGCGCCCAGGCGCCACCTGCCCACGAGCCCCTTCAAGGCGCCGGCCGACCCGGTGCTGAAGCAATTCACCCTCGGAGACCGCGTCTCGCACGACCAGCACGGCCTTGGCAAGGTCATCGCCGTGGAAGCTTCGGGCGAAGCGATGCTCGTCGACTTCGGTTCGCAGCAGACCCGGATCGTCAGCCCCTACTACGGCATGCACAAGCTCTGACGCACACGAGAACGCCCCCCGGGCCGACGGTCGCCGACCGCCGGCCCGGAGCGCTGTCCTGCCGGCACCCGATGTCGGGGGCCGGCTGACCCGGACGGGCCGGCATTCGACGACCTCGTCGTACGAGCCGGGTACGCGGCCGCCGGGTCTCAAGCCGCTCCACGGTCCGGAGATCCCTCACACCGGTCTCCGCCGCCACGACCACCACGGAGGCGCGCCCCGCGCCCTTGGCGGCCACCCGCGCCCGGTGGCACCCACGCCGCTCCCCCTCATCGCCATGCCCCGGCAGGGCTGACCGCTGCCCGATGCCGGGACGCGTTTCGGCGCAGTGAAACGCCTGCGGGCCGACGGTCGGTGACCGTCGGCCCGGAGTGGGTGGTGCGGCGATCTCGTCCGACGGGCCGTAGCCGCGCGGTTCAGTCCTCGCCCTTGATCCTCCTGCCTGCCCGCCCTCACGCCCTCGCCGCCACCGTGGCCCTCCACCTCTGGCAGCGCAAAGCGGTCCTGGGCATCCCTGGCGGCACCGCCGTCCACGTCGCCCTGGCGAGCACGGCTCCGGCCGCACGCCTCCATGCCGGCGTCGACAACGTCATGACCGACTACCGCCGGCGGCCAGCACCGCCGCGAGGCCCTCTTGCAGATCCTTGACGAAGTGCGCGGGAACCTCCAGCGACGGGAAATGTCCCCCGGTTCGGGGCGACCTCCATCGGACGATCTGTCGGTACCGCTCCGCTGCCCAGGCGCGCGGACACTTCTCGATGTCGCGGGGATACACACTGATTGCCGACGGGACGTCGACGCGGAGTTCGGGGTCGAGCGAGTTGTGGCTTTCGTAGTAGATGCGGGCTGACGATGCGCCGCTTCGCGTCAGCCAGTACAGCGTGACGTTGTCAAGGACGCTGTCTCTGGAGATCGTCTCGAACGGACTGTCTTCGGTATCTGTCCACTCGGCGAACTTGTCAAGGATCCAGGCGAGAAGACCGACTGGTGAGTCGACGAGCGAGTACCCGATGGTCTGCGGCCGGGTCGCCTGCTGCTTCGCGTACGCCGCGTGGTGGCGCCAGAAACAGCTGGTTTCCTCGGTCCATTTACGCTCGCCCGCTGTCAGCCCGTCCGTTGTCAACCCGGGCGGTGCCTGCGCGAGCGTCGTGTGGATGCCGAGCACATGCTCCGGGAACCTGCCGCCGAGGATTGCGGTGATCACACCTCCCCAGTCGCCGCCGTGGGCGACAAACTTGTTGTAGCCGAGCCTTCCCATCAGTTTCACCCAGGCGGCCGCGATCTTTTCGGTTCCCCACCCGGTGGTGGCCGGCTTGTCACTGTAAGCAAAACCTGGCAGCGACGGGACTACGACGTGGAACGCCGGTGCGTCTGCGCTTTTCGGATCTGCCAGTTCGTCTATTACATGAGTGAACTCGGCAATACTGCCCGGCCATCCGTGTGTCAAGATCAGAGGGATGGCGTCTGCCCGGATGGACCGACGGTGCAGGAAGTGGATTCCCAGATCGTCAATGGTCGTGCGGAACTGGCCGATCTGGTTGATACGCGTTTCGAACAACCGCCAGTTGTACTCGGTGCGCCAGTAGTTCACGACATCGACGAGGTCGGCAAGAGGAACGCCCTGATCCCATCGGCGCGGGCCGGGCGCGGCGCGATGGACCGTCTCGGCTTCCGGCAGCTGTGCTGCGGCCAGTCGCGCGCGCAGGTCGTCGAGGTCGGTGTCGGTTTCGCGGGCTTCAAATGCTTGCACGTCGCTGGTTCGACGGTTCATGAGATGCCCCCACCAGGGTGAGCTGACGTGGTGACCACGCCATGATCGATGGCCGCCGCAGCATCGGTGACGCACCGGTGTGTGGCCATGAGACCTCCTGGTCATCGATGGAATCGGTTTGGGATCCGCCGGAACCGGCTAAGACGGTTCTAGCAGGTCTCGATGTCGGCATGCAACCAGCTAAGGTGGTTCCATGAGCGCTCGGTTCCCTGACTTCCGTCTCGGTAAGGTGCTGGCGACCAGCTTCACGGCGACCCTGACGGAGCGTTGTGGCAACGCTGTGGAACGCATTCCCGCGCCGAACCGACTCGTCGACTGGCTGGCGGTGAGTGGCCTCGCCGTGGAGTCCTGCACCACCGCCCAGCTCGAACGCGCCCGGGAGCTGAGGGAATCGATTCACGCCGCCGCGACAGCGGCCGCACGCCGAGACCCTCTCCCTGCATCTGCCGTCCAGGTCATCAATGACTGCAGCACTCAGGGCCGGGCCGCGGCTGTCTTGACGCCCGAGGGCAATCGGCGATGGCGGCTCAGCTCGGCTTCCTCCGTGGAGGATGCCCTGGGCGTCATCGCCGCCGACGCGATCAGCATCATCACAGGCGAACGAGACGGAAAATTGGCCTTGTGCGCATCGCCGACCTGCCAGGCAGCCTTCTTCGACACCAGCCAAAGTCGCACCCGCAGATGGTGCGACATGAACACGTGTGGGAATCGTCAGAAGAAGGCGCGCTTCAATGCCAACAAGCATGAAAGCCCCGGATCAGCAAAGCAGTCCGGCCGCGGTGGGCTGAGTAGCGGTTGATCGCCCACCAGTACGATCCCCTCTTCAGCAGCTCCGGGGAGGACGTATGGCTACCGACGTATCCGTGCAGTTCACGTACACGGTGACACTGCGGGAGATATCCGACGGGTTGAAGCTTCAGATGCGGCACAGCCCCGCTGGCCGATGGGTTTGTCGCGTCCTGTGGGTCGTGGGCATCTTCCTCGGCCTGGTCATCGTGGCCAACGTGGCGACCAGGGGCATCAACTCCCCTGCCTTGGGGGTGCTGCGGTTCACCGTGACTGTCGTCCTCATCATGATCGCGTGCCGCTGGCTGATGGCTCTGGCCTTGCTCGGATACGCGAGGCACCTGGGCGAACATCGCGTCACGGTCGACCGAAGAGGGATCGGCACCGTGTCCGAGCGCCATACGAACCACACGGGTTGGGAGTTCTACGGGCGCTGCGTCGAGAGTCGCCGGGTCTTCGTACTGCTCACGCCAGATGTATGGGGCGCCGGAGTGCTGCTACTGCCGAAGCGCGGCTTGAGCGCACCCCAGGACACGGAACGCATGCGGGAACTGCTCGCCGCCGCTCTGATCGACCAGCGCTCGGTACGGGCCGCTCGGAGGAACGGCTGCGACCAGCCGGAAGACGGCCCCGGCGCCGCGGGAGGGGCGCGCGCCACCTGAGCCGGTAGCCGGCCGCACCCGGCTCGCGACGGCTTGCGCACCCGCAACGACCAACGGCGCCACGGTGTGTACGGGCCGACCGTCTCAGCGCCCGCACGGCCCACGGACGGCCCGAGGCCGGCAAGGCACCGGAGGGCCGACGGTCGGTGACCGCCGGCCCGGAGTGCCGTTCAGCGGCGGTGAGCCCGCCGGCATGCGGCTACAGCACCGGCAGGTTCTTGCGCAGTTCGAAGGCCGTGACCTCGGAGCGGTACTCCTCCCACTCCTGCTTCTTGTTGCGCAGGAAGAAGTCGAAGACGTGCTCCCCGAGCGTCTCCGCGACCAGTTCGCTGCGTTCCATCAGCGTGATCGCCTCGCCCAGGTTCTGCGGCAGCGGCTCGATGCCCATCGCGCGGCGCTCGGCGTCCGAGAGGGCCCAGACGTCGTCGTCGGCGCCGGCGGGGAGTTCGTAGCCCTCCTCGATGCCCTTGAGGCCCGCGGCGAGCAGCACCGCGTAGGTCAGGTACGGGTTGGCGCCGGAGTCGATGGAGCGGACCTCGACCCGTGCGGAGCCCGTCTTGCCCGGCTTGTACATGGGCACGCGGATCAGGGCCGAGCGGTTGTTGTGGCCCCAGCAGATGTACGAGGGGGCCTCACCGCCCGAGCCGGCCGTGCGGGCCGAGCCGCCCCAGATGCGCTTGTAGGAGTTGACCCACTGGTTGGTGACGGCCGAGATCTCGGCGGCGTGCTTGAGCAGGCCGGCGATGAAGGACCGTCCCACCTTGGAGAGCTGGTACTCGGCGCCGGACTCGTAGAACGCGTTGCGGTCGCCCTCGAAGAGGGACAGATGCGTGTGCATCCCGGATCCGGGGTGCTCGGAGAACGGCTTGGGCATGAAGGTCGCCTGGACCCCCTGCTCCAGCGCGACCTGCTTCATGACGAGGCGGAACGTCATGACGTTGTCGGCGGTCGACAGCGCGTCCGCGTACCGCAGGTCGATCTCCTGCTGCCCCGGCGCGCCCTCGTGGTGGCTGAACTCCACCGAGATGCCCATGGATTCGAGCATCGTGATGGCCTGGCGGCGGAAGTCCATCCCGACGTTCTGCGGGGTGTGGTCGAAGTAGCCGGAGTTGTCCGCGGGCGTGGGGCGGGACCCGTCCAGCGGCCGGTTCTTCAGCAGGAAGAACTCGATCTCGGGGTGGGTGTAGAACGTGAAGCCGAGGTCCGAGGTCTTGGCCAGGATGCGCTTGAGCACGAAGCGCGGGTCCGCGAAGGACGGGGAGCCGTCGGGCATGAGGATGTCGCAGAACATCCGGGCCGTGCCGGGGGCCTCCGCGCGCCACGGCAGGATCTGGAAGGTGCCCGGATCGGGCTTGGCGATCATGTCGGACTCATAGACCCGCGCGAAGCCCTCGATCGCGGACCCGTCGAAGCCGATACCTTCGTCGAATGCCTGCTCGAGCTCGGCGGGTGCCACCGCGACCGACTTCAGGAAGCCGAGCACATCGGTGAACCAGAGGCGGACGAACCGGATGTCGCGCTCCTCGAGCGTACGGAGCACGAATTCCTGCTGCTTGTCCATAAGCCACATCCTTGCAGTTCAGACGGCCTGTGCACCACCGCCAGGGCGTAGCGGAGAACTTCAGTATCACGACCCGGGGTTTCGCCCAGATTACGCACCCCGTATGACATGAAGCACGCACCCGCCGTTACCATCTGCGCCCATGGGGGGCCTGCGGCACACCCGCACCGCGCACACCGCGCGTCCCATGGCGCTGGGGAGTGCCGTGGCGACGCTCCTCGCCGCGCTCTTCCTCTGTCTGGGCCAGGCCGAGACCGCGGCGGGAACGGCGCGCCCGCACGACGCCCACCAGGGGTTCGAGGGGCTCACGGCGGCGCCCGGCACCCCGGACCAGGCCGCGTACAGCTGTCCGTACGACCGGGGCGACTGCGACCTCTTCCCGCACCTGGGCCCCGCCGTGCTCACCGCCCCGCCCCTGGACTCCCCCCTCGCCGTCTCCGGGCTCCCGGCCGACCCCGCGACGGCGGCCCTCGGAGGCCGGCCGCCGCGCTCCGGGGCGCTCCCCCGTGCCCCGGATCTCCACGTCCTTCAGGTGCTGCGGACCTGAGCGGACCGCGCCCTCCCGCACACCCCCGACATCCCTCAGACGCAGAAGACGAAGGACGAAGCAGAGTGTCGAAGAAGACGAACGACCGACGCGCCCGGATAGAGCAGATGCGCCGCGCCGAGCAGGCCCGCGAGCGCCGCAACCGCATCATCACGATCTCGGTCAGCGCCGTCGTGGTGGCGGGCCTCATCGGTTTCGGTGCGTTCATGCTGA
The DNA here is from genome assembly GCF_044757085.1 of Streptomyces sp. NPDC091376. Classification (NCBI taxonomy): domain Bacteria; kingdom Bacillati; phylum Actinomycetota; class Actinomycetes; order Kitasatosporales; family Streptomycetaceae; genus Streptomyces; species Streptomyces sp. NPDC091376. The sequence continues at coordinate 406,179 of NZ_JBIVUF010000001.1, read as the reverse complement.
ACAAGGAGTCCGAGAAGAAGGAGCAGGCGGAGGCCGCCGCCAAGGCTCCGATCAAGGACGAGAAGTCCTGGGACGCGAAGAAGCTCGGCCGCAACCACGTCACCAAGGCGGTGACGTACCCGATGAAGCCGCCGGTCGGCGGTGACCACCACCAGGCGTGGATGAACTGCGACCGCAACGTCTACGACAAGCCGATACCGGAGATGAACGCCGTGCACTCGCTGGAGCACGGCGCGGTGTGGGTGACCTACAGCGACAAGGCTCCGGCCGCCGAGGTGCAGAAGCTGAAGGACAAGGTCGGCAAGACCTCGTACTCGATGATCAGCCCGGTGAAGGACCAGGCCGGAGCGATCATGCTCAGCGCCTGGGGCAAGCAGGTGACGGTGGACGCCGCGGACGACCCGCGCGTGGACCAGTTCTTCACCCGGTACGTGCAGGGTCCGCAGACGCCCGAGCCGGGTGCCGCGTGCACGGGCGGGCTGAGCGGGTGATGCCGAAGCCGACCCGGACGCACTGGGCCGCGATCACCGCGGTGGTGCTGGCGCTGCTGTTCGCGGGCGCGGCCACGGTCGCGTCCGCGGGCGGCGACGAGGGGCACGAGGGCGGCCACGGCGGCGGTACGGGGACGGCGGTCCCCGCGTCGGACTCCGCCGACGCGGGCTTCGCCCGTGACATGGCCGTCCATCACCAGCAGGCGGTGGAGATGTCCTTCATCGTCCGGGACCGTACGCAGGACGAAGAGGTGCGCCGGCTCGCGTACGACATCGCCAACACACAGGCCAACCAGCGCGGCATGCTGCTGGGCTGGCTGGATCTGTGGGGGCTGCCGAAGGTCGAGTCCGGGTCCGAGCCGATGGGCTGGATGACCCCGGCGCAGGGCCACGGCGGGCATGAGGACGGTCACGGAGGCGGTCACGAGGACGGGCATGAAGAGGAGCAGGGCGAGGGGCAGGGAGGCGGGCACGGCGCAGCCGCCGGGCGCGCCGCCGGCGAGGCCTCGCTGATGCCCGGCATGGCCACCGCGGCCGAGCTGGATCAGCTCGCGAAGGCGAGCGGCAAGCAGGCCGAGATCCTCTACCTCCAGCTGATGACCGACCACCACAAGGGCGGCGTCACGATGGCCCGGGGCTGCGCGGACCTGTGCACCGTGGGGACGGAGAAGTCCCTCGCCCAGGGCATGGTCGACGCCCAGCAGTCCGAGCTGGCGCTGATGGCCGACCTGCTGAAGAAGCGGGGTGCGGCGCCCCGCGGCTGACCCGGTTCGCAGCCCGTCCGCCGCCCAACCCGGTCCGCCGCGCGGCCGGCCTGCCCTTCGGCCGACGAGCCCCGTGGCCGGTCCGTCTCGCGGCGGACCGGCCACGCGGCCGGCCTGACACGCGGCCGGCCTGACACGCGCCCGGCCGGCTCGCGCCCGACCCGGCTCAGCCTTCGCACGCCCCGGCCCGCCACCGCACCCGGGGCGGGCGGACCGCCGCGCACAGCGGCAGGCCGTGGGCGTCGGTCAGCCCGATGGTCGCCTCGGCGGCGCCCGCCGCCACCAGCTCCGCCGGGATGTCCGCGAGGAAGAGCTTCGCGCGCCGGAACATCGCGAAGGTGCCACCGGCCGGCAGTTCTCCCCAGGTGAGATAGACGAACCGCTCGCCGCGCCGCCCCTGCACATAGGGGCCGCGGAAGTCGGTCGTCCCGTCGGGCGCCTCGACGACGTCGGCGGTAAGGTCGAAAACGGCCTCCCCGGCGTCCGCCGGGACCAGCTGGTCGGGTTCCCTGCCCCGCTGTGTGCCCACGTGCACGTCGGAGAAGTCCCCGCAGTGACGGCCGGGAAGATCCCGGCCCGTGATGCGCAACGTCAGCCGGGCCATCGGAAGGCTCCTCTCCGCCCCTGGGTCCTCCAGCGGGGGTCCGGGCGTGACATCGGGTGACAAGGGTCGCGTGGGCCGCACTCAGGAGGTACGAACCCCATGACCACCGCCAAGGACATCATGCATCCCGGGGCCCAGTGGATCCCGGCACACGAAACGCTCGACCGTGCCGCGCAGTTGATGCGCGAACTGAACGTGGGCGCCCTGCCCATAGCCGACTCCGAGGAACGCCTCTGCGGCATCCTGACCGACCGTGACATCGTCGTCGGCTGTGTGGCCATGGGCCATGACCCGTCGAAGATCACGGCAGGCGACATGGCCAAGGGCACCCCGCGCTGGGTCGAAGCCGGTGCGGACGTGAACGAGGTACTGCACGAGATGCAGGACCACCAGATCCGCCGGCTGCCCGTCATCGAGAACAAGCGCCTCGTCGGAATGATCAGCGAGGCCGATCTGGCCCAGCATCTGCCGGAGGACCAGATCGCGTCGTGGGTCGAGCAGGTGTACGCGCGGGGCTGACCCGCTCTTCTCCTTCTCCCGCCTCCCCCTCCGGCGTCAGGACCGCCCGGGCCACCGCGTCCGGGCGGTCCAGCATCATCAGATGGCCAGAGCCGCCGACGGCCTCGAAGCGGGCGTCGCCGAGCAGCCGGGCCAGCGCGCGCTGCCGCTCCAGCCAGCGCCGGGTGAACCGGCCGCCCAGGCCGCCCCGGCCGGCGTCCGCGGCGAGCACGGTCACGGGGACCCCGTCCGGAAGCGGGAACCGCCCGCGCAGCGCCAGCAGTTCGGCGGCGACCGCGCGGTAGTGGGTGTTCTCCAGCAGGGCGCCCTGGAGCACGCGCGCGGTGCCGTAGCAGCGGCGTACGAGCGGGGCGGGGGCCGGATCGCCGCCGCCCGTGCGGGAGAGCCGGACGACGGCGCGGCGGGTGAGCGGGCCGAGCGCGGCGGGCGCTCCCACGGCGGTCAGCGCGGTGCCGACGCCGTGTGCCACGGCCGTACGCACCGCGGGGGCGACGGGCGCACGCGCGTCCTCCTCGACGCTGGAGTCCACGAGGACGATGCCGGACGTACGGGCGGGGTGGAGGCGGGCGAAGGCCTCGGCGTGGAATCCGGCGATGGAGTGGCCGACGACGGAGGCGGGCCCGGCGAGCCCCAGCGCGTCGAGGAGGGCGGCGATGCGGTGGGCCTCGCCCGTCGCCGACGGGGGGACCGCCGCCGGTCCGCTCAGGCCGTGTCCCGGACGGTCGAAGCGGACGACGGTGCGGCGGGGCGCGAGCAGTGGTACGACCGGGTCCCAGTCGAACCAGCTCATGGCGAGACCCGCGCTGAGGACGCAGACCGGTCCGCTGCCCTCGACGACGACGTGATGGGGCACTCCGCCGACCCGTACGAACGTCACGCGCTGTCCCTCGTCCCCTGTGTGCCCGGCATCCCTGGTGTCCCCCGCCTGCCGTCCCGCGCCACGGACAGCGCGAGTACCGCCAGCCAGCCTGCCACGAGCAGCACCTGGAGTCGTTGTCCGGCGCCGAGCGCCCAGATGCCGCGGCCCGCCCGGAAGGCGGCGACGGCGGTCAGTGTCCAGACGGTGGCGGCGAGTTCGAGGCCGGTGAGGACCGGTCCCGTCCGGGCCAGCGGGGGCCACCATCCGTAGCGGCGCGCGGCGACGGTCAGCGCGACGAGGCCGACGAGCGCGCCGGCCGTGGCGAGGGTGGACGTGACGGCGTGCGCGGCGTGCGTGGCGGGGACGAGGCCCGCGGTCTCCCGGGCCGCGCACTGCGGGTCCGCGCTGGGTGCGCAGCTGAGCGGCAGCCGGGAGTCGGCCGCGGTGCCCGCGCCGAACAGCGCGAGGGCCGCCCAGCCGAGCACGGACCAGGGGCGCCGCGGCAGCCATCGCAGTGCCCCGGCGGCTCCGGTGAGGACGAACAGCCCGGCGGCCAGATCGGTGGCGCGGAACAGTCCGCCGAAGGGCTGGTCGGCGGCGGCGAGTTCGCTCACGTACGCCCGGACCGGGTCGATGCCGGTGCTGAGGATCAGTTCGAGCACCCAGGCGGTGTAAGCGAGGGAACCGAGCGCGATCAGCAGCGCGACAGTTCTGGATGTAACGGATGTACCGAATGTTTCGGGCATTGTGCCCCATGCTAGGTCGTGCCGCGTCCGGCCCCGCCCGGGGCCTGTCCCCCGGTGGGGTGGGGGCGCGCAGGTTCGACCGACCGGAGGGCCATGTACAGGCAGGAGCACACCCGTCAGACCTCTCACACCCGTCGCGCGGTACTCGGCGCCGGGATCGCCGCCGCGGGATCCGGACTGCTCGCCGCCTGCTCGGGCGACGGTCCGGACCGCGGCGGCCAGGAGGGGGCCCCGGGGGCCAGGCCCCAGGCTTCTGCCCCGGCGCCGGACGGCAAGCAGGTCGGCCCCACCTGGACGCCGAGCCCCGAGCGCCTGGAGCGGGGGCTCACCTTCACCGCCACCCCCAGCACGGTCGAGCTGGGCGGCGGACGCACCGTCAGGACCTGGACGTACAACAACGAACTGCCGGGAAAGGAGGTGCGGATCACCGCCGGCGACACACTGAAGATGACGCTGAACAACCATCTGCCGGAGGCGACCACGGTCCACTGGCACGGCATCGCCCTGACCAACGACATGGACGGCGTGCCCGATGTGACGCAGCCGCCGATCAAGCCCGGCAAGGCGTTCACCTACCGCTTCTTCGTGCCGCATCCCGGTACCTACTGGTTCCACCCGCACATGGGCCTGCAGCTCGACCGCGGGATGGCCGCGCCGCTGATCGTGGACGACCCGAACGAGCCGCTCTCCTACGACCGGGAGTGGATCATCATCCTGGACGACTGGATCGACGGGGTGAACGGCTCCACACCGGAGGACGTGTTCGCACAGCTCCGCAAGGGCAAGCCCGCCATGGCGCACGGCTCCGGGCACGGCGATGAGCGCGGCGAGGACCACGGGGACGAGGACGACGACGAGCGCGGCGGCCGGCCCTCCCGGCCCGCGGGAGGAGTGGACGCCGGGTACGGGCCGGGCTGGGCCCACGCACCGGCGGCGCGGAGCGGCCCCTCGCCGTCACCGCACGGCGGCAAGGGCCCGTACCGGCTGATGAAGGGCGCCAAGAGCGAGCTGCTCGGCGGCCACGCGGGCGATGTCGCCTACCCGCACTACCTGATCAACGGGCGCACGCCGGACGACCCGACGCAGTTCCAGGCCAAGCCCGGCGAGCGCATCCGGCTGCGCATCATCAACGCGGGCGGCGAGTCGCCGTTCCGCGTGGCGCTCGGCGGTCACCAGCTGACGATCACCCACAGCGACGGCTTCCCCGTGCACCACGAGAAGGTCGACTCGCTGCTCGTGGGGATGGCCGAGCGCTACGACGCACTGGTCACCGTGAAGAGCGGGGTCTTCCCGTTCACCGCCCTCGCCGAAGGCAAGAACGGCTCGGCCATGGCCGTGCTGCGCACCGGCAGCGGGGCGGCGCCGAAGCCGTCCACGCGTCCGGCGGAGCTGTACCGTAACGTGCTCCAGTCGGCCCGGCGGCTGCGGCCCCACGAGTCCGTGGCCATGGACCGGCGCCGGCCGGACCGCCTGCTCAAGGTCACGCTGACCGGCGGCATGGAGGATTACGACTGGGGCATCGACCACCGGCCCTACTCACCGGACCGGATCCACAAGATCGAGCACGGCGAGCGGGTGCGTCTGGTGGTCGTCAACGCCACGGACATGTGGCACCCCGTCCATCTGCACGGCCACACCTACTCGCTGGCCGGCATCGACTCCCACGGCGCGCGCAAGGACACGTCCGTGGTCCTGCCGCACAACAAGCTGGTCCTCGACTTCGACGCGGACAACCCGGGCCTGTGGATGCTGCACTGCCACAACATCTACCACTCGGAGTCCGGGATGATGACGACCCTCGCGTATCGCCGCTGACCGAGCGGGGAGGGGCCCGCCCCTCCCCCCTCGCCCTGGCGGAGCAGGCGCCTGCGGGGTGGCGCGTGACACACCGCAGGACATCGCGTCAGAGAGACGATTACACTGGGCCGCGTGCCTCAACTTCGTCTCGCTCTGAATCAGATCGACTCGACCGTCGGCGATCTCGCCGGCAACACCGAGTCGATCGTGCACTGGACCCGGCACGCCGCCGGGCAGGGTGCGCATCTCGTCGCGTTCCCCGAGATGGTGCTGACCGGTTACCCCGTCGAGGACCTGGCCCTGCGGTCGTCCTTCGTCGAGGCCTCGCGGGCCGCGCTGCGCGCGCTCGCCGGGCGGCTCGCCGACGAGGGGTACGGGGAGATCCCGGTGATCGTCGGCTATCTCGACCGTTCCGAGAAGGCACAGCCGCGGTACGGCCAGCCCGCCGGCGCCCCGCAGAACGCCGCCGCGGTGCTGCACCGCGGCCAGGTGGTGCTGACGTTCGCCAAGCACCACCTCCCCAACTACGGCGTCTTCGACGAGTTCCGGTACTTCGTGCCGGGCGACACCATGCCGGTGATCCGCGTGCACGGCGTCGACGTCGCGCTCGCCATCTGCGAGGACCTCTGGCAGGACGGCGGCCGCGTCCCCGCCGCCCGCTCCGCCGGGGCCGGGCTGCTCGTCTCGATCAACGCCTCGCCCTACGAGCAGAACAAGGACGACACCCGTCTGGAACTGGTGCGCAAGCGTGCCCAGGAGGCCGGCTGCACCACCGCGTACCTCGCGATGATCGGCGGCCAGGACGAGCTCGTCTTCGACGGCGACTCGATCGTCGTCGACAGGAACGGCGAGGTCGTCGCGCGCGCCCCGCAGTTCGCCGAGGGCAGCGTCATCCTGGACCTCGACCTCCCGGCGGCGTCCGCCGAGCCCGGGACGCCCGGCGGCGGAGCCGCTGATGGGCAGCGGGTGGACGACGCTCTCACCGTCGACCGGGTCGTCCTCTCCGAGGAGCCGCTCCCCGCGTACGAGCGGGAGCTGACGGGCGGCTACGCCCAGCGCCTCGACGACGACGAGGAGGTGTACTCCGCGCTGGTCGTCGGCCTGCGCGCGTACGCCGCCAAGAACGGCTTCCGGTCCGTCCTGATCGGCCTGTCCGGAGGTATCGATTCGGCACTCGTCGCCGCGATCGCCTGTGACGCGCTCGGCGCGGAGAACGTGTACGGCATCTCCATGCCGTCCAAGTACTCCTCGGACCACTCCAAGGGCGACGCGGCCGAGCTGGCCCGTCGCACCGGGTTGAACTTCCGCACCGTGTCGATCGAGCCGATGTTCGACGCCTACATGGGCTCGCTCGGGCTGACCGGTCTCGCGGAGGAGAACCTCCAGTCGCGGCTGCGCGGGACGATGCTGATGGCGGTCTCCAACCAGGAGGGCCACATCGTCCTCGCCCCGGGCAACAAGTCCGAGCTGGCGGTGGGCTATTCGACGCTGTACGGCGACTCGGTCGGCGCGTACGGCCCGATCAAGGACGTCTACAAGACCTCGGTCTTCCGGCTGGCGAAGTGGCGCAACCGGGCGGCCGAGGAGCGCGGCCAGACCCCGCCGATCCCGGAGAGCTCGATCGTCAAGCCACCGAGCGCCGAACTGCGCCCGGGGCAGGTCGACACGGACTCGCTCCCGGACTACGACGTCCTCGACCGGATCCTGGAGCTGTACGTCGACCGCGATCAGGGCAAGGACGCGATCGTGGCCGCCGGTTACGACGAGGAGCTGGTCACGAGGACCCTGCGCCTCGTCGACACGGCCGAGTACAAGCGGCGCCAGTACCCGCCGGGCACCAAGATCTCGGCGAAGGGCTTCGGCAAGGACCGGCGCCTGCCGATCACGAACCGCTGGCGCGAGACGACGCACTGACCTGCCGGCCGTCCGCCGCTGCGAGGGGGCTTCCCGCGACGACGCGGGAGGCTCCCTTCGCCGTACGGTCCAGCAGTCCCGCCGCGGCCGCGATCGCCAGGCCCGCGACGGCGAGAACCGAGCCGACGAGCGCCGGTGAGATCCAGCCCCAGCCCGCGGCGATCGCCGCCCCGCCGAGCCCTGCGCCGCCGGCGTTGGCGAGGTTGAAGGCGGAGTGGTTGGAGGCGGAGGCGAGGGTCGGGGCGTCCTGGGCCTTGTTCATCACCAGCATCTGGAGCGGGGTCGTGGTCATGAAGCCGACCGCGCCGAGGACGACCACGGTGACGAGCGCGGCCCACGGGATGTGCGCGGTGAATCTGAAGGCGACGAGGACCAGCGCGAGTGCGGCGAGCGAGCCATACAGGGTGGGGCGCAGGGCCCGGTCGGTCAGCGGGCCGGCCGCCAGCGCTCCGAGCGTCATGCCGATGCCGAAGAGGGCGAGGACGAGCGTCACGGAGGACTCGCCGAGGCCCATCACCTCGGTCGTGATGGAGGCGAGGTAGGAGTACACGGCGAAGACGCCCGCGAAGCCGAACACGGCGGTGAGCAGTCCCAGCAGCACCTGCCGGTTGCCGAGGGCGCGCAGCTCACGGCCGAGGCCCTGGTGGGCGTCGACGGGTACGTCCGGCACGAGCCTGGCGAGCGCGGCCATCGCGACCAGTCCGATCACGGTGACGACGAGGAAGGTGGCGCGCCAGCCGAGGTGCTGGCCGAGGAGCGTCGCGGCGGGTACGCCGACGATGTTGGCCACGGTCAGTCCGAGGAACATCGTGGCCACGGCCCGCGCCTGCCGCCCCTCGGCGACGAGCCGCGCGGCCACGACCGCGCCGACCCCGAAGAACGCGCCGTGCGGCAGCCCCGCGAGGACGCGCCCGGCGAGGAGCGTGCCGAAGCCGGGGGCGAGTGCGGAGGCGAGGTTGCCGACGACGAAAAGCGCCATGAGCAGCAGGAGCATCCGCTTGCGCGGGACGCGGGAGCCGAGCGCGGTGAGCAGCGGGGCGCCGATGACGACGCCGATCGCGTACGCCGAGACGAGGTACCCGGCGGTGGGGACGGAGGTGCCGAGATCGCCCGCGACATTGGGCAGCAGGCCCATCATCACGAACTCGGTGGTGCCGATGCCGAAGGCGGACACGGCGAGCGCGAGCAGCGCCAGGGGCATGGGAAGAGCCTTTCCGGTTTAGTTCTCAAACGGAACAAAGACTCTCATGCGGATTGTTCCCGCGGGTGAACGCCTGGTTGCCGCGGCTTTACCCCGGGTCAGAGCTTCACTCGGGTCAGAGGTTCACAGGGGCGACGCAGAGGTTCACACGGGTCAGAGCTTCACGCGTGCCGCGATGGGGAGATGGTCGCTCGCGGTGCGCGGCAGGGTCCAGGAGGAGACCGGTTCGACGCCCTTCACCAGGATCTGGTCGATCCTGGCCATCGGGAACGACGCCGGCCAGCTGAAGCCGAAGCCGTCGCCCGCCGCGCCCTGGGTGGAGCGCATCTGGGAGCTGACCGCGTTCAGGGAGCGGTCGTTCATCGTGCCGTTGAGATCGCCGAGCAGGACCGTCCTGCCGACCTGGTCCCGGGCGATCGCCTCGCCCAGCGCGTCGGCGCTGGTGTCCCGCTGGCTGGCGGTGAAGCCGGCGTTCATCTTGACCCGTACCGACGGCAGATGTGCCACGAAGACCGCGACGTCGCCCGCCGGCGTGGCGACCGTGGACCGCATGGCACGGACCCAGCCCAGCTGGATGTCGACGGGCCGGGTGTCGCTCATCGGGTACTTGCTCCACAGCCCGACCGTGCCCTGCACCGAGTGGTGGGGGTACTGCGGGGCCAGCGCCTTCTCGTACGCCGGGACCGCGTCCGCCGTCAGCTCCTCCAGCGCGACGACGTCCGCGCCCGAGGCCGCGACCTGGCGGGCGGTGCCCTCCGGGTCGGTGTTCTCGGCGTTCACGTTGTGCGTGGCGACGGTGAGACTTCCGCCGTCGCCCGACTTGTCGGTGACGAGCCCGCCGAAGAGATTCAGCCAGACGATCGCCGGCACCAGCAGGGCGATCAGCGCGGTCGCGGAGCGCCGTACGAGCGCGAGGACCAGCAGCACCGGGACGAACAGGCCGAGCCACGGCAGGAACGTCTCCGTGAGGCTGCCCAGGTTTCCGATCTTGTTGGGGATCTGGGCGTGCAGGACCATTACGAGGCCGAGGAGCACCGCGAGACCGGCGAGCACGACACCGCGCCGCCAGATCCCCGGATCGTCCCGCCAGCGGTCACGCAGGGCCCGGAACCGGGAACCGGAGCGGGGGTCCTCCGCGCTGCCGTTCTCCGTCTCCGCCATGTATGCCTGCTGCCGCATGTGTGTCGTCCTCACTGCCTTGCCGTGCACATCGTGCCCGTCCCATGACCCTAGGCGATGCCCGATGGGTTTCTGCCGTACGGGTTCGAGGACGGCAGGGCGCGGCGGCGGGTTCCGATCAAGGTCGGTGACGGGGCGGCTGTGACAGAACGCGCATATTGCTCGGGCGCGGTCAGACGGCCTGCGGGCGCAGTCCTTCCAGCACCGCGGTGACGATGCGTTCCGCGAGATCGCCGGGCAGCGGGGCGTCGTGCCGCATCACGGCCCGTACGAGCATGGGCCCCACGATGAGGTCGTTGAGCAGGTCGATGTCGAGATCGGCACGGATCTCTCCCTCGGCGACGGCCCGGCGCAGGATCCCCAGGACGGTCACGCGCCGCGGGTCGATCACGGTCGCGACGTACGCGTCCCACAGTTTGGGGTGGCTCTTCATCTGCGCGCGGACGTTGTGCAGGAGCGCGGAGGAGCGCTGGGCGAGGCCACCGAGGCGGACGGACTCCAGCATGACGACGAGGTCGTCCCGGGCGGAGGTACCCGGCAGGTCGGGATCCGGCGGCTCGATGTCCCGGAGCACGTCGACGAACAGTTCCTCCTTGTCGGACCAGCGACGGTAGATGGTGGCCTTGCCCACCCCCGCGGTGCGGGCGACGCGCTCGATGGAGATGTCGCCGAGCGGTACGCCCTCCTCCAGCAGGGACACCACCGCGTCCCGGATGGACCGCTCGGCCGCCTCGCTCCGGGGGCGGCCGCGGCGCGGGGCCGTTCCACCGCCCTCGGCCTCCCGCCGCGCCACCGTCCGGCCCCGCACCACCGTCTCCACCGCCGTCTCCACCGCCGCCATCGTTTCGCCGCCTCGCATCCGCCGATCCTCCCGGACTCCCCTCACCCCTGGGCCACGCCCGCCGTCGGCCGCTCCCCGGGCACGGGCGGCCCGTCCTGGCCGGGTACGCGGCGGCCCGGGAGATAGGTCGCGACGACCACGGCTCCCACGAGCGTCACCGTCGCCGCGCAGAGAGCCGCGAGGTGCATGGCGACGAGGAAGGCCTCGTACGCCGGTGCGATCAGGACCTGCCCGGGCTGTCCGAGCTTCTCCGCGACGGCCAGGGTCGCCTCCAGCGACTCGCCCGCCGCGTGCCTGGCACTGTCCGGCACGCCCGGCGCCCGCTCCAGGGTGCTCTCGATCCCGCCCCGGTACGCCGCGGACAGCAGCGAGCCGAGCACCGCCACGCCCAGGGCACCGCCGATCTGCCGGAAGGTGTTGTTGATGGCGGAGGCGACCCCCGCCTTCTCACGCGGCAGCGCCTGCATCACCGTGACCGTGACCGGTGACATGACGTGCCCCATTCCCGCGCCCTGGACGAAGAAGGCGATCTCCAGCGCCCACAACGGCGTCGAGGCGTCGAAGAAGGCGAAGGACGCGAGGCCCGTCGCGATCATCACCATGCCCGCGGTGCAGGTCGCCCTGGCACCGAACCGGGCGACGATCAGCCGGGCACGGGGGGCGAACAGCGACTGGGCCACCGCGAGCGGCAGGACGAGCAGCCCGGCCTCCAGCGGACTGTGGCCGAGCACGCTCTGCAGATAGAAGACGGAGAAGAAGGCCACGCCCATCATCGAGAGGAAGGCGAGCGCGGTCGCGGTGATCGCGGCGGAGAACGCGGGGTTCCTGAAGTACGAGAAGTCGAGCGCCGGATGGTCGATGCGCATCTCGTACACCACGAACGCCGCCAGCACCGCCAGGCCGCCGAGCAGAGGGAACAGCACGGTCCGGTCGGTGAGGGAGGCCAGCTCGCCGCCGTGGATGATCCCGTACACAAGCAGGACGAGTCCCACGATGGACAGCAGCACGCCGACCGGGTCGATCCGGCCGGGGTCGGGGTCGCGGGAGTCGGGGATCAGCAGCGCCATCGCGACGAAGCCGACGATCACCACGGGGACGTTGACCAGGAAGATCGAACCCCACCAGAAGTGTTCGAGCAGCAGACCGCCGGTGAGCGGACCGAGGGCGATGGCGATGCCCACGCCTCCCGCCCAGATGCCGATGGCCTTGGGCTGTTCGTCCCGTTCGAAGACGTTCATCAGGACGGCGAGGGTGGCCGGCATCACGAACGCCGCGCCGAAGCCCATCACCGCGCGGTACGCGATGAGTTCCGTGGACGACCCGGAGAACGCGGCGAGCAGGGAGCCGGCGCCGAACACGGCCATGCCGAAGAGCAGCACCCGCTTGCGGCCCAGCCGGTCACCGACCAGTCCCGCCGAGAAGAGCAGCGCGGCGAAGACCAGTGTGTAGGAGTTGATGGCCCATTCGAGCTCCCCCTGACTGGCGCCGATGCCCACGGGCGCGGGGCTCGCGATGGTCTTGACCGCGACGTTCAGGACCGAGTGGTCCAGCACCATGATGAGAACGGTGAACATCAGGACGCCGAGGATGGCCCAGCGGCGGCGGTGCACGATGTCCGGGATACGGGGTGGGGCGGGGGGAGCCCCCGGAGATATGGACATGATCCCAGTACTTCCCGGAATTTCGATACGAGACCGTTTCGTATAGAAAATTGACCGGGATGGCCCAAACACCGCGGAACATCGCAGGGGTGTGAACGGTCCCACTTCACGCGACGGGCGCCGGGATGCCACCATGGATGCGGTCCGGGGACGCCGTAAGGGCGCCTCGAGATGACGAAGGAGCCGTTCACCATGACGCTTCAGGCTGCCCAGACGCAGCCCGCCGACAGCAGCAAGGCGCTGTACGGCGGCAAGGGCACTCGCCGCATCACCGTCCAGGACATCGCCGCCGCCAAGGCGCGCGGTGAGAAGTGGCCCATGCTGACCGCCTACGACGCCATGACGGCGTCGGTCTTCGACGAGGCCGGCATCCCGGTCATGCTCGTCGGCGACTCGATGGGCAACTGCCATCTCGGTTACGACACCACCGTCCCCGTCACGATGGACGAGATGACCCTGCTGTCCGCAGCCGTCGTACGGGGCACGAAGCGCGCCCTGATCGTCGGCGACCTCCCCTTCGGCTCGTACCAGGAGGGCCCGGTGCAGGCGCTGCGCTCGGCGACCCGGCTGGTCAAGGACGCCGGGGTCGGCGCCGTGAAGCTGGAGGGCGGGGAGCGCTCGCTGCCGCAGACCGAGCTGCTGGTCCAGGCCGGCATCCCGGTCATGTCCCATCTGGGCCTGACCCCGCAGTCGGTCAACACGATGGGCTACCGCGTCCAGGGCCGCAGCGACGAGGCGGCGCACCGGCTGCTGCGCGACGCCAAGGCGGCACAGGACGCGGGCGCGTTCGCCGTCGTCCTCGAACTCGTGCCCGCCGAGCTGGCCGCCGAGGTCACCCGCTCGCTGCACATCCCGACGATCGGCATCGGCGCGGGACCCGACACGGACGCGCAGGTCCTCGTCTGGACGGACATGGCCGGCCTGACCGGCGGCAAGGTGCCGCGCTTCACCAAGCAGTACGCGAACCTGCGGCAGACCCTCGGCGACGCGGCGAGGTCCTTCGCGGACGACGTCGTCGGCGGGGCGTTCCCGGCCGAGGAGCACACCTTCCACTGACGGCCGACGGCCCTGGCCGGCCCGCCGTGCGCGGGCCACCGGGGCCGCCACCGCACACCTCAGACCACTGCGGCACCAACGACAGCCCGCCGATCTTCCCCCGTCGGCGGGCTGTCGCCGTCCGCCGGCCGGCGCCTTCCGCGGTCGCGGTCGCGGTCGAAGTCGCAGTCGCAGCCGCAGTCGCAGTCGCAGTCGCAGCCGCGGATTTCCACAGCCGTCGGGGCCCTGTCGGCGGCTTGTCGGCGGATTGTCGGTGGCGCCTGAGACGGTTACGCCATGACGCGAATCGACAGGAACGCCGTCGAGGTACGAGGCCTCGTGAAGCACTACGGCGAGACGAAGGCGCTGGACGGGGTGGACATCAATGTCCGCGAGGGCACGGTCCTCGGTGTCCTCGGGCCCAACGGCGCCGGCAAGACCACTCTGGTCCGCTGCCTCTCCACTCTGATCACCCCGGACGCCGGACGCGCCACCGTCGCCGGATACGACGTGCTGCGCCAGCCCCGACAGCTGCGCCGCGTCATCGGTCTCACCGGCCAGTACGCCTCGGTGGACGAGAAGCTGTCCGGCTGGGAGAACCTGTACATGATCGGGCGGCTGCTCGATCTCTCCCGCAAGGACGCCCGGCGCAGGGCCGACGAGATGCTGGAGCGGTTCTCGCTCACGGAGGCGGGCAAGCGCCCGGCCGCCACCTACTCGGGCGGCATGCGGCGCCGGCTGGACCTGGCCGCCTCGATGATCGGGCAGCCGGCCGTGCTGTATCTGGACGAGCCGACGACGGGCCTCGACCCGCGGACCCGTAACGAGGTGTGGGACGAGGTCCAGCGGATGGTCGCCGAGGGCGTCACCGTGCTCCTCACCACCCAGTACATGGAAGAGGCCGAGCAGCTGGCGAACGAGCTGACGGTCATCGACCGCGGCCGCGTCATCGCCGAGGGCCGCGTCGACGAGCTGAAGGCCAGGGTCGGCGGCCGGACCCTGCGGATCCGGCCCGCGGACCCGGCGCAGCTGTCCGCCATGGCCGCGGCCGTCCGCGAGGCGGGCCTGGACGGCGTCTCGGGCACCCAGGCCGTCCCGGACGAGGGCGTGCTGTACGTCCCGATCCTCAGCGACGAGCAGCTGACCGCCGTGGTCGGCCTGCTGGGCGCCCGTGGCTTCGCCATCGCCGACATCGGCACCGATCTGCCCAGCCTGGACGAGGTGTTCCTCGCCATCACCGGCGAGAAGACGCCGCTGTCCGTCACCGATTCGATTCCCCAGGAGGTCGCGGTATGAGCGCCGCCACTGCCACCGCATCCGCCGCGTCCCTCGTTCCGGACGAGGAGGGCCGGATCGGCCTGCGCGGCAACATGCGGCACATCGGCGCGCTCGTCCGCCGCAATCTGCTGTGGATCCGGCAGGACCCGGAGTCGATGTTCGACGCCGTGCTGATGCCGATCGTGTTCACGCTGCTGTTCGTGTTCGTCTTCGGCGGCGCGATCGCCGGCAAGGGCAACCAGCAGGAGTACGTCAACTACGTGGTGCCGGGCCTGATGGCGATGCAGGGCATGAACATCGCGATGGGTGTCGGCACCGGCTTCAACCAGGACTTCCAGACCGGTGTCATGGACCGCTTCCGGTCCCTGCCGATCGCCAGGTCCTCGGTGCTGATCGCCAAGATCGTCGTGGAGATCGGCCGGATGATGGTCGCCACGGCGATCCTGCTGACGGTCGGCTTCCTGCTCGGGCTGTCCGTCTCGGACGTCCCCGGCCTGTTCTTGGCCATCGGGCTGTCGCTGGTCTTCGGGGCCTCGATCATGTGGATCTTCCTCACCATGGGCGTGACCATGAAGAACGCCCAGGCGATTCAGGGAATGGGGTTCCTCGTGCTGATGCCCCTGCAGTTCGGTTCCTCGATCTTCGCGCCGACGAGCTCCATGCCCGGCTGGCTCCAGGCGTTCACGGACTACAACCCGCTGTCGTCGCTCGCCGACGCGGCCCGCGGGCTGATGAACGGCGGCCCGGTCGCCCACGACGTGTGGGTGACGCTGATCTGGTCGGCGGTGATCACCGCGGCGATGGCCCCGGTGGCGATCCGCAAGTTCCGGACGAAGTCCTGACCCCCCGATGTCCCGGCGCTACGCGGTCCTGAGCCTTCGGTTCCGGTCGTGTACGAGGGCGGCGGCCTCCTCCAGGGTGAGGTCGCCGCCCTCGGCGTAGCGGGCCTCGAAGTCCGCGTCGCCGAGCGCGGCGCGGGCGCTGCGTTCCGCGCGGGCGCGGTTGTCCCGCTCCAGGGAGGCGGCCACGACATGCCCGGCCGGCAGCACATGCTCGTACGCGCCGAGGAGCCGTGCGGCGTCGGCGGCCGGTTCCGGTCCGAGCCCGGCGAGCGCCTCGGCCGCGCTCACCAGATGGGTCGCGGGCATGTGCGGAGCGACCATGGCCGACAGCGGGGTGAGCGCGCGCTCGAGCGCCTGGTGTGCGTGGTCCAGGGCGTCCTCGTACCGGCCCTCCAGACAGTCCAGCCAGGCGACGCAGCCCAGCCGGAAACCCTCGAAGATGGCGAGGGTGGAGGAGCGGAACTCCTCCGCGAGCAGGTCCAGTTGCTCGCGCGCCTGCGCCGTGCGGCCGGTGCGGCCCAGCTGCAGGGCCAGGAAGAGCCGGGCGGCGGGCAGGGCCTCGTAGGCGGCGCCGCCCTCGCCGGCCTCGGCGAGCACGTCCCGGAGGATGGCCTCGGCCTCCTCGCCGCGGTCCAGTTCGACGAGGACGCCGGCCAGCCGGGACCGCAGCAGCGGCACCTGGCTCTGGGCGCCGAGCCGCTCGGCGCGGTCGACGGCCGCCGCGAAGTCCTCTGCGGCGAGCCGGAACTCACCGCGCCGTTCCCGCGCCTCGCCCCGAGCGGACAGCGCCTCGGCCGCGCCCCACAGATCACCGAGCCGCTCGAAGATCTCCAGGCTGCGGTCGGCGTCGGCGCTCGCGTCGCCGGCCCATTCGCTGCGATTGGCCAGGATGTTGGCACGCATCTGGAGGGCTGCGCCCAGCGACCACTCGTCGCCGGACTCCTCACAACCGTGCACGGTGGCGTCCAGCACATGGCGGAGCCGCTCGGCGTCTCCGGTGATGACGAGCGCGAAGAACCAGAGATTCCCGGGGAAACGGCAGGTCTGCGGCAGCCCGGGGCGATAGACCTCGGTGACCCGATGGAGCCACGCCGTCCGCTCCGGGGTCAGCCAGTCGTCCAGCCCGTGCTCCAGGCTGGCCATCCCGATCAGCCGCACTCCGCGCCGCGCCTCCAGCAACTGTTCCGGCCCCATCGGCGGAGGTGTGTCGGTCACGGGTGTGTGCAGTGGCGCGGCGGGAGTGAGGGGCGGTTCGAACGGGTCGGGCCCGAGACCGGCGACGGCCTGTGCCCAGTGCCTGGCGTCGGCACGCAGATTCCGCATCTGCCAGTACCAGGCCAGCGCGAGGACCAGGCACAGCCCCTCCTCCTCGTCGCCGGCGGCGGTCGCCCGGCGCAGCGCGGTACGCAGGTTCTCGTACTCCAGCTCCAGCCGGGCGACGGCGGCGTTCTGCTCGGGACCGCGCAGCAACGGGTCGGTACGACGTGCCAGTTCCCGGTAGTACGTGAGATGGGCCCGCTCGGCGTCCGTCCGGTCGCCCGCCGCGTCGAGCCGCTCGGCGGCGTACTCGCTCACCGTCTCCAGCAGCCGGTAGCGCATGCGGCCGTCGGCCGACACCTCGGCGACCACCAGCGATTTGTCGACAAGTGCGCCGAGTACGGACATGACGTCACGGGCGTCGATGGAGGCGGCCCCCGCGGTGGTCGGAGGTCTCGTGGCGCAGACGTGTTCCGCTGCCGCGAGCTCGCAGCCACGGGCGAACACGGAGAGGCGGCGAAGGACGGTGCGTTCGGCGTCGTCGAGGAGGTCCCAGGACCAGTCGACGACCGCGCGCAGCGTCTGCTGGCGTGGCAGGACGGTGCGGCTGCCGCTGGTCAGGAGCTGGAAGCGGTCGTCGAGGCGGTCGGCGATCTGGCGCGGGGTCAGCATCCGCAGCCGCGCCGCGGCGAGTTCGATGGCGAGCGGCAGTCCGTCGAGCCGGCGGCAGATCTCCGCGGCCGCCTCGGCGTCGGTACCGGCACCCGTGCCCGTGTCGGTGCCTGCACCGGCCTCCGCGTCCGTACCGGCGTCGATCCGGAACAGCGGGTTCGCGGACGCGCCACGGTCGGCGAACAGCCGCAGCGCCATCGGCCCCGGCAGCGGGCCGACCGGACGCACCGCCTCCCCGGGCACGCCCAGCGGTTCACGGCTGGTGGCGAGGACCGTGAGCGCGGGGCAGCCCTCCAGCAATTGCTCGCACAACCGTGCCGCCGCCGCCACGACATGCTCGCAGTTGTCGAGGACGATCAGCATGCGCCGGCGTGCGCAGTGTTCGACGAGCCGTACGAGCGGGTCGTCGCCGTGCCGGTCGGACGCGTTGCGCAGTTCCTCCGCCTTGGCGCCGCGCAGCACGGTCTCACGCGCCCCGAGCGCGGTGAGCACGGCCTCGGGAACGTTCTCGGGGTCGCCGACGGGCGCAAGTTCCACCAGCCAGACCCCGTCCGGATACGCGCCCACGGCCCGATCGGCGCTCTCCAGCGAGAGCCGGGTCTTGCCGGCACCGCCGGGGCCGAGCAGCGTGACGAGGCGCGCCCGGGTGAGGTCCTCGCGGATGGCGTCGATGTCGGCCTCGCGCCCCACGAAGCTCGTGAGCCGGGCGCGCAGGTTGCCGGCGCGCCCGTCGGACGCGGCAGGCCGCACCTCCGGGTCCGGTCGAAGCAGTTCCGCGTGCAGTGCGCGCAGCTCCGGACCCGGGTCCGTGCCCAGCCGGGCGGACAGTTCCCGCCGGGCGGACTCGTACGCCGCGAGGGCCTGCGCCGTACGCCCGGCGGCGCGCAGGGCGCGAATGCGCAGCGCGTGCAGGTCTTCGTCGAGGGGATGGTCGTCGCAGAGCCCGGCGAGCTCCGTCAGCGTCTCCTCCGCCCGGCCCAGCGCGAGCGCCGCCGACAGCCGGGTGCGGCGGGCGGCCAGCCGTCGCGCCTCCCAGCGGGCCACCTCGGGCGCACGGTCCGGCAGGTCGGCCAGGACGGGGCCCCGCCACAGTCCGAGCGCTTCGTCGAGGAGATCCAGGGCCTTGCCCGGGTCGCGCTGCGCGAGGGCTCGTGCCCCCTCACCCGCGAGGCGCTCGAAGCGGTGCAGGTCGATGTCGTCGGGTTCGGCGCTCAGCCGGTATCCGCCGTCCACCGAGACCACGGCGCCGTGCCCGAGGGCTCGCCGTGCCCGCCCCACCAGGGCCTGTACCGCCCCGACCGCGTCGGCGGGGGCGTCGCCGTCCCACACCTCGTCGACGAGCACACCGACCGGGACGGTGCGTCCGCCGCGCAGGGCCAGCACGGCCACCAGCGTCCGCAGCCGCGCTCCGCCGAGCGCGGCGGGGCTGCCGTCGTCGTGAAAGGCCTGCGTGGTGCCGAGTACGGAGTAGCGCACCTGCCCATTCTCCGTGACGCGCGGAACTCTCCTCGGCACCCGGGACGTTTCCGCCGTACCGCCTGTACGGTCTGTACGGTCGGCATGCCCTGCCGGCCATCCACCCCGGGAGCCTCGTCCATGACCTCGGCCACCACCCGCAGCAGCGAGCGGCGGATCTCACCCGTCTTCCTCGGCATCGGCGCGATCATGGCGGTCACCGGCTGGGCGGTCTGGGCGGACGCCTCGCCCAGCCTCGGTTTCACGGTGTTCCTGTTCGTCACGGCCGCGTGGATCGTCTCGCTCTGCCTTCACGAGTACGCGCACGCCCGCACCGCGCTGCACAGCGGTGACCTCACCGTGGCCGCGAAGGGCTATCTGACGCTCAACCCGCTCAAGTACACCCACGCCGTGCTGAGCATCGTGCTGCCCGTCCTCTTCGTGATCATGGGCGGAATCGGTCTGCCCGGCGGCGCGGTCTTCATCGAGCGGCACCGCATCCGGGGCCGCTGGAAGCACAGCCTGATCTCCGCGGCGGGCCCGCTGACGAACGTGCTGTTCGCGGTCGTGTGCACGGCACCGTTCTGGCTGGGCGCGCTCGACGGCGTTCCGTTCGCGTTCCGCTTCGCCCTGGCGTTCCTGGCGCTGCTGCAGGTGACGGCCGCGATCCTGAACTTCCTGCCGGTCCCGGGCCTGGACGGGTACGGCGTGATCGAGCCCTGGCTGTCGCCGGGCTTCCGCCGCCAGGTGGAGCCGTTCGCGCCGTTCGGCCTGCTGGCCGTCTTCGGCATCCTCTTCATCCCCGAGGTCAACCACGCGTTCTTCGACGCGATCTTCGCCCTCATGGACGGCCTCGGGGTCTCACGGGCGGAGGTCGCCTGCGGCCAGGACCTGTACCGCTTCTGGACCGAGCAGTACCCGGCCTGTACGGACGCGGTCAGCCGGTGACGGAGACCGTCAGCCGCTGACGGAAGCGGTCAGCCGGTGGACGTCGTGCGCGACGCCCTGCCACGGCGGAGGTAGTAGATCGCCATGTTCGACGACACACCGGCGAGCAGCACCCACACGATCCCCAGCCAGCTGCCCTCGACGAACGAGACGACCGCCGCGGCGACGGCGAGGACACAGATGACGAGGGCGTAGAGGGCGAGGCGGGGCATGGGGGTCGGCTCCTGTCCGGTCACGGGTGTTTCCGGACCAGTGTCCCCCATGCCGGGGCGCCGGTCAGACGTCGGTCACGCGCAGGCCCGCGTGTGCCTTGTAGCGGCGGTTCACCGAGATCAGATTGGCGACGAGCGACTCCACCTGGTGGGCGCCCCGCAGCCGGCCGGCGAAGACGCCGCGCATACCGGGGACCCGGCCCGCGAGCGCCTGCACGATGTCCGTGTCGGCGCGTGTCTCGCCCAGCACCAGCACATCGGTGTCGATCTCCTCGATCGACTCGTCCTGCAGCAGCACCGCGGAGAGATGGTGGAACGCGGCGGTCACCCGGGACTCCGGCAGCAGGGCCGCGGCCTGCTCGGCGGCGCTGCCCTCCTCGGGCTTCAGCGCGTAGGCGCCCTTCTTGTCGAAGCCGATCGGGTTCACACAGTCGACGACGAGCTTTCCGGCGAGCTCGGAGCGCAGCGCCTCCAGGGTCTTGCCGTGTCCGTCCCACGGCACGGCCACGATCACCACGTCGCTGCGCCGGGCGCACTCCGCGTTCTCGGCACCCTCGATGCCGAGGCCCAGCTCGGCCGCGGCGGTCGCGGCACGCTCGGCGGCCCGGGAACCGATGATCACCTTCTGTCCGGCGCGGGCGAGCCGGTAGGCGAGACCACGGCCCTGGTCACCGGTGCCGCCGAGAACGCCGACGACGAGACCGGACACGTCGGGGAGGTCCCAGGGGTCCTTGGCTGCGGGCTTCGGGGCGCTGGCGTTGTCTTCGGAAGTCATGATCCGACCTTACTCGCAGGTAGTGGCCGGGCGCCGTCGTCCCGTACGGGTGGAGTACGGCCGACCGGGCCCCGGGATCCGTGCCCGTGCGGCAGGATGCCGGGCCATGGATGCCGTACGTGTCGCGCTGTTGCGAGAGGTCCTCGCCGGGACCGAGTGGCCCGCGGCCGCCCGCCGGTTCGCGGGTGCGCTGCGCTCCTCCGTCGTCCCGCAGGGCGGTGGGCTGCTGCTGGTGGGGACCGAGGAGTACGAGCCGTGGCACCTCGCCGCGCACCTCGTGGACGAGGCCGCCTGGTCGGGGCAGCCCGAGCTGGCGCCCACGCTCGTGCGGCACCGGGTGCGGGCCGGGGACCCGGCGCACCTGGCCGTGGGGCTGGGCCGGGTCGCGGCGGCCGGTCGCGGGGAGACGCTGCTGGTGGTGGCGCCGCAGCGGCCGGACGCCGGGCTGCTGGAACGGGTCCACGACGCCAGGCGCTCCGGGGCGACGGTGCTGTCGCTGGACGCGGGTGACCCCGAGGTGCTGGGGCTCGCGCACGAGGCGCTCACCGTGAGCGGGTCGGCGGAGGTGGACCTCGACACGGTGCAGCATCTGGTCAGCGCGGCGGCGGGGGAGAACGTGCTCCCGTCCGCGCGGCGCGGCCGGCGCCGTCTTCGCGACCGGCTCTCGCGCCTGGCGGACCAGCTGACCGCTCCGCCGCCACCGCGCTGGTAGCGGGCGTCGCAGGCAGGACTCCGTCCCGGGGGAAACCGGGCAGGACTCCGTCCCGGGAAAACCCGGTTGCCGGGGGGCGTGGCGCGCACGGAGGATCAGGGGTCGTGGCATCACGACGCAACGGGCGCACGCTCCTCCCCGATCTGTCGCCCTGGCGGTCCTCGCGGGACTTCCGGCTCCTGTGGGTCCAGGGCCTCGTCACCTTCTTCAGCAGCTTCATGGCGATGATCGCGCTGCCGCTGCAGATCAAGGAGCTGACCGGCTCGCCGCTCGCGGTCGGCGCCATGGGGGCCGTCGAGCTCGTGCCGCTGGTCGTGTTCGGGCTGTACGGCGGGGCGCTCGCCGATGCCGTCGACCGGCGCAGGGTGCTCCAGCTCACCGAGGCCGGCATGGCCGTGATGGCGGTGATCCTGCTGGTGAACGCGCTGCTGCCGGAGCCCACGCTGTGGCCGCTGTACGTCGTCGCGGCCGGGGTCTCCGCACTGGCCGGGCTCCAGCGGCCGGCGCTGGACTCGCTGATGGCCCGGATCGTGCCGCACGACCAGCAGACCGCGGCCGCCGCGCTGAACGCCCTGCGCTGGCAGCTAGGCGCGATCGCCGGGCCGGCCCTGGCCGGTCTGGTCGTGGCGTACGCGGGCCATGCCACGGCGTACGCCACGACCGCCCTCGGCTTCGTCGTCTCCGTGCTGATGTGCTCGCGGCTCTCCCCCGCGCCGCCCGCCCACGACGCGGACAAGCCGTCGCTGCGGGGCATCGCCGAGGGGGCGCGGTACGCGTGGAGCCGGCCGGTGCTGCTCGGTACGTACGCGGTCGACCTGGCCGCGATGTTCTTCGCGTTCCCCAACACGATCTTCCCGTTCCTCGCCGACGAACTGGACGCGGAGTGGTCGCTGGGGCTGATGTACGCGGCGGGGTCGGTGGGTTCGATCGTGCTGAGCCTGACCAGCGGCTGGACCTCCCGGGTGCGCCGGCACGGGCTGTTCGTGGTGTTCGGCGCCGCCGGCTGGGGGCTCGCGATCGCCGCGGCCGGCTGGTTCACGAACATCTGGCTGGTGCTGCTGTGCCTCGCGTTCGCGGGAGCCGGCGACATGCTCAGCGGTCTCGGCAGGTCCACGATCTGGAACCAGACGATCCCCGAGTCCCTGCGCGGCCGGCTCGCGGGCATCGAGGTGCTGTCCTACAGCGTGGGCCCGCAGCTGGGCCAGGTCCGCGCGGGTGCGGCGGCCGGCTGGACCGGCACCCGTGCGGCGTTCTGGAGCGGCGGGGTGCTCTGCGTGGCCTCGGTCGGTCTGCTCACCGCGGTGCTGCCGAAGCTCGTCACCTACGACGCGGCGACGGACGAGGACGCACTGCGCCGCCGCGCTCAGAAGGAGGAGACGGCGGCGGCGGAGGCCGCGATCTGACCGGTCGGCCGGGTCGCCGTCAGTCGGACGCGTCGTCGGGCGCCGCGTCCCGGCCGCGCGCGGCGTCGTGCCACCGGGGGTCGTTCTCCCACTCCAGGTTCCGCTCGCGCGCGGTCTCCATGGCGTGCTCGGCCTCCTGACGGGTGGCGTACGGACCGAAGCGGTCCTTGGCCGGGCACTCCGGTCCCTCCTCCACCTTCTTGTGCTCCAGGCAGTAGTACCACTCACCCGGCTTGCCCACCGTGCGCTTCTTGAACAGGGCCATCGTCGGCTCCTTCCTCTGACGCCATGCTGCCCCACCGCCTTGCCCTGCGCCCCTGGACGCGGGGAACCCCCGGTTAGACTCGCTGGCATGTCTGGCCAGTCGCTGCTCGTACCAGGGAAGCTCTCTCCCACCCGTTCCGTACCCGGAAACATCCGGCGCCCCGAGTACGTCGGGAAGCCCGCGCCGACGCCGTACTCCGGGCCGGAGATCCAGAACGCCGAGACGATCGAGAGCATGCGTCTCGCGGGCCGTATCGCCGCGCAGGCGATGGCGGAAGCCGCGAAGCTCATCGCTCCCGGGGTGACCACGGACGAACTGGACCGTGTCGCGCACGAGTTCATGTGCGACCACGGGGCCTACCCGTCGACGCTCGGCTACCGCGGTTTCCCGAAGTCGCTGTGCTCCTCGCTCAACGAGGTGATCTGCCACGGCATCCCCGACTCCACGGTGCTGCGCGACGGCGACATCGTGAACCTGGACGTCACCGCGTACATCAACGGTGTGCACGGCGACAACAACGCCACCTATCTGTGCGGCGACGTGGACGAGGAGTCCCGGCTCCTGGTCGAGCGGACGCGGGAGGCGCTGGCCAGGGCCATCAAGGCGGTCAGGCCGGGACGCCAGATCAACATCATCGGGCGGGTCATCGAGTCGTACGCGAAGCGGTTCGGCTACGGGGTCGTGCGCGACTTCACCGGACACGGCATCAACTCCTCGTTCCACTCCGGACTGATCATTCCGCACTACGACAGCCCGCACGCCACCACGGTCATCCAGCCCGGCATGACCTTCACCATCGAGCCGATGCTGACGCTCGGCACGCATGAGTACGACATGTGGGACGACGGCTGGACCGTGGTCACGAAGGACCGCAAGCGCACCGCCCAGTTCGAGCACACGCTGGTGGTGACGGACAGCGGGGCGGAGATCCTGACGCTGCCCTGAGACGGACGCCGCCCTGGACGGGCATCGCCGAAAGACAGACGTTGCCGTGAGGCGGATCGCGGGTAGCGTTTTTACCGACAGGTCGTCGGGAACCAGTTGACTTAGGTAAGCCTAAGTAGCAGGATCCTACTGGTTCCCGTCCCCATCGGTCCCCGGAGGCCCGCCTTGGACACGCTGGACACGCCCTTCTCGACCCTGATCCGCGTCGCGTCGCACGAGCAGCACACCGAGGCGGAGACGTCGACCTTCATGAGCGACCTGCTGGGCGGCCGGCTCGCGGTGGACGCGTTCGCGCGGTACACGGAGCAGCTGTGGTTCGTGTACCGGGCGCTGGAGGACGCCGCCGAGTCGCTCCGGGAGGATCCCGTCGCCGGCCCCTTCATCCAGCCGGAGCTGTTCCGTACGGCCGAGCTGGAGCGCGATCTGCGGCATCTGCGGGGCGCGGACTGGCGCGACGGTCTCCAGGCGCTGCCCGCGACGGCGGCGTACGCGGCGCGGGTCGAGGAGTGCGCCCGCACCTGGCCCGCGGGCTATGTGGCCCACCACTACACCCGCTATCTCGGGGACCTCTCCGGCGGCCAGATCATCCGCGACAAGGCGGAGCGGACCTGGGGCTTCGAGCGCAAGGGCGACGGCGTGCGCTTCTACGTCTTCGAGCACATCGCCAACCCGGCCGCGTTCAAGCGGGGTTACCGGGAACTGCTCGACCAGGTGAACGCGAACGACCTGGAGAAGCAGCGGATCATCGACGAGTGCAAGCGCGCCTTCGACTTCAACGGCGCGGTGTTCCGCGAGCTGGGCCAGGCCTACGCCCCGGACAGCAGGGGCCCGCTCATCGCCTAGCGGGTGTCCGGTCGCCCAGGGGGCATCCGGTCGGTCACCGGCCGGCCGGATCAGTGGGCGGCGAGGCGTACACGGCCGCCCAGTTCGATCGTGCCGTCAGGGCCGGGTGCCGTGAGGATCTGCGAGCCCCGGCCCTGCGTGATGTTCAGCGCCCTGCCCAGTTGTGCGGTGAGCAGCAGCGCCGCGGCGCCGGTCGCCTCGTCCTCGTCGATACCGTCTCCCCTCCCGGGGAACGCACGGGCGCGGACCCGGCCGGCGGCTTCGTCCTCCCACGCCCAGGCGTAGATCCACTCGCCGGGCGGCGGCACGTCCAGTGCGTCGACCTCGGCGGCCGCCCCGTACCGGCGCAGGCTGCGCGGCGGCGCCCACTCGGCACGCGCGGTGATCCAGGTGAACTCGCCGTCGGAGCGGGCCCATACCTCGCCCGCGGGCGGGTTCACCCACTCCAGGTCCAGCAGCCAGGCCACTCCGACGAGGGGATGCCCGGCGAACGGCAGCCGCAGGGTGGGGGTGTAGATGTCGACGGTTCCGCGCTCGGGGTCGTCGACGAACACCGTCTCGCTGAAGCCCAGTTCGGCGGCCAGCTCCTGCCGGGACCTCTCGTCGGGGTACGGGCGCCCGTCGCGTACGACTCCGAGGGCGTTGCCGTGGCGGCCGTCGCCTGCGCAGAAGACATGGAGGACGTCGAGGCCGCGGGGTCGTTCGTGTGTCACTCCGGCATTCAAGCATCCCGGTCGGGCCGTGCACGGCAGGGCCGCATCCGTCCGGGCGACGGATGCGGCCCTGCCACGGGAGGGGTGGGACTCAGACCTGGGCGGCCCGGCGGCGGACGACGAGGACGAAGCCCGCTCCTGCGGCGGCGATCGCGCCCGACGCGGCGAGGAGGGCGCCCGCGGGGACCTCGGAGCCGGTGCTGGCGAGGGCGCCGGATCCGCCCACGGAGCCACCGCCCACGGAACCTCCGGCCGTACCGCCGCCGGCCGTGCCACCGGTGGTCGAGCCGCCCGTGCCGCCGCCGTTCGACGAACCTCCGGACGTGGTGGGCAGTTCGGCGTCCTCGTCGAGGGTGAGCGCCACCGTCACCGGGTCGATGACGGTGCCCGGCGGGTAGAACTCCTCGCCGTTGGGGCCGGCGAACTGCGCGGCGCCGTCCTTGGTGAGCTTGGCCGGGACGTTCTTGAGCGTGACGACACCGTCCTTGGCGTTGTAGTCGGCCCCGGAGAGGTCGAGGTCGGCGAACGTCACGTCGTTCTTGGTGCCCTTGAGGGTGGTGACGTCCACGACGAGCTTGCCGGACGTGCCGGTCGCCTTCACCTTGACGTCGCTGACGGTCCAGTTGATGCCGTGCGCGGCGCACTCGAACAGGACGCTGCCGACGAAGCCCGCGTCGGCGGTGCGGTCCGCCTGGTCGAGCTCGGCCCTGCCGAACCCGAAGTCGTAGACCTGGCCGTTCCTGGTCGCACCGCCGGCCGGCGTGATGTCTCCGCCGCAGGTGTTGTCCACGTAGGTGCGCCACGACTCCTTGACGCCCCACGTCAGTCTGCCGTTGAGGACCTTGCCGGGCGCCTGGGTGGTGGAGGGGGTGGTGGTCGGCTTCGTGGTCGCGCTCGGGGTCGGGGACGGCGTGGTGGCGGTCGGCGTGGGAGTCGGGGTCGGGCTGGGGGGCGGGGTGACGGCCTTGACGGTGAGCGTGGCCGGGTCGAGCGCGTCACCCTCCTTGTAGAAGCCGGCGAAGGCGTCGGCGCCGCCCTTCGTCAGTTTCGCCGGGATGTCCTTGAAGACCATGGCGCCGCCGGTGCCCTGGCCCGGTCGTACGCCGGTCATGTCGAGCGCGGCGATGGCGATGTCGTTCTTCGACTCGACGGTGCCGTCCATCTTCTTCGCCACGACGTCCGCGGTGATCTCGCCGGCGGGGGCGGCGGAGCCCTTGGTGGCGAGCTTCACGTCGGACATCGTGATGTCGAGGGCACCGTCGTGCCCGGTGAAGTGCACGCTGCCCTTGAACGCGTTGGCGGTGGCGTGCGTCCCGGTGTCGTAGGTGCCGGTGCCGTCCACGAAGGTGAACACACCGTTGCCCGGGGCCTGCTTGGCGCCGTCCGCCACGGTGATCTTGCCGTGCGCCACGGGCAACAGGAGGTACTTGCGGAACGACTCCTTGAAGCCCCAGTCCAGCGTGCCGTCCTTCAGCTCCAGCGTGGGCGCGGGCGCCGCCGCCGCGGGGGCTTTCTCCGCCGCGAGGGCGGGCAGGGCGAGAGCGGCTGCGCCGAGGGCGGCGGCGGTGGCCACGGCGGAGGCGAGGGCTATGGGGCGGGCATTGGCTGGCATGGTCGGGGGTCTCCTCGAAGGCATGGTGGGCCGGGGTGATTGGTGCGGGAAACCGCTGGATCCGGGGGGATCCGTCTATGCGGTGGGATCGGTGGTCGCGGTGGCGCCGGTCTCTGCCGGGACAGAGGCGGCGGACGCGGCACGGCGGCGGCGGACGGCGTACACGGCGATCGCGGCGACGACGAGCACACCCGCTCCGGCCGCGCCGATCGCGATGTACCCGCCCGTGCCCGACGAAGCTCCGGAGGCGGTGGCCACGGGTGAGGCCTTCGGTGCGGCGGTGGCCTCGGCCGGCGACGGGCTCGGGTCGCTGCCCAGGTCGGGCAGGGCGGGGAGTTGCGCCGTGGCCTCGACGGCGACGGCGAGCGAGACCGGGTCCATCACCGTGCCCGCCTTGTACATCCCGCCGAAGGCCTTGGCGCCGCCCTCGGTGAGGGTGGCCGGGGCCTCGGAGAGGACGGCGAGTCCGGACTTCGGGGTGAAGTCCTTGGCCGCGAAGGTGATGAGGGGCACGGCCTTCTCGGTCCTGCCGCCGGTGGTCACGTCGGCGGAGAGGGTGCCGCTGCCGTTCCGTACGGTGACGGCGACCGCGCCGAGACCGAGGTCGAGGTGGGTTCCGGTGAAGCGGACCGTACCGGCGAAGCGCGCGTCGAGGGTCTGCTTCCGCGGGTCGTACGTCCCCTTCCCGCGCGGGAAGCGGAACAGCGCGCCGCCGTCCTGGGCGCCCCCGGCGAGGGTCCACTTGCCCTGCGCGATGGAGCCGGTGACGTACTCCCGGAAGGTGCGGCGCACCCCCCAGTCGACGGCGGCGTCGCGGAAGGCGCCCGCCGGCGCCGTGATGGCGGGCTTCGGGCTCCCGCTCGGCTTGCGGCCGGGGTCACGGGTGGGCTGCTTGCCGGCACGGGCCACGACGTCGACGGAGAGGCTCACCGGGTCGAGCGAGGTTCCGGCGGTGTAGTACCCGGCGAAGGCGGTCGCGCCCTGCGAGGTGAGCGTGGTGGGGACGTCGACCAGCCCGAGGGGGCTCGTGCCGCCCCGCATGTCGATGCCGGACAGGTTCAGCGCGGCGAACGGGACCTGTGACGAGGTGGTGACCCTGCCGCTGCCCCGGGCCTTACTGGTCATGTCGACGTGGAGAGTGCCCCTGCCGCCGCTGATGCGGACGGTGGGGCGGCTGATGGCGAGGTCGAGTTCGTGCGTTCCGTCCGGCTTGCGATGGCCGAGGAAGTGCACACCGCCGGAGAAGGCGGACGTGAACGCTCCCGTGCCGGGGTCGTAGGAGCCCCGGGCGGAGTGGAAGCGGAACCGGCCGCCGCCGGTGGTCGCGGCGCCGCCCGTGAGGGTGAAGCCGCCCTTCGCGATGGGCCCCGTGACATAGCTCTGGAAGGAGGCCTTGAAGCCCCAGTCGAGCCGGCCGCCCTGGACCGTGCGGCTCTCCGCGTGCGCCGCGCCCGCCGGGAGCAGGACTCCCAGCAATGCCGCGAGGAGCACGACGGTGAGCGTGCGGGCCGGTCTGGAGGGCAGCATGAGAAACCCCTTCAAGGGCTGGCGACCAAGGTAAGGCTAACCTAAGCTATCGACAGCCTGTGCCGGAAGCCCCGGGACACCCAACGGCCTCCCCCGGGGTCCACAACGCGCCAGGTGACTCTTCAACGGCCTTATGCGCATGGGCTGTCGAGTGGACAGTCGATGACATGGACGACAGGACGGAGCCTTCGGTGCGGAGATCTCGCGTGGCGGGCGCGCTGGTATCGGCGCTCGCACTCGCCCTGGTGGCGACCGGCTGCGGCGGCAGGAACGAGCCCGCCGCCGCGAAGACCGGGGCGGCCCCGGCCACCGCCCCCGACCGGGTCGAGCCGCTCCCCGCCGCACCGGAGCCACGCCTCCCCGTCACCGTGGACTCCGCGGACGGCACCCGGGTCACGGTCGCCTCGACCGACCGGATCGTGCCGCTCACCGGTTCGCTCAACGAGATCGTCTTCACCCTCGGTCTGGGCAAGCAGGTGGTGGCCCGCGACATCACCGCCACCTTCGAACAGGCCGCCGGCCTGCCGGTGGTGACGCGTGCGCACGACGTCTCGGCGGAGAGCGTGCTGTCGCTGAAGCCGACGGTCGTCCTCGCCGACACCTCCACCGGACCGGCGGAGGCCGTCGCGCAGATACGGGACGCCGGGATCCCGCTGGTCGTGGTGGAGCCCGCCAAGAGCCTCGCGGACGTCGGGTCGCGGATCGGCACGGTCGCGGCGGCGCTCGGTGTGACCCCGGCCGGCGATGCCCTGAAGTCCCGTACGCAGCAGCGGATCGAGGCTGCGCAGAAGGAGATCCCGGAGCCGGCGAAGAACGGCGAGAAGCCGCGGGTGGCATTCCTCTACGTGCGCGGCTCGGCGGCGGTCTATCTCCTGGGCGGGGCGGAGTCCGGGGCGAGTTCGCTGCTGGAGGCGGCCGGGGCGGTCGACGCGGGCAAGGAGTCCGGGCTGACGAAGGACTTCACGCCGATCACCAGCGAGGCGCTCGCTAAGGCCGCGCCGGACGCGATCCTCGTCATGAGCAAGGGCCTCGACTCCGTGGGCGGGGTCGACGGCCTGGTGAAGATCCCCGGGGTCGCCGAGACACCGGCCGGAATGGACCGCAGAGTGGTCTCGATCGAGGACGGGGTGCTGCTGAACTACGGGCCGCGCACGGACCAGGTGCTGAGTTCGCTGGTGGGGCAGTTGTACGGGAACGTGAAGTGACGGCCTCGACGGCTCCGGTGCCGTCCGCCGGCACGACACCCCTGGAGCCGCCCGACTCACCCCCGTACCCGTCACCGCGGAAGGGCGCCCGGCGCGGTGCCGCGTACGTCCTCACCATCGGCCTCGCCGGTGCGCTGCTCCTGCTGTGTCTGCTGTCCACCGGGCTCGGGGCGTACGACATCCCGCTCGGCGACGTTCTCGCCTCCGTCCGGCACCGGATCGGTCTCGGCGGCCATCCGCTGGACCGGGCCGCGGAGAGCGTCCTGTGGAACATCCGGCTGCCGCGGGTCGTCCTCGCGCTCCTCGTCGGGGCGTCGCTGGGCTGCGCGGGCGCGCTCATGCAGGGCGTGTTCGGCAATCCGCTGGCCGAGCCAGGGGTCATCGGGATCTCGTCGGGCGCGGCGGTGGGGGCGGTCGGGGCGATCGCGCTGGGACTGAGCTTCTTCGGTGGCTGGACGGTGACGGTCTGCGCGTTCGTGTCCGGGCTCGGCACGGTGCTGCTGGTGTACGCGGTGTCGCGTTCCGGCGGCCGTACGGAGGTCGTGACGCTGATCCTCACCGGGATCGCGGTGAACGCGTTCGCCGGGGCGACGATCGGGCTCTTCGTGTTCTTCGCCGACAACGCGCAGATCACCCAGATCACCTTCTGGCAGCTCGGCTCGCTGGCGCAGGCGACGTGGCCGAAGGTGCTCGCGGTGCTGCCGTTCGCGGTGGCCGGCCTGATCGTCGCGCCGCTGTACGCCCGCAGGCTCGACCTCCTCTCGCTCGGTGAACGCCCGGCCAGGCACCTGGGGGTGGACGTGGAGCGGCTGCGCGTGGTGCTGATCCTGGTGGTGGCCCTGCTCACGGCGGCGGCGGTGGCGGTGTCGGGCATCATCACCTTCGTCGGACTGCTCGTCCCCCACCTCCTGCGCATGGCGAACGGCCCCGGGCACCGCTTCCTCGTCCCGGGCAGCGCGCTCGGCGGCGCGGTGGTCCTGGTCGCGGGCGACCTCGCCGCCCGCACGGTCGCGGCCCCCGCGGAGCTCCCGCTCGGGGTCCTGACGGCGCTGTTCGGCAGCCCCTTCTTCTTCTGGCTGCTCCGCAGGACGCGCCGTACCCAGGGCGGCTGGGCGTGACCCTTCCCACCGGCCCACCCCTCCCCCCGTACACAAGGCGGTTCCGCATGATCAACGTGCTTCTCCCACGGCGGGGACGGGAACTGCCGCCCCGTCCCTCTCCCGGAGACCTGCTCGCGGAGGCCCGTGGGCTACGGGTCAGGCTCGGGCAGCGGGAGGTGGTGGCCGGCGTCGGTCTCAGGGCGTGCGCGGGGGAGGTCGTCGCGCTGGTCGGTCCCAACGGGGCCGGGAAGTCGACGCTGCTGAGTGCGCTCGCCGGGGACGTCGCGCCGTTGGCGGGTGAGGTGCGCGTCGGCGGACGGCCCGTGCCCGACTGGTCCGCGCCGGAGCTCGCGCTGCGTCGCGCCGTACTGCCGCAGGCCGCCACGCTGTCGTTCCCGTTCCTTGTCGAGGACGTCGTGCGGATGGGCCGCGCGCCCTGGGCGGGTACCGCCCGCGAGGACGAGGACGATGCGGCGGTCGAGGCCGCGATGGCGGCGACCGAGACCGCCGGGTTCGCCACCCGGCCGTTCTCCGCGCTGTCCGGCGGCGAGCGCGCCCGTGTCGCGCTGGCCCGCGTACTCGCCCAGCGGGCACCGCTGTTGCTGCTGGACGAGCCGACCGCCGCGCTCGATCTGCGCCACCAGGAACTGGTGCTGCGCATCTGCCGCGAACGGGCGGCCGCGGGCGACGCGGTCGTCGTCGTCCTGCACGACCTCGGCCTCGCCGCGGCGTACGCGGACCGCGTCGCCGTGCTCCGCGACGGGCATCTCGCCGCGGAGGGCCGGCCCGCCGAGGTGCTCCGGGACGAACTGCTCAGCGACGTCTACCGGCAGCCGGTCGAGGTCCTGCCGCACCCCCGCACGGGAACGCCGCTCGTCCTGCCGAAACGTGACGTTTGACCGGCACTTGACCCACCCGAGGGAGGCCCATGGCCGAGCCGTTACCGCCTCGTTTCCACCACCGGAAGGTGAGAGCGGAATCACTGGACGAGCAGGTACCGACCAGGTAAGGCTCGGTTAAGTTAGGCCCGCCTCACCAGCCACCACCCCACACTTTCCCGTCCTTCCGTGGAGCCCGCCATGCGACCCGCCCGCCTCTCCGTCGTCACCGCCGTCGCCGCCGTGACCGCTCTCACCGCCGTCACGGGCTGCGCAGAGAAGAGCGACGCCAAGGGCGGCGGCGACGACGCCATCGCCGTCGTCGCGAAGGACGACTCCTGCGAGGTGTCCAAGAAGGAATTCCCCGCCGGGCACGTCCGGTTGGACATCGAGAACAAGGGCTCCAAGGTCACCGAGGTCTACATCCTCTTCCCCGACGACCGCATCGTCACCGAGCGCGAGAACATCGGCCCGGGCACCAAGGCGAGCCTCACGGCCGAGGTGAAGGCCGGTGACTACGAGATCGCCTGCAAGCCCGGCATGCAGGGCGACGGCATCCGCCGGCAGGTCAAGGCGACGGGCGGCAACGCCGCCAAGCGCTCCCCGGAGATGGACGAGGCGGTCGCCGCGTACCGCACGTACGTGCAGCAGCAGGCCGACGAGACGCTGCCGAAGGTGAAGGTCTTCACCGACGCCGTCCGCGCCGGCGACATCGAGGCGGCGAAGAAGGCGTACGCGGACTCCCGGATCGGCTGGGAGCGTACCGAGCCGGTCGCCGAGTCGTTCGGCGACATCGACCCGAAGGTCGACCTCCGCGAGGACGGCGTGGCGGATCTGAAGCCGGGCGAGAAGTGGACCGGCTGGCACCGCCTGGAGAAGGCCCTGTGGCAGGACAAGAAGCTCGGCGCCGAGGAGAAGACGTTCGCCGACACGCTCGACAAGGACCTCGCGGACTGGGTGAAGCGCGTCGGCACCGCCGAGATCACGCCCACGTCGATGGCGAACGGCGCCAAGGAACTCCTCGACGAGGTCGCCACCGGCAAGGTCACGGGTGAGGAGGAGCGTTACTCCCACACCGACCTGGTCGACTTCAAGGCGAACGTCGAGGGCGCGCAGAAGTCGTACGAGCTGCTGAAGCCGGTCGCGTCGAAGAACGACCCGCAGCTGGTCGCCGAGCTCGACAAGCAGTTCGCCGCGCTGAACGGGCTGCTCGACAAGTACCGTACGGACAAGGCCTCGTACGTCTTCACCTCGTACGACAAGGTCACCGGGGCGCAGCGCAAGGAGCTTTCCGACGGTGTGAACGCCCTGGCCGAGCCGCTCTCCAAGCTCGCCGCGGCCGTGGTCAAGTAAGGGGCGGGGGACACGATGGCCGAGGAGACCACGGACCGGCCCGGGTCGGCACAAGCCGCCACGGCCCCGGCCGCACCCTCGCGGCGCGCCCTGCTCGGCTGGGGCGGTGCCGGGCTCGCGCTCGGTGCCGCCGCGGCCGGCGGCGCGGTCGCGGCCGTGACGGGCGGCGGTGAGGACGTGACCGTGCCCGCCGCCATGAGCGGTGCGGCGGTCCCGTTCCACGGGACGCACCAGGCCGGCATCGCCACCGCCGTGCAGGACCGGCTGCACTTCGCGTCCTTCGACGTGAAGACCGAGGACCGCGCGGAGCTGGTCCGGCTGCTGAAGGACTGGACGCGGGCCGCCGAGCGGATGACGGCCGGGCAGGCCGTCGGCGACGGCGCCTACGGCGGTCTCGCCGAGGCGCCGCCGGACGACACCGGTGAGGCGCTGGGCCTGAAGCCCTCCCGGCTCACCCTCACCATCGGCTTCGGCCCCGCCCTCTTCGACGGCCGCTTCGGGCTGAAGGAGCACAGGCCGGCGGCGCTCGTCGAGCTGCCCAGGTTCAAGGGCGACAACCTCGATCCGGCGCGCAGCGGCGGCGATCTGTGCGTCCAGGCGTGCGCGGACGATCCGCAGGTCGCGGTGCACGCGATCCGCAATCTCGCCCGGATCGGCTTCGGCAAGGTCGCGGTCCGCTGGTCCCAACTGGGCTTCGGCAAGACGTCGTCGACGACGCCCGAGGAGCAGACGCCGCGCAACATGATGGGCTTCAAGGACGGCACCCGGAACATCTCGGGCACGGACTCCGCGGCCCTGGACCGGCATGTGTGGGTGTCGCGGAAGGACGGTCCGGCCTGGATGGCGGACGGTTCGTATCTCGTGGCCCGCCGGATCCGGATGAACATCGAGACCTGGGACCGCACCTCGCTGCAGGAGCAGGAGGACATCTTCGGCCGCGACAAGGGCGAGGGCGCCCCGGTCGGCAAGGCCGAGGAGCGCGACGAGCCGTTCCTGCCCGCCATGCTGCCGACGGCGCACGTGCGCCTCGCGCATCCCGACACCAACGGCGGGGCGAGGCTGCTGCGCCGCGGCTACTCCTTCACGGACGGCACGGACGGTCTCGGCCGGCTCGACGCGGGCCTGTTCTTCCTCGCCTACCAGCGGGACGTCGAGGCGGGCTTCGTGCCGGTGCAGCGGAGTCTCGCCGCGAGCGACGACCTCAACGAGTACATCCAGCACGTGGGTTCGGCGCTGTTCGCGATCCCGCCGGGCGTCCGGGACAAGGACGACTGGTGGGGCCGGGCGCTGTTCTCCTGAGCGGAAGGAACCCTCTGTGTTCGGCAACTATCTGATCGGCCTGCGCGAGGGGCTGGAGGCCGGTCTGGTCGTCTGCATCCTCGTCGCGTATCTCGTGAAGACGGACCGCCGGGACGCCCTGAAACCGATCTGGATCGGTGTCGGGGTGGCCTGCGCCGTGTCGCTCGCGTTCGGCGCGGCCCTCGAATTCGGCTCGCAGGAGCTGACGTTCGAGGCGCAGGAACTGCTCGGCGGCTCCCTGTCGATCGTCGCGGTCGGCCTGGTCACCTGGATGGTCTTCTGGATGCGGCGCACCGCGCGGCATCTGAAGGCCGAGCTCCACGGCAAACTGGACGCCGCGCTGCAGATGGGCACGGGTGCGCTGGTCGTCACGGCGTTCCTGGCGGTGGGCCGGGAGGGCCTGGAGACGGCGCTGTTCGTCTGGGCGTCGGTGCGCGCGGCCACGGACGCGAGCGGCTCGTCGGGCCCGCTGACCGGGGTGCTGCTCGGGATCGCGTCCGCGGTGCTGCTGAGCTGGCTGTTCTACCGGGGCGCGCTGCGGATCAATCTGTCGAGGTTCTTCACCTGGACGGGCGGGATGCTGGTCGTCGTTGCCGCCGGTGTGTTCGCGTACGGCGTGCACGACCTGCAGGAGGCCCGGTTCCTGGGCGGTCTCGCGGACAAGGCGTTCGACATCAGCGCCACGGTTCCGCCGGACAGCTGGTACGGCACCCTGCTGAAGGGTGTGTTCAACTTCCAGCCGGACCCGACGGTCCTCCAGGTCACGGTGTGGGCGCTGTATCTGATCCCGACGCTCGCACTGTTCCTGGCCCCGGTAGGGTTCGGACGGTCAGTGCGGGGCGAGGAGCAGAAGGCAACCGATGAGCAGGCTGGGTCGGGCGGCGACGGGGCTCGCGGCGGTGACGGTGCTGTCGCTGGCGGCGAGCGGGTGCGTGACGGTTCACGGCGAGCTGGAGGTCGTACCGTCCGCGACGAAGGCTGAGGCCGCGCGGGCGCTGAAGGACTTCACCGACGCGTACAACAGGGCGGACAAGGCATACGATCCCGCGCTCAACGCGGGCCGGGTCACCGGTGCGCTCGGAGCGATCAACCAGGCGGGGCTGAAGGCGCGCAGCATCACGACGCCGGGCGGGAATCAGCAGCACCGTCCGCTGGAGCTGACGGACGCGACGTTCCACGTCCCGAAGAAGGCGGGCTGGCCACGCTGGTTCCTCGCGGACGTCGACAGCAACCGCGACACCGACTCCGGCGATCAGGACACCCGCTGGCTGATGGTGTTCGTCAAGAACGGCAAGAACCAGCTGTGGGAGGCCGCGTATCTGGCGATCGTGTCGCCGGGTTCGGTGCCGAAGTTCCTCACCGACAAGGACGGTTGGGCCCAGCCGGTGGCCGCGGACTCCGCGCGGACGGCGGTCGCGCCGCGGGACCTGAGCGAGGAGTACGCCTCGTACCTGCAGACCGGCAAGCCGGAGCACTTCGCACAAGGCACGCACACGACCGGGTGGCGGCAGGTGCGCGAGCAGAACGCGCGGCGGCCGGGGCTGCAGACGCAGTACGTCGACCAGGCGCTGGACACGGGGGACTTCGCGCCGCTGGGGCTGGCCACGGAGGACGGCGGGGCGCTGGTGTTCTTCGCGCTGCGCTACTTCGACCAGCAGACGGCGGCGAAGGGCTACCGGCCGAAGGTCGGCCCGGATGTGCGGGCGCTGCTGTCCGGACAGGTGAACCGCACGCTCACGAAGGAGTGGGTGTCCAGCCAGGCGGTCATGCTGGCGCCGAGCGGTGGGTCCGGTCCCTCGGTGCGAATCGTGAGCAGGCTGCAGGGTGTGACGTCGGCGAAGGGGTCCTAGGACCCCCGGCCGGTGCCGGGGGCTTCCGGAACCCCGGCCGGTACTGGGGCTTCCAGAACACCCCCGGCCGGTGCCCGGCCGGCGGCGCCGGCGGGCCCGGGGATCGTCCTCAGCGGCTCAGCGGCCACGCCACCGAGTGGTGGTCCAGGCCCTGCGAGTCCGCGTCCTGCGCGTACTTCGTGCAGGCGTCGGCGAGCGCCTCCAGCAGCGTCAGCGGGTCCGGCAGCGGGTGCTCGGGGCCGCGCGCCCAGCTCATGACGACGTCGTCGGCAAGGCGCGCGGGCGGTACGAGGACATAGCTGCCACGGCTGTGCCAGCGAAGGCCGGGATGCTCGTCCATCGTCTCCGGATGGCAGTCCAGTTCACAGGGCCACCACTCGTCCTCGACCTCGGGAGTGCCGCGGGTGGCGGTGAAGAACAGCATCCGCCCGTCACCCGACTCGGCGACCGGGCCGACGTCGACGCCCTCCGCGAGCAGCCGCTCCAGGGCGGCACTGCCGGCTTCCAGCGGTACGTCGAGGACGTCGTGGACCATGCCGGTCGCGGTGATGAAGTTGGCCTCGGGCTGGTCGTCCGCCCAGCGCTCGATCGTGTCGCGGTCGGTCGTGGACTGGGTCTGCCACGCGAACGAGACGGGATGCCGGGCCGGAGTGGGACAGCCGATGCGCTCACAGGAACAGCTGTAGCCCGCGGGGTATGCGGCGGGCGCGAGCGGCAGTCCGGCGGCGGCGGTGGCCAGGAGCAGGTCCAGACGGGCCGATTCGTCCTCGGCGGCGTCCTCCCGGGGGCGTCTGCGCAGCCACTGCGGCAGCCGGTTCTCCCAGGACAGCCTGCTCTCCGTGCCGCGGTAGCGGCCGATACCGTCGCCCATCTATCCCCTCACACCTCAATGCTCGCCCCGGTCCGCGCGGTGGAACCGCGCATCGACGCTGGTGCCATCGTCCCACCATCGGGCGCGCCCGGCCGCCGCACCCCCCGATCGAGTGGCCGCTTCCTGGTCAGGGCCGGGGCGCGAGGCCGTACAGCGTGTACTCGACGACCTCGTCCGCGTACTCGTGGGTGAGCGGGAGGGTCCGCAGCAGCCAGCGGTGCGCGAGGGGGCCGACGAGGAGTTCCAGGGCGATACGGGGGTCGACGCCGGCGCGTACGTGGCCGGCGTCCTGGGCGCTGCGCAGTCTGTGCACGTACAGCTGGAGCTGCGGTTCGAGGAGTCGCCCGACGAACTCGGCGGCGAGCCCGGGATCGGCGACGCTCTCCGCCGCGAGGGCGCGGGCGGGGGCGTCGTAGGTCGGGGAGTTGAGCTCGTCGACGGTGGCGCGGAGGACGAGCTTGAGGTCCGTCTCCAGGTCACCGGTGTCGGGGATCAGGGGCTCACCCTGCGCGGCCTGCTCGGCGACGTCGAGGAAGGCTTCGAGCAGGACCGCGGCCTTGGAGGGCCACCAGCGGTAGATGGTCTGCTTGCCGACCCCGGCGCGGGCGGCGATACCCTCGATCGTCGTCCTGGCGTATCCGGTCTCGCCGACGAGGGAGAGTGCGGCCTCGTAGATGGCGCGGCGGGAGCGCTCGCTGCGGCGGGAGGAGTCGGGCTTCTTGCTCTCGGCCATGGACTCAATCTAGCAACAAACGCGACGATACGTATCGTCTTGGTCAGTCCACGTACCGCCTGGATCCGGCCGGATTCCCGCCCGGTTCCCGCCCCGTTCCTGACCGGTTCCCGCAGCACCCGTGCTCGGGCCGGGGTGACGACCGGGTGACCACTGGCGTACGTCTGATGAACCACCCGTTCGGATCACAGCGCGACGGCCGCGGACGACGCACCATGGCTCCAGCACAACTGTGCGCCCAGACGCTCGTGAGGAGCCCGCATTGCCTCGTGACGCCAGATCCCGCCGCTACCTGATGTGCCCACCCACGCACTTCGAGGTGACGTACTCCATCAACCCCTGGATGGATCCCGGGAAGCCCGTCGACCTGTCACTGGCGCTGGCCCAGTGGGAGGACCTGCACGACCGCTACCGCGCGCTCGGCCACACCGTGGAACTGCTGGAGCCCCGCGAGGACCTGCCCGACATGGTCTTCGCCGCGAACGGCGCGACCGTCGTCGACGGACGGGTGCTCGGCGCGCGCTTCGCCTACCGGGAACGGACCGCGGAGGCCGAGGAGCACCTGAAGTGGTTCCGCGGCCACGGCTTCACCGAGATCCACGAGCCCTCGCACGTCAACGAGGGCGAGGGCGATTTCGCGGTGACCTCGACGTATCTGCTGGCGGGCCGGGGCTTCCGGTCCAGCTCGCTCTCCCACGACGAGGCGCAGGAGTTCTTCGGGCGACCGGTGATCGGGCTGGACCTGGTGGACCCGCGCTACTACCACCTGGACACCGCGCTGTCCGTCCTCGACGACGAGACCAACGAGATCATGTACTACCCCGGGGCGTTCTCCCCCGGCAGCCGCGCCGTCCTCGCCCACCTCTTCCCCGACGCGCTCATCGCCCGCGAGGCGGACGCGGCGGCCTTCGGACTCAACGCGGTCAGCGACGGCCGCCACGTCCTGCTCCCCCAGGCGGCCCTGGGCCTCTTCGAGCCCCTGCGCGCCCGTGGCTTCGAGCCGATCGGGCTGGACACGGGCGAGCTGCTGAAGGGCGGCGGCAGCGTGAAGTGCTGTACGCAGGAGCTGCGCCCCTGACCCGCCCGCGGGGGGTGCGGAGTCACCCCGTGCCCCCCGCACCGTGCCGCCGGTCAGTCCGCCTGAGGCGGGGGCCAGGCGTCACCCCAGGAGACATCGCGGGCCGCCCGGTACAGCGCGCCGTGGCGTTTGGTGATCGTCTCGCGATGGAGGGTGTCGTCGGAGGCACAGAGGTCCAGCAGGACCTGGCCCTTGCGGATCTGCGGCCTGCGGGTCACCCGGGCCGGCGCCGGAGTCACGGGGAACCGTGTCGCGGCGACGTAGCTGAACTTCTCGTCCTCGTACGACAGCGACCCGCCCTTCACCCGGCGGTGCAGCGACGACCTGCTCACCCGCGCGGCGAAGTGGCACCAGTCGGTGCCCGGCACGATCGGGCAGCGCTCGCTGTGCGGGCACGGCGCCGCCACCCGCAGCCCGGCCCCGATCAGCAGGTCACGCGCCGCGATGATCCGCTCGTAACCGTCCGGTGTGCCCGGCTCGACGATGAGGACCGTCTGCCCCGCCGCCGCGGCCTGGCCGACGACCGCCGTCCGGTCCGCCTCGCCGAGTTCCTTCAGCACGTACGAGACCGTGATCAGGTCCGCCGGCTCCAGCCGCATCGCCTCGCCGATCCGCGCCCGCTGCCACCGCGCGCCCCGCAGCGCCGCGGAGTCCGCGCCCGCCGCAAGTTCACGCCCGAGCGCCAGCGCTGGCTCGGCCCAGTCCAGCACGGTGGTGCGGTGCCCGCCCTCGGGCCAGGCCTCGGCGACGGCCCAGCTCGCCGCGCCCGTACCGCCGCCGATGTCGGTGTGCGTCGCGGGCACCCACGAGGGCGCCGCCGCCCGGAGCGCCGCGAGCGCGGACCGTACCGCCTCGAACGTCGCCGGCATCCGGTACGCGGCGTACGCGGCGACGTCCGCGCGGTCGCGCAGCACCGGCGCGTCGGTCGGGGTGTCCCCCCGGTAGCTGGCGATCAGGCGCTCCACGGCCTGGGCGGCACGCCCCTGCGGCAGACCGTCGAGAAGGTCGGCGAGGGCATCGGGGAGGGTGGTGTTCACCGGCAAATTCTAGGCATGGATCGTCCCACCCGCCCGTGCCGAACCGGGACGGAACGGCGACAGGGCCGAACTCCTCGGCGCACCCCGCCAGTTGCTAACCTGACGGCCGTTGTCCGACGGCCGTCCTGCGGCGGCAGTGCTCATCGGGGGGACCATGGGACAGAGGGTCGTACGCATGGCCCTGGTGGCCGGTATCGCCGTACTCGCGCTGATCCTGCTGCTCGCCACCTGCGGCGGAGGCGGCGGCAGGGACGGCGGGGACGACGAACCCGGCGGGAAGCCGAAGAAGCCGGTGAAGCGGAGCAGCGGCCCGGCCACGCAGCTCACCGTCCCCGGCGCGTACGACACCGCCAGGGGCTGGGAGATCTCCGACGCCTCCCCGGACCACGCCCTCGCCCGTGAGACCGGGCTGATCGCGTACCTCGAACGGGTGAAGGACGACCGTTTCCGGCTGCGCACGCTGAGCGCCCGCAGCGGCAGGCCCGACTGGTCGGGCGAGCCGTTCTTCCCGCTGGCCGGCCCGGAGAACTTCCCGCGGCTGCTGTCCGTCACCAAGGACAGCCGGCAGTTCTTCGTCGTGTGGTCCTACGGGAAGACCGGGC
Organism: Streptomyces sp. NPDC091376; assembly: GCF_044757085.1. Lineage (NCBI taxonomy): Bacteria > Bacillati > Actinomycetota > Actinomycetes > Kitasatosporales > Streptomycetaceae > Streptomyces > Streptomyces sp. NPDC091376. Next base: position 365,103 of record NZ_JBIVUF010000001.1, on the reverse strand, counting down.
GCGACTCCCCCACTCCCACCGGCACCTTCGTCTCCGTCGACATCTACGACGCCGCGGACGGCTCCCGGCAGCGCGTCGAGGTGCCGTGGACCGGTGCGCCGACGGTCTCGGGCGCCGGGCCGGGCGTCCTCATCGGCGACGGGGGCGCCCGCAGCGCGGTCGTCGACCCGGACACCGGCGAGGTGTCCCTGGTCGCGCCGAAGGACCTGCGCCCTCCGAAGGGCTGCGTCACCTGCCGGCAGCTGACCGAGGTCCACGGGCTCACCGCGAAGGGGCTACTGGTGGGCGGTGCCCGGGAGTTCTGGGTGCGCGACGGATGGTTCAGCCGGAACGTCGCGCCGCCCGGCGCGGACCGCGCGTACGGCGTACCGGTGTCCCTGGCCTCCGACCGGCTGCTGGTGCGCTGGCACAAGGCGAAGGGCGGCAAGCGTGCCGCCACCCATGACATCTGGGCGGTGCACGACGCCGCCTCCGGAAAGCCCCTGGTGACGACCGAATGCCGCAAACCGGTCATCGAGCCGGGCGAGTATCCGCAGGCCGTGCTCTCCCCCGCGCAGCGCTATCTGATCGCCGGGAACCTCGCCTTCGATCTGGAGGAGCGGACCGGCCGGTGCTTCGAGGAGGCCGACGGTACGCGACCGCTGACCCTGACGACGGTGACCGACGAGGGCCTCGCGTACGGGGCGATGAACACGCGCGGCCCGGCGGACGCACTGGCCGGCGGCGGGGTGCCGCACGAGGTGGATCTCGCGACGGGCGTGCCGGAGCCCCTCTCCCTCAACACGCGGCTGCCGGGCGCGGAGGCATCGGGAGTGGGCGTCTTCCGCTGGACGGACACGAGGGACCGGCTGCATCTGATCGGTTACGTCCGCCGGAGCTAGTGCCGTGTCGGGCAACGTTTGCCCCGTGGACGACGGCTTGCAGGCGCTGGTCGCGCCGCTCGGACAGCGTAGAAGTCCTCGGGCGACCTCCCCGGATTGTGGCGGCCGCCGACGGGAGGCAGGGTGGTGTCGAGACCGGGCGAGGCAGAAGGCACACGGCCTGTCACGGATGCGGGCTGTGGCTTGTCCTCATCGCGCAGCGAGTTGTGTGAGCCGGGATCCGGCGAACTCGGTCACCGCCGAACAAGTGGGTCGGTACACCGGTCCGGAATGCGGTGGCCGACGCAAGATCGTCCATTCCGGGCAGGCTTACGGAGGTGTGGTACATGTCAGCGAAGAACTCGGACGGGAGCGCCCACGAGGTCTCCTTGCCGCCCGAAGTCAAGTTGCTGCAGGAAGTCGCTCCGCCCTTCTTTCCCGAAGGTGGTTCGGCAATGACCATCCTCGTCGACTGGCCTCCCGGTCACCCCGGGCTCCCTCCGCACCGCCACTCGGGCCCGTCGTTCGGCTACGTGATGGAGGGCGCGCTCCGGTTCGAGCTCGAGGGGGAGCCGGAGCGTGTGGTCGAGGCCGGTGGGACGTTCTGGGAGCCAGGCGGTGACGTGATCCACTACCAGGACGGCAACGCCCTCTCGGACGCACCGACCAAGTTCGTGGTGACCATGGTGTGCGCGCCGGGTCAGCCGATGCTCAGGCTGGTCGACGAGGAGGAGCTGAAGGAACGGGCGCACCTGCGCGCCCCGCGTCCCTCCGAAGGCTGACCCGCGAGATCGACAGGAGTGCGGAGTCCGGAACACCGATCCAGGTGCCGGGCTTTGCAGCTTGCCTGACATGGCACCGGCACCGGCACCGGCACCGGCACCGGCACCGGCGGACGGTCACGTACGCCGGAGCCCGTTTCTATGAGCTCTGCGCACTCTGCGCGATCTTTGTGTTCTGTGTGATCTGTGCGCTTTGTGCGCGCCACGGCCGGCACAGGCCGAGGAAGCAGGCCACCGCGCCCAGCGCGCACACGAGCTGGACCACGGCCATCGGTACGGCCGTGGCCTCGCCCGCGATCCCGACGAGGGGCGAGGCGATCGCGCCGACGAGGAACGAGGACGTACCGAGCAGGGCGGACGCCGAACCCGCGGCGTGCGGGGCTCGCATCAGGGCCTGGGCGTTCGTGTTCGGCATCGCGAGACCCATCGCGGACATCAGCACGAACAGGCCCGCCGCCACGGGCACGAGCCCGACCTCGCCGAAGACCCCCGTCGTCATCAGCAGCAGGGCGAGCGCCGCGAGCGCGATCGTCACGAGTCCGAAGCCGAGCGCCTTGTCGAGGCTGACCCGGCCCACCAGCAGCTTGCCGTTGATCTGGCCTACGGCGACCAGGCCGATCGAGTTGAGCCCGAAGAGCAGGCTGAAGGTCTGCGGCGAGGCGCCGTAGATCTCCTGGACGACGAACGGCGAGGCCGAGATGTAGGCGAAGAGCGCGGCGAAGGCGAGACCACCCGCCAGTACGTAGCCGGTGAAGACCCGGTCGGTGAGCAGCCCGCGCATGGTGTGCAGGGCCTCGACGACGCCGCCGCTGTGCCGGCGTTCGCGCGGCAGCGTCTCGTGCAGCCACTTCGCGACGACGAGGGTGAGCAGTACGCCGATGACGGTGAGGACGTGGAAGACGCCGCGCCAGTCGGTGACGCGGAGGATCTGGGCGCCGATGAGCGGCGCGACGATCGGGGCCACTCCGGAGATCAGCATCAGGGTGGAGAAGAAGCGCGCCATCTCGATGCCGTCGTAGAGGTCACGGACGACGGCGCGGGCGATGACGATTCCGGCGGCTCCGGCCAGGCCCTGGAGCAGCCGGAAGGCGATGAGCATCTCGGCGCCCGTCGCGAGGGCGCAGGCCGCGGTGGCCACGACGTACACGACCATGCCGACGAGCAGCGGCCGGCGGCGGCCCCATTTGTCGCTCATGGGGCCGACGACGAGCTGCCCGAAGGCCATGCCGGCCAGGCAGGCGGTCAGAGTGAGCTGGATCGTCGCGGCGGACGCGTGGAGTGCTCCGGTGACCTCCGGCAGGGCCGGGAGGTACATGTCCATGGACAGCGGCGGCAGGGCGGTGAGCCCGCCGAGCACGAGGGTGACGAGGAGACCGGCGCGGCGCGCGGCGACGCCGGGTGCCTGTGCCGGGGCCTGCACCGAAGCGGGGGCCTGCATCGGGACCGAAGCCGGGGCCTGCATCGGGACCGAAGCGGGGGCCCGCATCGGGTCCGGGGCCGGTGCCTGCATCGGGTCCGAAGCCGGGGTCGGGGCCGGGTCGACGGTCGGTATGTGTCCTTGCGTACGGGTCGGGCCGCTCTCCGGCATCAACTGCTCCTGTTCTGGACGTCGCCGCCCCCTATGCTCTCAGCTCGTCCGGAGTGGTCGAGACCTTTTCGAGGTGGGACATGGCTGACACGGTGCGGTGGGGTGTGCTGGCGACCGGAGGGATCGCGGCCTCGTTCACGGCGGCCCTGAGGACGATGCCGGACGCGGAGGTCGTCGCGGTGGCGTCCCGTACACAGACGTCGGCGCGGGCCTTCGCCGACCGGTTCGGCATACCGAGGGCGTACGGCGACTGGGACATGCTCGCCGCCGACGAGGACGTGGACGTCGTGTACGTCGCGACGCCGCACTCGGCACACCGCGCGGCCGCAGGGCTGTGCCTGGAGGCGGGAAAGGCGGTGCTGTGCGAGAAGGCGTTCACGCTGAACACCGCCGAGGCGGCGGAGCTGGTGGCGCTCGCCCGCTCGCGTGGCCTGTTCCTGATGGAGGCCATGTGGATGTACTGCAATCCGGTGGTCAGGCGGCTGGCGGAGCTGGTGCGCGACGGTGCGATCGGTGAGGTCCGCACGGTGCAGGCGGACTTCGGGCTCGCCGGCCCGTTCACGGCGGACCACCGGCTGCGGGACCCGGAACTCGGCGGCGGGGCGCTGCTCGATCTCGGGGTGTACCCGGTCTCGTTCGCGCAGCTGCTGCTGGGTGAGCCCGATCACATACAGGCGCACGCGCTGCTCTCCGACGAGGGTGTCGACCTGAACACGGGGATGCTGCTGGGCTGGTCGGACCCGGGGGCGTCGGCGCTGCTGTCCTGCTCGGTCGTCGCGGACACTCCGATGACGGCGGCGGTGACGGGGTCGGCGGGCCGGATCGAGCTGCCGCGCGGCTTCTTCTTCCCGGAGCGGTTCGTGCTGCACCGGGACGGCCGCGACCCGGAGGAGTACGCGCCCGGCAACGACAGGCAGTCGCTGCGGTACGAGGCGGCGGAGGTGATGCGGTGCCTGCGGGCGGGCGAGACCGAGTCGCCGCTGGTGCCGCTGGACGGTTCGCTGGCGGTGATGCGGACGCTCGACGCGGTACGGGACCGCATCGGCGTCCGCTATCCACGGGAACCGGCGCGGGCCGCCGCTACGCCGGTGTGAGGCCGGGGTTGCCGGCCTCCGTCACGAAGGACGCGGCCGTGGTGACGGGCGCCCCCGGCGTCGTCACCGCGGCGACCGTCCTGAAGTCGGCGCGGGCCTGCCCGGTGGTGAGCGTGACCGTCACATAGCCGCGGCGGCCGTTGTAGAACTTCATGTGCGGGTTGGCCTGGGTGAGGTTGTCCCAGTTGGCGGGCTTGTCGGCGCCGTCCTTGCCGCTGCTGATCGAGGTGGCGACGAATTCGGTGCCGACGGTCCGGGACGCCGGGTCGTCGAAGTCCTTCTTCAGGTCGAAGGCGTAGCCGACGTGGACGTCACCGGTGAGGACGACGAGGTTGTCGACGCCCGCGGCCTCGGCTCCGTCGAGGATCCGGTCGCGGGAGGCGGGATAGCCGTCCCAGGCGTCCATGGAGAGCTTGTAGGCGGCGCTCGGGACGTCGCGCCGCTGGGCGAACGTGACCTGCTGGGGGACGACGTTCCACAGGGCGTTCGACGCCTGCCAGCCGTCGAGCAGCCACCGCTCCTGCGTCGCGCCGGTGATGGTGCGGGACGGGTCCTCGGACTCGGGGCCGGGGACCTGCCAGCCGTCGCCGTAAGCCTGGTTCGAGCGGTACTGGCGGGTGTCGAGTACGTCGAACTGGGCGAGCCGCCCGAACTTCAGCCGGCGGTAGAGCCGCATGTCCGGCCCTTCGGGCTGCTGGGGCCTGCGCAGCGGCTGGTTCTCCCAGTAGGCGCGATAGGCGGCGGCGCGGCGCAGCAGGAACTCCTCCGGCGGGACGTCGTTCTCGGGCGTCTCGTCGGCGTAGTTGTTCTCGGTCTCGTGGTCGTCCCAGGTGACGACGAAGGGGTGCGCGGCGTGCGCGGCCCGCAGGTCCTCGTCGCTGCGGTAGAGGCCGTAGCGCAGCCGGTAGTCCTCGAGGGTGATGGTCTCGCGGTTGAAGTGGGCGGGCAGCCGGTGGTCGGTGTGGTTGCGGGCGCCGCCGACGGCGTTGACGGCGTACTCGTAGAGGTAGTCGCCGAGGTGGAAAACGATGTCGAGGTCCTCGTCGGCGAGGTGCTTGTACGCGGTGAAGTACCCGTCGTGGTACGCCTGGCAGGAGACGGCGGCGAGCTTCAGCTCGGAGATCCGGGCGCCCGCCCTGGGAGCGGTGCGGGTGCGGCCGGTGGGGCTGGTCCAGGTGCCGGCGCGGAAGCGGTAGTAGTAGACGCGGTCGGCGTCGAGTCCGGCGACCTCGACGTGCACGCTGTGGTCGAACTCGGGGTGGGCGGTGGCCCGTCCGCGTCTGGCGATGCGGGTGAAGCGGTCGTCGTGGGCGAGTTCCCACGTGACCTGGACGCGCGCCCTGGGCAGGCCGCTGCCGGGCTCGTACGGACGGGTCGCCAGGCGGGTCCAGAGCAGTACGGAGCCGGGCAGCGGGTCGCCGGACGCGACGCCGAGGGTGAACGGGTCCTCGGTGATCTTCCTGGCGTCGAGTTCGGCGGCGGCCGCGGTACCGGCGGCCGGCAGGTTCACGGCGAACGCGAGCGCGGCGGCTGCACCGGTGACGGTGAGGAACCGGCGGCGGCCCAGGTGCCGGGCGGCGGCGCGGAGTTCGTCGGGGTGCCGGTGGGCGGGTGCCGGTGCCGAGACCTGTCGCGAAGACTTTGCCGAGACCTGTGGCGAAACCTGTGCCGAGACCTGTGTGGACGCCGATACGGACGCCTGTGCGGATACCTGTGCGGGTGTCATGTACCCCTCCCCTGACAGCTGTTGTCAGTTCGCATTGGAGTGGGAGGCGACGTCCCCTGGTTGTCGGGTACACAACATCCGCGTGTCGGACGGATGAGAACCGGGTACGGGGCTCTGCCGTACGCTGCGGCGCCATGGACGCAGAACGCAGAAGTGCGGTGGTGACGGGCGCGGGTTCGGGTATCGGCCGGAGCGTCGCGCTGGCGCTCGCGGACGCCGGCTGGTCGGTGGCGCTGGCCGGCCGGCGGGCCGAGGCGCTCCAGGCGACGGCGTCGCTCGCGGGCGGTACCGCGGACATGCTGCCCGTCCCCACCGACGTCACGTCCCCGGACGAGGTCACGGCCCTCTTCTCGGCGGTGCGCGAGCGCTACGGGCGCGTGGACCTGCTCTTCAACAACGCGGGCACGTTCGGGCCCGGCGGGGTGGCGCTGGAGGACCTCAGCCCCGAGGCGTGGCGCCACGTGGTGGACGTCAACCTGACGGGGTCGTTCCTGTGCGCCCAGGCGGCGTTCCGGCTGATGAAGGCCCAGGCCCCGCAGGGCGGACGCATCATCAACAACGGCTCCGTCTCCGCGCACGCACCGCGCCCCGACTCCGTGGCCTACACGGCGACGAAGCACGCCATGACCGGCCTGACCAAGTCACTCTCCCTGGACGGCCGCCCGTACCGCATCGCCTGCGGCCAGATCGACATCGGCAACGCGGCCACCGAGATGACGGCCCGTATGCAGACGGGCGTCCTCCAGGCCGACGGCCGGCTCGCGGCCGAGCCGCTGATGGACGCGGCGGACGTGGCCCGGATCGTGGTCCAGATGGCGGACCTGCCACTGGAGGCGAACGTGCAGTTCGCGACGGTGATGGCCACGACGATGCCGTTCATCGGCCGCGGCTGACACTCCTCCGGGCAACCGTGCGACCCGGGGGGCGGCCGGGGCGACCCGGGGGGTGGCTTGGGTGGCCTGGGAACACTGCGCGACGGTGGGGTGTTGGGGCGGGCATGACGAATGATGCCCCGCGGGTCGACGTACTGCGATACACCGCGTTCTCCACGGATCCCTCGGGCGGCAACCCCGCCGGCGTCGTTCTCGACGCCTCCGGCCTGGACGACGCCGGCATGCTGGCCATCGCGGCCGAACTGGGGTACTCGGAATCCGCGTTCCTGACCGCGGAGGACGAGCGGACCTACCGCATCCGCTACTTCAGCCCCCGGGCAGAGGTGCCGTTCTGCGGGCACGCCACCATCGCCAGTGCGGTCGCGCTCGCGGAGCGGATCGGGCCCGGGAGGCTGGAGTTCGCGACGCGCGCCGGCCGGGTGCCGGTGGAGGTGGCCGAGGAGGCCGGCACGTTCCGGGCCACGCTCACGAGTGTCGAGCCGCGGGTCGAGGACATCGGCGCCGACGATCTCGCCGAGGCGCTCGCCGCGCTCGACTGGGCGAGCCCGGGGGATCTGGACCCGGCGTTCCCACCCCGTGTCGCCTTCGCCGGCGCCCGTCACCTCGTGCTCGCCGCGGCGACCCGCGCACGCCTCGCGGACCTCGCGTACGACTTCGACCGCCTCGAAGCGCTGATGCACCGACTGGACCTGACCACCGTGCAACTGGTGTGGCGGGAGTCGCCCACGGTCTTCCACGTCCGCGACCCGTTCCCCGTCGGCGGGGTCGTGGAGGACCCGGCGACCGGCGCCGCGGCCGCCGCGTTCGGGGCGTACCTGCGCGAGCTGGGCCTCGCCCCCGAGGACGCCGTCGTCACCCTCCACCAGGGTGAGGACCTGGGCCGTCCCGGCGTGCTCACGGTGACGCTGTACGCGGGCGACCCCCGGGTCCACGTGAGCGGGGCCGGTACGCGCATCGGCTGATCCCGCAGTGGCAGAGGAGGTCGTGCCGACGCTGCCGGTGACGGCGAGGACGCGGGCGGCAGAACGCATGCGTGCCGCCGCGCCCAGCAGGCGAGTTGAGATGTCCGGCGACGTTGAGATGTCCGGCGGCGCCGGCACCCGGCCCCGAGGCGATGGGTTACGCCTGGCCGGTGTCGAAACGCGCGATCTTCTCGCCCTCGACGGTGAACCTCCACTTCGTCCGCATCTCACCCCACGTCTCGTTGCGGTAGCGGGCCACGAGGTCTCGCCCGTCGGCCGACTGCGACTCGACCTCGAGGTGACCGCGCGAGGAGAAGATCTCCTTGTCCGTCCAGTCGACGAGATCCCGGTCCGAGCCGTCGTCGGACATGGTCGCGTCCGGCGTCAGGGCCGCCAGGAAGGCGTCACGGTCACCGGAGTTGAGAGCCTTGACGAAGGCGCGCACGGCGGGGTCGTCGAGCTGGTCGGGGCGGATGGTCATGAGGGCCTCCGGGTACGGGGTGTGCCGCACGCGGCACTCGGCTGCGTGCCTCACCCGTACACCAGCGCGCCGTCCGTCCCGCGGACCTTGGCCCACCCGTGGCGCGTCAACCGGCGCCAGCCCCACCGCCCGTACCGGGCGGCTTGAAGTGACCGTTACATGCCAACAATCACGGCGCACGGCCTTGCCTTCTCGGGAAGTTCCTGCCCCAATGACAACCGTCACCCGGCTGCCCCACCAGTCCTCGGTGGCCGCAGCCCGGCGACGCCATCCCGTGACCCCACACACGAAGGCGGCACCCCCCATGAAGCACCGCACACTCGGCATCGGCACGGCCCTCTTAGCCGCGACGGCCGCCGGCACGCTCGCCATGGCCCCCGCGGCACACGCGGTCGACCCGACGACGGCGACGCTGTCGTTCGACTGCGGCTCCTTCGGCTCCGGCGAGGCCACCCTCACGGCCACCCAGGACGGCACGGCCGCGACGATCAGCCTCTCCACCTCCGCCATCACCTCCCCCTTCACCATCTCGGCGAACTCGGTGACGTCGACCCTCACGCTGACCAAGAACGGCTCCGGCACGACGACGTTCACCGGCAACGCCAACCCGGAGATCCCGGCCGGCGGCGCCGTCTCCACCGGGCCGCTGAACGGCACCGTCGCCACCGGCGACAGCCTGGAGGCGACGTCCCTCACGGTCGTTGTCTTCGGCATCACGGCGACCTGCAACGCGACCTCTCCGCAGAACCCCGGCCCGTTCGTCTTCTGACGGCACGGGTCGCCCACCGGCGGGCACTGACGGCACGCGTCGCCCCCTGACGGCACGCCTCGTCTTCTGACGGCACGCCTCGTCTTCTGACCGGTACGGGCGCTCCACCGCCCGCCCGTACCCGCCGGGGCCTGTCCCCGTCGGGGCCCGCCACCACTCCCGCGATGTCACCGCTCGCACACGGGCGGTGACATCGCCCGGGATGCCCTGGACCCGGACCGGGCCCGGGATGCCCAGGAGCCTGACCGACTTAGTATGAATTGCGGGGGCAGGGAGCGATTGCCGGTGGGTGGAGAGAGGACCGACCGTGACTGCCACAGAGGCTGTGACCGCCGAGGACGACACCGCGACGCATGAGGACGCCCGTGCGGCGCGCGGCCCCGCAGGCACCGGAACCCCCCGCTATCTGCCGATCTCCGAGCACGGGCTGATCGGCGATCTGCGCAGCGCGGCCCTGGTCGGGACGAACGGCACGATCGACTGGTACTGCTGCCCCCGCTTCGACGCACCCAGCGTCTTCGCCTCGATCCTCGACGCCGAGAAGGGCGGCTCCTTCGAGCTGGCCCCGGACGTGCCGACGCGGACGAAGCAGTTCTACTTCCCCGACACCAACGTGCTCATCACCCGGTTCTTCGCGGACGACGGGGTCGGCGAGATCCAGGACTTCATGCCCATCACCGACGACTCGCGCGAGGCCGACCGGCACCGGCTGATCCGCCGGGTGGTCTGTGTCCGCGGGTCCCTGCCGTTCCACGCGCGTATCGCGCCACGCTTCGACTACGGGGCCCAGCCCCACACCGTGCGCACCGAGAACGGCTACACGGTCTTCGACTCGTCCCCGCTCACCCTCTCGCTGACCTCCAGCGTGCCGGTCGAGAGCGACGGCCGGGACGTGTGGTCGCTGTTCAAGCTCCACGAGGGCGAGACCGCGGTCTTCGCGCTCGACCGGGTCGGCGGCGAACTGCTGCCGCAGGCCTGCCCACTCGCCATGGCGGAGGACCTGTTCGAGGCCACCGTCCGCTACTGGCGGCGCTGGCTGTCCAAGTCGCGCTACCGCGGACGCTGGCGCGAGATGGTGCACCGCTCCGCGCTGACGCTCAAGCTGCTCACGTACGTACCGACCGGCGCCATCGTGGCCGCGCCGACGACGAGCCTGCCCGAGCAGATCGGCGGCGAGCGCAACTGGGACTACCGCTACGTCTGGATCCGCGACGCGGCCTTCTGCGTCTACGCCCTGCTCCGGCTCGGCTTCACCGACGAGGCCAAGGCCTTCATGCAGTTCCTCACCGAGAACGTCTGCATCTCGTGCGACGGCGCCGAACCGCTGCAGATCATGTACGGCATCGACGGCCGCCGTGAGCTCCCGGAACGCGAACTGCCCGAGATGGAGGGCTATCTGGGCTCCGCACCCGTACGCGTCGGCAACAACGCCGTCGGCCAGCTCCAGTTGGACATCTACGGCGCGCTCATCGACTCGATCTACCTCTACGACAAGTGGGGGGAGCCGATCTCGAGCGAACAGTGGGACAACGTCTGCGGCCTCGTCGAGTGGGTGTGCGGGAACTGGGACCAGCCCGACGAGGGCATCTGGGAGACGCGCGGCGGACGCAAGAACTTCCTCTACTCGCGGCTGATGTGCTGGGTGGCGATCGAGCGCGCCATGCGGATCGCCCGGCGCCGGGGGCTGCCCGCCGACATGGTCCGCTGGGGCGCCGTACGGGACGCGATCTACCGGCAGATCATGCAGCGCGGCTGGTCGCCCGAGCGCATGGCCTTCGTCCAGCACCAGGACGACAGCGTCCTCGACGCCGCCGTCCTGATGATGCCGCTGGCCAAGTTCATCTCGCCGACCGACCCCAAGTGGCTCTCCACGCTCGACGCGCTGGGCGACGAGCTGGTCTCGGACTCCCTGGTGTACCGCTACGACCCCCAGGCCAGCCCGGACGGGCTGCGGGGCGAGGAGGGCACGTTCTCCATCTGCTCCTTCTGGTACGTCGAGGCCCTCGCCCGCGCCGGCCGGCCGGACGAGGCCCGGCTGGCCTTCGAGAAGATGCTCACCTACGCCAACCACCTGGGCCTGTACGCCGAGGAGATCGGCCACACCGGCGAACAGAACGGCAACTTCCCCCAGGCGTTCACCCATCTGTCGCTGATCAGCGCGGCGTTCAACCTGGACAAGACCCTGGGCTGACCCGCCGCGCGCCACGCGCCGGAGCCCGGCCTGGAATCACCGACCGGCCGAGGTCACCCGACCGCCCCGAGTCACCGACCGCCGGGTTCACCGCGATCGTGTCGGCGAGGGCTCGGGAGGCGGGGAGACCGCCATCGACTGCCCCAGGCCCGTACAGCCGCCCGGCCGGCCGTCCTTGAGCTCGACACACGCCCGTGCCTGGGACGGGTCGGAGACGGGGATCATCGACGAGTAGGCGTCCTCCCCGAACTTGACGCGGCCACTCTGGGCGCTGTTGGCCGGGCCTCGCACGATCACGGTGTCGCCGACACCGACCCAGAGGATCCTCCCCCAGACGGCTGCGCACCGCGGGCTGTACCGCAGTTCGACCAGTGCGCCGGAGATCCACGTGGCGGCGGCCGTCCACGCGTCCTGGCCGCAGCCCATCGCCTTGGGGTCCTGACCACCGCATGCGTCATGACGGCACTGCATCGGCGTGTGGGCGGTGGTGACGGCCGTCGGAGACGAGGGCGGCAGTGCCGAGCCGAGCGGTGAGGCGGCCGAGGACCGGGGGGCGTCCCCGGCGGGCTGGTCCCCGAACGCGACGACCGCCGCAACCAGCACGAAGAGCGCCGCGGCGCCCGTGGCCGCGACAGTCGCGGTCCGACGGGTGAGCCACCGCCGCGAGGACTCCCCGGGTATTCCGGGCGGTGACACGGGCTGCGTCGTCGAAGTCACGGGGACGACGTCAGGTGCGGCGGGTTCGGCGACGTCGGCGGATCCGGCGGCTCCGGCGGCTCCGGCAGCTCCGGCGGCTCCGGGTCGAGCGGAAGGCTCCTCGGCCGCGGTGGGCTGCCGGGCAGCGGGACCTCCGGCATCCCCGGTGGCGTGGAGCCTCCAGGACCGGTCGGCGAGCTCCCACAGGGCGCTCAGCCGGGCGTCGTCCGCTCCGACCGCAGCGGCCAGCGCCTTGACGGCACCGAGCGGTGGCAGCTTCTGGCCGCTGAGGTACCGGGCCCACGAGGACCTGCTGAAGGCGGTCTTCTTCTCGAGGACGGCCAGACTGAGCCCGCTCCGCTCCCTCGCCTCGCGCAGCGCCTCGACCAGATGCCGTACTTCGAGCGGCAGGTCCCCAGGAAGCGGTCTTCGACGTGACATCCCCCCGCGCCCCTCTCACGATCGCGTCCCCGAAGGGAATGTTCCTGCAGGTCAGAGGCGTGCGTGTCTCACGTTGTCCCACGCCTCGCCGATTGTCCACCACGGCATCGGCCCATGCAGCACGATCAGCCCATTCCGATCGGCGGACCGCCCCACGGGGCTCAGGACGGAGAGGGGCACATCCATGCCCGCATGGAGGAAGAAGACCGTGACGGCGGCGGCGACCCTGCTGCTGAGTACCGGGCTGGTGCTCGCCGGCCCCGGCTCGGCCGCCCAGGCCGCCGGCTGCTCGTACACCTACTCCGACGAGAGTTACGTGTACGCCGGGCACTACAGCGGTATGACGGCCGTCCCGTCCAAGACGGTGGTGACCAGCTCGGGTGCGGAGGCGCAGTGCCTCCTGAAGGAGGTCGGCTACAGCATCACCGTCGACGGGGTCTTCGGACCGAAGTCCCAGGCCGCGCTGCGCGATGTGCAGAGACGTCTGAACGGGGCGCCGTACTGGGCGGGCATCACGGTGGACGGCATGCCCGGCCCCGAGACCTGGCCGCACCTCCGGTTCTACGCCTACTACAACTGACGGCGACCGACGCGTCCCGCGCCTCCACAGGATCCGAGTCAACGGGAAGGTTCCCCATGTCGTTCCGCAGAAAGTTGACCCTCGCTCTGGTGCCCGTGCTCCTCGGTGCCGGACTCACGCTCACATCGGCGGCGCCCTCTTCGGCGGCTGTCACGTGTTCCTACTCCTACAACCAGTCGACGGAGCGCGCCTACGCCGGGCACTACACCGGGCTCACGGCACAACCCTCGAAGACCGTGGTGACCAGTGCGGGCGCCGAAGCCCAGTGCCTGCTCAAGAGCATCGAGTTCAGCCCGGGAACGATCGACGGCGTCTTCGGCCCCAACTCCCAGGGGGCGATGAGGGCCTTCCAGCAGTTCGTCAACAGGAACTACGACGCCGGCATCGCCGAGGACGGCATGTGCGGACCGGAGTCATGGCCGTGGCTGCGCAACTTCGCCTACTGGGACTGGCGGGCCGGCTCCTGACCACTTCGCCACCCGGCTGATCGGCCCGGCTCGCGAGCGCCGTGCCTGCTCCCGTCTGACCGGAGCAGGTACGGCAGACGAGTCGGGCTGTACGCCGGGTTCTGTCGCCCGGTGACCTCGCGGTCGCCGGGGAGACGGCCATCCATCTAGGGCCGGTGTTGCCACCGGCCTCGTGCGGTCTACCCGCGGACTCGGGCGGGCAGCCCTCGATCGTCCGCGCAGGAGCGTCCGAGGACGCTCCCTCTTGACCTTGCTCCGGGTGGGGTTTACCTAGCCGCCTGAGTCACCTCAGGCGCTGGTGGTCTCTTACACCACCGTTTCACCCTTACCGGGGACCGAGGTCCCCGGCGGTCTGCTTTCTGTGGCACTGTCCCGCGGGTCACCCCGGGTGGGCGTTACCCACCACCCTGCCCTGTGGAGCCCGGACGTTCCTCGGGAGGCACCCCGAAGGGACCTCACGCGGCCGTCCGCCCGGCTCGTCTGCCGTGGTCACATGCTACCCGGAGGGAAGGGGGCCGGCGGCTGAGCCCCTCATTCGAAGGCCGCGGTGTCCAGCTCGAAGGCGAACGGCTCGGGCAGCGGAAGGACCTTGCCGAAGTGGATCGTCCGCTGCTGCAGGTAGTCGCTGCCCTCTGCCTCACTGAAGAGGGTGAGCGCCGACGCGCCCCGGTCGATGAGCAGGTAGAGAGGGATTCCTCCGCGCGCATAGGAGCGGCGCTTGGTCTCGCGGTCGACCTGCGCACGAGCCGAGGTCACCTCCACGACCATGGCCACTCCGTCGCAAGGCATCCACGAGTCGGCTCCACGGAACAAGGACAGATCCGCCGGCGCGAAGGTGATGTCGGGGATCACGTGATCCCGCGAGGAGCCGGGCGAGTCGACGAGCTTCAAGCCTTTGTTTCCGGAAAAGTCCATCTCGGTACGCGATTGCCTGATCACCTGCTTCACGATCCGGCTGATGTAGTCCTCGTGGTCCCCGTCCGGCGGCGGCGTCACGACGATCTCCCCCTCGATCAACTCCGCGCGGAAGCCCTCTGGCGTGCCCAGCGCCAGGAAGCCCTCCAGCAGGACGTCCGCCTGCGTGAGCGGCTCGTGCGGCATGGCGCTCATGTCGCGCTCCTTCCTCGGTCGCTCGCCAGACTCGGACATCACTGCACCGGCCGTCCTTGGGATCGGGGGATCCTTCCCTCGATCGTGGCACACGATCATGAAAGCGGGGGCGCTTCCCCTCACCGTGTGGCATGGCATATGCCGCCGTGCATCAGCCCGCGCTTGACCTTGCCGCAGCGTCAGGGTTTCTACTGAGGCCATGCGGATCGGAGAGATCGCCGCTCTCGTCGGGGTCACCCCGCGGGCCGTGCGGCACTACCACCATCAGGGCCTGCTGCCCGAGCCCACCCGGCGGGCCAACGGCTACCGGGACTACTCGGTGCGGGACGCCGTGCTGCTCGCGCGGATCCGGCGGCTCACCGAGCTGGGGCTCGGGCTCGACGAGGTCCGGGACGTGATCGCGGACGACGCCGGAAGGGAGCTCGTCCAGGTCCTGGAGGAGCTGGACGAGGATCTGGGCCGGCAGCAGGAGCAGCTCGCCGAGCGGCGCCGGCGGCTCGGAGCACTGCTGGAACAGGCGCGGGCCGGGCGGCTGACGGCCGAGGGGCCCGTATCGCCGGAGCTGGCCGCGCTCTTCGGGAATCTGGCCGAGGCGCCCGCCGGGCGTCCCGAGTCCGCCATGGCGGCGAAGGACCGGGAACTGCTCGCCCTGCTGGACACGGTCGCGCCCGACGCCGAGCGGGAACGGCTGCTCGAAGCGATGCGGCGGATGGCCGAGGCGCCGGGCGCCGTGGAGCGCGCCTACGAGGTGTACGAGCTGCTCGACGCGCTCGCGGACGAGGACACCGCCGCGGACGACCCGAGGATCGAGGAGGCGGCGCGGGCGCTGGCTGAATCCGTTCCCGACGTGGTCGCCGAGGGACTCGGCGCCGACGGGGCGCTGCCCGAAGGCCCCTTCCAGGACGCCTTCTTCGCCGACTTCTCCCCCGCCCAGGCCGCCGCCGTACGCCGCGGGCTGCTCATCGTCGCCGAGCGTGCCCGGTGAAGCGGCTGATCAAGGCTCTCAGGGGCGTCGCCTACACCGTGATTCCGGCCGAACTGGCGCTGGTGGTCTGTCTGCTGGCGGGCGTACGGCCGCCGGCTGCCGCGGTCACCGCCACCGAGGCGGCCATGCTGCTCCTGCTCCTCGCCGAGGCCGCCGTGTTCGTGCGACTGCGCCGCCAGGGCCACAGCAATCGGTCGGCCGTGCGCGAGCTGGTGCCCGAGTCCGTGCTGCGGCTCATCGGCCACGAGCTGAAGCTGATGTGGAGCGTCGTCCTGTGGGCGGCGCGGCGGCGGCACGGTGTCGGCGACGGCGACCAGGCGTTCGGGCACGCCCGCGACCAGGCCGCGATGATCTTCGGCTTCGCCTTCGTGTGCGTCGTGGAGACGGTCGGGATGTCCTACCTGCTGAGCGGCTGGCCGGTCGTGCACGCGATCGTCCTCGTCCTCGACGTGTACACCGTCGTCTTCATCATCGGGCTGCACGCGGCGTCGGTCACCCGCCCGCACGTCCTGTCCGCGGACGTTCTGCGGCTGCGCCAGGCCGGGCACGTCGACGTCCGCATCCCGCTGGAGCGGATCGACTCCGTCTCGTACGAGTTGCTCTTCACGCACGACAAGAAGGAGGACGACGTCCTGAACGTGCCCGTCGGCGCGCAGACCTCGCTCACCCTGCGGCTGTCGGAGCCTGTCACGGCGGTGGGACTGCTGGGCAAGCGGCGCGAGGTGAGCACCGTGCGCCTCCACGCCGACGACTCCCGCGCCCTGCTGAAGTCGCTCAAGCAGGCGCGAAGCGCACTTTCGCCGCCGTCGGATCGGCCTGTGTGAGCCGCACCAGGAGCACCTCCCCGAGCGGGAGATCCGCCCCGCCGCCGTCGACGGGCGCCACGACCGCCGGGTCCCTCAACTGGACGATGCCGACGTCCGGTTCGTGATCCTTCACCTCGACCACGAACCCGTCGAACGTGTCGCCGATCCGCCCCGCGAGCAGGGCCGCCTCGACCGTGTTCACGCACTCGCGCTCCACGGTGTTCGCGCGGCGTGAGCCGTCGGCCATCTCCTTGGGCAGCGTGTCCATGACCTCCCGTACCCACTCGGGCGGCTCCTGGCCGGCGACCGCCGCCACGCACAGCTCACCCGTGTAACGGTCGACGAGCCGCCGCAGCGGCGCGGTGCAGTGCGTGTAGGTGGCGGCGACGGCGGCGTGGACCGCCGGGTCGGGGAGCCGTCCGCCGCTGAACGCGCTGTAGCCCGCGCCGCGCAGCAGCGTCGTGCACTCCTGCAGGAACGCGGCGTGGCGGTGGTTCTTCGGGTCGAGCGAGCGGACGACGTCCGCGTACGAGGCGTGGTGCGGCCAGTCGATGTGCAGTGCCTTCGCGGTTCTTCGCAGCCGGGCGACGGCACCGCCCGGCGCGGTCGGCAGGGTCCGCAGGATGCCGGTGCCGGCCGCGGTCATCAGATCGGCCGCGGCCATGCCCGTGAGGAGCGAGATCTGGGCGTTCCAGCCGTCCACCGGATGCGGTGCGCGGAATTCGAGCGTGTACCCGTGGTCCTCCTGGACGATCTCCTGCTCGGGAACGTTCAGGGAGATCCCGCCGCGCTCGATCTCCAGGCGCTCGCGCAGCAGTCCGATGTCCTTCAGCAGGGCCATCGGCTCCTCGGCGGTGCCGGAGTCGATGGCCGCCTGCACACCGGCGTAGTCCAGCTTGGCCCGGCTGCGCACCAGGGCCCGCCGTACGTCGGTGGTGACGGCCCGGCCGTCCGCGTCGAGGTCGATGGTCCACAGCAGCGCGGGACGCGGCTGGTCGGGCAGCAGACTGGCCGCGTCCTCGGACAGCACCGGCGGGTGCAACGGGACCTTCTCGTCCGGGAAGTACAGCGTCAGCGCCCGGCGATGCGCCTCGGCGTCGAGCGCGCCGCCCGGTGTCACGAACGCGGCGACGTCGGCGATCGCGTAGTGCACCCGGAATCCGCCGCCCGCACGCCGCTCCAGATGCATCGCCTGGTCCAGGTCGGTGGACATCGGCGGATCGATCGTGAAGAACGGGATGTCCGTGGCGTCCCGCTCCGGAAGCCGCGGCTCCCGCGCCGCGCGGTCCGCCTCCGCGAGCACCCCGGCCGGAAAGTCCTCCGGTACGCCGAGGGTCGTACGCAGCGCACGCAGCGCGGCGAGCAGAGGAGCCTCGGCGGCGCAGGTCACATGGAGATGACGGCGGGGCATGTGCCGAGCGTAGGTCGGCCGCGACGGGGCGGCGACCGGGCGGAGCCCTCGCGTGGGCGGCGGCCGACTACCCTGGCGCGGGGGCCGCACCCCCTTTCCGTACGTACGCAGAGGAGAACCGCCGTGCTCGTGCTGTTGCCGCCGTCGGAGGGCAAGGCCGCTTCCGGACGCGGGGCACCGCTCAAGCCGGAATCCCTGTCGCTGCCCGGTCTGGCCGGGGCGCGCGCCGAGGTGCTCGACGGGCTCGTCGAGCTGTGCGTGGGGGACGAGGAGAAGGCCCGTGAGGTGCTCGGGCTGAGCGAGGGGCTGCGCGACGAGATCGCGAAGAACACGACGTTGCGGACCGCCGGGGCACGTCCGGCGGGTGAGATCTACACGGGCGTGCTGTACGACGCCCTCGGTCTCGCCACGCTCGACGCGGCCGCGCGCAGACGTGCCCGGAAGTCGCTGCTGGTGTTCTCCGGGCTGTGGGGGGCGGTCGGCCTCGATGACCGGATTCCCTCGTACCGCTGCTCGATGGGGGTCAAGCTGCCGGGACTCGGGGCGCTGGGCGCGTTCTGGCGGGCGCCGATGGCGTCCGTGCTGCCCGAGGCGGCCGGGGGCGGGCTCGTCCTGGACCTGCGGTCTTCCGCGTACGCCGCGGCGTGGCGGCCGAAGGGCGAGGTCGCGGACCGTACCGCGACCGTGCGTGTGTTGCACGCGCCGACCCGGAAGGTCGTCAGCCACTTCAACAAGGCGACGAAGGGGCGGATCGTGCGCAGCCTGCTGGAGGCGGGGGCGGCGCCGCGGACTCCGGCGGCGCTGGTGGAGGCGCTGCGGGACCTCGGGTACGTGGTGGAGGCGCAGGCTCCGGGCAGGGCGGGGAAGGCGTGGTCGATCGATGTGCTGGTGAACGAGATCCACTGACGGCCACGGCCTCCGGCGCGCCGCCCGGCCGTGCAGGCGGTCGGGGACGGCCGCCGTGGGGCGGGGCTCCGCATCTGGCTCCGTCCGGGGCCGTGGGCCGGGCGAGGTCCCGCCCGGGACGCCGCCGTCAGGCCGGGCTCCGCATCGGGCGGCGCCGGGGCCACGAGACCTCTGAGCCGGGGCGGGCGACAGCGCGGCTCGCGCCGGGGCACCGGACCGCCGTCCGGCCGTGGGCCGGGCGCGTTCCCGCCCGGAGGCTGCCGCCGTCGGACCGGGCGGCGCATCGGGCGGCGCCGGGGCCACGAGACCTCTGAGCCGGGGCGGGCGACAGCGCGGCTCGCGCCGGGGCACCGGACCGGCGTCCGGCCGTGGGCCGGGCGCGGTCCCGCCCGGTCCATGGCGGGCATCACTGCGGGGAACCGGAAGAGTCTCCCGGCGCGGACGTTCGACGCCGGGGAACCGGCGAGCCTCCCCGGTGCGGACGTCCGATGTCCGCCCGACCAGACGTTGCGTCCTGCGCAACGCTCGTTGCACAGGACGGTTCGCTTGGGCAGGATGGCGGGCATGACCTCCGTCCTCGACCTCGCCCCTGTCGTGCCCGTCGTCGTTCTCGACGACGCCGCCGACGCCGTACCGCTCGCCCGCGCCCTCGTCGCGGGCGGACTGCCCGCGATCGAGGTGACCCTGCGCACGCCGGCCGCGCTCGACGCGATCCGCGCGATCGCGGACGAGGTTCCGGACGCGGTGGTCGGCGCGGGCACGGTCATCTCACCGCGGAGCGTGGCCGACGCGGCCGCGGCGGGCGCGGGGTTCCTGGTCAGCCCGGGCTGGACCGAGGCGCTGCTGGACGCGATGGCGATGTCCGGGGTGCCGTTCCTGCCGGGCGTCTCGACGGCGTCGGAGGTGGTGGCGCTGCTGGAACGCGGCGTGACCGAGATGAAGTTCTTCCCCGCGGAGGCCTCCGGCGGCACCCCGTACCTCACGTCCCTCGCGGGCCCGCTGCCGCAGGCCCGCTTCTGCCCGACGGGCGGCATCTCGCTCGCGTCGGCGCCCTCGTATCTCGCGCTGCGGAACGTGGGGTGCGTGGGCGGTACGTGGATGCTCCCGCCGGACGCGCTGGCCGCACGGGACTGGGACCGCGTGGAGTCCCTGGCCCGCGAGGCGTCGGCGCTCCGCGCGTAACCGGGGCTCCGCGCGAAACCGGGCCCCCGGTGCGGGACGGTGGGCGTTCGCCCGCCGTCCCCTCCCCTCCCCGCCGCAGCGCGGTGCGGCGGCGGGGCACAGGACGGACACCACGCCCCGCCACCCGCGAGAGACCCGGGCTCAGCGCAGGTGGGACGTGTCGTTCAGGAGACGCAGCGAGGCGTTGCCGTCCGCGTAGTACGCCACCGCCGACAGCGAAGCCGCCGAGAGCTCCATACGGAACAGTGCCTCCGGGGGTGCGCCGAGGGCCAGGCGGACCAGGGTCTTGATCGGGGTGACGTGCGTGACCAGGAGGACCGTTCGGCCCCGGTAGTCCTCCGCGAGGCGGTCCCGCGTCGCCGCGACCCTCCGCGCCACCGTCGCGAAGCTCTCGCCGCCGCCCGTGGGCGCCGACTTCGGGGAGGCGAGCCAGGCGTCCAGATCGTCCCCGTACCGCTCGCGGACCTCTCCGAACGTCAGGCCCTCCCAGGCGCCGAAGTGGGTCTCGCGCAGACCCTCGTCGATGTGTACGTCGAGCCCGAGGCGCGCCGCCACCGCCGCCGCGGTCTGCCGGCAGCGCTTCAGCGGCGAGGAGACGACCGCCTGGATCGTCCCGCGCGCGGCCAGCACCGCCGCCACGGCCTCCGCCTGCCGCTCACCGACCTCCGACAGATCCGGGTCGGTGCCGCCGCTGCCGGAGAAGCGCTTCTGCGGGGTCAGCGCCGTCTCGCCGTGCCGGAGCAGGACGAACGTCGCGGGCGGCCCGAGGTCCGGCCCCCAGCCGGCCCCCGGCACCTCCGTGCTCATGGCGAGCGGCGCCCGCGCCGTCGGGACCGCCTGCGCGCCGGGGGCCACCGCTCCGGCCAGTGCGGCTCGCGCCTTGGCCGCGCCCGCGGCGGCATCGCCGACGACCCGGGCCGCCCGTACGTCCTCCGCGGACGGCACGAGCGCCGCGGAGGACGCCGAGGGCTCCCACTGCTTGCCGCGCTTGCCCGCGTCCATCGCCTCGTTGGCCAGCCGGTCCGCGTGCTTGTTCTTCTCGCGCGGGATCCACTCGTACGTCACCTGCGCGGCCGGGAAGACCCGGCCGGCCTCCGCCGCGAGCGGCTTCATGTCCGGGTGCTTGATCTTCCAGCGGCCCGACATCTGCTCGACGACGAGCTTGGAGTCCATACGGACACGGACCATGGCGTCCGGTGCCAGCTCCTTCGCCGCCTTCAGGCCCGCGATGAGCCCCCGGTACTCGGCGACGTTGTTCGTCGCGACGCCGATGTACTCCGCCCGCTCGGCGAGCGTCTCCCCCGTCGACGGGTCGAGGACGGCCGCGCCGTACCCCGCCGGCCCCGGGTTGCCCCGGGAGCCCCCGTCGGCCTCGACGAGCAACTCGCGCATCAGAGACCGGACTCCGACGTACGGACCAGGATGCGGCGGCAGTTCTCGCACCGGACGACCGCGTCGGGCGCCGCCGCCCGCACCTCGTTCAGCTCGGTGATGTTCAGCTCGATGTGGCAGCCCTCGCAGCGGCGCTGGTACAGCCGGGCCGCGCCCACTCCGCCCTGCTGCCCGCGGAGCTTCTCGTACAGCTTCATCAGGTCCGCGGGCACGGACCCGGCGACGACCTCGCGCTCCTTGCCCGTGGACGCCGCCTCGCCGTCGAGCTCCTCGTACGCCGCGTCCCGGCGGGCCGTGGCGTCGTCGGCCTTCGCCTGGACGGAGCCGACGCGTCCGGTCAGCTCGGTGACGCGCTCCTGCGCGGACTCGCGGCGCTCCATGACCTCCAGGACGACGTCCTCCAGGTCACCCTGCCGCTTGGCGAGGGAGACGATCTCCCGCTGGAGGTTCTCCAGGTCCTTCGGGGAGGTGACGGCGCCGGAGTCGAGACGCTGCTGGTCGCGCGCCGAGCGCTGACGGACCTGGTCGACGTCCTGCTCGGCCTTGGTCTGCTCGCGGGCGCAGTCGCTCTCCTCCGTCTGCGCGGCGACGAGCAGATCGCGCAGCTGCGTGAGGTCCTTGTTCAGCGACTCGATCTCGGCGTGCTCGGGCAGCGACTTGCGCTTGTGCGTGATCTGCGACAGGCGGACGTCGAGGGCCTGGACGTCGAGGAGTCGGATCTGGTCGGCGGGCGCGGCGTTCAGTTGGGGGCTCCAGAGGTGTGGTGGGAGGACCAGGGGTCGGTGACCGTCTTCGAGACATGGACCCTCAGGCCCCAGCCGTGGCGGTCGGAAATCTCGTCGAGCTGGGATGCCGCCTGCTCGCACCACGGCCATTCCGTGGCCCAGTGGGCGGCGTCGACCAGACCGAGCGGTGAGTGCTGGGTGGCCTCGGACACGGGATGGTGCCGCAGGTCCGAGGTGAGGAACGCGTCCACGCCCGCGGCCCGTACGGCGTCGAAGAGGCCGTCGCCGGAGCCGCCGCTGACGGCGACCCTGCGGACGGTGGCGTCGAGGTCGCCGGCGACCCGGATGCCCTGCGCGGTGGCGGGCAGCCGCTTGGCGGCGCGGGCCGCGAACTCGCGCAGCGTCTCGGGGTGGTCCAGCTCGCAGATCCGACCCAGACCGTTCTCCGGCACGAGGGGGCCGACGACACGCAGGTCGAGGGCGCCGGCGAGGGCGTCGGACACTCCGGGATCGGCCGTGTCGGCGTTGGTGTGCGCGACGTGCAGCGCGATGTCGTGCTTGATGAGGGAGTGCACGACCCGGCCCTTGAAATGGGAGGCGGCGACCGTCGTGGTACCGCGCAGATAGAGCGGATGGTGGGTGACGATCAGGTCCGCGCCGAGCGCGACGGCCTCGTCGGCGATCTCCTGGACGGGGTCGACGGCGAAGAGGACGCGGGTGATGTCCGCGTCGGGCTCGCCGCAGACCGTGCCGACGGCGTCCCACCCCTCGGCCCGCTCGGGGGGCCAGAGAGCGTCGAGCGCGGCGGTGACTTCAGACAGACGGGGCACGGAGCAAAGGCTACCTGGCCCCCTTGTGCGGCTGAACCGGCGCCGCTCTCGCGGAGCGGGCAGGTCGCCGGACCGGTCGCCTTGGCGCTCCCCGGACTGGTCCCCGTGGCGGTCCCCGGACCAGTTCCCGTGGCACTCGCCGGACCGATCGCCCTGACGATCCCCGGACCGGTCCCCTGGCGGTCGCCGGGCCGGTCCCCCTGGCGGTGCCGTGGCACTCGCCGGGCCAGTCGCCCTGACGGTCGCCATAGCGGTCGCCGGGCCAGTCGCCCTCGCGCTCACCGTCGCGGTCGCCGGGCCGGTCCCATGCCGGTCGCCGGGCCGGTCCCGTAAGGGTCGCTCGACCGACAGTTGCCGTGATCCCTCTGCGGGATCCGCGTCCCGGGGCGACCGGGTCCCGGGGCCGTTCGGCCCGGGGACCGGTCGCCGCGTTCGTCGCCTACTTGACGAGGTGGCCGCGAAGGTCGTCGAGGACCTTGTCGGCCGCGGTGACGCCGAGGCCGAGGTACCAGGTCTCGTCGGGGACGTCCTTGGCCCGGCCCGCCTTGACCGCCGTCAGGTTCTTCCACAGCGGGTTGGCCCGGGCGGTGTCCCGCTTGGTCTTCGACGGGTCGCCGTAGACACCGGTGAAGATCCAGTCGGCGTCGGCCTCGTCGATCTTCTCCGGGCCGACCTCCGTGGCGAGGTCGTTGACCTGCTGGTTCTTGGGCCGCGGCAGTCCGGCGTCGTCGAGGATCGTGCCGATGAAGGACGCCTTGGCGTACAGACGAGTCCGGTCGGGCATGTAGCGCACCATCGAGACCGTCGGCTTGTCCGCGCCGATGTCCGTGCCGAGCTGCTCCGCCTTCTTCTCGTACGCGTCGAGCTTCGCCTTCGCCTCCGCCGTCCTGTCCAGCGCGGAGGCGTTCAGGAGGTAGTTCTCCTTCCAGGTGAAGCCGGGGCGGATGGAGAAGACGGTCGGGGCTATCTGCGCGAGCTCCTTGTACTTGTCAGCGGCCCGGAGCTGGCTGCCGAGGATCAGGTCGGGCTTGAGCTGCGCGATCGCCTCGAGGTTGAGGTTGTTGATGGTGCCGACGCTCCTGGGGCTGCCGGCGGCCTTCTCCAGGTACGACGGAATGCCCCCGTCGCCCTCGGCGGGGGCGTAGCCGACCGGCCGCAGGCCGAGCGAAACAACGTTGTCGAGCTCGCCGACGTCGAGGACGACGACGCGCTTGGGGGCGGACTTCAGTTCGGTGGTGCCCATGGCGTGGGTGAGGGTGCGCGGGAAGTGGCCGGGGGCCGCGTCCGTGCCCATCGCCGCCGTCTTCTTCGCGGCGTCGCCGAAGTCCTTGCCGCCCTGGGCGACGGACTTCTTGCCGCCGCTGTCGGCCTTGGTCCCGCCGGCGCCTTCGCCCTCGCTGTTTCCGCAGGCCGCGAGGGTGAGAGCGGCGGCGAGGGCGAGTGCGGCTGCGGTTCCGCGGCGTGGCGACATGGCGGGTGCTCCTGCGGGGCGAGGTGCGTACGACGAGGTGCGTACGAGTGGACACAAGCGGACCGCGAGGGTCCGCCTTAGGCGTGCCTTACCTTAACCGGCGCCCTTCTCAGCACAACCGCCCCCTCACCCTCAGGCGAATCGCGACTTGGCCACCCTTATGTGTGAAGTGAGAGGGCCCTCGCCGTTCGGCTGGACGTACGAAAACTAGCTTCGGTGGCCGGAGGTGACCATCCGATGACAGCGTGTGCCATCGAGGAGGCCGCGGAGCCCGGGATCGCACGGTCCGCTCCGCGCGCGGCGCTCACGGTCGGCGCGGACGGCTGCTACGCGGCCCGTCTCGCGGGTGAGGGAGACGCCCGGTTCGCGGAGCGCTGGACGCTCGACGGTCCGGAGCCGTACGCGGTGCCGCTGCCGCTCGGCCAGCCGGAGGAATCCGACACGGAGGTGGCGCCGCTCGCCGACGGGCGGGTGCTCGTCCACCGGCGGGTGGCGGAGCGGCGGGCGTTCTCCCTGCTGTATCCGACGGGGCCCGGCACGGGCGAACTGCTCCTGGGCGCGGTCGAGTCCGAGGGGTTGCGGCTGCTGCCGCCGTCGCCGGACGGCACGTGCGCGTACGCGCTGGCGCCCGGCGAGCACTCCACGACGGTGTGGCTGGTGGCCGGCGGGGCGTTCGGACCCGAGCGGGTCGCGGAGGTGCCCGGCCGCTGCTCCGGCGGGGTGTGGCTGGACCGTACCGGCCGGATGCTCGCCCTGGACCGGGAGCGGGACGGGATCACCAAGGCGGTGGTGGTCGACCTGGAGCGCGGTGGGGAGGTGACGCCGCTGCTGCAGATCACGGAGGACAGCAACGACCGGCTGCTGCTCGCCGACGCCGAGAGCGGACTGCTGCTGATCCGCTCGGACGCGGCAGGGCACGACCGGCTGGGGTGGGGGGTGCTCGGGAGTCTGCGGCCGGTGCGCTTCCCCGAGTGCCTGCGCCTGGCCGACGCGGCGGTGACACCGTTCGCGATCCAGCCGGGGCAGGTGCTGATACCGGAGACGTGCGCGGTGGCGCTGCGGATCGACGCGGCGGCGGGAAGCTGGGTCGGGGTGTGGCGGCCGGCGGGGCGCCGGATGGATCAACTGGCCGCACCGGAGGGCTGGTTGGCGGGCTCGGGACTGTGGTCGCGGGACGGGGTGCTGCAACTGCCGTACGCGACCGGGGAGGTGCCGTGCGGGGTGGCCCGGCTGGAGCCTCCCGAGGCCCTCGTCCCACCCGTCCCGCACGAGCCGGTCACAGCACCGCCACAATCGGAATGCGCAGGTGGGGAACCGTACGAGGGTGCCGGGAGTCCTGCTGTGTGCAGACCTGTGCCGTTGCAGCAGGCGCCACTCACGGCGCGTGGAGCACGTGGTTAGACTCTGCGGCCGGGGGCTACGCAGCCGCACCGTCCGGATGCCGACGGTGACGGGTTCCGGCGAAATTCCGCGAATTCCGACGGATTCCCCCGGTGACAGAAATCAGCGATGAACAACGGGGTGAACTTCCCACATGTCTGAAGCCCGAACCGACACGACCCAGGCGCGTCCGCAGGGAGCGGCCGCGAACCGGGCCGAGCCCGTCGGCGCCGCCGGAAAGCACCGGGGCGGTGCGGCGGCATCGGAGGACACACAGTCCCCGGCCCACGGCCGCCACCGTCGCCCGACGGGTGGCGGGCAGTAGGTTCCGGATCGCCGGGCGGGCTCCGTCGGAGCCCGCCCGGTGATCGAGGACACGGGGCGTCAGGCCCGCTTCAGGCCCAGGACGTCCGTCGCCGCGAAGGTCTCGTCGGGCGCACGGTCCGCGTAGTACGCGCCCAGGGCCCCGTCGAGTTCCTCGTACGAGAACGTCTCCTTCGCCGAGTCGAACTGGGCCGCGACCCGCGGCCGTTCGACGACCGCGACCATGCCCCCGTGGACGACCAGGAGTTGACCGTTGACGCCGGACGCCGCCGGCGAGGCGAGGTAGCCGACGAGCGGTGCGACGTGCTCCGGGGCGAGCGGGTCGAGTCCGCCGTCGGCCGGCACGGCGAGGCCCGCGAAGACGTCCTCGGTCATGCGCGTACGGGCCCGTGGGCAGATCGCGTTGGCCGTGACGCCGTACTTCCGCAGCGCCTGCGCGGTCGACGTCGTCAGGCCGACGATGCCGCCCTTGGCCGCCGCGTAGTTGGGCTGGCCCGCCGAGCCCGCCAGGAACGCCTCCGACGAGGTGTTGACGATCCGGCCGTACACCGGGGCGCCCGCCGCCTTGGAGCGCTCGCGCCAGTGCACCGACGCGAAGTGGGTCGTGTTGAAGTGGCCCTTGAGATGGACCCGGATCACCGAGTCCCATTCGTCCTCGCTCATCGAGAAGACCATCCGGTCCCGCAGGATGCCCGCGTTGTTGACCAGGATGTCGAGCTTGCCGTACGTGCCGGTCGCCAGGTCGACCAGGGCGCGGGCGGCGTCGAAGTCCGCGACGTCGCCGACGTGCGCCACCGCCTGCCCGCCCGCCGCGCGGATCTCCGCCGCGACCTGTTCCGCGGGCGCGGCGGACGCCTCGCCCGAGCCGTCCCGGCCGGGTTGCCCGTAGTCGTTGACGACGACGGCAGCCCCGAGCCGGGCCAGCTCCAGCGCCTCCGCCCGGCCCAGCCCGCGGCCCGCACCCGTGACGACCGCGGACAGGCCCCGCAGGGGAAGTGACTGTGGAAGTGACATACGAGCGGGTCCCCCTCAGATCTCGATGCAGGTACGCAGCGCCTCACCGGTACGCATCTGGTGCAGCGCCTCGTTGATCTCCGCGAGCTGCACCCGGTGCGTGATCAGCGACTCCAGGTCGATCCGGCCGGCCCGCCACAGCGTGATGGCCCGTTCGTACGAGCGGAGCACATCGCCGCCGCCGTACATCGACGGCAGGATCCGCTTCTCGTCGAAGAACAGCTCGAACATGTTGAGCTGCAGGAAGTCGTCCATCGCGCCCGCGCCGACGATGCACAGCGTCCCGCCGCGCCGGGTCGTCTCGTACGCCGTCCTGGCCGTCGCCGACTTGCCGACGACCTCGAAGACGTAGTCGAAGCCCTCGCCTGCGGTGATCCGCTGCCTGGCGTCGGCGAGTTCGTCGGGCGAGACCGCCTCGGTCGCGCCGAAGGACAGTGCCGCCTCGCGCCGTGACGCCACCGGGTCGACGGCGACGATCTGCGCGGCGCCCTGCACCCGCGCCCCCTGGATCGTGGAGATGCCGACGCCGCCGCAGCCGATGACGGCGACGGACGAACCGGCCTCCACCTTGGCGGTGTTGATGGCCGCGCCGAGTCCCGTGGTCACTCCGCAGCCGATGAGCGCGGCGATCTCGAAGGGGACGTCCTGCGGTATCGGCACCGCGCAGCCGGCGTCGACGACGACCTCCTCCACGAAAGTGCCGGTCCCGGCGAAGCCGAAGACATCGCCGCCGGGGCGCTTGAAGTTGGGCGTGCCGGCGTTCATGAACCCGGCCAGACAGAGCTGGGTCTGGCCTCGCTTGCAAGCGGGACAGGCCCGGCAGGCCGGCAGCCAGCACATCAGCACCCGGTCGCCCTGCTGGACGCCCGTCACTCCGTCGCCGACGTCGAGGATCTCCCCGGCGCCCTCGTGGCCGGGGATGAACGGCGCGGGCTGCGGCAGCACACCGCTCATCGCGGAGACGTCCGAGTGGCACAGCCCGGTCGCCCTGAGGCGGACCCTCACCTTGCCGGGGCCGAAGCCCACCGCTTCGACGTCGTCGAGGACGTCGAGTTTGTCCTGGCCGATCTCGTGCAGTACGGCTGCGCGCATGGTGCGGCTCCCTTCGGGAGGTCAGGAGAATTCGACGATGGTGTCGGCGAGCACCGGTGCGTCGTCCCGGTCCACGGCCGTCACCGACACCTGGACGCGGTCCGCTGCGGCCCACATCCGGATACGCAGGGTCTCCCCCGGGAACACCACCCCGGCGAAGCGCGTGCTGTACGAGCGGACGCGCGTGACGTCCCCGTCGAGGAGCGTGTCGACGACGGCCTTGAGCGTGATGCCGTACGTGCACAGGCCGTGCAGGATCGGCCGGTCGAAGCCCGCGAGCTTGGCGAACTCCGGGTCGGCGTGCAGCGGGTTCCAGTCGCCTGAGAGCCGGTAGAGCAGCGCCTGGTCCTCGCGTACCGCCCGTTCGACGACCCTGTCGGGCTCGCGGTCCGGCTGCTCGGCGCGTGCGGAGGGGCCGCGTTCGCCGCCGAAGCCGCCCTCGCCTCGTACGAAGATCTGCGCGTCGCTCGTCCACAGCGGCCCGTCCTCGTCGGCCGCCTCGGAGCGGAGCACGAGGATCGCGGCCTTGCCCTTGTCGTAGACGGCGGCGACGCGCGAGGTGCTGGTGGCCCGTCCCCTGACGGGGATCGGGCGGTGGAGCCTGATCGTCTGGCCGCCGTGCAGCACGGCGGCGAGGTCGACGTCGATGCCGGGGGCGGAGAGCCCGCCGACGACGCCCATGCCCGCGCCCGCGACGGTGGCGAAGCTGGGCAGGACGTGCAGCCGGGACTCCAGGGTGTAGCGCAGTTCGTCGGGATCGGTGGCCGGACTGCCCTGGCCCTGGCCCTGGCCCTGGCCCTGGAAAGTACCGGCGCCGAGGCCGAGGTGGTAGAGCTGGATGTCCTTGTGGTCCCAGGTGATCTCGGCGCTGCGCGGCTCCGCGGCGACCGCCCTGGCGGCATCGATGGGCATGGGGACACTGCTCCTTGGTTCCTGGTTCCTTGGCTCCTTGGCTCCCAAAGGAGTGGAAGACCTCGGTGCGGCCGTCCGCACCGTCGGTCGCACCGAGGCCGTACGGGGGCCGGCCGCTCCACGCGTCCGTTCTAGAACGCGTTCTAGGGCCGGTCGGACCCTATGTATAACGCACCCCCCAGGACTTGTGAAGGCTCCTGACGCAACGTCAGATCGGTCGTGTCGGCCCGCCGGTACCGGCTCACCCAGGGACATTCGTCACTGCCGGATCGGCACAGCCGCACCTGCCGCTCACCCGCGCCCGCTCCCTGGCGCCGTGGTCATGACGCATGAACGGGACGGGGCAGCGGGACGCGGTCGGGGACGACCGGCCTAGGCTGCCGACCATGGCTGCTGCGTTCCCCGACCTGTCCGCGCTGGTCGCCGACCCCCACACGGCGTACGCCCGTCTCCGCGAGGCCGGTCCCGTGCACCGCGTCACCGGCCCGGACGGGACGCCCGTCTGGGTCGTCACCCGCTACACCGACGTGCGGCGACTCCTGGCGGACCCCCGCCTCTCCCTGGACAAGACGCATCGACTTCCCGACCACTACAGCGGGTTCACGCTGCCCCCGGCCCTCGACGCCAATCTCCTGAACATGGATCCGCCGGACCACACCCGGATCCGGCGCCTCGTCACCAAGGCCTTCACACCGGGCCGCGTGGAGCGGATGCGCCCCGGAATACGGGCGCTGGCCGAGCGGTTGCTGGACGCCGTGGCCGAGCAGGGACGCGCCGACCTCGTGGCCGCGTACGCCGCGCCGCTGCCGATCACCGTCATCTGCGATCTGCTGGGTGTGCCGCACGACTCCCGCCGGGACTTCCGGGACTGGACCGATGCCCTGGTCGCCCCGGATCCCGCGAACCCGGGCGCCGCGAAGCAGGCCGTGGTCGCCATGCTGTCGTACTTTCCCCGGCTGATCGCCGACAAGCGCCGCCTGCCCGGCAACGACCTGCTGTCCGATCTGATCGACGTGCGCGACGGCGGCGACAGGCTCACCGAGGACGAGCTGACGTCCCTCGCGTTCCTCATCCTGGTCGCCGGCTACGAGAACACGGTGCAGCTCATCGGCACCGCCGTGCTGGCGCTGCTGGACCATCCGGACCAACTGGCGGCGCTCCGCGACGACCCGGACGGGATCGACGACGCCGTGGAGGAGTTCGCCCGCTACGACGGCCCGGCGCTGCTCGCCATCCGCCGCTTCCCCACCAAGGACGTGGAGGTCGGCGGGGTGACGGTCCCGGCCGGGGAGACGGTGATGCTGTCGCTCGCCTCGGCCAACCGGGACCCCGCCCGTTTCCCCGAACCCGACCGCCTCGACCTGGACCGACGGGAGAGCGGACACCTGGCGCTCGGCCACGGCATCCACTACTGCGTGGGGGCCCCGCTGGCGCGGGTGGAGACGCGGATCGCCGTGAGCACTCTGCTGCGGCGGTTCCCCGCCCTGGAGTTGGACGTGCCTCGTGACGATCTGCGGTGGCGGCCCTCGATGCGTGCCCGGGGACTGGTCGCGCTGCCGGTGCGGTTCTGACCGCGAGCGCCCGGCACGGGCTCGCAAAGCGCGCCCCGGTGGGCCGTCCGCCCTAGCCTTGGGCTGTGAACGAGATGCCGCGGGAGCACCGGCCCGCCAGGTCCGTCCGTGTCCTTCTCGCCGAGGACCGGGGCATGATGCGGGGCCTCGCGCTGCTGCTCGGGATGGAGGCGGACATCGAGGTCGTCGCGCAGGTGGCCGCGGGCGACGAGGTCGTCCGTTCGGCGCTCGTGGCACGACCCGATGTGGCTCTGCTGGACGTCGAACTGCCCGGCCTCAGCGGGCTGGACGCCGCCGCGGAGCTGCGTGAGGAGGTGCCCGACTGCCGGGTGCTGATCCTGGCGACGTTCGCCGGGCCTGGTTGTCTGCGGCGTGCGATGGAGGCCGGGGCCGCGGGGTTCCTCGTCAAGGACGGGCCGGTGCGGGAGCTGGCGGAGGCGATCCGGGCCGTGCTGCGCGGCGAGACCGTCGTCGATCCGGCACTCGCGGCGGCGGCCCTGAGCACGGCGCCGAGCCCGCTCACGCCGTGGGAGCGGGATGTGCTGAACGCGGCGGTGGACGGGGCGACGGTGGCGGACATCGCGGCGAAGGTGGATCTGTCGGAGTCGACGGTACGGAACTACCTCTCCGCGGCGATCGGCAAGACCGGCACCCGCAACCGTGTGGAGGCGGTACGCGCGGCGCGCCGCCAGGGCTGGCTCTGAGGAGTCACTTCCGTACCCGGTCCCTCGGCAGCCACAGGAGCATCAGCAGCGCCGCGGAGACCAGAATCCCCGTGCCCGTTCCGAACGCCAGCGCGTACCCGGCCGTCACCGCCTCCGGGGTCGTCGCACCGGCGGTGCGGGCCGCCGCGATCGTCGACAGGACGGCGAGGCCGAGCGCGCCGCCCATCACACGGGAGGTGTTGATGAGCCCGGACACGAGTCCCGCGTCCCCCGGCGCGGCGCCGGAGGTGGCGAGGGCCGCGAGCGGCGTCCCCGCGAAACCGGCGCCCGCCATCATCACGATGCCGGGCAGCATGATCGCGGTCAGGTACGAGCCGTGCGCGTCCATCGTGGACTGCCAGCCGAAGCCGGCCGCGGACACCAGCACACCGAGCACGGCGACATTGCGCGCGCCGATGACGGGCATGAGCCGTGGCGCGAGCTTGGAGCCGAGGATGACGGCGAGCGAGCTGGGCATCAGCGCGAGCCCGGCCGCGAGCGGGCTGTAGTCGAGGACGTTCTGGGCGTACAGCGTCATGAAGTACCACATGCAGAACATCGCGGCGCCGCAGCTGAACATCGCCGCGTTCGCCGCCGACACCGACCGCGTCCGGAAAAGCTTCAGCGGCATCAGCGGTGTCCTCGCCCGTGCCTCGACCGCGACGAACACCCCGAGGAGCGCGAGCCCGGCGCCCAGGGGCACCAGGGTCGCGGGAGCGGTCCACCCTTCCTGCTCCGTCTGCACGATGCCGTACGCGAGGGTCGCGAGGCCCGCCGTGACGAGCACCGCGCCCGGCAGGTCCAGCCGGCGCCGCTCCCCCGCGCGGCTCTCCGTGAGCCACCACACCCCCAGGGCGAGGACGAGCGCGCCGACCGGCACATTGATCAGCAGCGTCCAGCGCCAGGAGAGGGCGTCGGTCAGCACTCCGCCGACCAGTCCGCCCGCCGCGCCGCCGCCCGCGCCGACCGCGGTCCAGGTGGCTATGGCCCGTGCCCGGGCCGGGCCTTCGGGCACGGCCGAGGTCAGGAGCGTCAGCGTCGACGGGGCGAGGACCGCGGCGCCCAGGCCCTGCCCGGCGCGAGCGGCGAGCAGCTGCCAGCCCTCCTGGGCGAGCCCGCCGGCCAGCGACGCGGCGGTGAACAGCCCGAGCCCCACGAGGAACATCCGCTTGCGTCCGTACAGGTCCCCGGCCCGTCCGCCGAGCAGCATGAAGCCGGCGAAGGCGATCGAGTACGCGTTGACCACCCACTGCAGTCCCACCGCGCTCAGCCCGAGGTCGGCCCGCATCGACGGCAGCGCCGTATTGACGACGGAGACGTCGAGGACGACGAGGAACTGCCCGGCGCAGGCGGCCAGGACGACGGCCCACATACGCGCGGGACGCCGGTCCGGCGCGGATATCCGGGGGTCTGCTGTGGGTGACGGGGCTTGGACCATGACCGTCATGGTCCCAGGCACCCGACGGCCCGTACATCAGGATTTCGGCGTACGGATGCCGGGACCCCGGGTCCTAGGACCTCCGCGGCACGGTCACTTTCCCAGCACGGTCGCTTCCGCGGCACGGTCGCTTTCCCAGCACGGTCACTTCCGCAGCACGGTCACTTCCGCAGCACGGTCACTTCCGCAGCACGGTCACCACCGCCGCCCCGCCCAGCCCGATGTTGTGCGCGAGGGCCGTCCGGGCGCCGGGCACCTGCCGGTCCCCCGCCTCGCCCCGGAGCTGCCAGGTCAGCTCGGCCGCCTGGGCCAGGCCGGTCGCGCCGAGCGGATGCCCCTTGGAGATCAGCCCGCCGGACGGATTGACCACCCACCGCCCGCCGTGCGTCGTCGCCCCGGACTCCACGAGCGCGCCGGACCCGCCGTCCCGGCACATGCCGAGCGCCTCGTACGTCAGCAGCTCGTTGACGGAGAAGCAGTCGTGCAGCTCGATGACGTCGATGTCCTCGATGCCGAGGCCGGACGCCTCGTACGCGTCCCTGGCCGCGGCCCGGGACATGGGCCTGCCGACCACGTCGATGCAGGAGCCGGAGGTGAAGGAGTCGGCGGTGTCGGTGGCCATGGCCTGTCCGGCGATCTCGACGGCCTTGTCGTGCAGGCCGTGTTCGGCGGCGAACCGTTCGGAGACGACGAGCACCGCGGCGGCCCCGTCGGAGGTCGGTGAGCACTGGAGTCTGGTGAGCGGTTCGTGGATGGGCTTCGCGGCGAGGATCTCGTCCACCTCGTAGACGTCCTGGAACTGGGCGTTGGGGTTGCCCGCCGAGTGCCGGTGGTTCTTGGCGGCGACGGCGGCGAGCTGCCGGGCGGTGGTGCCGTGGCGTTCCATGTGCTCGCGGGCGGCGTTGCCGAAGATCTGGGCGGTGGGCGGGGTCATCTCGAAGCCGTGCCGGGCCGCCATGATCCCGTAGTGCCGCGCCACGGGTGACGTGCTGAAGTCTCCCCCGTCCGCTCCGCCGCCCAGCGCGCCCTTCTTCATCTTCTCGAAGCCCAGCGCCAGCACGCAGTCGCTGAGACCGCCCTTCACGAACTGTCGCGCCATCATCAGCGCCGTCGAGCCGGTCGCGCAGTTGTTGTTGACGTTGTAGACGGGGACTCCGGTGAGGCCGAGTTCGTACGCGGCGCGCTGGCCGGCCGTGGAGGCCTGGAAGCAGTGACCGACGGCGACCTGCTGAACGCGCTCGTACGGGACGCCCGCGTCGGCGAGGGCCGCCGATCCCGCCTCCTTGGCCATGTCCCAGTACTGCCAGTCCCTCGACTCGGGCTTCTCGAACTTCGTCATCCCGACGCCGGCGATGTAGCTCTTCATGGTCTCGTGGCTCCTTCAGTCTCGCGGCAGGCCGAGGATGCGCTCGGCGACGACGTTGAGCTGCACCTGTGTGGTGCCGCCGGCGATGGTCAGACAGCGCGACATCAGCAATCCGTGGACGGCCCGCTCGCCCGGCCCCTCCCGTACCGCGCCCGCCGGGCCGAGCAGTTCGAGCGTGAGCTCGGCGACCTTCTGCTGGTGCGGGGTCTGGACGAGTTTGCGTACGGACGCGCCCGCGCCCGGCTCGATGCCGTCGACCTGCATGAGGGTCGTCCGCAGCCCGATGCAGGCGAGGGCGTGCGCCTCGGCGGCGAGCGCGCCGATCCGGGCCCGGTAGGTGTCGTCGAGTCCGTCCGCCCGCCCGATCAGCTCCTCCAGACCGGTGTCGAAGCTCAACTGATCGGCCATGTGGACGCGTTCGTTGCCGAGCGTGTTCCGTGCGACCCGCCAGCCGTCGTTCACCTCGCCGACGATCGCGTCCGCGGGAAGCAGGGCCCCGTCGAAGTACACCTCGTTGAACATCGACTCACCGGTGATCTCCTTCAGCGGCCGGATGTCGATGCCGTCGGTGGCTCTCATGTCGACGAGGAAGTAGCTCAGACCCTTGTGTTTGGGGGCCTCGGGGTCGGTCCTGGCGAGGAGGATGCCGTGGTCGGCTCGGTGCGCCGCGCTCGTCCACACCTTCTGGCCGGTGATCCGCCAGCGGCCGTCCGCCGTGCGCTCGGCGCGGGTACGCAGGCTCGCGAGGTCGGAGCCGGCGCCGGGCTCGCTGAAGAGCTGGCACCAGAGGAGTTCGCCGCGCAGCGTCGGCAGCAGGAAGCGGTCCTGCTGCTCCCTCGTCCCGTACGCGATGAGGGAGGGAACCACCCAGGTGGCGATGCCGAGTTCGCTCACCCGGACCCCGGCGGCGCGCAGTTCGTGCTGGACGGCGAGCTGCTGGAGCGGGCCCGCGCCGAGGCCGTACGGGGGCGGCAGGTGCGGGGCGGCGTGGCCGGTGGGGGCGAGGACGCGGCGCGCGGCGGCCGGGTCCAGGCCCCGGGCGGGGGCGATTGCTTCGCGGGCCCGCGTACGGTACGGCTCGGCCTCCGGCGGTAGTTCCAGGCGGAGTTCGCGGCGCGCGCCGGCTGCCGCGAGCCCGACCGCGCGGAGCCGGTGGGCGTCGCCGGGGCCGAGGAGCTGCCGGGCGACGACCGCCCTGCGCAGATGGAGGTGGGCGTCGTGCTCCCAGGTGAAGCCGATGCCGCCGAGTATCTGGACGCAGTCCTTGGCGCAGCCGTACGCGGCGTCGAGCGCGGCCGCGGCCGCGAGGGCGGCGACCAGCGACGCCGCACCGGCGTCCGCATCGTCTCCGGCATCGGCGCCGATTCCGGTTCCGGTTCCGGTTCCGGTTCCTGTGCCGGTGTCGACGGCTCGGGCCGCGTCCCAGGTCAGGGCGCGGGCCTGTTCGAGCCGTATGAGCATGTCCGCGCACAGGTGCTTGATCGCCTGGAACCCCCCGATGGGCCGCCCGAACTGTTCCCGCACCTTGGCGTACTCGGTGGCGGTGTCCAGCGCCCAGCCGGCCGTGCCGCACGCCTCGGCCGCGAACAGCACGGCCGCGAGGTCCCGTACGAGCGCCGCGGGGGCGTCGAGGACCCGGTCCGCGGGGACGCCGACGGCATGCGCGGTGACCTCGGCCGTGGGACGGGTCGGGTCGGCGCTCTCGTGCGTACGTATCGACAGCCCGGAGGTGTCGACGGCGAGCAGGGCCTGGCCCGCGCCGAGGACGAGCAGGTCCGCGTGCCCGGCGCCGAGGACGGGCGGCGCGGTCCCGTCGAGCCGGTGGCCGTCCGGCACGGGGGCGGCGGTGAGGCTGCCGGGCCCCAGCGCCACGGCCCCGATGCGCCGCCCGTCGGCGAGCCCGGCGGCCAGATCGCCTCGCCCGGCGCGCGCCAGCACGGCGGAGGCGAGCACGGTGGGCAGATACGGGCCCGGCAGCGCGGCCCGCCCGGTCTCCTCCAGGACGACGGCGAGATCGAGAAGCGTCCCGCCCCCGCCGCCGTGCTCCTCGGGCAGGTGCACCCCGAGCAGGCCCTGCTCCACGGCGCCGTCCCAGTACCCGGGGCGTCCCCCGCTGCCGCACTCCGGCGCGTCGAGCAGCTTGCGCACGGTCTCCGGCGGGGCTGCACGCGCGAGCCAGCCGCGCACGGAGTCCGCCAGAGCGCGCTGCTCCTGTGTGATGGCGATGCCGCCGCTGTCCGTACCAGTGCTTGCACTGCCCATGAACCGGCAGACTAGAACACGTTCCAATCTGACGGAAGGTCAGAAACGTGGTGGATCGGAAAGCCGGTGAGATCGGAAAGCCGGTGGATCGCCGGACCACCGCTCAGCCGGGGAACGCGAGCGTGACGCCGCCGCCCTCCTTCACCGCCTCCACGGCCGCCTGGTGCACGGCCCTGCCGGTGTCCTCGTCGACGGCGGGTACGGGACTGCCCTCCACCGCGTACCACTCGGTCGCGCCGGTGTGCTGCACGGTCACCTGGGCCAGGCCGTCGATCCATGTGGTGTGCACGGTCAGGTCTCCCGTGATCGGACCTCCCTCCGTGGTCATCACCCCGCCCGTGCCGGCGACGATTCCCTGAGTGGTCCAGGTCGCCCAGGTGTCCATGGCACGCCTCCGCAGCAGTCCTGTGCACGTACGTATGTCCATCCTCTCCGCATTCCCGCCGACGCGCCCGGCTCACGCGCCGGGGGCGCCTCCCATGGACCGGAGCATCCCCATACCGCCGGTGCGCAGGAAGCGCACCACGAACGCCGCCGCGAGCAGCAGGAAGACGATGTTGAGCCAGGTCGTGTAGTCCCACGACACGCCCTCGTCGGGGACCTTCGCGCCCGACCGGTCCGGGACGATCCCGAGGGCCCCGAAGACGAACTCGACGACGTACGCGGCGACGACGATCGAGGCGTAGAACGTCCCGAGGATGAACGCGGCCGTCCGCACCCCGTAGTACTTCCGGTAGATGTTCAGGATCGGCACGATCAGCAGGTCGGCGAAGATGAAGGCGATCACCCCGCCGAAGCTGATCCCGCCCTGCCAGAGCACCACGGCGAGCGGCACGTTGCCCACCGAGCAGACGAACGAGGCGATGGCGACGAGCGGCCCGACCAGCGGGCCCCACAGCTTCGCGAGCAGCGGGTGCCCCTCGAAGAAGAACGCGCTCCAGAACGCGTCCGGCACCCAGGCGGCGACGGCCCCGGCGATGAGCAGGCCCAGTACCAGATCGCGCAGGATCGCCGCCCACTCCATCACGAAGACGTGCGCCGTGGCGGTGAAGCCCGCCGCGGACAGCAGCCGGCGCCGGAAGGAGCCCTCGCCCCCGACGGACATGTCCATGGCCGCGTGGCCCTCCATCGAGCCGGCCAGCCCGCGCCCGGCCTGCGCCCGTGCCTCACTGAGCAGCCGCTCACGCAGGAACAGCCGGAAGAGCACGGCGAGCGCCACGATCATGACCGGCCCGCCCGCGAACTCGGCCGCGGTGAACTGCCACCCCATCAGCAGCGCCAGGATGACTCCCAGCTCGACGACGAGGTTGGTCGAGGCGATCTCGAAGGCCATCGCCGCGGTGAAGTTCGCCCCCTTGCGGAACAGCGAGCGCGCGAGCGCCACCGCCGCGTACGAACACGACGACGACGCCACGCCGAGACCGGCCGCGGCGAGAAGGCTCCGCGGGCTGTCGTCGCCGAGGAGCGAGAC
The DNA here is from genome assembly GCF_044757085.1 of Streptomyces sp. NPDC091376. Taxonomy (NCBI): domain Bacteria; kingdom Bacillati; phylum Actinomycetota; class Actinomycetes; order Kitasatosporales; family Streptomycetaceae; genus Streptomyces; species Streptomyces sp. NPDC091376. The sequence goes on along the minus strand of NZ_JBIVUF010000001.1, from coordinate 327,221 downwards.
GACCGTGGACTTGCGGACCACGGCCTGCACGACCGCGGACAGCGCGAAGCCGAGGATCAGGGCCCAGGTGATCTCCCACGCCATGGAACCGCTGAGGGACAGGGCGTGCAGTACGGCATCGAGCGCTGCGTCCATGCGCCTCACCCTCACCGTCCGCCCCGCGCGGGAGCCCCGCCGACACGGCCGCCGCGACCGTGTCCACCCGGTCGGGCCGGGCGGGTAGGCCCTGGGGGCACCGGGGCGCCCTCCGCCTACGATGTGACCGCCGAGTAGCGCTGCCCGCCGGAGGAACCCATGGCCGTCGCCCCCGCCGCCCCCAGGCCGAAGACCCTCGCGGCCTTCGAGGCCGCCAAGGGCTTCATGCCCGTGCGCGAAGGGCTGGCGCTCCACGCGGCCGCCGTCGAGGCCGGGGCGCTCGGGCTGCCGCTGCTGGAGGTCGGGACGTACTGCGGACGGTCCACGATCCTGCTCGCCGACGCCGCCCGCGAGGCCGGCACCGTCGCGGTCACCGTCGACCACCACCGCGGCAGCGAGGAGCAGCAGCCGGGCTGGGAGTACCACGACCCGTCGGTGGTGGACCCCGAGGTGGGCCTGATGGACACCCTGCCCGCCTTCCGCCGCACCGTGTACCGGGCGGGCCTGGAGGACCACGTGATCGCGGTCGTCGGGCGGTCGCCGCAGGTGGCGAAGGTGTGGGGCCGGGAGGTCGGGCTGGTCTTCATCGACGGCGGGCACACCGACGAACACGCCGTGAACGACTACGAGGGCTGGGCCCCGCACCTCGCCGCCGGCGGCCTCCTCGTCATCCACGACGTCTTCCCGGACCCGGTCGACGAATGGACCGGCCAGGCCCCGTACCGGATCTGGCTGAGGGCCCTGGCCTCCGGCGCGTTCACCGAGGTGTCGGCGACCGACTCGCTGCGGGTGCTGCGGCGCACGGGACCCGGGATCTGAGGGAAGGGGCCGGAGATCCCCTAGCATCACGACGTGCCGTACGACGTGAACCAGCCCCCCGTCCGGTCCCGCCGCCCGGTCCGCGGTGGAGCCCTGCTCGCGGCCGCCGCGCTGGCGGCGGCCTGCCTGTCCGGATGCGGCGGGCCGAGCGGTCCGCCCGAGGCCGGGGCCGGTGCCTCGCCGTCCGCCACGGCGACGGACACCCCGACCCGGCGCCCCGCCGGGACGCCGGAGCCCTCCGGGGACGCCAAGCCCGCGGACCCCGGCCCGGAGGCCGGCGCCGGCCCGCTCGCCGGAAAGGTCGTCGTGATCGACCCGGGCCACAACCCCGGCAACTTCCGGCACACCCGTGAGATCAACGCGCTCGTGGACATCGGCACGCACCGCAAGGAATGCGACACCACGGGCACGTCCACCAACGATGGTCACACCGAGGCGGAATTCACCCTCGATGTTTCACACCGCCTTCGCACCCTGCTGGAAAAGCAGGGCGCAAGGGTGCAATTCACTCAGGACGACGACCGGCCTTTCGGTCCCTGCGTGGATGAACGCGCACGTATCGGGAACAAGGCCTCGGCCGATGCCGTGGTGTCCGTCCACGCGGACGGCTCGGCGGCCGGGAACCGCGGCTTCCATGTGATCCTTCCCGCACTGGTGAAGGACGGGTCCGCCGACACCACGAAGATCGTCGGCCCCTCCCGCGAACTCGGCGAGCGCATCGCCGGGAAGTTCGTACGCGCCACGGGCAGCAAGCCCTCCAACTACGTGGGCGGCGGTACCGGGTTGGACGTCCGCGGGGACCTCGGCGGACTGAATCTGTCGACCGTTCCCAAGGTGTTCATCGAATGCGGCAACATGCGTGATGCGAAGGACGCGGCCCTGCTGACAAGTTCACAGTGGCGGCAGAAGGCGGCACAGGGAATCGCGGACGGCATCAGCACCTACCTGCTGGGGTAGACCCGAGAGGCGATAGATTCGTTTCCCGCCGGGTCGGGGGCCGCATGCCGGGACAGCCCGGCACCCGTACGATGGGGCCACCCCCGAGTTCTGCGCCGTGCACCGCCGACCGGCGGCACCGACGACCGCCCCGATGAGACGCAACCGACTAAGGACCTACACGTGAACATCCGCTCCCTCACTCGAGGCGATGGCGTGGTGATCGGAGCAGCGGTGGTGCTGTTCATCGCCTCGTTCCTCGGCTTCATCAGCGTCGACTGCCCGAGCGGCATCGACTGCTCCCGCGCGGACCTGCCGAACGCCTGGGACTCGCTGGGCACGGTGATGTCGATCTACATCGCCGGGATCATCGGTGCGGCGCTCATCGTCGTCGCCCGCGCGCTGCCGGGGCGCAAGGTCCTGGGCCTGGACATCGGCCAGTTCGGCGTCGCCCTGAGCGTCTTCGCCCTGTGGACGATGTTCTGGACGATCATCGACATGAACGCCGACGCCGGAGCCGGCGCGATCCTCGGCCTGCTCGGCACCCTGGTGCTGGCCGGTGCCGCGATCGCCACCCCGCTCGTGCCCGCCCTCAAGGTCGCCCTGGTCGGCCCGCCCAAGCCGCAGACCCCGCAGCCGTACGGCGCGCAGCCGCAGGGCGGTTACGGCTACCCCGGCGCCCAGCAGCCGCCGTACGGCGCGCAGCCGGGTCAGCCGCAGCCGTACGGTGGCCAGCCGCAGCCCGGACCGGCCGGTCCGGCGCAGGGCCAGCCGCAGGGCGGCCCGGCCCCGCAGGCCTCGGACTTCTCCCCGTTCTGGTTCGCGGTGCCGGTGGCCCGCCCGCTGTTCGCGGAGGACGGCTCGCAGACGCCGGTCGCCGAGCTGGCGCCCGGCACCTGGTATCTCGCGGTGGAGCAGCGCGGTCCCGGCCTGGTGGCCCAGACGCAGGACGGCCGTCGTGGCGTCCTGCAGGACACGAGCGGCATCCAGCGCGGCTGATCCGGCATCCTGCCCACAGCGCCTCGCGGCCCCTCGCCCTTCCGGGCGGGGGGCCGTTGCCGTACAGTCGCCCCCGGACAGCGAACTGACGGTTCGTCAGGCAACGTGCATCGTCAGGCATCTCGGACGTGACGGATGGGAGCTGGGCGTCATGCGGCTCGGACTCGCACTGGGGTACTGGGGCCGCGGTCCGAACCCCGCCCATGTCGACCTCGCCGTAGAGGCCGAGCGGCTCGGCTACGACTCGGTGTGGACGGCCGAGGCCTGGGGCTCCGACGCGTTCACCCCGCTGACCTGGATCGCCGCCCGTACCTCACGGATCCGGCTGGGCACGGCGGTGGCGCAGATGGCGGCCCGTACACCCACCGCCACGGCGATGCACGCGCTCACGCTCGACCATCTCTCCGGCGGCCGGATGCTGCTCGGTCTCGGGCTGTCGGGGCCGCAGGTCGTCGAGGGCTGGTACGGACGGCCGTTCCCGAAGAGCCCGCTGACCGCGACCCGCGAGTACGTCGACGTCATCCGCCAGGTCCTGCGGCGCGAGGGCCCCGTGGAGCTCGCCGGCCGCTTCCACACGCACCCGTACGCGGGCGAGGACGGCACCGGCCTCGGCAAGCCGCTCAAGCCGATCACCCACCCCCTGCGGGCCGGGCTCCCGGTCCTGCTCGGTGCCGAGGGGCCGAAGAACATCGCCCAGACGACCCGGATCGCCGACGGCTGGCTGCCGCTGTACTGGTCCCCGCTGCGGACGGACGTCTACGAGGCGTCGCTCACCGAACTGCCCGAGAACTTCGTCATCGCGCCGATGGCCAGGGCCCAGGTCTGCGACGACGTCGCGGAAGGGCTGCTGCCGGTCAAGGCGATGCTCGGCTTCTACATCGGCGGCATGGGCCATTCCGCCCGTAACTTCCACGCCGATCTGATGGCGCGCATGGGGTACGAGGACGCGGCCCGGCACGTCCAGCGGCTGTTCGCCGAGGGCCGCCGTCAGGAGGCGGTGCTCGCCGTCCCGGACGCCTTCGCCGACGAGATCTCGCTCGTCGGTCCGCGGCAACGGATCGCCGAACGGCTGGAGTTGTGGCGCAAGGGCCCGGTCACCGATCTGCTGGTGACGGCACCGGACCCCGCCACCCTGCGAGTGCTGGCCGAGCTGAACCCCTCGTAGCCGCACACCTCGTAGCCGCACACCTCGTACAGCGGAACGCCTCGCCACCGGACGGCTACGCGGCCTTCCCGGGCAGCGCCGCCACGAACTCGTCGACCGTGACGATCGCGTGCGCGTACGTGGGCGCGTTCACCTCGAAGGTGACTTCCACCTCCTCGGGCCGGAACGCTCCGATGGCGCCCCTGACCAGCGTGACGTGGTAGCCCAGTTCCTGGCCGATGCGGGCCGTGGTGTCGATGCAGGTGTTCGCGCGCATGCCGATGAGCACGATCCGCGAGATGCCGTACTGCTTCAGCAGCAGATCGAGGTCGGTGTTGGCGAAGCCGCTCGCCGACCAGTGCTCGTGCACGACGGGTTCGCCCTCGACGGGCCGGAAGTCCGGATGGAACTCACCACCCCAGGAGCCCACGGCGAAGAGCTGCGCCCGCGCGGTCGCCTGCTGCGAGGACGACAGGTGCCGCCAGTCCGCGTAGTCGCCCGGCGCGGTCCTGCGGTGCGGCACGAACAGGGTCCGGATCCCACAGGCCCGTGTCGCGGCCAGCACCTCGCGCATATGGCCGAGCAGACCCACCTGCTCGGCCACGGGCGCGGTGCGCGGCCACAGCTTGCCGCCCTCGGAGAGGAAGTCGTTGTACGGGTCGACCAGCAGAAGTCCCGTGTTCGCGGCGTTGTAACCGGCGCCGTCCGTCTCGTCGTTCATCGTCGTCCCGACCGGCCGCGGCCCGGCTACCCGCCGCTGAGCTGGGTCGCCGACGGCACCTTGTCCTTCACCTCGGCACCGGCGCTCTTGCCGGCGTTCTTGATGTTGGTGATGACGTCCTCGAAGGCGCCCACGTCGGACTCGTTCGCCTGGCCCTTGCGAAGCTTGGTGCCGAGCCCCTTCAGCGACTCGATGCCGGCGGTGATCGGCGCGACCGCCTTCGACAGCAGGGGGTCGCCCTTGGCGTTGTTCGACGCCGCCTTGAGCCGGTTGTACGCGAACGCGCCCGCGAGGCCCGCCTTCACCAGGGCGACCTTCTGGCCGTCCGCGCCCTTCTTGAACTTGCCCGCCCGGTAGGGCTTGACGATCCACTGGTACGTCGCACCCGCGGCGAGGCCGGCGTTGGCCACGAAACGGGTCTTGGCGAACTTCTGCTTCTCCGCCGAACTCGTCGGCGACGCTCCGCCGCCCGCCTCGTCGTCGCCTCCGCAGGCGGCGGTGCCGATGACGAGTGCGCAGCAGACCAGCAGCGCGAGGGCCGCGCGGCGTATCGGAGTGGGCATGGCAGTCCTCCCTGACCTCCCCGAGACCTCTGCGCAAGCGTCACCCGCGAGCGGGCGTTCCGCCACTCGGGCGAATCCCGACAGGTTTCGTTGAACTCAGAACGGCAAAGCGGAACCCATGTCCCCTCGTCAACGCAGTGGAAGTCACCAGGCGGCGGCGATCATCACCGTCGTCGCCGACGTCATGGCCGTCATCCTCGGCCTGTGGATCCTGATGTACCTACTGGAAGCGAACCGGGCCAACAGCCTGGTGGGCTTCATCCAGGACGCGGCCCGCTGGCTCGCCGGCTGGTCGTACGACCTGTTCACGTTCGACGACGACTGGGCACGGGTGGTGGCGGGCTACGGTCTCGCCGCCGTCGTGTACCTCGTCGTCGGACACGCCGTGGCCGGCCGCCTGCGCCGCCAGACCTGATGTCCGCGTCCGCGGGCGGGAGAGCCCCCCTGGCCCTCCCGCCCGCGGGCGGTCACTGGCAGCACTGCGGTTCGAGCCCGCGCGGCAGCCGTTCCCCGCCGAAGACGGCGGTGGTCGCCTCGTCTCCCCCCAGGGCGGCGACCGCCAGCAGCAGGGAGCCCGCCGTCCACGTCGTCAGCTCCTCCGGCCAGACGGCGCGGTTGCCCTCGAAGACGTAGCCCGTCCAGTAGAGGCCGTCGTCGGCGCGCAGGTGCTGGATGGACTGGAGGATCTCCAGCGCCCGGTCCGACTCCCCCATCGCCCAGAGCGCGAGCGCCAGTTCACAGCTTTCGCCGCCGGTCACCCAGGGGTTGGGCAGCACACAGCGCACCCCCAGCCCGGGAACCACGAACGCGTCCCAGTGCTCCTCGATGCGGGCCTTCGCCTCGGCGCCGGTGAGGGCGCCGCCGAGGATCGGGTAGTACCAGTCCATCGAGTAGCGCGACTTGTCGAGGAAGCGCTCCGGGTGGCTGCGCACGGCATGGCCGAGCGCGCCGGTCGCCAACTCCCAGTCGGGCTGCGGCTCCTCGCGCTCCTCGGCGATCGCGAGGGCGCAGCGCAGGGCGTGGTAGACGGACGAACTGCCGGTCAGCAGCGCGTCGTCGACGACCGCACCGCCGTCCTCGGGAGCTTCGCGCTTCCAGCCGATCTGGCCACCCGGCTGCTGCAGCCGCAGGACGAACTCGATCGCCGCGTAGACGGACGGCCACATCCGGTCGAGGAAGACGTCGTCGCCGGTGGCGAGGTAGTGGTGCCAGACGCCGACGGCCACGTAGGCGCAGAAGTTGGTCTCGCGGCCGCGGTCGGTGGGCCGGTCGGCGTCGCCGTCGTGGTACGCGGCGTACCAGGAGCCGTCCTCGTTCTGGTGCCGTGCCAGCCACTCGTAGGCGCGCGCGGCCGCGGCGTGCTCGCCCGCCGCGTCCAGCGCCATGGCCGCCTCGGTGTGGTCCCACGGGTCCAGGTGGTGCCCGCGGAACCAGGGGATCGCGCCTTCCTCACGCTGGACGGCGAGGATGCCGGCGACGGTCTCCGCGGCCTGGTCGGCGGTGAGGACACCGGGCAGGACGAGATGCTCGGTGCGGCCGGGACCGCGCCAGGGCACGGTCACTCGCCCACCTTCGGTGTGTGCGGCTTCGTCGCGTAGGCCACGAAGCTCTTGCCGACGACGGGATTGAGCAGCTGCTCCGCGAACCGGGTCGCGAAGGGCTTCTTCATGATGTCCCAGACGAGCAGCTTGTGGTACGCGCGCACGGGCAGCGCCTTGTCGTTGTCGACGCCGAAGGCGCACTTGAGCCACCAGTACGGCGAGTGCAGCGCGTGCGCGTGGTGGGTGCCGTACGGCTTGAGGCCTGCCTCGCGCATTCTGGCGAGGAGTTCGTCGGCCTTGTAGATGCGGATGTGGCCGCCCTCGACCTCGTGGTACGCGTCCGAGAGCGCCCAGCAGATCTTCTCGGGGCCGTAGCGGGGCACGGTGACGGCGATCCGGCCGCCGGGCTTGAGCACCCGGACCATCTCGGCGAGGACGCCCTTGTCGTCGGGGATGTGCTCCATCACCTCGGAGATGATGACGACGTCGAACGACTCGTCCGGAAAGGGCAGGTTGAGCGCGTCGCCCTCCATGGCGGTGGCGCTCGCGCCCTCCGGGGCCTCCCCGGCCTCCTTCATCGCCGCGAACCACTTGGCGACCTCGCGGATCTCCTCGCCGTTCTGGTCGAGGGCCACGACCTGGGCCCCGCGCCGGTAGCACTCGAACGCGTGGCGCCCGGCACCGCACCCGAGGTCGAGCACGCGGTCGCCCGGGGCGAGCGGAAAGCGGGAGAAGTCGACGGTCAGCACGAGGTCTGCCCTTCCGGATGGGTCACGGCGCCCGCGTACGGGGCGCGCCTTGCAGAGTCTGCGGGCCACCGGCCCGCACGCGCGGTGCGGGCCCCGGCCCACGGCGCGGTGCGCCGGGAGGTCATCGGGCACCGGCCGGGGCCGTGCGTGCCTCGATCGCCTCGCGGTAGAGGTCCGCCGTGCCCTGGGCCGCGCGGGTCCAGGTGAAGCGGGACAGGACGCGGGCGCGGCCCGACGTACCGATGCGCCGGCGCAGCGAGACGTCGCCCAGGAGTCTGCCGAGCGCGTCGGCGAGGGCGGCCGCGTCGCCCGGCGGGACCGCGAGAGAGGTCTCGCCGTCGGGGCCCGCCACCTCCGGGATGGCCCCACCGGTCGTGGCGACGAGCGGGGTGCCGGTCGCCATGGCCTCGGCCGCGGGCAGCGAGAACCCCTCGTACAGCGACGGCACGCATGCCACCTGTGCGCTGCGCACGAGGTCCACGAGCTCCGCGTCGGAGATGCCCTTCACGAACTCGACGGCGCCCTGGAGCCCGTGCCGTTCGATCATCCGCGCCACCGGCCCGTCCTCGGCGCGCTTGCCGACGACGACGAGGTGCGCGTCGGGGCGCTCGGTACGGAGCTTGGCGAGCGCCTCCACGAGGAACACGAGGCCCTTGAGGGGCACGTCCGCGCTGGAGGTCGTGACGATCCGGCCGGGCACCTCGGCGACCGAGGGGTCCGGTGAGAACAGGTCGGTGTCCGCGCCGATGTGCACGACCCGCACCAGTTCGGGCCGTACGCCGAGGTGGTCGGTGATCTCCTGCTGCGAGGAGCCGGAGACGGTCAGCACGGACGGCAGCCGGCGCGCGACCCGCTTCTGCATGCGCGTGAAGCCGTACCAGCGCCGTACCGAGGCGCGCCGCCGCCAGTCCGGTGCGGCGTCGAGCTCCAGCTGCCGGTCGACGGTGATGGGGTGGTGGATGGTGGTGACGAGGGGCGCGCCGAGGTCGCCGAGCAGGCCGTAGCCGAGCGTCTGGTTGTCGTGGACGACGTCGAACTCGCCGCGGCGGGCCAGCAGGTGACGCCGGGCCCGCAGGGAGAAGGTCAGCGGTTCCGGGAAGCCGCCGGTCCACATCGCGGCGACCTCGAGCCGGTCGATCCAATCGCGGTACTCGCCCCGCTTCGGCGTGCGGAAGGGGTCGGGCTGCCGGTAGAGATCGAGGCTGGGCAGCTCGGTGAGCGGCACGCCCTCGTCGAGTACGGGATAAGGCTGCGCGCCGATCACCTCGACGCTGTGTCCGAGGCGGGCGAGCTCCCGCGACAGATGCCGCACGTAGACGCCCTGGCCCCCGCAGAACGGGTTGCCCTTGTAGGTGAGGAGAGCGATGCGCAGTGGTCGGTCACCGACACCGGCCGCACCCGCACGGGGCCCGGCCGCTATGGCCTCAGCGGTCACTCACGGCCCCCTTCTCACTCCACTTTTCGCCGGAGCGTAACCGCTCGCGCTAATCTAGAACAAGTTTCACACTTGATCGTTCTTGATCGCTCAAGGAGCATCGAATCTACCGGCAGGTAGCGCTGCTGTAAGGCCCGGATCAGGTGATTCGCGCCACGGCGCGGAGCCCTGCCATGCTGTGCCCTCCGAAGCTCCGGGGGACGCGAACGGAGACGGGCGTCACCGGGAACGGAGACAGCGCGTTACCGGAATTGGGGACGGGGGCAGGAGACATGACCGCGGAAGCCAGGACAGCGGTTCCGTCGGTGACGGCGGTTCCGGCGACCCCTCCTCTGACGGAGCGCCAGGAGGCCAGGCGCCGGCGCATTCTGCACGCCAGCGCGCAGCTGGCCAGCCGGGGCGGCTTCGACGCGGTACAGATGCGTGAGGTCGCCGAGGCCGCCGGGGTCGCGCTGGGCACCCTGTATCGCTACTTCCCCTCCAAGGTGCATCTGCTCGTCGCCACCATGCAGGACCAGCTCCAGCATCTGCACACGACCCTGCGCAAGCGCCCGCCGGCCGCGGAGAGCTCGGCGCAGCGGGTCGCGGAGACGCTGATGCGGGCGTTCCGCGCGCTCCAGCGCGAGCCGCACCTGGCGGACGCGATGGTGCGGGCGCTCACCTTCGCCGACCGCAGCGTCAGCCCCGAGGTGGACACGGTCTCGCGCCAGACGACGGCGATCATCCTGGACGCGATGGGCCTGGAGAACCCGACGCCCGAGCAGCTCTCCGCGGTCCGGGTCATCGAGCACACCTGGCACTCCGCCCTGATTACCTGGTTGTCCGGACGCGCCTCGATCGCCCAGGTGAAGATCGACATCGAGACGGTCTGCCGCCTGATCGACCTGACGGACCCGGAACGGGACCCGCGTCAGGAGCGGGTCCCGACCCCGGGGCGAGGCCGGTCGGGGCGCCGGCCCACCGGCTGAGTCCGGAGCCGGCACCGCGACTGCCTCCGACTCCGGTCCCGACTCTGGACTTCGGCCGGGCTCCGACCCTGAACTTCGGCTCCGGCTCCGGTCCCGACTCTGGACTTCGGCTCGGGCCCCGACTCTGGACTTCGGCTCGGGCCCCGGCTCCGGTTTGAGGAGGGCCGGAGCTACTCCTCGGGCGGGAACACCGTCTCGCCGGTGTCCGGCAGGGTGATCAGGATCGCCTCGACGGGACAGCCCTCGGCCGCCGCGAGGATCTGCTCGTTGGCGTCGGTGTCCGGCTCGGTGGGGTGGGACTGACGGGCGGAGTCCAGCTTGAATCCGTCCGGTGCGTTGCTCACGCACATGCCCGAGCCGATGCACACGCCCCGGTCGATCTCGATGTGCCAGCGGTCGCCCATCAGCCTTCGCTCCCGTATCCCGACGGCAAATGCACCATTTTGTACTCAAAGTACTCGCCGAAGCCCTCGGGACCGAACTCCCGCCCCAGACCGGAGTTCTTGTATCCGCCGAACGGGCCAAGCATGTCGAGGCTGAACGTATTGACGTTGTACGTGCCGGTCCTCACCCTGCGGGCGAAGTCGATGCCGTGCTCGACGTCGGCGGTCCATACGCTGCCGCTGAGCCCGTAGTCGGAGTCGTTGGCGACGGCGGCGGCCTCGGGCTCGTCGCCGTACGGCAGCAGACAGATCACCGGCCCGAAGATCTCCTCGCGCGCGATGCGCATCGAGTTGTCGACACCGCCGAAGAGTGTCGGCTCGACGTACCAGCCGCGGTCGAGACCGGCCGGCCGGCCGCCGCCAGTGAGGATCTTGGCGCCTTCCTCCTGGCCGATGCGGATGTAATCGAGCGAGCGCTGCCGCTGACGGTCCGCCACCAGCGGGCCGACCTGGGTCGCCGGGTCCAGCGGGTCGCCGGTGACCAGCGCGCCGGCCGCGGCGGCGAAGGCGTCGGCGAACTCGTCGTAGCGGGCGCGGGGCACCAGGATGCGGGTCTGGGCGACACAGGCCTGTCCGTTGTTCATCCAGGCCGCCGGGACGATGCCCTGGACGGTCGCGTCCAGGTCCGCGTCGGGCAGGATCACGGCGGCGGACTTCCCGCCCAGCTCCAGGGTGACGCGCGTGAGATTGCGGGCGGCGACCTCCATCACGCGCCGACCCGCGGCGACCGAGCCGGTGAAGGAGACCCGGTCGATTCCGGGGTGTCCGACGAGGTACTCGCTGACCTCGCGATCGGCGGGCAGGATCGACAGCACACCCGCGGGCAGCCCGGCCTCGCGGGCGATGTCGGCCAGGATGTACGCGTCGAGGGGGGACTCCGGCGAGGGCTTCAGCACGACCGTGCAGCCGGCGAGCAGCGCGGGCGCGAGCTTCGCCGCGGCGACGAACTGCGGAACGTTCCACGGGACGACCGCCGCGACCACACCGACCGGCTCCCGCCGCACCAGCAGCGGCCCGAGCACACCGGTGCGCCGCTCCTCGTACGTGAAGTCCCGGGCGACGGTGATGGCCGCGTCCCAGACCATCATGGCGCCGAGCGCCTGCGCCAGGACGCTCCAGGAGTACGGGGACCCGTTCTGCGAACTGATCGAGCGGGCGATCTCCTCGTGCCGTACGGCGATCGCGTCCTTGATCCGCCCCACGATCTCGACGCGCTCCTCCAGCGACGTCCGCGGCCAGGGGCCCTGGTCGAACGCGGCACGCGCGGCCGCGACCGCCCGGTCCACATCGGCCCGCGACGCGTGCGGGACGCGTCCGATGACCTGCTCGGTGTGCGGCGAGATCACCTCGATGGTGTCCGCGCCGAGGGGATCGACCAACTCCCCGCCGATGAACAGCTTTCCGTGCTCGATCAGTTCGGTCATGGCGACTGCCTCCCGCGCACCGGGGTTCCACCGGGGGATCTTCTGACACTGTTTCAGAACTGATACCAGTTCTAGTTGAACTAAGCCAGACGCGGGACCGAATAGGCCCCCACCAGCGGCTTTGCCGCTGGTGGGGGCACGCCTCATGCGGCGGCCTGGGCCGTCCGATGTGTGCTACGTCTCATTCGCGGGTTGTTACACCGGACCGGCGGCCGGTGTCTCCATGCCGAGCCCACAACGCGAAGGAGACATGATGAACGGGAACGTCGAGGTGGTCGTGGTCGGCGGCGGGTACGGGGGCGTGACGGCGGCCAACCGCCTGGCTCGGCGCGATGGCGTGTCGGTGACCCTGGTCAATCCGCGTCCCGACTTCGTCGAGCGGATCCGCCTGCACCAGTTGGTGGCCGGTTCCGACGACGCGGTCGTGGGCTTCGACGAGGTTCTGGGCGGGAACGTCCGGCTCGTGGTCGACACCGTGACCCGGATCGACGCCGCCGAGCGCCGGGTGTCGCCGGCGGGCGGTGGCCCTCTCCCCTACGACTACCTCGTCTACGCGGTGGGCAGCGGCGCCTGTGATCCCGGCGTGCCCGGAGCCGCGGAGTTCGCCCATGCGCTGTCGGACCTCGAGGGGGCGCAGCGACTGCGGTCGGCGCTTGCCGCTACGCCCGCGTCGGAGCCGGTGACCGTGGTCGGCGCCGGGCCGACCGGCCTGGAGACCGCCGCCGAGCTGGCAGAACTGGGCCGCAAGGTCACCCTGGTCTGCGGCGACGTGCTCGGCCCCTCCCTGCACGCCCGGGGCCGCCGCCCGGTCGCCCGCCGGCTGGCCGAGCTGGGTGTGACCGTCCTCGAAGGTCCCCGTGCGCGGGTGACGGAAGTGACGCGCGACGGCGTACGGCTCGAGGACGGCCGCGAGCTGCCCAGCGCGGTGACGATCTGGACCGCGGGATTCCGTGTCCCGGACCTGGCCGCCCGCAGCGGGCTGCGCACCGACGCCGAAGGCCGTCTGGTCACCGACGCGACGCTGACCAGCGTCGACGACGTGCGCATCGTCGCCGCCGGGGACGCGGCGGTGATGACTGACCGGCCGTTCCGGATGAGCTGCCAGGCCGCCGTACAGCTGGGCCCGGCGGCCGCCGACACGATCCTGCGCCGCATCGCGGGGAAGACACCCGCTCCCGTCCGGATGTTCTTCGCCGGGCAGTGCCTCAGCCTCGGCCGGGACGAGGGCGTCACCCAGTTCTCCTACCCGAACGACAAGGTGAACGCGCTCAGCATCGGCGGGCGGCCCGGTGCCGGCGTCAAGGAGATCGCCTGCCGGTTCACCCTCAACAAGTTGGTGTCCGGGGCGCGGAAGGCCAGTTCCCGCGCATCCCGCGGCACCGGCGCCGACCGCCCGGAATCGCCTGAGCCGGAACTCCGCACGACGCCGTCCGGCAGCCGACGTCCCGCCTAGCCGCCAAGCGCTCCTCTGTGGGCCGGACCGACCGGTCCGGCCGGAGGAGGACCGAGCCGCAGTGCCCCTGATCAGTGGGGAAGCTGCCGGCGACGGGCCCCGTCACCAGACTGGGTACATGTCCCACGGCCTGCTCGCGGCACGTGGGTACGACCACGAGAGAGCGAAGCGCACGACATGAACGACCACGTCACCGACCCCGCGACGGAGGCCTTCGTCGCCCACCGGGACCTGCTGTTCACCGTCGCCTACGAGATGCTCGGATCGGCGGCGGACGCCGAGGACGTCCTCCAGGAGGCCTGGCTGCGGTGGGTCAAGGTCGACCTGGCGCAGGTGCGGGACCAGCGTGCCTACCTCGTACGGATCACGACCCGGCAAGCGCTCAACCGGCTGCGCACCCTCAAACGGCGCAAGGAGGCCTACGTCGGCCCCTGGCTGCCCGAGCCCCTGCTGACCGCGCCGGACGTGGCCGAGGACATCGAACTGTCCGAGAACCTGTCGCTGGCACTCATGTTCATCCTCGAAACCCTCTCACCGACCGAACGCGCCGTCTTCGTGCTGCGCGAGGTCTTCGACATCGGCTACGACGACATCGCGGCCGCGATCGACAAGAGCCCCGCCGCCGCACGCCAGATCGCCCACCGCGCCCGCCGGCACGTCGACGCCCGTCGGCCGCGCACACCGGTTTCCCCGGAAGAGGCCCGGGCAGCGTTGCATTCGTTCCAGCGCGCGCTCGTGACCGGGGACCTCCAGGGTCTGCTCGACGTACTCGCCCCGGACGTGGTCTTCGTCAGCGACGGCGGCGGCCTCAAGCTGGCGGCCCTGCGGCCGGTCGTCGGCGCCGACAAGGTGCTCCGCTACATGGCCGGAAGCCTCGCCAAGGCCGGCGGCGCCTTCACCAGTGAGTCCACCACGGTCAACGGCAACCCCGGACTCGTCCTGCGCCTGGACGGCGTGATCGACGGTGTGCTGGCCTTCCGCGTGGAGAACGCCCGCGTCACCGGCCTCTATTACGTCCGCAATCCCGAGAAGCTCACCCGCGTCGAGTCCGAAACCCCCCTCACGTCCCGCTGACCGTCCCCGACCGTCGCCCGACCGTCCCCCGCGACACGGTCGACCGCGGCGTTCATGCCGGATGGAGAACCGCTCCCCCGGAGCCGCGCGGATGGCAAGGTGTGAGGGCTCGTATCCGCGTGATGGAGGAGAACCTTCGGCATGGCCGTCATCCACCGCACCACCCTCAAGCCGACCAAGCTGGAACTGCTCACTTCCTGGCTCCCGTCCCGCCCGTGGTACTGCGGCGGGGCGGGCGAACCGGAGTTGGCCAAGGCCGGCGGCTTCCGGCTGGATGACCCGCAGGGCGAGGTCGGGATCGAGTTCATGGTGGTCACCGATGCCTCAACTCCCCACCCGACCGCCTACCTGGTCCCGCTCACCTATCGCGGTGCCCCGCTCGCCGGCGCGGAGCACGCTCTCATCGGCACCATGGAACACGGGGTGCTGGGACGGCGCTGGGCCTACGACGGCTGCCACGACCCCGTGCTGGTCGCCCAGTTGACGGCCCTGATCGACGGCCGGGTACAGGCCCAGGACCAGAACGTCAGTGACGTCCCGGACCGGGAGGTCACCCGCTCCTACACCGGTGAAGGCGCCCTCTCCACGGACGTGGCCGGCACAGCCGCCGACGACCGGGAGAGCACCGAGCTGCCCGCACCGCACGGCATGACCCTCCGCCTGCACCGAGTCCTGCGACCTGCCCCGGACGACCCGACCCTCCCTCCGCACGGGGCGACCGGCCACATCGCGGGCGCCTGGCACCTGCCGGACGGCACCCGCGAAACGGGGCTCTTCGCGGTCCTGCACACCGGCCGCCGGGCCGAGGCGCACTGACCCGGGGGCCAGGGCGGCGCCGGGCCGGCCCGCGGTACGGAGTGCTCAGACACGCATGAGTACCTGCGCGCCGGCCGGTCGTGGCGCGAGCCGCGACAACTGCGGAGCGGACCGTCTACTGGGCGGCGGGGCACAGCGGCGCGGTCGCGGTGTCCGGCACGGCTTGCGGGGCGCGCGCGGGGGCAGCCGGGGATTCCGGCGAACGACTCCGACCCGTTCTGACGGGGCATCAGTTCTCGTTATAGTGGGCAACGGCCGTGCCGCTCAGGGGAGACGAGGACGTATGCCACAGGTGACGGAGCACGGCGGAGGCGTCTGGTCCCTTCAGGTCCCCATCCCGGACAACCCGCTCGGACACACCCTGGTCCATGTCCTCGACACCGATCGCGGCCCGGTCCTCGTCGACACCGGCTGGGACGATCCGGCGTCCTGGACCGCGCTCACGGAGGGTCTCGGCGCGCTGGGGATCGCGACGGCCGACGTCCACGGGGTGGTCGTCACCCACCACCACCCCGATCACCACGGGCTGTCCGGTCAGGTGCGCGAGGCGTCCGGTGCCTGGATCGCGATGCACGCGGCCGACATCGACGTCGTACGCCGCACCCGGGACGCACGGCCCGGGGCCTGGCTCGACTACCTGGCCGGGAAGCTCGCCGCCGTCGGGGCGCCCGAGGAGCACCTCGCCCCGCTGCGCGCCGCCCGCGACGAAGGGCGGATGCGGACCCTGCCCGGGCTGCGGGCGGCACTGCCCGACCGGGAGATCGTCCCCGGTGAGCTGCTGGACCTCGCCGGGCGGCGGCTGCGCGCGATATGGACGCCCGGTCACACTCCCGGGCATGTGTGTCTGCACCTGGAGGAGGACCACCCGGCGAACCTCCCGGGTCACGGCCGGCTCTTCTCCGGCGACCATCTGCTGCCCGGCATCAGTCCGCACATCGGCCTCTACGAGGACCCCGACGACTCCACGGTCACCGACCCCCTCGGCGACTACCTCGACTCCCTGGAACGCGTCGGGCGCCTGGGCGTCGCCGAGGTGCTCCCCGCCCATCAGCACGCCTTCACCGACGCCTCCGGCCGGGTCCGGGAACTGCTCGCCCACCACGAGGAGCGGCTCACCGGACTGCTGTCGCTCCTTGCCACCCCCCTCACCCCGTGGCAGCTGGCCGTGCGCATGGAGTGGAACCGTCCCTGGGACCGGATCCCGTACGGCTCACGCAACATCGCGGTCTCGGAGGCGGAGGCCCATCTGCGCCGGCTGGTGAAACTGGGGCGGGCGGAAGCGGTGGCGGGCAGCGAGCCGGTGACGTACGTCGCGACCGCGACCGCGACCGGCTGACCCTGCGGACTCCACCGGCTCACGGGCAGCCCCAGGGGCAGCCCCGGGGGTCCCGGATACGCACCGGTAGAGTGTGCGAGTCGTCATCACACCCGTACGAGGGAAAGCCGGTGCAAATCCGGCACTGACCCGCAACCGTGAGCCGCCCTGCCAGGCGGCGAGTCGGAACGCCTCGTACCGGCCGTGACCGGCTCGTGCCATCGGGACCGGCCCGTTGGCAGGCACCGTCGAGGAATACGGGGCCGGAGCCTGGTACCTATGCGTGCCTGTGCCCGGCTCCCCGCAGGAGAGGCCCAGCCCCCTATGTCCGTTCGCCGCAGCGCAGCAGCGCTCGCCGCCGCCTCCGCCGTGCTCTGCGTGGCCGGTGCCCCGGCCGCGACGGCCGCCCCCGCTCCGTCCCCCTCCCCCTCGGCCGCGCTCCCCACCGGGCTGTACGGCACGCAGGACCCGACGTACGACGGTGTGTGGCGGCAGTCGCTGGCGCTGCTCGCGCAGGACGTCGTCAAGACCGTGCCCGCCGACCAGGCCGTCGACTGGCTGACCGGGCAGCAGTGCGCGAACGGCGGCTTCGCCTCGTACCGTGCCGACGTCGCCAAGCCGTGCGACGCCAAGACGATGCTGGACACCAACGCCACCGCGGTCGCGGTGCAGGCCCTGCGCGCCCTCGGCGGACACCGGGACGCCGTGAACAAGGGCATCGGCTGGCTGAAGTCCGTGCAGAACGAGGACGGCGGCTGGAGCTACAACCCGGGCATGCCCTCCGACGCCAACTCCACCTCGATCGTGATCAGCGCCTTCGCCTCGGCGAAGGCGAGGCCGGGCGAGCTGAGGTCGAAGAGCGGGAAGACGCCGTTCGACGCGCTGGTCTCGTTCGCCATCCCGTGCGCGGACACGGCGGGCGGCGGCGCGTTCGCCTACCAGCCGGACAAGGCGGGCAAGCTCCTCGCGAACGGCGACGCCACCGCGGCGGGCGTACTGGCCGGACTGGGCCGGGGCATGATCCTGGCCGGACCGAAGCCGGGCGGCGAGCCTCGGTGCGCCACGCCCGCCAAGGCGACCCCCGAGCAGTCCGCGCGCAACGGCGCCGCGTACCTCGCGAAGGCGCTGGCGAAGACCGGTCACCTGGACTCGCCTCCGCTGCCCGGCGCCACCGACCCGGCCCCGAAGCCGGACTTCGGCAACACGGCGGACGCGGTGCTCGCGCTGTCGGCCGCAGGACACTCCGACAAGGCGTCCGACGCCATACGGTGGCTGGAGCAGAACTCCGCCGCCTGGGCGAAGGGGGCGGGCCCGGCCGCGTACGCGCAGCTGATCCTCGCCGTGCACGCCTTCGGCGCCGACCCGCGTGACTTCGGCGGCGCGGACCTGGTCCAGCAGCTGAACGCGACCGGCCCCGCGCCGGTCTCCACGACCGCGCCGGCGGCTCCGCAGGCGAAGGCCGACGACTCCGAGTCGGGCACGAGCGGCGACAGCGCCGGCATCTGGTGGTTCATCGGCGCCGGTGTCGCGGCGGGCGCCGGGATCGGCATCCTGATCAGCGGCCGGCGCAAGAGCAAGCAGCAGTGATGCGCGGGCGACCGGCCGCGCTCGTCCTCGCGCTCTGCGCCGCACTCGTCGCCGTCGTCACGGTGCTGGGTGCGGCGGGGGCGGCGCAGGCGGCGGGCTACCGGTACTGGTCGTTCTGGCAGTCCGACGGCGGGTCCTGGGCGTACGCCACCCAGGGCCCGGCGACGGCCAGGCCGGCCGACGGCACGGTGGACGGTTTCCGCTTCTCCGTCAGCGCGGACTCGCAGGACTCGGCGAAGCCCCGCACCGCCCCGGGCTTCGCCGCGCTGTGCGCGGACACACCCGCGAAGCCCGGCACCAAGCGGGTCGGCGTCGTCATCGACTTCGGCAGCGCCACGGACGCGCCGTCCGGCGAGACCCCGCCCGTCTCGCCGCGCACCGGCTGCGCGCAGGTGCGTACGGACGCGAGCAGCGCCGAGGCGCTCGCCGCGGTGGCCAAGCCTCTGCGCTACAACGCGGACGCGCTGCTGTGCGCGATCGCCGGATACCCGGGGACGGGCTGCGGCGAACAGGTCTCGGCCGGGGCGCCCGCGTCGCCGGAGTCCTCGGACTCCGCGCCGGCCACGTCCGCGTCCCAGTCCGAGTCCTCGTCCTCGTCGTCGTCTGCCGACGAGAGCGACGGCGGCCCGTCGCTGAGCGTCCTCGCGGGCGTCGCCGCGGTCCTCGCACTGGGCGCGGCGGCGTTCTGGCAGTCCCGCCGCCGAGGATGACCCCGCCCCCGCGGGCCCGTCCCCCGCTCGGGGACGGGGACCCGCCACCCCACCCAGCCCGTGCGGCGTCCGAGGACGGAGGTCCCCGCCGTACGTACGAGGCCCGTCCGAAGTCCGAGGTCGGACTCGGCGGCCGTCCCGGCCAGGACGGTGACGCCGCGCGTCACGGCGGCCCCCGGGGGCGGACGCCCCACGGCGGAGTGCTGCGCGCGCCCGAGGCGGGCCGGAGCAACGCACTGCATGCCGGGGCGTGGTGGGTGTGGGCGCTCGGTCTCGCCGTCGCCGCGTCGCGGACGACGAACCCGCTCCTCCTCGGGCTGCTCGTCGGCGTCGCGGGATACGTCGTCGCCGCGCGCCGCACCGACGCGCCCTGGGCCCGGTCCTACGGCGCCTTCGTGAAGCTGGGCCTCGCCGTGATCGCCATCCGGCTCGTCTTCTCCGCCGTCCTCGGCTCACCGATCCCCGGGACGCACATCCTCCTCACCCTGCCCGAAGTGCCGCTGCCCGACTGGGCACAGGGCATCAGGATCGGCGGCCGGGTGTCCGCCGAGCAGCTGGTGTTCGCGCTGTACGACGGGGTGAGGCTGGCGACCCTGCTGATCTGCCTCGGCGCGGCGAACGCGCTCGCCAATCCCGCTCGCCTCCTGAAGTCACTGCCGGGCGCGCTCTACGAGGCCGGAGTCGCCGTCGTCGTCGCGATGACGTTCGCGCCGAACATGGTCGCGGACGTGGTGCGGCTGCGGACGGCCCGCCGGCTGCGCGGCCGTCCCACCGGCGGCGTGAAGGCGGTCCTGCAGATCGGGCTGCCGGTGCTGGAGGGCGCGCTGGAACGGTCGGTCGCGGTGGCGGCATCGATGGACGCGCGCGGGTATGGGCGTACGGCGCAGGTTCCGCCGGCGGTGCGGCACACCACCACCGTCCTCACCCTCGGCGGCCTGCTCGGGGTGTGCGCCGGCTCGTACGGACTGCTCGCCGCGCAGGGCGCGGGATACGGACTGCCGGTGCTGCTGGGCGGGTTCGCCGCGGCGCTCGGCGGGTTGTGGCTCGGTGGGCGGCGCCAGGTGCGCACCCGCTACCGCCCCGACCGCTGGGGTGCGCGCGCCTGGCTGGTGGCGGGATCGGGCGTCGCGGTCGCGGTGCTGATGATCCGCGCGGGTTCGTACGCTCCCGACGCCCTGCACCCCGGCGTCGTACCGCTGACCGCGCCCGTCCTGCCGCTGTGGCCGGCCGTGGGCGTTCTGGTCGGCCTGCTGCCCGCGTTCGTCGCCCCCGTACCGCCGGCGAGGAAGCCGTCACCGAAGGAGCCGTCGCCGAAGGAGTCGTCGTCATGATCCGCTTCGAGAACGTCTCGGTGACCTACGGCGACCCCGCCGCGCCGCCCACGATCGCCGGGGTGGACCTGACGGTTCCGGAGGGAGAGCTGGTCCTGCTCGTCGGCCCCTCGGGAGTCGGCAAGTCGACACTCCTGGGAGCGGTCTCCGGGCTGGTGCCGCACTTCACCGGCGGCACGCTGCGGGGGCGGGTCACGGTGGACGGCCGGGACACGCGCACGCACAAGCCGCGTGAACTCGCCGACCTCGTCGGCACGGTGGGCCAGGACCCGCTCGCGCATTTCGTCACCGACACGGTCGAGGACGAGCTCGCGTACGGGATGGAGTCGCTGGGCCTGGCCCCGGACGTGATGCGCAGGCGGGTGGAGGAGACGCTCGATCTGCTGGGGCTCGCGGAGCTGCGCGACCGGCCGATCGCGACGCTTTCCGGCGGCCAGCAGCAGCGGGTCGCGATCGGTTCCGTGCTGACCCCGCACCCGAAGGTGCTCGTCCTGGACGAGCCGACGTCGGCGCTCGACCCGGCCGCGGCGGAGGACGTCCTGGCGGTGCTCCAGCGCCTGGTCCACGACCTGGGGACGACGGTCCTCATGGCGGAGCACCGCCTCGAACGGGTCGTCCAGTACGCCGACCAGGTCATCCTGCTCCCGGCTCCTGGTGAGCCCCCGGTGATGGGCGCTCCCGCCGAGGTGATGGCCCTCTCCCCGGTCCATCCCCCGGTGGTGGCGCTGGGCCGCCTCGTGGGCTGGGACCCGCTGCCCCTGTCGGTGCGCGACGCCCGCCGCCGCGCGTCCGACGTACGGGTCCGGCTGTCGGGCCGCACGCCGCCGTCGCCGTCCGGGCAGGCCGAGCCGTCCGCCTCCTCCGCCCCGTCCCGTCCCGGCGGCGACGGCTCGCGGCTCCGCCCCGTGGCGGGCGAGCCCCCGGCGCCGGCCGGGCGGACTCACCACCGGCCCGCGGCCGAAGCGCACGAGCCCGCCCGCACGAGCCTGCTCGGCAGGCTGCTGCGGCGGAGCCGGCCCTCGGCCTCCGTCGGCGGGGCACCCGCACAGCCCGGGCCGCCGGCGCAGCCGGTGCGTGCGCCCGCGACCACCGACGACGCCGACGCACTCGGGGCCGTCACCGAAGCCGATGCTCCCGGGGCCGTCACCGACGCCGATGCACCCGCGGCCGTCACCGAAGCCGGCGCACCCGCGGCCGTCGTCCGGGCGCTCGGCGTCCGGCGCGGACGCGTCGAGGCGCTCCGGCGCGTGGACCTCACCGTCGCGCCCGGCGAGATCGTCGCGCTCATGGGGCGCAACGGCGCCGGGAAGTCGACGCTGCTCAGCAGCCTCGTCGGGCTGGTCGGGCCGACGTCCGGGTCGGTGCGGGTCGGGGGCCGCGACCCGCGGCGTACGGCGCCGCGCGAGCTGATCCGCCAGGTCGCGCTCGTACCGCAGGAGCCTCGGGACCTGCTGTACGCGGACACGGTCGGCGCCGAGTGCGCCGCCGCGGACGCGGACGCGGGAGCCGCGCCGGGGACCTGCCGGGACCTCGTCACCGCGCTGCTGCCGGGCGTACCGGACGCGACCCACCCGCGGGACCTGTCCGAGGGCCAGCGGCTGGCGCTCGCCCTCGCGCTCGTGCTGACCGCGCGTCCCCCGCTGCTGCTCCTCGACGAGCCGACCCGCGGCCTGGACTACGCGGCGAAGGCCCGCCTGGTCGCCGTCCTGCGGGGCCTCGCGGCCGAGGGGCACGCCATCGTCCTGGCCACCCATGACGTGGAGCTCGCCGCCGAGCTGGCGCACCGGGTGGTGATCCTCGCGGACGGCGAGGTCGTCGCGGACGGCCCGACGGCCGCTGTCGTCACGTCGTCCCCCGCCTTCGCACCGCAGGTCGCGAAGATCCTCGCACCGGAACCGTGGCTCACGGTCGCCCAGGTGGAGGCGGCGCTGTGACCTCCGTGCCCCCTGTCTCCCCCGGCCGAGGCCCGCGCCGGGCCCGTCGCCCGAGCCTTCGCCGTGACCCGCTCCCCGGCCCCGCCCGGGCCCCCGGCACCCGCCCCGCCCGTTCCGTACGCCTCGGCCCCCGCGCCGTCGCCGCGCTCGTCCTCATCAGCGCGATCGGCGTCGCCGCCTTCGGCTGGCCGCTGCTCGCCGACGCGGACGCCGCCATCACGGACCACGCCCAGGACGCCCCCTGGCTCTTCGCCGCGCTCCTTCCCCTCCTCGTCGGCGTCGTCGTCGCGACCATCGCCGACGGCGGCATGGACGCGAAGGCCGTCGCGATGCTCGGCGTCCTCGCCGCGGTCGGCGCGGCCCTGCGTCCGCTCGGCGCCGGTACGGCGGGCCTGGAACCCATGTTCTTCCTGATGGTGCTGAGCGGCCGGGTACTCGGCCCGGGCTTCGGCTTCGTCCTCGGCTCGGTGACGATGTTCGCGTCCGCGCTGCTCACGGGCGGTGTCGGGCCGTGGATGCCGTTCCAGATGCTCGCCATGGGCTGGTTCACGATGGGCGCGGGCCTGCTGCCGGGCCCGGACCGGCTGAGGGGCCGTGCCGAGCTGCTGATGCTCGCGGGATACGGTTTCGCCGCGTCGTTCGCGTACGGCACGGTCATGAATCTGCAGGGCTGGACGATCGTGCCGGGCACGGCCTCGGGGATCTCCTTCCACGCGGGTGACCCGATCGGCGAGAACCTCGTCCGCTTCGTCGCGTACGTGCTCGCCACCTCGCTGGGCTGGGACCTTGGCCGCGCCGCCCTCACCGTCGTGCTGACGCTCGCCGTCGGCCCGACGCTGCTGAAGGCGCTGCGCAGGGCGACCAGGAGGGCGGCCTTCGAGGCCCAGGTCACATTCGAGCCCGCCAAAACCTCCCCGGAGCCGTGAGGCGGCCCACAGGACTTTGGTCCCAAAACTATCGGCCTTCGTAGCCGCAATGCGAGGACATGAGTCCTCGGGCCACCGTCCCCGACCTGCACATAAACCCTATATGTCCAGTTTGGGACTTTAGACCCTCCCTGCCCTGTCTACGTCGTATCTACGGGGTGAGCCCGGTCACGGCGCGGGGGCCCGGGGGCTGGTTACAACTGTTCCCGTCGCAAGGAGTCGCAGGGCCTGGAAGCCCAGCACACGAGCCCGGCTCGGCCCGCCCCTCGCGACCGCCCAGTCCCCGAACGTTAGGCACTCCCTTGACCCGCTCGCTGATCAACCGATTCTCTGCCCGCAACAAGTCCGTCATTGCCGGTACCGCCGTGCTTCTTGGTGCGGTCGGTGCGGTCATGGGGACGGGATCCGCGGCGTCGGCCTCGACCGCCACGCCGCAGGAGATCGCGAAGCAGATGATGCCCGCCGCCCAGTTCCAGTGCTTCGACAAGATCGTGACGCACGAGTCCAACTGGAACCCGTCCGCCACCAACGCCTCCTCCGGCGCCTACGGCCTGGTCCAGGCCCTGCCCGGCGGCAAGATGGCTTCCTCCGGCGCCGACTGGAAGACCAACCCCAAGACCCAGATCAAGTGGGGTCTGGACTACATGAACGAGCGCTACGGCAGCCCGTGCGGCGCCTGGAACTTCTGGCAGGCCAACCACTGGTACTAAGCCGACGCACCGGCCCCGAGCCGACGCACCGGCACCACCCGGGCCGCCACGGCGGCACCAGAATCACAAGGCTCCGAAGCGGTGACCCCGCTTCGGAGCCTTGCTCCATTCCAGGCCTCTGCCCGGAACCGCCGAGCCCCGCCCTCGGCATGCGGATCGGGCGGGACCGAGCCATACGGCCGCGGCGTACAGTGACGCAACCCGACTCGCCCAGGGGGAGCCCATGCGACTGCACGTCGACCAGCGCCATGAGCGGGTACTCGCGCTCGTACGGGAACGCGGCAGCCTCCGGGTGGCACAGCTCGCGGCCGAACTCGGCGTCTCCGCCGTGACCCTGCGCCGGGACGTGGAGACGCTCGCCGCCCAGGGCAAGGTGCGGCGCATGCACGGCGCGGTGCTGCCGCCGGACGGGGCGCCGACGGAGAACCGGGCGTCCGCGCCGGGCTCCGGCGGCGCGGTGATCGGCATGATCGTGCCCACCACCAACTACATCTTCGCCGACATCATCCACGGGGCCCGCGAGGCGGTCGAGGCGCGGGGCGGCCGGCTGGTGCTCGGCATGACCGGCTACGTCGACGGCGAGGACCCCGTCCGGGCCGGGCATCTGCTGGCCGGTGGCGCCGAGGGGCTGCTGGTGGCGCCCAGCTGGTTCGGCGGCGTGCCCGCCGCGGGCCAGGAGCGGTGGCTCATGGCATGCGAGGCACCAGTGGTGCTGGTCGAGCGCTCGGCGCCGGCCGGCAATCCGGCCGCCGCGCTCGACCGCGTACGCACCGACCGGGCGCACGGCGCCGCGCTGGCGGTGAGCCATCTCGCCGCCCTCGGCCACCGCTCGATCGCCGCGCTGCTGCAGGACGGCCCGCACACCGCGGGCATCACGGCGGGCTACCTGGCATCCGTTCAGTCCCTGGGCCTGGAGACCGTGCCGGGGTCGCCGTCCGTCCGCACCCCTGGGGCGGAGTTCGACGAGTCGGTGCGGTACCTCGTCGAGGCCGTCGAACGGCACGGGGTCACGGCCGCCCTGGTGCACAGCGACGAGGACGCCATCGTGCTGGTGCCCCGCCTGCAGGCGCGCGGCATCGGCGTTCCGGAGGACCTCGCGCTGATCGCGTACGACGACGAGGTGGCCGCGCTCGCCGACGTCCCGCTGACCGCGATCGCCCCGCCGAAGCGGTCGGTCGGGGAACTGGCGGCGAAACTCGTGCTCCAGCGGCTCGCCGAGCGCGGCGCGGGGGACGTTCCCGCGCCCCGTCAGCATCTGGAGCTGCTGCCGGAGTTGCGGGTACGGGCCTCCTGCGGAGGCGTACGGGGTGCTCCTGGGCTCCTTCCGGTCAGCCGAGCCTGACGGTGATCCTCTGGGTGGCGCCGGCGGTGCCGCTGAGGTCGCCGAACGTGAGGTTCAGCGAGGAGCCGGTGCTCGCTCCGGTGACCGTCGAGGGCCTGGAGGTCACGGAGGCCACGGCCCGGTTCCAGGTGAGGCTCAGGCTGGTCTGCATGCGCATCGGGTCGCTGACGCAGATCACTGCGGTGCCGTCGCTCTTCTCGGTGATCATCACGCAGCAGGGCGCGCTCGCGGTGAGCGCCCCGACGGTCCCGCCGAACCAGAAGTTGACCCCGGTGAAGCCCAGGGAGGGCACGCGTACGCCCTGCTGGTCGTCGGTGTTGGCGAGGATCTGCACCCAGCCGCTGTCGGCGGCGCGCGCGGCGGTCTGCGTGGTGTTCGCGCCGGGCATGAGGACGTAGGCGTACGTCGCGTCGGACGGGTTGGTGCCGTGGTCGGCCCACAGGGTCAGATACCGCCGCGTGAGCGCGGTGGTGGACATGCTCCGGTTGATGTCGCTCCAGCGGCCGGTGCGTTCCTCGCGCAGCGCCTTGACCGTCGCACCGCCGGGGAAGACATAGCCGCCCATGCCGCCGATGTGTGCCCAGGTCGCGCCGGTCAGCGTCTCGGACCAGGGGTGACTCACAGGCTTCACCGTGCCGTTGACGGTGAAGGTGTGCGCGCCGGAGAGCCCGAGGTTGCGGTTCTCGACGACCGACTCGACCGCGGTGCCGTCGGTGCACGTGATGCCCGCGCCCAGGCAGACGACGGAGTCGTCCAGACAGAACCAGGACTTCTTCGCCATCAGGGTGCTCTGGAGGCCCCTCAGATACTGGCCGATCGCGGCCCTGGTGCCGTCGGTGGCACCGCCCACCCAGTTGACGTCGGGCTTGGCCGCTCCCCAGTCGCCGCCCGCCCCGTCGGCGAGGGTCTTGCGCGAGGCGGTCGTCCCGGGGAGGCGGTAGGGGTCGACGGTGGGCCAGAAGGCGTCGCTGTACTGTCCGTTGGCGTAGGTGTCGCCCCACCAGTAGAGCATTCCGGAGCCGGTGTGCCAGCCGCGCAGGTTCTCGCCGTTGCCGGTCTCGTAGTAGCTGATGCGCTTGCTGGCCATGCTGATCGAGGCGGCCCAGCCGGGGCGGCGGTGGGTGGCACGGGCCATGGACGGGAAGAGCCGGTGCCCGGTGGGCTCGGCGATGGCCGTGACCGAGGTGTCGTCCGCCACGGCCTTCAGCCGGGCGAGGCTCTCCAGGCCGAGTGACGGGCTGCTCAGCGGCGGGCTGTAGTAGTCGCGCTGTATCCAGCCCTTGACCAGCCCCCGCCAGCGGGCGTTCTCGGTGGCGCTCGCGCCCTGGCCGAGCAGCAGGATCGAGGCGAGGATGCCGTGGCCGCGCAGATGGTCGTCGGCCTGCACCCCGCTGGCGGCGCCGGCGGCGATGCCACGGCTGATGGCGCGTCCCGAGACCCCGTCCATGATCAGCCCGTTGTAGAGGAAGGGCGCCCAGGCGTTCTCGACCGCGTCGAGGACGATCTGCCGGCCGGGGTCGGTGACGGCCCAGCCGGAGCCGGCGAGCAGGCTGAAGAGCGCGCCGAGACCGCCCAGCATCACCGCGCCGTACGAGCCCGTGTACGGGATGGTGCCGTGCTGGACGAACGAGCCGTCGGCGTAGAGGCCGTCGCCGGTGGTGACGTACGGGAAGACGGGCGAGAGCGCGTCCCTGCCCAGCGCGATCTTGGCCGCACTGCCGCCGACGATGCCGCGCAGGATGAGGACCCGGCACAGGTCGACGCGGTTGGCACCGGTGCTGGTACCGGTGTAGGCGGCGACCGCCGAGTCCGGCACGAAATGGTCGACGGCACGGCAGTGGTCGGCGATCTGGGTGGCGGACAGCTGGTCGTACATCAGGACACACACGTCGAGGAGTGCCTGCGGGCCGCCGATCTGCCAGCTCCACCAGTTGCCGTAACGGGCCTGGTTCTCGTTGTAGACCCGGGCGTGGATGTGGTCGAGGCCGGTGACGACGGCGTCCCTGAGGGCGGCGTTCCCGGTCAGCCCGGTGCCCTGCCGGCAGTAGGCCTGGGCCATGGTGTTCAGCCGGTTGAGACTGTCGACCAGCCGGGCCGAGTAGCCGAAGGACTCCTGGTCCGTGTCGGGTTCCGGGTCGGCCCACACCAGGTCGGGCCAGAGCGATCCGGTGGCAGGGGCCATCGCCGACCGGTACTCGCCCGCGCGGGCGCCGAGTGCGGCCAGCTTCGTCCTGAACGGTTCGGCGGTCGGGCTGAAGCCCTCGCCGAGTATCAGCGTGCGCCACTTGGCGCGCAGGGCACTGAAGTCGTCCGCGGCCGCGGACGAGGCCATGGCCGCGGACGAGGACGCGGACGCGGACGCGGCGACGGCCTGATGGGCCGGCAGCGGTCCGGCGGTCGGGCCGAGGGCGAGTGCCGTGCCGCCGGTGGTGCGCAGGAAGGTGCGACGGGACCAGGAACGCGTCATGGCGGTCTCCTGTACGGGGGGGCGGGCTGGTCGCGGAGAGGGAAGCAGGCGATTACCGCTGGCGGTTTCTAGCACGCATACGCTCAATCGCTCTACAGAGCAGACGGAATTGAGCGTTTCGATCGTTTCCGCAGCGAACCCCCGAAGTGACGTCCGCACATGGCCGAGGCTCCGAAGCGGTCATCGCTTCGGAGCCTCGACCGTGCTCGTCGTGCCCGTCGTGCCCCTCGTGCTCGACGTGCCCGCCGGGCGCGCGGGGGAAGGAGGGGGAACTACAGCCGCTGGAGGATCGTCCCGGTCGCCAGCGCCCCGCCCGCACACATCGTCACCAACGCGAACTCCTTGTCCGTACGCTCCAGTTCATGAAGCGCCGTGGTGATCAGCCGCGCCCCCGTCGCCCCGACCGGGTGCCCCAGCGCGATGCCCCCGCCGTTGACGTTGACCTTCTCCAGATCCTGCTCGAAGACCTGCGCCCAGCTCAGGACGACCGAGGCGAAGGCCTCGTTGACCTCGATGAGGTCGATGTCCTTGAGCGACATCCCCGCCTTCCCCAGCACCGCCCGGGTCGCGTCGATCGGCCCGTCCAGGTGGTAGTGCGGATCGGAGCCGACGAGCGCCTGCGCGACGATCCGGGCGCGTGGCTTCAGCTTCAGCGCCCGCGCCATGCGCTTGGACGCCCACATGATCGCCGCGGCGCCGTCGGAGATCTGCGAGGAGTTCCCGGCCGTGTGGACAGCGGTCGGCATGACCGGTTTCAGCCCGGCCAGGGCCTCCATGGAGGTGTCCCGCAGTCCTTCGTCGCGGTCGACGAGCCGCCACATGCCCTGCCCCGCGGCCTGCTCCTCCTCGGTCGTGGGGACCTGGACGGCGAACGTCTCACGCTTGAAGCGTTCCTCGGACCAGGCGACGGCCGCCCGCTCCTGCGATATGAGCCCGAGCGAGTCGACGTTCTCCCGGGTGAGCCCGCGGTGGCGTGCGATGCGTTCCGCCGCCTCGAACTGGTTGGGCAGGTCGACGTTCCACTCGTCCGGCCAGGGTTTGCCCGGCCCGTGCTTGGATCCGCTGCCGAGCGGTACGCGCGACATGGCCTCGACGCCGCAGCTGATGCCGATGTCGATGACACCTGCCGCGATCATGTTGGCGGTCATGTGCGAGGCCTGCTGCGAGGAGCCGCACTGGCAGTCCACGGTCGTCGCCGCGGTCTCGTACGGAAGGCCCATGGTGAGCCAGGCGGTGCGCGCCGGGTTCATGGACTGTTCGCCGGCGTGGGTGACGGTGCCGCCGACGATCTGCTCGACGCAGTCGGCGTGGATGCCGGTGCGGCCGAGGAGTTCCCGGTAGGTCTCGCCCAGTAGATAGGCGGGGTGCAGATTGGCGAGCGCGCCACCGCGCTTGCCGATCGGTGTGCGTACGGCTTCGACGATGACGGGTTCCGCGGCCATGAGCTCGTCCTCTCCTCAGCACGGCGGCGGGGTGTCCCGGCACCCCGCACGCAAGAACCGCAAGAAGAACTAGTACGCGTTCTAGTTCTTGTTGCAGTCTTATGAGGGTTACCCCAGGTACGCAAGGCTCCTGCACGCAACAGTTCCCGGCGTGACCCTTGCCAGTTGTAGAACCCGTTACTACCTTGCGGACACTTCTGATGGGCCGTCAGAACTTTCCAGCCAGCGCCCAGCCGTCAGACCTGGAGTTGCCGATGCCCTGCCCCCATCTCCCCGAAGGGTTCGACGCCACCGACCCCGATCTGCTGCAGAGCCGTATACCCCTCCCCGAGTTCGCCCAACTGCGGCAGACCGCACCGGTCTGGTGGTGCCCGCAGCCGCGCGGCATCACCGGCTTCGACGACGAGGGGTACTGGGTCGTCACTCGGCACGCGGACGTCAGACACGTCTCCACCCACCCGGAGTTGTTCTCCTCGAACGAGAACACGGCGGTCATCCGCTTCAACGAGCACATCAGCCGTGACCAGATCGAGGTCCAGCGCCTGATCATGCTCAACATGGACCCGCCCGAGCACACCCGGGTCCGCCAGATCGTCCAGCGCGGCTTCACCCCGCGCGCGATACGCGGCCTGGAGTCGGCACTTCGCGACCGCGCCCGGAAGATCGTCGAGGCGGCGCGGAGCGGAGCGGCCGCCGACGGCAGCTTCGACTTCGTCACCAGTGTCGCCGTCGAGCTGCCGCTCCAGGCGATCGCCGAACTCATCGGCATCCCCCAGGACGACCGGGCCCGGATCTTCGACTGGTCGAACAAGATGGTCGCGTACGACGATCCCGAGTACGCCATCACCGAGGAGATCGGCGCCGAGGCGGCCATGGAACTCATCGGCTACTCGATGAACCTCGCCGCCGACCGCAAGCAGTGCCCGGCGAAGGACATCGTCACCCAGCTCGTCGCCGCCGAGGGCGAGGGCAACCTCAGCTCCGACGAGTTCGGCTTCTTCGTGCTGCTGCTCGCCGTCGCCGGAAACGAGACGACGCGCAACGCCATCAGCCACGGCATGCACGCCTTCCTCACCCACCCCGAGCAGTGGGAGCTGTACAAGCGGGACCGTCCGGCGACCGCGGCCGAGGAGATCGTCCGCTGGGCGACGCCCGTCGTCTCCTTCCAGCGGACCGCCACCCAGGACACCGAACTCGGCGGCCGGAAGATCAAGAAGGGCGACCGGGTGGGGCTGTTCTACTCCTCCGCCAACAACGACCCCGAGGTCTTCGACAACCCCGAGGCCTTCGACATCACCCGCGACCCGAACCCCCACCTCGGCTTCGGCGGCGGAGGCCCGCACTTCTGCCTCGGCAAGTCCCTGGCCATCCAGGAGATCGAACTCATCTTCAACGCCATCGCCGACACCCTGCCGGACCTCCGCCTGGCCGGCGACCCGCGCCGGCTGCGCGCGGCCTGGCTGAACGGCATCAAGGAACTCCAGGTCAGCGTGGGCGGTTGAGCCGCCGACGCCGCACCCGGACATGGGAGACGGGGGCGATCCCCCCTACGCCCCGCCCCCGTCTCCCGCCCCCTTGCCCTCGCCTCGCCTCGCCCACGCTCCGCCTTCCGCCCGAGTCGCCGCCCGAGTCGCCCTCCGATTTGGGCGATCCTATGATGGATAGTCCGCACAACACCCATTTCACCCCGGTCGCTGAGAGATCAGAGGTGACTGCGGATGACCCGTCTCAGAATGCTTCTCGCGAGCCTCGCGGCGTTGCTCATGGTCGCCGTGGGCGCGAGCGGCGCACCGGCCGGGACCGTTGGGCACGACTTCGATCCCACGACGGTGGAACGACTCGACACCGCGATCACCGACGTCATGGAGCGGGCCGGGATCCCCGGTGTCGACGTCGGGCTGTGGATACCCGGACGCGGCAGGTACGAGAAATCGTTCGGGGTCTCCGACAAGGAGTCCGGCGCAGCGATGAAGTCCGATCTGCACATGCGGATCGGCAGCGTCACCAAGACGTTCACGATCACGGGTCTTCTGCGGCTGGTGGACCGGGGCGAGATCGGCCTCGACGACCCCGTCTCGCGGTATGTCGAAGGCGTCCCCGACGGGGACCGCATCACCCTGCGCCAGCTGGCCGCGATGCGCAGCGGCCTGTACAACTACACCGACGACGACGCCTGGTCGAAGTCCCTGCTCGCCGATCCCCAGCGCACGTACACACCCCGGCAGCTGCTCGACTACGCGTTCGCGCACCCGCCCGACTTCCCACCGGGCACCAAGTGGGAGTACAGCAACACCAACACGGTGCTGCTCGGCCTGGTCATCGAGAAGGTCACCGGACGATCTCTCGGCGCCGAGCTGGAGCAGCAGGTGTACGAGCCGCTCGGGCTGGAGCAGACGTCGTTCCCGACGAGCGCCGCTCTGCCGGAGCCGTACGCCCGGGGATACACGGACTACTCGCCCACGGGAGCCACGACGACCGGCGCCACGGTCGACGCCACCCACTGGAACCCCTCGTGGGCCTGGGCGGCCGGCGCCATGATCTCGAGCCTGGAGGACCTCCACACCTGGGTCCCCGCCCTGGCCGACGGCCGCCTGCTCGAACCGGCGACGCAGAAGCAGCGCCTGGACTTCGGGCCGACGGGACACCCCGGCGTCGCGTACGGGCTGGGCATCATGCGCGTCAACGACTGGATCGGCCACAACGGCGAACTCCCGGGGTACGAGACGCTCGCCGTCCAGCTGCCGTCCGAGGACGCCACCCTGGTCGTCCTGATCAACTCCGACGCCGACCACGAGGGCAACTCACTGAGCACGCTGATCGGCCACGCGGTCACGTCCGTCGCGACCCCGGACCACGTCTTCACCATGCCGTCCGCCCCGCAATCCGATCCGCGGTCCCCGAAGCCGAGCCATACTTGACGTCGCCGAAGAGCGAGGTCGGGCGAAGTGCGGTGAAGGGAGCGCCTGTTGCGGCTGACGATCACCGTGCTGCATGGGGATGTCGCCGACATCCCCTACCGCCCGGGCTGGTGGGCATACGACAACCTCGGAGAACGTCTTCGCGACGGGAGCTTCACGGCCGACGGGAGCTTCACGACCGACGGCGGCGACGGCCGTGCCGGCACGGACCGGCGATCGTGGCCTCCGTGCTCTTCGCCGGTTGGGCGGAGCTTCCGGCCGCCGCGGACAGGAGCCCCCGAAGACCCGTGCCGGGTCTTCGGGGGCTCCTGTCGTGCCGACCACTCGGTGGACGCGGCTACTTCGCCACGTAGCCGAAGCGCCCGCCGGCCGGCGGGAGGCCGCCCGCGCCGGGCTTGTGGGTGGTGACGGCCGCCTTCGTGCCGCCGCTCACGTTCGCCCAGGGCAGGACGTGGACGGCGCCGAGGGCGGGGCCGTACGGCATGCCCACGTACAGGTTCGTGCCGGTGAAGGTGATGCTCCTGCCGACGTGCTGGCCGGCGCCGGGGGTGCCGGGCAGGCCCGAGGGGTTGCCCGCCTCGATCCAGACATCGGAGCCGCCCGCCGTGCCGAGGAGCGGGAACGTCTGGACCGCGCCCGCGCCCGCCGCCGTGCCGACGGCCTCGCCGGGGATGCCGACCGCGACCCGCAGCGTCGAGACGGTGCTCGTCGCGCGCGGCGCGGTGTTGACGGCCGTGACCTTCTCGCCGAAGCGGTCGCCGGCCTCGGCCGTGCCTGACACCGTGTCGTCAGCGGTGCCCTGCCAGAGGGCGTCGACCTCGCTGAAGGCACCGGCGGCGGTGACGCGGAAGGTGACGACGCGGCCCGCGTCGGCCTTGTCGGCATCGTTCACGGCCAGGGCCTCACCGGGCGAGCCGACCACGAGGAACGATTCCGTGGCGGTGGCGGCACCCGACGGGCGGTACGCGACCAGGGCCAGCGAGGCACCGAACTCGTCGCCCGCCTCGGCGGCGCCGGAGACGGTGTCGAGGTCCTGGTCGAGCCCGAACTGCGGGGTGGGAACGCCGTCCGCGCCACCGTGGCCGAAGACCGCGACGCCGCCGGAGTTCGCCAGCGTGCCGATGGCCTCGTTGGGGTTGCCGATGGCGATGTGGTGGGCATCGCCCGCGACGCTGGTGCCGAAGCGGTCGTTCGCCTCCGCGTTGCCCGGGACGTCCGGCTTGTCCTGGTGGACGGCGACGTTGGTGGCGCCGCGCACGTAGAACGCGCTGCCGGCCTTGGCGACGGACCCGAGAGCCTCGCCGGGGACGCCGATGACCAGGTACGGCTCGCCCGCGGCGGTCCGCCCGGCGGCGACGGCGTGGCCCATGCGGTCGCCGTTCTCGCCGGCGGAGGCCGCGATGGCGCCCGTGCCGGTGCCCTGCTCGAAGTGGACGCCCTTCACGGCACCCGTGCCGATGCCGCCGGCGGCGCCGTAGAAGACGTCGACCATGCCCGCGTCGGGCGCCGTGCCCAGGTCCTCGGAGGGGGTGCCGACGACGAGATCGGTGTAGCCGTCCTCGTTGTGGTCGACGGTGGCGAGGGCCTCACCGAACCAGTCCCCCGCTTCGGCACCGCCCGGCACCCAGTCGAGGTCCTGGTTGATCTCGGCGGTGCCCTTGCCACCGCCGTACACGATCCGGACCACACCGGCCCCGTCGTCGGCGCCGACGACGGCCTTGGGGTCGGAGATCGCGATGTCCTCGATGCCGTCACCGTTGAAGTCGGTGACGCGCGTGGCACCGGCCTTGGAGCTCACCCAGGAGGCCAGGTCGTCGACACGGGCGGCGACGCCGCCGGTACGGGTCTCGGTGGCGTCGACTCCGAAGCAACCGCCCTGCCAGGACTGGCTGGTGAGGGCGGCGAGGGCGGCCGTGCCACCCGTCACGCGGACCACGGGACCGCCGGCGTCGCCACTGCACGCGGCCGCGCCGTTCTTGCCGGTGACGCCGGCCGTGGTGGCGGCCGCCGAGTCCACCGTGTACGTGCCGGTGTGCAGCTTGAGCGGTGCCCACTCGTCCTTGGTGCGGCCGTAGCCCGCGAACGTCAGCTCCTCGCCCGCGGAAGGGGCGGTGGTGGCCAGGGAGATGGGGGTGACGTTGGTGACCGGACGGTTGAGTCGGGCCAGGACCACGTCGCGGTCGGTACGCGGGACCAGCTCCACGACGCGGCGCTCGGCGCCCTGGGTGCCGGTCAGGTCGGTGCGGCCGATGACGGCGGTCGTCTTCTGCTTCGGGGCACCGGCGGGCACGGCGAGGCCCGCGCCCGGGTCGTCGGCGAAGCAACTGGCCGCGGTGAGCAGCCACTCGGCGTCGACCAGCACGGCGGAGCAGCCGCGGGTGGTGTCACCGATGTCCAGCCGCGCGGTGGAGGCGAAGGCGCTGCCGGTGGGGACGGTGCCACCGGTGACGGCGGACGCGGGTGCGGCGCTGAGCGCGAGGGGGACCGCTGTCAGGGCGGTGGCAAGCGCGGCGAGGCGCAGGGGTCTTGTGTAGCTCATGTGTGGTGTCCTGAGTTCGGGGTGTGCCGCCCGGTGGTGGGCGGACGGCGGTTGGTTCTGGGTGATGTCGGGGAGGCAGGCGCAGCCGGCACGGCCGCTGAAGGACCGGCCGGCGGGGTGGGCCTCACATGTACTGGAAGTAGCGGTCGAACCAAACCGGGGGCAGGTCCTCCTCGTCCTCGTCGTCGCCGTCGTCGTCCCAGCCTTGCTCGGCCGCCAGCGCCGCCAGGAGCGGCTCGGCGTACATCTGCTCGAGGACCGACCTGCCGTCGTACGGCTCCAGGAGGAGCTCTACGGGGACGAATACGCAGCCCAGGTCGGTACAGACACCGTCGAGCCAGGTCAGGAAGTCCTCGGTGAGGCCCTGCTGGGAACCGGGCATGCCCTCGCCGCCCGTCCCGGCCGTGACGAAGCCGCCGAAGTTGCTCAGCAGCACCCACAACGGCCGTTCGAGGCCCGTCACTTCCGTGGGGACCGTGATGCCGCCGTAGTGACTGGTGTCCTGGGTGAGACCGCTCGTACAGGCAGGCCCGAAGCGCCCCTCAAGGGCGCGTACGAGCCCTGCGAAGCGTTTCCCCCCGACGACCAGGTCGAAGTGCGGCGGGCGTTCCAGGTGGTCCGGATCGTCGTGCTCCCTCAGGAGCGCCCGGATCTCGTCGGTCGGGAGCATGGTCGGGTCCTTCGTGTTGTGCAGGCGTGTGGCTGGAAACCGGTGGGCCCGGCCGGGTGCCGGGCCCACCGCCCTCGATGGGTCAGGACGGGGTGTCGGCCCCGCAGCGTCCTCAGAACCTGGGGCAGTCGCGCGAGGAGGACGGGTAGGCGGTGATCACCCTGTCCTTCTTCTTGACGACCCTGGTGACGACGCAGAGGAACTTCTCGCCCCCCTCACCGATCGCTTCGTCGTAGTCGATGCGGGTGACCTTGTTCTTGTTGTTGGTCGGGACGACCTCGCCGCCCTTCTTCCAGGCGTCGTCGATCATCTTCAGGAGCTCGTCCTGGTTCTTCACCTTGAACACACCGTGCAGGGGCTTGCCGTCGACGGCCTTCGTGTGGTCCATGATGTGGTCGATACGGTGCTTGGCGGCGCTTTCGCGCATGTAGACCAGGCCCGCGGGCGACACGAAGATGTCGTTGCCCATGTTCGCGAAGCCCACGGGGCAGGAGATCCCCTGCGCCATGGACCTGGCCATGGACCTGGCGAGCGTCCTGGCGCACGAGGGGAACTGCGCGTTCTTGCCGAAGAGCTTCTTGAAGAAGCCGTCCGCCTTGGTGCCCCACTTGCCGAACTTGACGCCCGCGGCGCCCCATCCGGCGAACGGGACCATGCCGGCGCAGGACAGGCCCGCGTCGATCTTCTTGTCCTCGCCGAAGTACCAGGCGCAGTTGGCGCCGTCCGCGATCTCGCCGAAGCCCGGGATCAGGCCGAGCGCGTCGAGGGTGAAGTGGCCGCCCTCGGAGAGAACCTTCCCCCAGTCGACCTCGTCGAGCTTGCGCAGGTACTCCTCGAACTCCTCGTCCTCCGCCTTGAGGGAGCGCTCCTCCATCTCGGCGGCCAGGTTCGCGAAGTGCGCCCTGATCTCCTCCTGCAGCTTCCGGAAGGCGATGTCCCCGGCCTCGTCGGCCGCCTTGCTGGCAGCGGTGGCGTCCTTGCCGGCGGCGACGGACGAAGCGTACGCGGCGTCTGCCGCCGCCCAGGCCTCACTCGCGGAGTGCTGCGCCGAGACGGCGGAGGCCTCCGCACGGGACGCCGACAGGTCGGCGCGCAGTACGGCGTCCTTCGCACTGGCCTCGGCGGCGCGAGCCGTCCGGGCCGAGGCCGCCGCCTCGGCGGCGGACTTCTCGGCGGCATCGGCATGGGCGTCGGCCTGCTTGGCGTACTCGCCCGCCTGCCTCGCGGACTCCTCGGCCTCCCGGGCGTACCTGGCCGCGTCCTCCGCCGCCTTGCGGGCATCGGCAGCCACCTTGGCGGCCAGCGCGGCGTCCTTCTGTGCCGTCGCGGCAACGCGGGCCGCCCCGGCGATCAGACGCTGGACCCGGGAGACATGGCTGGCGGTGAGCTGGTCCTTGCGCTTGGCGCGGAACTGCTCGACCTCGATGAACCGGTGCAGCACCTGGGGCGGTCCGGCGAGCGCGACATCGGCGGCGGCCTTGAGTTCGGGGCCGCCGATGCTCCTCAGCTGGACGGCGCGGACGCGCTCATCGGTCGTACGCGCCGTGTAGTAGCCGGTGTGGATGAACTCCCGCAGCTTGTCCGTCGAGCCGGAGTTGAGCGCGTCCTGCCCGGCCTTCTTCACCCCGGATCCGGCGCCGTCGATGAGCTGGGTCGTCCTGATCCGGTAGTCGTTCTTGGCCGCCTCGTGCTGTCCGGTCGCGATGAAGGCGCCGATCTGCGCCGTGTCGCCCTTGAGAGCGGTCTTCGCGGCCGTGCGGACGGGTTCGTACTCGGAGTCCCAGGCCAGGTTGACGGTGCGGGCGTACTCGTCCCGTTCGCCTGCTTCCTTCCAGCCGGCCCGGATGTACTCGACGACCAGTTCGTCGGAGCCCGCGAGGGCGGCCTCGGCCGTGGTGACGCTCCAAGGGCCCCGCGTCTTCGCGACGTGCAGCGCGACCTTGCGCGACTTCGTGGCCGTTTCCTCCAGGTCGTTGCCCGGGTTGGTCACCTCGGCCGCGAGACGGAGCGCCTCCTCGTCGGCCGCCCTGGCCTCCTGGGCGGCTTTCTGCTCCGATGCCTTGCGCTCGTCGTCGGCGACCTTCAGGGCCTTGGCTTCCTCGACCTCGCTGTACCTGCGGTCGGCCAGTTCCTCCGCTTCGACCTCACGGGCCAGGTCGTAGGTGGTCCTCGCCTTGGCGACCGCGGCTGTCGCCGCGTCGGCCGCCTTCTTGGCCTCCGCGGCGTGCTTGGTCGACTCGGCCGCGGCCACGGCGGCGTCACCGGCGTGTTCGGCGGCCGCGTCCGCGGCAGCAGCGGCGTTCCTGGCGTGCGCGGCGGCCGACTTGGCGGCGTCGCGGGCTTCGCGCGCCGCCTTGGCAGACTTGCCGGCCAGTTCCACGGCCTTGTTCGCGGCCCGGGTGGCTTCGGCCGCGTGCCGGCGAGCCGCCGCGGCCGCGTCCCTTGCCCGCTGGGCCTGGGCACTGGAGACGCCTGCGTGACCGCTCGCCTGCTGCGCCGCGGCCGCGGCGAGGTCGGCGTTGCTGCCCGCGCTGGCGGCGGCCAGGGCCGCCTTGCCGGCCTCGTCGGCCGCGTCACCGGCGAATTCGGCGGCCACAGCCGCCTTCTCGGCACCCTTGGCAGCGGTACGGGCACCCTCGGCGGCCTGGCGCGCTGCATTGGCCTTGGTCGCGTCGGTCGCGGCGGCCGCGGCCGCGTTACGGGCGCGGGACGCGGCCTGGGCGGCTGCCGCGGCGGCGGACGCCGCCTGGGCCGCGGCGTTCGCGGCAACCCGGGCCGAGGTGTTGGCCGCACGGGATGCGGTGATCGCCTGCTGCGCGGCCTTGGCCGCACCCTCGGCGGCGTCGGCCGCGCGGCCGGCGGCGTTGGACGCCTTGGTCGCGTCGTCCTTGGCGGCCTCGGTCTCGGCGGCCGCCTTCTGCGCGGCCTCCTTGGCCAGCTTCGTCGCGGCGACCGCGCGGGCCGACGCCTCCTTGGCGGCCTCGGTCTCGACCCGGGCCTGACGGCCGGCCTCTTCGACGAGGGCGACGAGGTCCTCGATGGTGGCCTGTTCCTGGTCGCGGGCGCGCGCGACGTGCTGGCCCACCTCCAGGAACTCCGTCACGTCCTCGTGCGCACCGTCGAGTGCGGCTTGCGCGGCTTCCCTGGTCGCGGGACCACCCGTGCTCAGGATCTGCACGACCTGGACGCGCTCGTCGTTCTGCCGGGCTGCGTACTGGCTCTCGGCGATGAAGTTCTGGATGTCGTCGGCGGTGCCGTTGAGCGCTGCCTGGCCGACCTCCTTCACCTCGGGGCCACCGGCGCTGATGATCTGGGTGGCACGGACCCGCTGGTCCTGCTCGAACGGCGCCTGCCAGCCGGTCTTGAGGAAGGTGTCCAGCTGTGCGGGCGTACCGGCCAGGGCCCGCTCCGCCGCCTCGCGCACGCCACGACCGCCGGCCGAGAAGATCTGCACGGTTGCTACCCGGTCATCGCTGAGCTCGGCCACCGCCTTCTCGCCGTCGAGGAACGTGCGTACGTCCGAGTCCGACCCCAACAGGGCGACCTCTGCGGCCGCCTTGACCGCGGGGCCACCGGCCTTCCACGCCTCCAGGACCTTGCCGCGGTCCGTGGCCGGTATGTGATCGTTGCTCAGATCCTCGTCGGAGGCCGGGCCTTCGAGGGCTTGTGCCGGTACGGCACCGATGAGTCCGGCCATCAGCGAGATCAGGAGTGCCAGGCAGAGCGCCTGCATTGACCGTATCGATCGCTTCACTGTGTTTGCGAGCCCTTTCCTGCCGGACAGTCCGGCGTGGGCTCCATGTCTTTGGCTCAAAATACCAAGCAACCATTTCCCTATCTGGCGCCAACTGTCCCACCAGTTACCGAATTTCGGCTCGCCGAGTATACGCAGGTGTCGTACACCCATCGGATGCACACGGTTGGGATGCTTGCTATCGTGTGTTCACCGCCGGGGGGCGGACGGGTGGCGGACGACGCGAGTTGAGCGCGTCTGGATGCAGTGGGGGACGGAGCCCAAGGGGATGGGCTCAAGCGCGCAACGAGCGCACCAACAAACTCACCCTCCACGCCTGCACACGAAGGACCGCCTTTACGGCTTTCCGGGCTGATTTCCCTGTGCGCAGTTTCGATGACGCGTCAAAACTCAGTCGGTGTGCGCCCTGTCGAGTTTGCTGAGACTGCCCCTGCGGATTCGTTCTGCATGCCTTCTGGAAGGAACCCTGTGGTGATATCCCACGCCCGCAAGCTGCTGTTCTCCGCTCTCACCGCCGCCGTGATCGTCGGCGCCTCCACCCTCGCCGCGACCCACACCGACGCCAATGCCGAGGCCGTGGCCGCCGACGTCCCCCCGTTCGCCGTCGAGGACTTCAACTACCCGGGCGCCGACAAGATCCTCGCCGAGCAGGGCATCGCCCTCAAGCGTGGCGATGGTCACATCACCCTTGCCACGTGCAGCGACGCCGCCGACCAGCTCAAGGTCCTCACACGCGTCGGTGCGGGCGAATTCTGCTTCAAGGTCACCTCCGCCACCGGCCACCTGACCCTCGAACTGACCGATGTCTTCGCGATCCAGACCAAGTCGCACCCGGTCCGTGCCGAACTCACCGCCGAGGGCAAGAGCCAGACCGTCGACGTGCCCAAGAACAACCTGAAGGGCGTCGGCGAGGGCGTCGGCGATGCCCCCACCGTTCTCCTCGAACTCCGCGTCACCGGCTGACCGGCCCCGCACGGGCGACCTCGCGTGCCTGCTCCGTGACGTCGCCGGCCGCCCACGTCAACCGCGTAGAACCGAAGGAACTGAGCAACCAACGTGTCCAGAAATCGCCGGCGCGTGGCCCTGACGAGCGCACTGCTCGCGGCCACCGTCGTGACCGGTGTCCTCACCGCGCCCGCCCACGCCGTCAACGGCACCCCCGTCGCGGCCAACGCCCACGCGTTCACCGCGAAGATCGAGATCGGTGACAGCGAGGACACCGCCCGTGCCTGCTCCGGTGCACTGGTGGACCCCCGCTGGGTCGTCACCGCCGCCTCCTGCTTCACCGGCGGCCGCACCCAGCTCGCCCCCGGCAAGCCCGCCGAGAAGACGACCGTCACCGTCGGCCGCACCGACCTGACCCAGACCACGGTCGGGGCCACCCGGAACGCGGTCACACTCGTCCCGCACCCCGACCGGGACCTGGTCATGGTGAAGCTGGCCACCGGTGTCGCCGGCGTGAAGCCGGTCGCCCTGGCCGCCACACCGGTCACGGCCGGCGAAAGCGTCCAGGCGGCCGGGTTCGGCCGTACGAAGACGACCTGGGTCCCCGACAAGCTGCACACCGCGCCGTTCACCGCGGCGGGCGACAGCTCGGCGGACGTCGCCCTGACCGCCACGGGCGACGCGGCCATCTGCCAGGGAGACGCGGGCGGCCCCGTCCTGCGACAAGCGGGCGCCACCCAGGAGCTGGTCGCCGTCACCAGCAGGTCGTGGCAGGGCGGCTGCCTCGGTACGCCGTCGACGGAGACCCGCACGGGAGCCGTCGCGACCCGTGTGGACGACGTGCGTACGTGGATCACGAGCACGGCGTTCGCCGCCCCGGGCGACATGACCGGCGACAACAAGCCCGACCTCGTGGCGGTCGACGACCTCGGCAAGCTGCGCCTCTACCCCGGTACGGGCACCGGCGCCCTCGGCTCGCCGATCTACATCGGGTCCGGTGGTTGGTCGGGTGCCTCCGTGACGCACCGCGGTGACTGGACCGGGGACGCCATGGAGGACGTCGTCGCCATCGTCGGCGGCGAGCTGCGCGTCTACCCCAACCGCGGCGACGGCTCCCTCGCCGCTCCGATCAGGATCGGCAGCGGTCTGCCCACCACCTCCAAGCTCGTCGGCGTCGGCGACGTCACCCGCGACGGGCAGCCCGACCTCGTGATCTCGTACAACGACAAGCTGTACCGGTACGACGGTGTCGGCGGCCCCGCGCCGTCCGTCGCCGCACCTGTCCTCATCGGCAACAGCGGCTGGAACGTCATGACCCTCACGGCGCCCGGCGACGCCGACAAGGACGGCCGGGTCGATCTCCTCGCCCGGGACACCCGTGACGGAATCCTGTACCACTACCTCGGACAGGCCAACGGAACGTTCGGCTCGCGGACCGAGTACGGGCGCGCATACACCGTCACCAACCGGCCCCTGATCGCCGGCGCCTCCGACGCCAACCTCGACGGCACCGCCGACATGTGGACCACCGCGGGTGACGGCACCCTGTGGTTCTACAAGGGCGGTACCTCGATCCACGGCCCGATCGACGGCCCGAGCACCAAGGTCGGCAACGGCTCCTGGGACACCATCCGCTCCATCAGCTGACCTGCGGCCTCCCGCTCGCGGCTCCAACCGGTCGCGACGGCCAGGAGCACGGCATCGGGCCCGGGAAACACCTCGGCCCCGCCGACAGCGTTCCTCAACACCTACAACTACTGGCAGCACCGGCACCATCGAGGACCCCGGCGGCACACGGCCGCCGGGGTCCCACTCGTTTCACGCGGATCCGAGGAGCCGACGTCAACGTGCGCCGGGCAGGCGTGAGTTGCTCGCCCAACAGCCTCAGAAGGTGACGGGGTCGCGGACGAGAGGGCAGGTCATGCAGTGTCCGCCACCCCGCCCCCGGCCGAGTTCCGCGCCGACGATGGTGATGACCTCGACGCCGGCCTTGCGCAGCAGGGTGTTGGTCTGGGTGTTGCGGTCGTACGTGAAGACCACGCCCGGTTCCAGGGCCACGGCGTTGTTTCCGCTGTCCCACTGCTGCCGCTCGGACGCGTAGACGTCGCCGCCGGTCTCGATGACCCGAAGCTCCCTGAGCCCGAGTGCCTTGGCGACGACATCGACGAAGGTGCGGGAGCCCTCGTCGGTGATCTCGACTCCAGGGGCCTCGACGCCGCGGGCATCGTCGCCACGGGTCTTGGTGCTGCGGCTCGTGCCGCCCGGACGCAGCGAGAAGGTGTGGACGCCGTCCATGATCTTCGGGTAGAGCGTGACGATGTCACGGTCGGCGAAGGTGAAGACGGTGTCGAGGTGCATGGCGGACCGCAGCTTGGGCAGGCCGGCGACGACGACGTGCTCGGCGGCGCCGCTCCCGAAGAGGGACGCGGCGACCTGGGTGATG
This sequence comes from Streptomyces sp. NPDC091376, assembly GCF_044757085.1. Lineage (NCBI taxonomy): Bacteria > Bacillati > Actinomycetota > Actinomycetes > Kitasatosporales > Streptomycetaceae > Streptomyces > Streptomyces sp. NPDC091376. Next base: position 284,968 of record NZ_JBIVUF010000001.1, on the reverse strand, counting down.
GCCTGGCGCGAGGTGCGTTCGCTCATGCCCATGAGGACGACCTTGTTGCCCACGGGCATGATGTCGCCGCCCTCGAACGTCGCCTGCCCCCAGTCCCGTTCGGGATCGCCCCACCAGACGGTGGCGCCGGTGAAGTCGGGGTGGAACCGGTAGACGGCCTTCATCAGCAGGGTCTCGTCGTGCCGGGCCGGCCAGTAGAGCGGGTTGAGGGTGACGCCGCCGTACAGCCAGCACGTGGTGTCACGGGTGTAGAGGGTGTTGGGCAGCGGGGGCATGAGGTACTCGCGGATGCCGGTGGACTCCATGGCGAGGGCGACGTAGCCGGGCCGGTACTCCTCGGGCAGGTCGGCCGTCGCGAGGCCGCCGATCAGGTACTCGGCGAGCTTGCGGGGTTCCAGTGTCTCCAGGAAGGCGCGGGTGCTCTCGACGAGTCCGAGGCCGACCTCGTTCGCGGTGATCTTACGGTCGAGGAGCCAGTCCCTGGCTTCCGGCACGGCCATCGTCCGAGCGAGCAGGTCATGGAGTTCGACCACCTCGACCTCGCGCAGGCGGAGCTTGTTGACGAAGTCGGCGTGATCGCGCTGGGCGTTGTTCACCCACATCACGTCGTCGAAGAGCAGTTCGTCGGCGTTGGTGGGGGTGAGGCGGCGGTGCGCGAGGCCGGGTGAGCAGACGAGGACCTTACGGAGTCTGCCGACTTCGGAGTGCACACCGAGAGCGAGGGCTGCGGGCTTCGTCGCGGCGCTGGTGGTGCTCGTGGTGCTCGTGGCGTTGTCGGCGTTCGTGGCGTTGCTCATGCGAGGGCCTTTCAGAGACTGATCCAACCGGCCGCGAGGGCGATCACACCGAGGACCGCGCCGGCGACCGAGACGGCGCAGATGACGAGTTCCGCGGGCGAGAACAGCCGTCGGCCCTGCTCGCGCCGGACCTTCACGAACAGCAGCGTCGCGGGCGCGTAGACGATGAAAGACACCAGCACGAACTTGAGCCCGGCCGCGTACAGCAGGAACGCGGTGTAGAGGGTCGCAACCGTCGCCACCGTGATCTCGCGGGCCGAGCCCGCGCCGCCCTCGGTGCGCCGGTCAGGTCTCACGCCGATCTTGAACGCGAACGCGGCGGCCAGCAGGAACGGGATCAGGGTGAGGGCACTCGTGAGGTCGAGCGCGAAGTTGAAGGCGTCCTCGGAGAACAGCGTCACGATGAGGACGAGTTGGCTCATCAGCGTCGTCATCACCAGCGCAGGCACGGGAACGTCGGCGGCACTGGCGCGCCGCAGGAACCGCGGCATGTCATTGTCCTTCGCCGCCACGAAGAGCACCTCGGCGGCCATCAGCGTCCATGCGAGATAGGCGCCGAGTACGGAGACGATCAGGCCGACACTGACGAAGATCTCGCCCCATGTGCCCACGGCGGCGTCCAGCACACCGGCCATCGACGGCTGACGCAGCTCGGCGATCTCGGCCATCGGCAGGATGCCGTACGACACGATCGTGACCGACGCGAAGACGGCGAAGACGCTGAGGAAGCCGAGCACCGTGGCCCGGCCGACGTCCTCGCGCCGCTGGGCGTGGCGTGAGTAGACGCTGGCGCCCTCGACGCCCAGGAACACGAACACGGTCGCGAGCATGGTGCCGCGTACCTGGTTGAAGAGGGAGCCCGCGTAGTCCGCACCGGCCCAGTTGTCCGCGAAGACCTGCGGGTCGAGGAAGAACAGCGCGAGGACGACGAAGACGAGGATGGGGACGACCTTGGCGACGGTGACGATCCTGTTGATCGCCGCGGCTTCCTTGACGCCCCGTCGGATGAGCAGGAAGAACGCCCAGAGCCCGAGCGTGGAGAGGGCTGCGGCGAGAAGGGTGTCGCCGTCGCCGAGCGCGGGAAAGACGGCCCCGAGCGTCGACATGATCAGGACCCAGTACGTCACGTTGCCGACACACGCGCTCGCCCAGTAGCCGAACGCCGAGAAGAAGCCCAGGTATTCGCCGAAACCGGCCTTGGCGTAGGCGTACACACCGGCGTCGAGGTCGGGTCTGCGTACGGCGAGGCTCTGGAAGACGAACGCGAGCATCAGCATGCCGGTGCCGGCGATCGCCCAGGCGATGAGAGCGCCCGCGACGCCGGTCTCCTGGGCGAAGCGCCGCGGCAGCGAGAACACGCCCGCGCCCACCATCGAGCCGACGACCATCGCCGTCAGCGTCATCAGGGTCAGTTTGGCCGCGGGCGGCGACTCAGTCGTGGCGTCCGCCTGGCTCATGTCGTGACTGCTCCTGCCTCTGGGCGGGGACGACGGTGACCAGCCAGAGGGTAGCGGAGCAATGCCCGCAAACGTCGGCAATATACCTGTATGGGAGAGGTGCCGGAGATACCAGAGACGCCGGACAGGACAGGCGGGTCAGGGCTGGACGGCCGGGCGCGCCGACGCCGTCAGCCGAAGTCCGAACCCGTCGGCATGACCACGATGTCGCGGACGCAGATGCGCTGCGGCTGCTTCCAGCAGAACAGGACGATCTCGGCGAGTTCCTCGGCGCTGATGAAGTCGGGATGACCCAGACGCTCGTTGTACTCCTCGAAGCTGATGCCCATCTCCGCGTGGATGTTGGTCCTGACGAAGCCCGGAGCGACGTTGATGACGCGGATGCCGCTCTTCGCCTCGCCCTTCTGCAGGGAGCCCGCCAGCGATCGCAGTGCGGCCTTGCAGGCGTGGTAGACCTCGCCGTCGGGGCCCGGCACCCGGTCGCCGACGGAGCTGATGTTGATGATCGTGCCGCTGTTGCGCCTCTTCATGTCGCCCAGCACCGCGTGGATGCCGTTGAGCACTCCCTTGAGCAGCACGTCGACCTCGTACGACATGTCCGCCGGATCCCGGGTCTCCAGAGCGCCCATCCGGAGGAACCCCGCGCAGTTGACGAGGCATTCGGTCGGTCCGTGCAGGGCCTCCGCCGCGCGGATCGCGGTTTCGAGGGCCTCGTGGTCACAGACGTCGACCGCGGCCGTGGCGATCTGCTCGGAGGGCAGCCCTTCGAGCGGCGTGGGGTGCCGCGCCACCAGGAGCAGAGGGTGCCCCTGCGCGGCGAAGGCCGCAGCCACCGCCCTGCCGATGCCATGGCTTGCTCCGGTGACCACGACCAGGGGTGCTGCGGCCATGAGGCCCTCCGAGCGGACAGGGGGTGGAACGGGGCGAGGTGGGAGTGGCACGGCGTAGTGTCACACCCCGCTTCGGCGCCGACGGGCGCACACGCCGAGCGTGTCGTTCGGTGGAGCAGCGATGAGTCCGGGCCGCGGCGGTAGTCCTACCTTCGAACGCACACTGCGGAAGGGGACCGATGAGCAGCCTGCGCGAGACCCTCATGAGACATGTCGGCGACGGATCGGTGCCCGGCGCCGTGGGTCTGGTCGTCCACGGTGACCGGGTGGAGGTGGCGGCCGTCGGGTCCGTCGACGTCGGCGGCAGCGCCCCGATGTCCAGGGATTCGATCTTCCGGATCGCCTCGATCACCAAGCCCGTGGTCGCCGCGGCGGTCATGATCCTGGTCGACGAGGGCCGGCTCGCGCTGGACGACGCGGTCGCGCCGTGGCTGCCGGAACTGGCGGCCCCCGTGGTCGTCCGTACGCCGTCGAGTCCCGTAGACGACGTCGTCCCGGCGGCCAGGCCGATCACCGTGTTCGACCTGCTCAGTTCCTGCGCCGGATACGGGTTCGCGTCCGACTTCTCGCTGCCGGCGCTCGCGCCGTTGTTCGGCGAGCTGAAGCAGGGGCCGCCGCAGCCGCAGAGCGTTCCGGCGCCGGACGCCTGGATGGCGGCGCTGGCCCGGATCCCGCTGCTGCACCAGCCCGGCGAGGCATGGCTGTACAACACGTGCTCCGACATCCAGGGCGTACTCGTCTCCCGGGTCACGGGCCGCCCGCTGCCCGAGTTCCTCGCCGAGCGACTGTTCGAGCCGCTGGGTATGACGGACACCGGATTCGCCGTACCGAAGAGCAAGCTGGACCGGTTCACCAGCCAGTACCGGCCCGATGAGCCCGGCGGACTCGAACTCGTCGACGCACCCGACGAGCAGGGGCAGTGGAGCCGTGTGCCCGCGTTCCCGTCCGGCGCCGGCGGTCTGGTCTCGACGGTCGACGACTGGTGCGCTTTCGGCCGGATGCTGCTCGCCGAAGGCAGCGTCGGGGGACGCCGGCTGCTGTCCCCCGAGTCCGTACGGCGGATGACCGGCGACCGGCTGACCAAGGCCCAGCGCGAGGGGAGCGATCTGTTCCTGGAGGGCCAGAGCTGGGGTTTCGGCGGGGCGGTCGACGTCGAGGCCACCCACCCCTGGAACGTGCCCGGCCGCTACGGCTGGGTCGGCGGCACGGGCACCACGGCGCATGTCGTCCCGTCCACCGGGACCGTCAGCGTCATGTGCAGCCAGGTCTCGATGAGCGGGCCGACGCCGCCCGCGCTGATGAGGGACTTCTGGCGGTACGTGGCCGGGGGCTGACCGGGCCCGGGAGCTGGTCGAATGGCGCGACGGGCCACGCGGGGGGATGCTGGCTGGACGCGACGATCCACCCGGGGAGGCGCCTTCGGCGTCTTCCCGGGCACGTCCGCGCCCTGCTGCGGACGCGCCCCGTGACCGTCCCGCCCCGGCTCATCCGGTGCTCCTCCGGCGCGCATTCGGTGCGCATTCGGACGCGCTGCCGTACGTCGGCCCGGACGAGTGCGGACCGGTCCGTAACCGGCCGGGATAGGCCGCGTTCGGCCGGGATATGCCCGGTCCGGGACCACGGATCTGGGATACGTTTCCCGTATGTCTGAAGAGCAATGGAACGCCGTGGACGCCTACTTGACCGATCTGCTCGTCCCCGAGGACGACGCACTGACGGAAGCTGTGCACGCGAGCGACGCGGCAGGACTGCCGCAGATCGCCGTGGCGCCCAATCAGGGGAAGCTGCTGCATCTGCTGGCGCTCACCCAGGGCGCCCGGAGGATCCTCGAGATCGGCACGCTCGGGGGCTACAGCACCATCTGGCTCGGCCGGGCACTGCCCGCCGACGGACAGCTCGTCTCGCTGGAGTACAACCCGGCGCACGCGGACGTCGCCCGGGCCAATCTCGCCCGGGCCGGCCTCGACAAGACCGCCGAGGTACGCGTCGGCGCGGCTCTCGACAGCCTCGCCCAGCTGGAGGCGGAGGGCGCGGACCCCTTCGACCTCTTCTTCATCGACGCGGACAAGGCCAACAACCCCAACTACGTGGAGTGGGCGGTGAAGCTGTCCCGTCCGGGCAGCCTCATCATCGTCGACAACGTCGTCCGCGGCGGCACGGTTGCCGACGCGACGAGCGAGGACGCGGCCGTCGTCGGCACCCGCCGGATGTTCGAGGTCGTATCGCAGCACCCGCGCCTCACGGCGACCGCCGTACAGACGGTGGGCTCCCGCGGCTACGACGGCCTCCTGCTGGCCCGCGTCACCGGCTGAACCACCCGAAGCGCCCCCTGCACGCGTCCTGGCCGGCGACGACCGGCCAGGACGCGGCCGGACGTGAGCGGCCCGGGCTCGGCTCGGCTCGGCAGCGAGCGCGCGCCGCCGTCAGCCGAGCGCGTCGAGCAACTCGCGCTCGCGCTCGGCGCTCAGCCCGGAACGTCGAACGCGGACCAGACCCTGCTCGCGTTCCCAGCGCAGTGTGTCGGCCAGCAGTTCCGCCCGTGGCCGGTGCCGGAGCCCCACGGCGCGCGCCGCGGCCCCGCTCCGGGCCGACCAGCCCTCCCACCCCGGCTCGACCAGCCACATCGGCAGCGACTCGGGCCCCATGTACTCGGCTACGCCGTTCGCGAGGAGCCAGGCCGAATCGGCGGTGACCACCTGACCGTTGTGCCCGCCGATCTCGCGGGACAGCTCGATCCACTCCCCGAACGGTACGACCGGACCCACCGCGTCGTAGGTGCCGGTGGTCCCCGCCTCCGCCGCGTCGAGCAGCCAGCCGGCGAGGTCCCGTACGTCAACGGCCTGTGTCGGCATGGCCGGTACGTCGGGAACCAACATCGGCCCCTGCGGATCGCGTGCGGCACGGGCCACCCAGTAGCCGGAGCGTCCACTGTGGTCCCCCGGACCGCCGATGAGACCGGCGCGGGCGATGAGGAGGCGGTCGCCCACGGCCGCCGTCGACGCCTGCTCGCAGGCGACCTTCGCCTCGCCGTACAGCTCACGGTCGGCCTCGCTCCGGTCGGTCGGGGGAAGGAGGTCCGTGGACTCGTCCGTGTGCTGCGCGCCGTGGGAGGCGTAGGCGCTGACGGAGGACACATACGTCCAGTGCCCGGCCCTGCCTGCCAGCGCGTCGAGGGCCCCGCGCACGAAGCCCGGCTGCCACGACACCTCGACGACCGCATCCCATTCACGGTCGAGCAGTGGCTCGTACGCAGAAGGATCGCGCCGGTCGGCCGGCACCAGCGTTGCTCCGTCGGCGACTTCGCCGCTCTCACCGCGCGCGAGGCACGTCACCCGATGGCCGCGCTCCACGGCCTGCCGTGACAGCTCGCGACCCACCCACGCCGTACCGCCCAGAACCAGGATCTCCATCCCGCAACTCAAGCACCGCGAACGCCGACCGCCCAGGCGGGTTCGCTCACGGCGGACCGATGCCGCCCGCCGCCCGCCGCCCGCGTGAACCATGCTCCCGCCGGGGTACCGGGGCCTGCCGGGAGCCGGGCCACCGGCGCTGCGGCTGTGGGACACGGGATCATGGCACGCACACTGTCCGTGTCAGGTCTCCAGCCGGGGGACCTCTTGAGTAAGTGGGGTCATGTGCCCAGCGTCGTGAAAATCAATGTGCTGACGGTGCCCGCCGAGCAGCGCGAAGCCTTGGAGAAGCGCTTCGCCGCGCGCGCGGGCGCGGTGGAGTCCTCGGACGGCTTCGAGTGGTTCGAACTGCTGCGTCCGGTGGAGGGTACGGACACCTATCTCGTCTACACCCGCTGGCGGAGCGAGGAGGACTTCCAGAACTGGATGTCCGGCCCCATGCAGGCGGCCCACCGCGGCGAGGGCGGCGGCGAGGGCGACCGCCCGAAGCCCGCTGCGACGGGCTCGACGTTGTGGTCCTTCGAGGTGGTCCAGCAGGCAGCGCCGAAGAACGGCTGACACCGGCCGTCCCGGCCGCGGGCCCGCCTGGGCGGCCTCGCGGTCGGCCCGGCGCCGCCGGCGGCGGCGAGCGGTTCCGCCGGCCGCATACACACATCCTCACTTCGTGATCTTCAGGAGGCGCGACGAGTTGGCGATCCGTTCACGGTGCGACGATGCCGACCTCTCCGTTCTGTTCAGCTCCGAACGGACGTTCAAGGTATGGCGCTATGGCGTCGGGCACTCACAACTGCTGCTCCGGGCGGATCCGGAACCCTCGCACCCAAAGCGCCTGGACCTCCTCTTCGAGGGCGTCGAGGCCATGCAACTGGTCACCCGCTACGGGGCGCTCGAACTCCACATGTTCGACGAAGCGGAGAGCGGGCGCATCCTCGAGATGTCCGGCGTGCCTGCCCGGTGGAGGTCGACGCGGCTCGTCCTCGGTCTTCGCTCCAGGAGCGGTGCGGGCTACGTGCAGTGCCAGAAGGTGTCCGCCCTTCTCGGCGGCGCGGCGGTCGTCGGGCCCGAGGAACCGTCCGAGTCCATCGAGGTCATCTGGAGTCTGCGCGGCGACGTCGCCTGACCGGAGCTGACTCGGAGCCCGCCGGAACGATGTTCCAGCGGGCTCCGCCGCCGTCCGCCTGCCCGCGACGCGTCAGCCCTCCGCACGCGGACCATCGGCTGCCGGAACGATGGCGGGGGCGGGTGCGGGGACGGGAACCTGTCCCAGGGGCAGTGGGCGGACATGGTGTCGGAGGCGCACGGGTCGCGGCGCCCCGGACAACAGCACACGGGCCGGCGCAGAGGGCCGGGGCGCCCCGGACAGCGGTGCACGGGTCAGATGAGCCCCTGGGCCAGCATCGCGTCCGCGACCCGTTCGAAGCCGGCGATGTTCGCGCCCGCCGCGTAGTCCCCCGGCCGGTCGTAACGTCCGGCCGTCTCGTACACCGTGTCGTGGATACGGCCCATCACCTGGGCGAGTTCCTCCTCGACCCGGGCGAAGGGCCAGCTGTCCCGGCCCGCGTTCTGGCGCATTTCGAGGGCGCTGGTGGCCACCCCGCCCGCGTTCGCGGCCTTCGCGGGGCCGAAGGCGACGCCCGCGTCCCGCAGGATCCGTACCGCGTCCGGGGTGGTGGGCATGTTCGCCCCCTCCGAGACGGCCTTGACCCCGTTGCGTACGAGGGTGGCCGCGTCCTGGGCGGTCAGCTCGTTCTGGGTCGCGGACGGCAGGGCCACATCGGTGGGCACCTCCCAGACGCTGCCGCCCAGGACGTAGCGCGCGGAGCTGCCCCGGCGGGCCGCGTAGTCGCTCACCCGGCCGCGCTCGACCTCCTTGATCTGCTTGAGCAGCGGCAGATCGATGCCCTTGTCGTCGACGACGTAACCGGCCGAGTCGGAGACGGTACGTACGTGGGCGCCAAGTTCCTGCGCCTTCTCGACGGTGTAGATGGCGACGTTGCCCGAGCCCGAGACGGTGACCTGCTGGCCGGCGAGGTGCTCACCGCGCATCTTCAGCATCTCGGCGGTGAAGAGCACATTGCCGTACCCGGTGGCCTCGGTGCGTACGTGCGAGCCGCCCCACGCGGTGCCCTTGCCCGTCAGTACGCCGGCCTCCCAGCGGTTGGTCATGCGCCGGTACTGGCCGAAGAGGTAGCCGATCTCCCGCGCGCCGACGCCGATGTCGCCCGCCGGGACGTCGGTGTGCTCGCCGAGGTGGCGGTGCAGTTCGGTCATGAACGACTGGCAGAAGCGCATCACTTCGGCGTCGGATCGGCCACGGGGGTCGAAGTCGCTGCCGCCCTTGCCGCCGCCGATGCCGAGGCCGGTCAGCGCGTTCTTGAAGATCTGCTCGAACGCGAGGAACTTCACGATCCCCAGGTTGACGGAGGGGTGGAAGCGCAGCCCGCCCTTGTAGGGGCCGAGGGCGCTGTTGAACTCCACCCGGAAGCCACGGTTGACGTGGATCTCACCGCGGTCGTCCTGCCAGGGCACCCGGAAGATGATCTGCCGCTCCGGCTCGGCCATGCGCTCGACCAGCTTCGCCTCGCGGAGTTCGGGACGGAGGCCGATCACCGGGGCGAGCGTCTCCAGCACCTCGTGGACGGCCTGGTGGAACTCGGGCTCACCGGGGTTGCGCTGCTGGACGGCCTGCTCCAGGGCTTCGATCCAGGTGGCGACACTGGCGAGGCTGGAGGCGGTGGGTGGCATCAGATGCGTTCCTTTTCCTTCGGCGGTACTTCGGCGGTACGTCGGCCGGTACTCGGCGGGAGGCCGCCGAGTGCCGGTGCGGCTCGGGCTGTGAACGGCGCCGACCAGGGCGAAGACACGACGCGACAGCCGTCGTGGGCTCCGTCCACGTACCTATACGTAGATCCGGCCGTCGATCGTCGATCATGCGACGCCTGCCCAGGAAGGGCAGTTGCCAGACACGGAGCGGGTACCGCGAACCGGAGCGCACCGAATTCGTTCGCCGAGCGGCGGCCGGATCAGGTAGAGAGACCGGCATGACGACCTGGTCCGTACTCCCCGAGCGCTTCGACGCCCCCGACGCCACAGCCCTGCGGCGCGACTACTACGCGGACGTCGCGGGGAGTTACTGGCGGCGGCCGGTCACCGAGGCCGAGATCGACGAAGGGCTCAGGGACGACGAGGTGGAACGGCTCGCCGTGCCGGGCGGGGAGTTCGTCGTCGGGCGGTACGGCGGGGCCGCCGCCGCGTGCGGTGGGGTGCTGCTGCTGGACGCGGAAAGGGCCGAGCTGACCCGGGTGTTCGTACGTCCTGCCTTCCGTGGCACGGGAGGCGGCGGAGCGCTGCTGGCCGCGCTGGAGGAGGAGGCGAGGCGTCTCGGGGCGCGGCGCATGGTCCTCAACACCCGCCTGGACCTCGTCGAGGCACGGGGGCTGTACACGCGGTACGGCTACCGGGAGATCCCGGCGTACTGCGAGGGGCCGTACATGGACATCTGGTACGGCAAGGAGCTGTGACGGCGGAGAGCTGTTGACTGCCGCGCTTCGTGGCCGGGCTTCGTGGCCGGGCCCAGAGCCGTTGCCGTTGCCCGCGCCTCGCCCACGCCCTCGCCGTGCTCAGTGCGGCGAGGGATGGTGCCACGCCTGGTGGTCGCGGTGCGGGACGCCGACATCGGGGCGCTCGCCGTCCGAACCGCACAGTTCGGAGGTGAGTTCCTTCACCAGCTGGATCAGGTCGGTGGGCCGGTCCGGACCCCACCAGTCGCCGAGCAGTTCCGCCAGCGACTCCTCCCTCGCCGCCGACAGCTTCGCCACGGCGTCGGCGCCCTTCTCGGTGAGGATCAGCGACAGTCCCTCCCGCCGGGCCAGCCCGCGCTCCTCCACCTGCCGGGACGCCTCGGTGATCGCCTTGATCGGCACGGGAGTGGTGTCGGCGAGCCGGGACGGTTCGACCATTCCGTGCCGCTTGATACGCAGCAGCAGCCAGCTCGCCGCCGGGCTCACATCGAGCCCGGACTTGTCGGTGATCTTGACGTAGATCGCCTTGCGGCCCTCACGCGAGCCCAGCACGGACAGCGCGCGGGCGCATTCCTCGTACGACGAGCGATGCACCGGGTTGGAGGCGAGCGTCTCGCTGACCTCGGGCGCGGTGACCGAGCCGCGCAGCTTGTCCTCCCTGAGGAACCAGGCGACGACGAAGGCCACGAGAACGATCGGCGCGGCGTAGACGAAGACGTCGGTGATGGAGGTCGAGTACGCCTGCAGGACCGCCGGCCGCAGCCCCGGCGGCAGCTCCAGGATGGTGCGCGAGTCGGAGGCCAGCTGGTCGGGGCCGATTCCGGGCGGCAGCTGGTGCCCGGCGAGCACTTCGGGGAGCAGCTCCCGCAGCCGTCCGGTGAAGACCGAGCCGAACGCGGCGACGCCGAACGAGGCGCCGATGGAGCGGAAGAAGGTCGCGCCGGACGTGGCGACGCCGAGGTCCTCGTAACGGACGGAGTTCTGCACCGCCAGTACCAGCACCTGTATCACCATGCCGAGTCCGGATCCGAAGACGAACAGATAGACGCTCGTCTCCCAGACCGAGGTGGCGGGCTCCAGCTGGTGCAGCAGGAGCAGTCCCAGGGCCGTCACGGCGGTACCGGCGATCGGGAAGACCTTCCACCGTCCCGTGCGGCTGACGATCTGGCCGGACAGGGTCGAGGTGATCAGCAGGCCCAGCACCATCGGCAGCATGTGCACACCGGACGCCGTCGGGGTCACGCCCTGGACGATCTGCAGGAACGACGGCAGGTAGATCAGCGCGCCGAACATCGCGAAGCCGACGATGAAGCTGATGACGGAGACCAGCGTGAACGTATGGTTCCGGAACAGCTTCAGCGGCAGTACGGGCTCCGCGGCGCGCTTCTCGGCGTACACGAACGCGACGAGGAGAACGATCCCGAGCACGGCGGGGACGATGATCTGCGCCGAGCCCCAGGGCCACGTGGTGCCGCCCAGTGAAGCCACGAGGACCAGGCAGGTCGCCACGGAGGCGATCAGGAACGTCCCCAGGTAGTCGATGGTGTGATGGGTCCTGCGGGCCGGGATGCGCAGCACGGCGGCGATCACGAAGAGCGCGACGATGCCGATGGGCAGGTTGATGTAGAACACCCACCGCCAGCTGAGGTGCTGGGTGAAGAGCCCGCCGAGCAGCGGCCCGAGAACACTGCTCGCGCCGAAGACGCCGCCGAACAGGCCCTGGTACCTGCCGCGTTCGCGCGGGGCGACGATGTCTCCGACGATCGCCATCGACAGCACGATGAGGCCGCCGCCGCCGAGCCCCTGGAGCGCGCGGAAGGCGATGAGCTGCGGCATGTTCTGGGCGATGCCGCACAGCGCGGAGCCGACGAGGAAGATGACGATCGCGGCCTGGAACAGCTTCTTGCGGCCGTACTGGTCACCGAGCTTGCCCCAGAGCGGTGTGGCGGCGGTGGAGGCGAGTATGTACGCGGTGACGATCCAGGACAGGTGTTCCAGGCCACCGAGTTCGCTGGCGATGGTCGGCAGCGCGGTGGAGACGATGGTCTGGTCGAGCGCGGCGAGCAGCAGGCCGAGCAGCAGCGCACTGATCGCGACGAGGACGCTCCGGCGGTTCCCGCCTTCGCCCGGCCGGGGTACCGGGCCGGGACTCACGGCCGAGCTGCTCAGTTCCTGCGCCATGGAGTACGTACCTCCGGTCCGCAGCACGCTCGTCTGCTTCTCCCATCCTGGGTGTTCCGCCCTGTTATGGCCTGCCGAAGGGGGACGCGGCGGCCGGGCGCTGGACAGGGGCTGCATAATCGCTGGCAGCTCAAGGGGAGGGAACCCACGATGACGGGACGCGCTTGTCCTGAATGCGGCAGACAGCGTGATGGGGAGGGCAGATCCGGCCCGGGAGGCCCTGACGGTCCGGGAGCAATGGGCCCGGACGGTCCGGGAGCACCGGGAGCACCAGAAGCACCACGAGGACAGGACGGTGCCGGCCGGGGCGGCCAGGGCTGCGTCTGCGCGGAGACCGCGGCGGCGGAGGGCTTCGATCCGCTGCGCGTCCGGCCGTACGTGCCCCATGTCGGGCCCGCTGCCCCGCCGGGCGCGGGTCCCGCCGCCGGACCGCCGCCCGAGCTCACGGAGGTGGCCGCGGCGCAGGGCGCCCAAGGCGGCGCGACGGAGGACACACAGGAGATCCCGCGCCAGTACGCCTACGCGTACGAGGCCGGGCACGACGCTCCGCAGCGGGACACGGGCTCCGGCCCCGCGGCGCAGGAGCCCGGGCGTCGGCGCGGGCGCCGCGTGTTCCTCGCCGCCGCGGCCGTCGTCGCCGTCCTCGGGACCGCGGCCTATGCGAGCGGGCTGCTCGCGGGCGACGGTGACGGGCAGGACCGGGCGCTGCCCGACAGCGAGACGATGGCACCCTTCCTGACCGCCGCGCCCGACGCACCCCGGGTGTCGTCGTCGGCCGTCTCGCCCGAGGCCTCGGCCTCGGCGTCGCGCGGGGCGTCACCTTCCGCGTCCCCTTCGGCCTCGGCATCGTCCGAAGCCCGCCCGTCGGCCACGACGAAGCTCGCCGACGCTCCTGCCTCTCCGTCCACGATCGGCGCGACGGGCGAGGTGTCTTCGGACCCGTCCACTCCGTCCGCGCCCGGGACGCTGCGGCCCGGCGACAGCGGTGACGAGGTCGTCGAGCTCCAGGAGCGCCTCGAACAGGTCTGGCTGTACAACGGCCCGTCCCACGGCCACTACGACGGCCGCGTCGAGGATGCGGTGGCGACGTACCAGGCCTACCGGGGTATCAACGGCGACCCCGAGGGCGTCTACGGCCCGGAGACCCGGCGCGCCCTGGAGGCCGAGACGCGGTACCCGAACCACGGGGGCGGCTGGGACGACGACGGGGACGGCGACAACCGCGGCAGCGGCGGCGGCCGGGGCGCGCGCCCCGCTCCCACAGAGCTTGCGTAAGCCGCGCCGTGCCACGTCCAGGCCGATGCGGCTGCCGCGAGCCGGCCGGCCCGGCGGTCAGGCCGAGGACTCGGGCAGAAGCCGTCAGGCAGAGACGGTCAGGCAGAAGCCGTCAGGCAGCAGCGAAGACGGCGGTGCCGGTCGCGTCCGCCGTGACGCGGAGACGGGTGAGGTCCTGGACGTGGGCGTCCGGGGCGAACGCGGCCGCGCGCGGGCCGACGCCGACGACGCGCATACCGGCCGCGCGAGCGGCCGTGATGCCCGCCTCGGAGTCCTCGAAGACGACGCAGTCGGCCGGGTCGAAGCCCAGCTCCGCCGCGCCCTTGAGGAAGCCCTCCGGGTCCGGCTTGCTGGCGCCGACGCTTTCGGCGGTGACCCGGACCTCCGGGATCCGCAGCCCGGCGGCGTTCATACGGGCGCGGGCGAGGCCCTCGTCCGCGGAGGTGACGAGGGCGTGCGGCAGGCCCGCGATGGCGTCCATGAACGCGGGCGCGCCCGGGATCGGCACGACACCGTCCAGGTCGGCGGTCTCCTGCGCGAGCAGCAGCCGGTTCTCGGCGTGGTTCTGCGCCATCGGCCGGTCCGGCAGCAGGACGGCCATCGTGGCGTAGCCCTGGCGCCCGTGGACGACCTTGAGCGTCGCGTCCGGGTCGAGCCCGTGGCCGATGGCCCAGCCGCGCCAGACGCGCTCCACGACGGCGTCGGAGTTGACGAGCGTGCCGTCCATGTCGAGGAGCAGCGCCTTGAAGGAGCCGATGGTCTCTGCGGTCGCCACGCGGGGCGTCTCTGAGCTGGACAACATCGCCGTCCTGGAAGTAGGGAGCGGCCTCCGCCCACCGGTCAGGGAGTGCGGACGGAGACCACTTTGTTCACCAACGATACAAAGCAGAGGGCTTCTCATCAAGTCCGGGCCGACCGAGGCCCACCTCCGGACCCGCCTCCGGGACCGCCGAGGGCTCAGGACTCAGGAGGTCAGGGGGTCAGGGGGTCACGGGGTCACGGGGTCACGGGGTCAGGGCCCCGGGGTTCGGGCCCCCAGGTCACCCCGCGATCGCCTCGTACAGGCTCAGCCCCGCCAGTACCAGCATCAGCCCGGCCGCCACCTTCGTGATCAACCGCAGCGGGACGTACTTCAGCAGCGTCCTGCCGCCCACGATCCCGAGCCCCGCCACGGCCCACAGCGCCAGCACCGCGCCCAGGCCCACCGACAGCGGGTCGTCGTAACGGGCGGCCAGGTTCGCGGTCATGATCTGGGTCAGATCACCGAACTCCGCGACGAGGATCAGCATGAAGCCCGCGCCGGAGACCTTCCAGAAGGACTGGTCGGCCGGCGCCTTGATGCCGTCGTCGCCCTCGTCCTGCTTCTTCAGGAGAAGCATCGCCGCGCCCGCGAGGAACAGCACGCCCACCACCGCCTGCACCAGCCGCTGCGGCAGCAGCGTCAGCACACTGCCCGCGGCGATCGCGAGCGCGACATGCACGGCGAAGGCCGCGGCGACGCCCGCGAAGACGTACGAGGCGCGGTAGCGGGTGCCGAGCATCAGCCCGGCGAGGGCCGTCTTGTCGGGGAGTTCGGCCAGGAAGACGACGCCGAAGGTGATCGCCATGATCGTGAAACTGAGCACGGGACGGGGTTCCTCAATCGGTCGGGCCCTGCCGTACCGAGAGACCTGCTGACCAGCGTTTCAGGGGTCGCTTCGGCACGGCAGCGGCCATGAATGGTCATGGTCACTGCTTGCCGAAGGTCTCGCTGGCGGGCCGCGCTGCGGCCGCCTCCGGGCGCCGGCCGGGGCGAGCCCGGCAGTATGTCGACGTTCCGGCGAAGAGCTACTCCCCTTCTGCTCCGTACACAGTACGCGACGCCCGCCCGCCGCCGTCAGGGACCTTGGTCCCGCTCCGGCCGGCCACCGGCGGGCCCCTCGCCGCCGGCCTCGTCACCCGTCACCCCGCCACTCGGCGGCCTGTCACCCACCCGCGCCTCCACTCGCGCCTCAACCCGCGACCCCTCCCGCGGCCCCTCCCGCGACCCCTCCCACGCCTCCACCCGCCGGCTCCTTCCCCTCGTCCCGGTGCAGTCGCCCCCGCGCCACCAGCTCCAGCACCAGCGCGACCGCGACCGCCTGCACCGCCATCAGCCCCACCAGGACGAAGAGCTGCACCGCCCCCGCCTGGAGCGGTGACGCCCCGCCCAGCAGCATCCCGACGAACGCGCCGGGCAGGGTGACCAGGCCCACCGTCCTGGTCTGGTCGAGGCCCGGCAGCAGCGCGTCGGACGCCGCGTCGCGCGCCACCTCCATCCGGGCCTCGCGGTCGGGCAGCCCGAGTGCCATCCCGGCCTCCACCTCCCCGTGCCGGGTCGCGAGTTCGTCGAGGGCGCGCCGCCCGCCGAGGACCGTCGCGGTCAGTGCGCCGCCGATGAGGATGCCGGTCACGGGGATGAGCGCGATGCCCTTGACCGGGACGAGCCCGGTGAGCAGCAGCGCGGCGACGACAGGTGCGACGCCCGCGCCGATCGGCAGGGCGGTCAGCCACCAGGTGCCGTTCGGGGTGACGCGGCGGCCGGCGGTGCGTACGGCGACGGCGTACATCACGAGCAGGAAGGCCAGGAGCAGCGGCAGTGAGTGGATCGCCCACCCGATGACGAGCGACACCGCGGCGAGCTGGACGGCGGCACGCACACCCGCGACGACGATCTCGCGGGCGCGGCGTGGCCCGAGATGGGCGAGGGCCGCGACGGTGGCCGCGACCGCCAGCAGTACGGCGAGGACGACCCCGAGCATCACATTGACCGGCAGCAGCACGCACCAACCCTAGGGATCCTCACCGGGCCTTGGGGAAACCCGGGTCCTGCCGCCGCTCTTGATGTCGCGTCAGGGAGTCCCGGGATCGGGCCTGAACCCGCGTGAACCTGTCCGAACCCGTCCGAACCCGCACCGGATCAGCATCGGAACGGCACGGGAACCGCACATCGAAGCCTTGATGTGACGTGTTCATGTCGCCACTCTGTTACCTGGCGCCCATCCCTGAGCAACCTGGCGCCGCAACGATGGCGCGGGCCCTGACCCAGGGCTCGCTCCGGCCAACACCCCCCACAGCCATAGGAGTTCGCATGTCAGGTGTCTACGCGCGTCGAGTGACCCGTACCGCCATACTCGCCGCCTCCGTCGCGCTCGCCTCCGCCACCGCGCTGCTCACCGCGCCCGCCGCCCAGGCCGCCCCGCCCACCCCGGTCAGCGCCGCCACCGCCCGCACGTATCTCGGCCAGCTCACCGTCAAGACGGAAGGTTCCTCCTCGGGTTACAGCCGGGATCTCTTCCCGCACTGGATCACCCAGTCGGGCGCCTGCAACACGCGCGAGGTCGTCCTCAAGCGCGACGGTTCCAACGTCGTCCAGGACTCCAGCTGCGCGGCTACCAGCGGCAGCTGGTACTCCCCCTACGACGGCGCCACCTGGTCGGCCGCCGCCGACGTCGACATCGACCACATCGTGCCGCTCGCCGAGGCCTGGCGTTCCGGCGCCAACTCCTGGTCCACCTCCTCGCGCCAGGCCTTCGCCAACGACCTGACCCGCCCGCAGTTGATCGCCGTCACGGACAACGTCAACCAGTCCAAGGGCGACCAGGACCCCGGGGAGTGGCTGCCGTCGCGGACCGCCTACCACTGTGTGTACGCCCGCATGTGGGTGCACACGAAGCACTACTGGAACCTCTCGGTCGACTCGGCCGAGAAGTCCGCGCTGCAGTCCATCCTGAACGGCTGCTGAACGGCCGCCGAGCGGCTGTCGACGACCTCTGACGGCCGCTGACCCGCGGGCCGGCGGTCCGCCCGGCCCCGCGGGTCCTGTCGACACGGAACCGCGCTACCCTCCCCCGTCGTTCCGTACCGTACGGGGGCGACGGAGGAGGGCACATGGCAGCGGGGCTGCGCCTGGGACCACTACTGCGGTACGTGGACTGGGACACCGGTGAGCACGCGACCATCTGGATCGAGGCCGACCGGCCCTGCATGGCCGAGGTGCGGTGCACCGACGCCGGGGCGGGCCGGACCGGGACGGCCGGCGGTGCGGACGGCACCGGACCGGAAGCCGGGACGAGGGCGGGCGCCGGGACGAGCGGGCCCGGAGCGGACGGGACGGACGGTGGTACGAACGGGCGCCCCGGAGCGGGTGGGTCGGCCCGTACGTTCCAGGTCGAGGGCCATCACTACGCGCTGATCCCGGTCTCGGGCCTCACGCCCGCCTCCTCGACGGCGTACGAGGTGCTGCTGGACGGCCGCCGGGTCTGGCCGCTCGACGACTCGCCCTTCCCGCCGAGCACGATCCGTACGCCCGCGATCCCCGCCCAGAACGTGCGGGTGGCCTTCGGCTCCTGCCGCTGGGCCGCGGCGCCGGCCGACGAGCACGACCCCATCGGGCCCGACGCGCTCGACACCCTCGCCGCCCGGCTGGCGGACGACCCCGACGCCCCGCGCCCCGACGTGCTGGTGCTGCTGGGCGACCAGGTGTACGCGGACGCGACGTCGAAGGCGACCCAGCGCTGGCTGGCAGCGCGGCGCGATCTGAACGAACCCCCCGGCGTCGAGGTCGCGGACTACGAGGAGTACACCCGGCTGTACGACGAGTCCTGGCTGGACCCCGAGGTCCGCTGGCTGCTCTCCACCGTCCCCAGCTGCATGATCTTCGACGACCACGATCTGATCGACGACTGGAACACGAGCGCGTCGTGGCTGGCGGAGAAGCGCGCCACGGCGTGGTGGCGTGAGCGCATCCTCAGCGGGCTGATGTCGTACTGGGTCTATCAGCACCTGGGCAATCTCTCCCCGGCCGAGCTCGCCACGGACCCGGTGTACGCGGCCGTACGGGACACCCCGGACGGTACGGACGCGCTGCGGCGCTTCGCGGCCACGGCCGACGCCGACCCCGCCGCCGTCCGCTGGAGCTACCGGCGCGACTTCGGCAGAAGCAGGCTGCTCATGATCGACACCCGCGCCGCCCGGGTCCTCGACGAGCGGCACCGGGCGATGCTCGACCAGGACGAGGCGCACTGGCTGCGCGACCAGGCGCTGGAGGCTCCGGGGTCCTACGACCACCTGCTCATCGGGACGTCGCTGCCGTGGCTCCTGCCGCCGCTCATCCATGACGCGGAGAGCTGGAACGCGGCGCTGTGCCGCGGGGAGCGCGGCGAGCGCTGGGCGCGATTCGGCGAGGACCTGCGCAGACGGGCCGATCTGGAGCACTGGGCGGCGTTCCCGTCCTCGTTCGAGAAGCTGACCGCGCTGATCGCGGAGGTGGGCACCGGCCCACTGGCGCCCGCGACGATCTGCGTCCTGTCCGGGGACGTGCACCATGCCTACGTCGCGGAGCCCGAGTGGCCCGAGTCGCCCGGCAGGGCGGTGGACACGACACCGGGCGGCGCCGCCGCCGCGGTGCCGGGCGGGGCGACCGGCGGGGCGACCGGCGGGGCGCCTGACGCGCGGGTGTTCCAGCTGACCTGCTCCCCCGTGCACAACGCCATCCACTCCTCGGTGCGGCTCGGCTTCCGCTTCGGCTGGAGCCGGGCGGGGCGGCGCCTGGGCCATGCGCTCGCCCGGCACGGCCGGGCGGGTCGGCCGGTCATCGACTGGAGCAGAAGCGGCGGCCCCTGGTTCGGGAACCAGCTGATGACACTGACGCTGAACGGGCGTTCGGCCGAGCTCCAGCTCGATCAGGCCCGGGCGGATCGTACGGGTACGCGGCTCCTGACCGTGGAAACACGGAACCTGACGAATGGTCCGTGACACTTCACACAGCAGGCGACGATCCTCACCCCCGCCCCTTCGGGTCCTCACAAGGCACCGGCATGATGAGGCGGTCGATCCGCTTCTCGCGACGCCACGCCCCCACATTGCCCCGGGAGTCAGTGCTTTGTCCGTGTTGCCCGCAGCGCCGCCCTCAGCTCCGCACGCCATAGCGCTGGTCGGCGCGGGGCCCCGCGGCACTTCGGTCCTCGAAAGGCTCTGCGCCTCCGTGCCCGAGCTGACCCCGGACACCCCGCTGACCGTCCATGTCATCGACCCGGCTCCGGCCGGTCCCGGCCAGGTGTGGCGTACGGACCAGCCGGCCGAGCTGCTGATGAACACGGTCGCCTCGCAGGTGACGCTCTTCACGGACGCCAGCGTGGAGTGCGAGGGGCCGGTGCGGCCGGGCCCGAGCCTGTACGAGTGGGCCGCCACGGGTGACGCGGCCGCCGGGACGCTCGGCCCGGACGACTATCCGACCCGCGCCTGCTACGGACGCTATCTGGAATGGGCGTTCCGCTCGATCGTCCTGAACGCGCCGGTGACGGTCCGGGTGGAGGTGCACCGGGCACGGGCGATACGCCTCGACGACGCCGAGGACGGCTCGCAGCAACTGGCGCTGGACGACGGGACGGCACTGACCGGACTGAGCGCGGTGGTGCTGGCGCAGGGCCATCTGCCGGTGGCGGCGGGCGCGGCGCCGGCCGGGCTCGGCGCGTACGCGGAGCGGTACGGACTGCGTCACTACGCCCCCGCCAACCCCGCCGACCTGGACCTCTCCGTGATCGCGCCGGGCGAAGCGGTCCTCCTGCGCGGTCTCGGCCTCAACTTCTTCGACCACATGGCGCTGTTGACGACGGCCCGCGGCGGAGCGTTCGTCCGGGACGGGGACCGCCTCGCGTACCGGCCCTCGGGGCGTGAGCCGCGGCTGTACGCGGGTTCGCGGCGCGGCGTTCCGCACCAGGCGCGCGGGGACAACGCGAAGGGCGCTTCGGGGCGTCACCATCCGCTGGTCCTCACCCCGGATGTGATCGCGGTCCTCCGCAAACGCGCGGACGCCGGTGATCCGCCGGTCTTCCTGGACGAGATATGGCCGCGGATCGCGAAGGAGGTGGAGACGGTCTACTACGAGGCGCTGCTCGCGCAGGGCTCGGGCGACGGGACCGGCTCCCGGACCCACGGACGGGCGGACCGTCGGACCGGTGAACGGGGCGGCTTCCGGGCCGCGTTCCTGGACACCGCGCACGGCAGCGCGCAGGAGGCGGCGGTCCTGGACGCCTACGGGTGCGCGCAGGCCGACCGCTGGTCCTGGGAGCGGATCTCACGGCCGTACAAGGGCGAGACCTTCACCGGTCCTGCCGCCTTCCGCGACTGGCTGCTCGGCCATCTGCGGCGCGACGCCGAGCACGCGACGCTCGGCAATGTGGCGGGTCCGGTCAAGGCGGCCCTGGACGTCCTGCGGGACGTGCGCAACGAGGTACGGCAGATCGTGGACCACCGCGGCCTGTCAGGGGCGTCACGGCGCGACCATCTGGACCGCTGGTACACGCCGTTGAACGCCTTCCTCTCCATCGGCCCGCCGCGCCGCCGGATCGAGGAGATGACCGCGCTGATCGAGGCCGGCGTGCTGGACGTGGTCGGCCCGAGGATGTCCGTGCGGGCGGAAGGCGGGGTGTTCACGGCCGAGTCCCCCGACGTGCCGGGGTCGCGGGTGACCGCGACGACGCTGATCGAGGCCCGGCTCCCGGAGCCCGACCTGCGGCGCAGCCACGACGAGTTGCTCGCGCGGATGCTTCGGACGGGTCAGTGCCGACCGCATACGATCGGCGGCTACGAAACCGGCGGCCTGGACGTGACGGGGCGCCCCTACCGTCTGATCGACCGCCGGGGCAGGGCCCACTCCCGGCGGTTCGCGGTCGGGGTCCCCACCGAGGGAGTGCACTGGGTGACCGCGGCAGGGGCGCGGCCGGGCGTCGACTCGGTGACGCTCTCCGACGCGGACGCGGTGGCACGGGCGGTGCTGCGTGTCGTCGCGGTCAGCCGTGAATTTCTGATGAAGAACGACCGCGAGCACAATGTTGAACTTGCAAGCATTGATTAGGCTCGCCTAACTTGGGGTCTCATCGGTTTCACGTCCCCAGACCGAAGGAGATCCCCCACATGGCCACCCGTCAGCTGTCCTCACGGCTGGACCAGGTCCAGCCGTACGCGCTGGGCCTGTTCCGCATCGTCCTCGGCCTGCTCTTCGCCTGCCACGGCGCCCGCTCGCTCTTCGGCGTTCTCGGCGCCGAGGCCGCCGGCGGCACGGCACCCACCGGCGCCTGGCCGGGCTGGTACGCGGCCGTCATCGAACTCGCCGCCGGCATCCTGGTGCTGTTCGGCCTCGGCACGCGCGCCGCGGCGTTCATCGCCTCGGGCGCGATGGCGTACGCGTACTTCACGGTGCACCAGACCGAGGCCCTCTTCCCGATCCAGAACGGCGGCGAGGGCGCGGCTGTCTACTCGTGGGCGTTCCTGCTCCTGGTCTTCACCGGGCCGGGCGCGCTGGCTCTGGACCGGCTCTTCGCCGCACGCGGCGACGCGGACGACAGCGCCAAGCGCGACGAGCCGACGGCAGTCGCGGCCTGAGCCCTCGACCGAGCCCGATGCCCGGCGCCCGGCGCCCCGCCGATTCCGGGCCTCCCGGCCGCTGAGCCCGGGTCCGCACCCTGCCGGACCCGGACTCAGACGCGTAGGGGACCTGGCGGCCGGGGCGAGCGGTCCGGACAGGGGCCGGTAGCGGGTCCGGTCCGGGTCTCGTTCGGCCGGTAGCAGTGCACTGCGGGTCCGGTCCGCGTCCGGGGCCGGGGCCCGTGTCGCGGATTCAGTCCGGGCTCACGGCGTTCCGTAGCCGCCGAACGGAATGGTGAAGCAGGCGACGCGGGCACCGGCGCCGCCCTGTTCCTGGTGGAGGACCAGCGAATTCGCGCTGCCGCGCCGGAATCCCCAGTCGTGCCGGGCCTCCACGGTCGCCTGGCCGGTCGCGTCGGTCGTGAAGTCCAGCCACACCTCGTTCGCGGGCTCGGCGACACCGGCCGGGTCGGCATGGTGGCGGTAGTGCGGCCCCGCCCGGTCCGGAGCCGCGTCGCACGGCTCGGTGTGAACGTGCGCACCGAACGCGTGGCCCGCCTTCACCCCGCCCACGCGCGCCCGCACCACGGTTCCCGCCCGGCCCGCCTCCTGCTCGACCACGATCCACGCCCCGGCCGGCACGAGTGTCCGGTCGTACGTGAGCGCCGTCGACGGTACGAACGAGCCGGGCGGCGCGAACCGGCCGTGGACCCGCAGCACGAGCCCTTCGCCCACGTCCGCGCCGACACCCACGCCCACACCCGCGGACCCGGACCCGGATCCGGACCTGACCCCGGACCCGTCCGAGGTGCCGTAGGCAGCACCCACGGCACCGACCGCCAGCAATCCGAGCGCCGCCGCCCCGGCCAGTACTCCCGCCGACGTCACCGCCATGTGCCCACTCCTCGTGCTCGCCGTACTCTCCGTGCCCACTCTCCGCGCTCGCCGCATTCGTCGCGCTCGTCGCGCTCGTCGCGCTGCCGCGTCGGCCCGGCTCGCCCGGCCCTCTCTCCTACCGCGAGTGGGTCGGGCCACCGGCCGAGCCGCGCCCGTAGGGAGGCCGCTGTGCCGCAGACTGCACCCGTACGGACGCGCCCGACTTCACCCCACCCCTGACGATCTGTGCGCCCGACTCAGGCGTACGCTGTATGGCTGTCATGCCGCCCCTGCCGCTCCCCTGCGACGTCGCGGCGTTTCGTCCTGTGGGGAGTGTCCTGGTGCTCGAGACTGTGGGGTTGCTGACCGGCAGCCCATGGATCTATGCCGTCGTGGCTCTCTCGGTCCTTCTCGATGTGTTCCTGCCCGTACTGCCGAGCGGCGTGCTGGTCATCACGGCCGCTACGGCGGCCGCGGCCGGGTCGACGGCCGTCGCGGGATCGACGGCTGTCGCCGGGGCGAAGGCGGCCGCGGAGTCAGGGGCGGTCGCGGGAGCGAAGGCGGCAGCCGGCCAGGTGTCCGGCGAAGTGCCGTCGCTGCTCGCGCTGCTGCTCTGCGCGACGACCGCGTCCGTGCTCGGCGACCTCGCCGCGTACCGGCTGGCCTGGCGCGGCGGCGAGCGCCTGGACCGGGCCATCGCGCGCTCCCGACGCCTGACCAGGGCGCAGGAACGTCTCGGCACGGCGCTCGTCCAAGGCGGCGGGATGCTCGTCGTCATCGCCCGCTTCGCCCCCGCGGGCCGCTCCGTCGTCTCCCTGGGCGCGGGCGCGTCCCGCCGCAGGGTGAGGGAGTTCCTCCCCTGGTCGGCCCTCGCGGGCGTGGCATGGGCGTGCTACAGCGTCGGCCTCGGCTACTTCGGCGGCCAGTGGCTGGGCGCCACCTGGGTGGGCGTGGCGGTGTCCGTCCTCGCCCTCTTCGCCGCCGGGTCCGTCGCGGCCTACGTCATGCGGCGTCCGGTGCCGGAACCGTCGTAGCCGATCCGCCCGATCCGTCCGATCCATCCACTCCGGTGGCCCTGGCCGTCCTGGTCACGCCGCCCCGCACCTCCAGCCCGTCGAGGAGCTTCCGCGTCGCCTCCGCTATCTCGTCCACGGCGCGCTCGAACACCTCCCGGTTGTGCGCGGCGGGGGCCCGGAACCCGGACACCTTCCGTACGAACTGCAGGGCCGCGGCCCTGATGTCCTCCTCGGTGGCTTCTTCGGGGAGGACCGGCGGTCGGAGAGTCTTGATGCTGCGGCACATGTCTCCAGTGTGGGCCACGCCACCGACAACCGGGCTCGTCCCGGCGCCGGCCCCGGTATGGCAGGCGCGACCGGCGTGGCCGGTGTGACGACCGGGTCGGCTCCCAGATCCCGCAGCCGGCTCCTCGGTGGTGAGTGTCAGGCCGCCTCGGCGAGGGAGGCTCGCGCGGTGCCTTCGGCGAGAGGTGCGGGCTCAACACCCTCGGTGCCCTCAACTCCCTCGGTGCCCTCAACGCCCTCGGCCGGCGCAGGGCCGACAGCCGCCGCCCACTCCACGAGCAGACGCTGGTACTTCGCCTCGTCCGCGGCGGACAGCCGTGCCCCGGACCTCGCCCACAACGCACGAATCTCCGCATTCACCACGGCAGCGGACCGCACGGAACCAAGCTCGCGAAGGGTTGGGGACATGCGCACAAGGTTACGCCGCGGGACTGACAACCGTGACCCTGGCGACGCGCACGGTGACGGAGTTCATATGCCGGACGGAGATACCGCCACCGACCCCAACGTCCCGCTCACCCCCAGAGTTTGCGCCCGGACCGGCGACCGGCGCCGACCTCCGACGTCGACGGCCGACGAGCGCGGGCACTGCGGTCACCGCGGGCAGGATCGACGCCAGGGCCCTGCCTCGACGCCAGGCTCATCGGCGACGTCTGCGACGACGCGCAGAGCCTCGACTACGTTGGCGACATGACCACACCCTGGCCCGAAAGCGCCCCCGGAGTGCTCCGTCTGCCCTCCGGTCGCCTCGTCCGGGGCCGCGGCCTGCGCCGTGTCCTGCCGCCCGGTCCTCCGCCCACGTACGCGGTGTATCTGCTGGGCAAGCAGCCGCCGAGCACCCCCTGGGAGGCCCGCTGGCTTCGCTGGCCGGACTTCCGCCTCCCCGGCGACCCCGCCGACGCCCACGCCGCCCTCCGCGAGGCCCTGGCCAGGGCGTCCACCGATCGCGTCGAGATCGCCTGCGGCGGTGGCCGCGGCCGCACCGGTACGGCGCTGGCCTGCCTGGCGGCCCTCGACGGCGTACCGCCGGCCGAGGCGGTCGCCTTCGTACGACGGCACTACGACCGCCACGCCGTCGAAACCCCTTGGCAACGGCGATACGTCCGCCGCTTCCCCGCCACCTCCGCGCCTCCTCTGCAAGGCGGTTGACGCCGGATCCGTTTCGCCGGAACCCGCACGCGCAGCACTCCCGCAACCGAACTTCCGCCGCCACCACGACTGTTGCTCGGAGCCGCCTTCTGGCGGCGACACCAGCTCCACCGCCGACGAGCCGTCCGGTGGCGATGCAGCACCCGAGAAGCCGCCGCAGGACGCGAAACCGGCCGAGCAAGGGACCAGCCGGCGACCGAGAAGGCGGAGGAGCCGGAGAAGCCGCAGAAGAAGCTGAGCCTGGCCGAAGACCGCCGCACGCCCCGGGGCCACGCCGCCTTCGCACGCGCGGTCCGGCCGGACGGCGACGCCGTCCGGCCGGACCATTGCTCAGGGCCGAGCCCTACCTCTTCTTCACGGTCTTCTTCTCGACCACGATGACGATCTTGGTCTTCCCCGTCTTGAAGACGATCTTGGTCTTCTCCCGCTTGCGCTCCCCGTGGCGGTCACGCTTGTCGTGATGGTCGAAAGTGGGCGCCTTCGCGCTCACGGTGCCGGTCTGCGGCGCCGGGGCGGCGAATGCACTGGAGGGAATGAGGGCACCTCCTGCGGCGAGAGCGGTCGAAGCGGTAAGGATCACGAGACGCTGCGTGCAGGTTGTGCGAGCCATGGAAATCTCCTCCAGCGAAAAGGGCGAAAAGCTTCGGTGGAAAGTCCTGCCGGTACGAGCCGGACCTTTCGAGTGGGCCACCTGCTCCGCGTGAACCCATGACTCAATTACGCCCGCACCACCGAAGCACGTCACGTCGCTGAATTTCGGGGCTTGACAGCAGGCGACAATCACGTTAAAAGCTGCAGCGGCCCGGCGGTCCCAGCTCGCGATTCACCTGGATCCGCCCGGCCACGGGGCCGTGGGCGGGCACGCCGCGCGATCGGCCGAACAAGCCGGTACGTTGAGATACGAGGGGCGCATCTCCGTCTTGCGTGGGAAACGCACATGCGCCGGACCAACAACCGCTACCCGAGCGCGGCCGCCGGACTGGCCACCGCCCTCGTCGGTGCCCCGCTGGAGTGCGCCCTATTACGGCCCCCAGCATCAGGCAGGACATTCAGCAGAGCGCGAAGAAAGAGATCCCTCATGGATCTGAAACTCGAAGTCATCATATTGCCCGTCTCCGACGTCGACCGGGCCAAGAGTTTCTACGAGGCGGCGGGATTCCGGATGGACATCGACGTCACCGCGAATGAGGACTACCGGGTCGTGCAGTTCACACCACCCGGCTCCGAGTGCGCGATCATCCTCGGAAAAGGGGTCACCTCCGCCGCGCCCGGCTCCACGCAGGGCCTGTACCTCATCGTGTACGACATCGAGGTGGCCCGTGCGGAACTCGTCGGCCGCGGCATCGACGTGAGCGAACTGTTCCACGATGCCGAAGGCATCTTCGCGCACAGCCACGACGGCGGAAAGATCGTGTACCCGGCCGGCAACAAGGGGCAGGTGGTCGGCCCGCACCCCACCCGCGCCGACTACGGCACCTACGCCTCCTTCAGCGACCCGGACGGCAACGGCTGGGTGCTCCAGGAGGTGAAGCAGCGTGCCCCTGGCCGCTGACACCCTTCGGCAGCGGGCCGGTTCGCTTCACGTTCCCCTGAAGCCACAGCCCGTGCCCGTACCCGCACGCGAACGCGCACGCGAACCCGCAGCCGTCCCGATAGCCGTGCCCGGAGGTGTGTGCGGATGACGGCCGGCAAACCGAACCACGCCCTCGCCGGCCAGACCGTTGTGGTCATCGGCGCCAGCGCGGGCATCGGCCTCGAAACCGCCCGCCAGGTGCGCGCAGACGGCGCCCGGCTCGTCCTGGTGGGCCGCAACCCCGAACGGCTGCAACAGGCCGCGCAAGAGCTCGAACCCCTCGGCACAGCGACGTTCGACGCCACCGACACCGAGCGCGTCGAGCAGTTCTTCGGGGACCTTCCCGGTCCGGTCGACCATGTGATGGTCACGGCCGGTGGCCCCTTCTACATGCCCCTGGAAGGCATGGACCTCGCGGCCGCCTCGCGAGAGTTCGAGCAGCGTCTCGGCATGACGCTCGGGATCGCCCTCCACAGCCGTGGCAAGGTCCGGGCCGGCGGCACCCTGATCTTCATCGGAGGCACCGGCGGTCGGCGTCCCGCTGTCGGCCTTTCCGTCGTGTCCGCCCTCACCGCGGCTCTGTCCGCCCTCGTCGCGAACCTGGCGCTCGAACTGGCGCCGGTCCGGGCGAACCTCATCGCCGCGGGCTTCGTCGACACCCCCCTGTCGGCCTCGCTCCTGGGCGATCAGCTCGACGCCCGGCGTGCGGAACTGCGCGCCACGCTTCCCATCCGACGGGTCGTCGGCCCGGCGGACGTCGCCGCCCTGGCCGTACACATCATGTGCAACGACGCGCTCACCGGCGCAACGTACGACATCGACGGCGGCCAGCAGCTCCTCCCCAAGTGACAACCCGGGGAAGCCGGTGGGCGGCCAACTGCCCCACGCCGTCGGAGCCTTGTCAGTGGCCCCGCCCAGTCTCCGGCCATGAGCATGATCGGTGAGTGCCCGGGCGCACGAGCTCACTGATCGGGGAAGGTGAGCCGGAGGACGATCTCGCCGTCGTCGATCTCCCCGGTGGGCTCGAACCCGAACTTCCGGTAGAAGGGCCACGGTTCGCCGTCGCCTGGCTCGTAGCTGGTCAGCAGTTCGGTGCCGCCGTCCGCGCGAACCAGGGCGGCGATCTGCGCAAGCGCGTCCCGGCCGATCCCTCGCTTCTGGTATCGCTTGTCGATGAGGAGGCGCCACAGGAAGTGCCGTCCCTTGTAAGGACCGGCCGGCGGTTTCCACGACAACATCACGAAGCCGACCGGATCGTCGCCACGGTAGACGGCGCGGTACCAGGGATTGGCCTCCGGTGTCTTTGCCGCATCCTTGAGCGACCTGGACACGGAGGCGACGAACTGCTTCTGGTCGCGCCGGACGCGGAGTGCACGAACGGCATCCCAGTTGTCGTCGGTGACCTCCCGCAGCTGCACGCCTGGGGACTCCATGCCACACCCCTTCCTGCATCCGGCAGCTGCGCCGTCCGGGTGCGCGTTGCGTACGGGTTGCCTAAACGGTGCGTACGGGCTGCCTACGCGGTGCGTACGCGTGGTCCAGGACGCCGCGTTGATCGCCTTCGCAGCGTATGCGACCCAGCCGATCCGGAACGGGACTGGCACGCCGGGCCGACACGGCGCCGAGCGAACGGTTACGCGACGTTCAAGCTGCATACCGAGGAACCCTGACCACGACGGGAACCTCGATGGACCAGCCGGTCGTTGATCCGGGTGCGCCGTTCGAGCGATCAGCGGCCGGATGCGTGGGCGAGGTCCGCCTCGGCCCAGACGACCCTGCCGCCCCGCGCCGGGCGGGTGCCCCATCTGCGGGACAGTTGGGCGACTTTGGCGAGGCCGCGGCCGTGCTCGTCGACGATCCGCGCGTCACACACACGCGGCGTGGAGAAGTCGGCATCGGACACTTCGACGGTCAGGACCTGGTGCCGGATCAGGCGCAGACCGATCGGGCCGGTGCTGTGGCGGACGGCGTCGGTGACCAGTTCGCTGACGATCAGCTTCACGGAGCCCTCGAGGGCTTCCATGCCCCATGCGGTCAGCTGGTCGGCGGCGAGGTTCTGGGCGCGGTGGACGACGGTGCCGTCACCGGGCAGGGTCCAGGAGGCGACCTGGGCCGGGCTGAGCGAGCGGGTGCGGACCAGGAGCAGGCTGGTGTCGTCGCACGCCGCCTGACCCTGGACGGGCTCCAGCGCGCGGGTGCAGAGCTCCTCCAGGGGCAGATCCGGTTGCGCGAGGGCGGTGCCCAGGCGGTGCATTCCCTCGTCGATGTCCTGGCCTCGGGCCTCGATCAGGCCGTCGGTGTACAGGGCGATGAGACTCCCCTCGGGCAGTTCCAGCTCCACGGCCTCGAACGGGACCCCCAGCCCGATGCCGAGCGGAACCCCGCTGGGAAGGTCGGGGAAGGTCACCCGGCCCTGCGGGTCGACGATCACGGGCGGGGGGTGCCCGGCGGCTGCCATCGTGCACTTCCGGGTGGCGGGGTCGTAGACGGCGTACAGGCAAGTGGCTCCCTCCACCGCGGTGTACTCCTCCGGAGCGTCCGCGTCTGCTTCCGCCAGTCGCTGGACCGTGACGTCGAGGCGGGCGAGCAGTTCGTCGGGGGGCAGCTCCATGTCGGCGAGCGTGCGCACCGCGGTGCGGAGCCTGCCCATGGTCGCGGCCGCGTCGAGGCCGTGGCCGACCACATCGCCCACGACAAGGGCAACCCGGGCACCGGACAGCGGGATCACGTCGAACCAGTCGCCACCGACGCCCCTGTCGATGTCGGCGGGCAGGTAGCGCGACACCGCCTCGACGGCCACACCGCCGCGCAGACGGTGCGGGAGCAGATTGCGCTGGAGCGCGAGTGCCGCGGTCTGCTCGCGGCTGTACTGACGGGCTTTGTCCAGCGACACCGCGGCGCGACTGACGAGCTCTTCGGCCAGCAGCAGATCGGCCTCCTGGAACGGCGCCGGATTCTCGGTGCGGATGAACACCGCGATGCCCAGCAGGACGCGCCGTGCGCGGATGGGGACGATCATCACGGAGTGCATGCCGTTCTCACGGATCCGCTGCGCCAGTGCCGGCGCCTGGTCGATCCACGAGCCCGGAGCGGTGTCCAGGATGGGCTCCAGACTGGACCTGCCGGTGCGAAGGACCTCGGCGATGGGCGAGGCGGGCGGTACGACTACGGTTTCACCCCGCTCCCACACGGCTTCCGGGATCCCCTGGTGGATCGAGGCCATGCCGGCACGCCGGAGAACGGGCAGGCGCTGGCCGACCGAGCCGATGCGGACCGGGGGCCCCTCGCCGAACGGGACCGACTGCTCCAGGTCCACGGCGACGAAGTCGGCGAACTGGGGTACGGCGAGATCGGCCAGTTCCTGCCCGGTCTGCATGACATCCAGGCTGCTGCCCAGGCGTGTGCCGGCATGCCCGAGAACGGCGAGGCGCTCGCGCGCCCGCCGGCTCTCGGCGACGTCGACGCTGATGGTGCACACCCCCAGCGCTCGGCCGTCGGCGCCCAGGAGGCAGGAGAACGACACCGCGAACGGGCGTTCCTCACCCCGACTCGTCGGCAGCCAGGTCCGGTACTCGTGGACCTTGGTGCTCCCGCTCCTCAGCACCCGCTGCATCACGGCCTCCATGGCCTCGGTTTCGACACTGGGCCACGCGTCGGTGATCCCGATTCCGAGCCGCCGGTCACGGGAGATGCCGTCGTGGCTCTCCATCGCGTCGTTCACCCAGGTGCAACGCAGCTCCCGGTCACGGACGACGACGCCGATGGACGCGCGGTCGAGGATCGACCCCTGCACCGATGGGCTCACCGTGTCCCCGGACGGCACGCCGATGTCGGTCTCCGTCAGAAGCCAGCGTGCTGCTCCGTCCTGCCCCTGCAGAGGCGAGATCCGCAGGCAGACGTCGAGCACGCGGCCGTCGCGGTGGCGCACCGCCGTCGCGCCCGACCAGCCGTTCCGGGCACGGCACTGCTCGACGAACGCCGACATCGGCGATGTCGCCGACGTCCCCGACGTCCCCGACGTCCCGGACGCTTCACCGAAGGACGGCAGGACGAGTGCGGCGGACCGGCCGACCACCTCGGCGGCGGAGTATCCGACGAGGTGCTCGGCGGCCTCCGTCGACGCGACCACCGTCCCCCGCTCGTCGAGCAGCGCGAACGCCGTGTCGGATATGTCAGACGCATGCATCTGCCTACCGAGCGTCACTCGCTCGGCACTGATCGTGGTACTCGTCATCGAGCTGTCGTCCTCGGGTGGCTGGGAGGTAGGCGACATAGAGGTAAATTTACGCCTTTGGGACCCACTGACCGGATGGCGCTCTGCCTTGTGACAAGCGCTGCAGCAGCGGCTCGAGAGCGGTTCGGTCAGGAAAGCCCGCGGACGGGCCGCGAGGCGGGCGCAGCATGCGGAGACGGCATGCGGAGAGGGCATGCGACGGCTCCGCGATGAGACGGTCACCCCCGTGGCCGGCGGTGCCGGATTTGGTCACCTCGCGTACTTGCCCGACGGCGCCCCGACGGGCAAGCGAGTCAGCGGCCGGATGCGTGGGCGAGGTCCGCCTCGGCCCAGACGACCTTGCCGCCGCCCGGCATCGGGCGCGTACCCCACCGGCGAGACAGCTGGGAGACCAGGAAGAGGCCGCGGCCGTTCTCGTCGGACGTACCCGCGTTACGCGGACGCGGGGAGCAGGCGTCGGTATCCGACACTTCGACGGTCAGGACCTGGTGCCGGGTCAGCCGCAGATCGATCGGGCCGGTGCTGTGCCGCACGGCGTTCGTGACCAGTTCGCTGACGATCAGCTTCGTGGAGTCCTCAAGACCTTCCAGGCCCCATTCGGTCAGCTGACGGGCCGCCAGGTTCCGGGCGCGGCGGGCAGTGGTGTCGTCGCTCGGCAGGGTCCAGGAGGTGACCTGGGCCGGGCCGAGCGAACGGGTGCGGACCAGGAGCAGGCTGGCGTCGTCGAACGCCGCATGACCTTGGGCGGGCCGCATCGCGCGGGTGCAGAGGTCTTCCAGGGAGGGATTCGGCTGTGCCAGGGCAGTGCCCAGACGGCGCATTCCCTCCCCGATGCCGTCCTCGCGGGTCTCGACCAGGCCGTCGGTGTACAGGGCGATGAGACTCCCCTCGGACAGTTCCAGCTCCACGGCCTCGAACGGCACGCCCAGCCCGATGCCGAGCGGGGCTCCGGTGGGAAGGTCGGGGAAGGTTATTTGGCCCTGCG
This sequence comes from Streptomyces sp. NPDC091376, assembly GCF_044757085.1. Taxonomy (NCBI): domain Bacteria; kingdom Bacillati; phylum Actinomycetota; class Actinomycetes; order Kitasatosporales; family Streptomycetaceae; genus Streptomyces; species Streptomyces sp. NPDC091376. The sequence continues at coordinate 252,934 of NZ_JBIVUF010000001.1, read as the reverse complement.
GATCGACGATCGCGGGCGGGAGGTGCCCCGCCGTCGCCATGGCGCACTTCCGGGTGACCGGGTCGTACACGGCGTACAGACAGGTGGCACCCACCACCGTGGCACCCTGGTCCGGGTCGTCGGTGTCCTCCTCCGCCAGTCGCTGGACCGTGTCGTCGAGACGGGCCAGCAGTTCGTCGGGGGGCAGCTCCATGTCGGCGAGCGTGCGCACCGCGGTGCGGAGCCTGCCCATGGCCACGGCGGCGTCGAGGCCGTGCCCGACCACATCGCCCACGACGAGGGCCACGCGGGCACCGGACAGCGGGATCACATCGAACCAGTCGCCCCCGACACCGCGGTCCACATCGGCGGGCAGGTAGCGCGACGCCGCCTCCACCGCCAAGCCTCCCCTGAGATGGCGTGGGAGCAGACTGCGCTGGACGGCGAGAGCTGCGGTGTGCTCGCGCGCGTACTGGCGCGCGTTGTCCAGCGACACCGCGGCGCGACTGACGAGCTCTTCGGCCAGCAGCAGATCGTCCACCTGGAACGGCACGGGATTCTCGGTGCGGACGAACACCGCCGCGCCCAGCAGCGTGCGCCGGGCGCGGATGGGCACGACCATCGCGGAATGCATGCCGGTCTCACGGATCTTCTGCGCCCGCAATGGGTCCCGGTCGATCCATGAGCCCGGAGCGAAGTTCAGCACCGGCACCATCTGTGACCTGCCGGTGCGAAGGACGTCGATGAAGGGCGAGGCGGGCGGTACGTGAACGGGCTCACCACGCTCCCACACGGCTTCCGGGATCCCCTGGCGGATCGAGGCCACGCCGGCACGCCGGAGAACGGGGAAACGTTCGCCGATCGAGCCGATGCGGACCGGGGGCCCCTCGCCGAACGGGACCGACTGCTCCAGGTCCACCGTGACGAAGTCGGCGAACAGGGGCACGGCGAGATCGGCCAGTTCCTGCCCGGTCTGCATCACATCCAGGGTGCTGCCCAGGCCCGTACCCGCCTCCCCGAGAACCGCCAGGCGCTCGCGCTCCTGACAGCTCTCGGTGAGATCGACGCTGATGACGCACACGCCCAGTCCTCGGCCGTCGGCGCCCTGGAGACAGGAGAACGACACCGCGAACGGGCGCTCCTCACCCCGACTCGTCGTCGGCAGCCACGTCCGGTACTCGTGGACCTTGGTGCTCCCGCTCCTCAGCACCCGCCGCATCACCGCCTCGGCCACTTCGGCCTCGATACCGGGCCACGCGTCGGTCATCCGGAATCCGAGCCGCCGCTCACGGGAGATGCCGTTGTGGCTCTCCACCGCGTCGTTCACCCAGCTGCAGCGCAGCTCCAGGTCACGTATCACGACGCCGATCGGAGCGCGGTCAAGAATCGCTCCCTGTACCGATCCGTTCCCCACGTCCCCGGCCAGCGTGCCCATGTCGGCCACGGACACGAGCCACCGCGTTGCTCCGCCCTGCCCCCGCACCAGCGAGATCCGCACATTGACGTCGAGCATGCGACCGTCCCGGTGGCGCACCGCCGGCGCGCCCGACCAGCCGTTCCGTCCACGGCACCGCTCGACGAACGCCGACGCCTCTACAAAGGACGGCAGTACGCGTGCGGCGGACCGGCCCACCACCTCAGCGGCGGAGTATCCGACGAGGTGCTCGGCGGCCTGCGTCCACGCGACCACCGTCCCCTGCTCGTCGAGCAGCGCGAACGCCGTGTCGGATATGTGAGACGCGTGTATCTGCCTACCGAGTGCGACTCGGTCGGTGCTGATCGTGGTCTTAGTCATTGGTTGACCTCGGAGCGATGGACAATGGGCGACATTGGGGTGTATCGGTAAATTCATTCCTTACTGGACAGCGACCGGATGGCGCTCCGCCCTGTGACAACGTCGCAGCCGTGGCTGATGCCGGTTCGGCCATGCAAGCCCGCCGACGGGCCGCGAGGCCGGCGCAGCACGTGGACGGCATGCGCCGCGGCAGCCCGGGCATGGAGGAACACTCGCCGGCAGTTCCGTAGACAGCGATCAATTCGCAGATCTCCATCGGCGGCCAGGGTCACGCGGAGCGGGGCGGCATTCCACCGGAGCCACCGGGGGCATGTGGAGCCACACCCCGGCTCTTCCGGACCTCCGAACAACTCTCGGAGCGGCTTGAACCCGTAGAGAAGGCTTCTCCTTCACGCGCTTCCAGCGTCGGTCGGACGAAGCAGCTACCGAAGTCCGCACGTGACACGCAGAAGGCCCCGACCGGTTCGGTCAGGGCCTCTCGCTGGTGTGCGCGGACGATTCCGAACCGCCGACATGTGCTGTGCAAGCCTGGCGACAGTTGAGCCATCTCGGCGCCTCATCCCACCTGGGCGCTGCAACGGTTGCCACAAGCTGTGGACGCCGTGGCGTTCCTCCAACGACCGTGGCTGACCGCTCAATCTGGCACGTATTCGGCGCGCATGCTCAGAGCTCAACCCGCTCGCTCACAACGTCGTCAGCAGGCTCCCCATAGCGCAGCACGACGTGTGCCGGCCGAAAGGGAAGCGCACGCAAGCCCGGCTCCATCACCAGGTACAAGGCGCCTGCATCAGGCCCGTAGGCGAAGATCACAGCCTGACCCCCACCGAACTCGTTGCCGTCAGCCTCGCCAACACCAGCAGCGACGACCGCGGCACCCATCGACCGCTCGGCTTCAAACACCCGTGACCACTGGTCAGAATCACCAAGGCCGCCGCCCAGCTGGAAGCGAGCGATCACGGCGTGTTCCGGAGGTGCCTCCGGCAAGTCGAAGAGTGCGTCCTGCATGACAGCACCCTCCCAGCGAGCACTGACAGACGGCCTGCGCCTGAGGCATCGAGAGCGTGCAGCGCTCGACCGACACCGCTTTGTACGTTCGATGGGTGGGCTCTGTGGCGCTCCCTCAGGGAATCCCGCTCCGTGCTCGACCGCTCAATGCCGTGTCCGTCCGTCGCCGTTGATGTCACATGGTGATGTCAAGTTGGATGGCTGCATGGAACGCGTGGAAGCCGAGTTGTTCACGGACGGTGGGAACGACGCTGTCGTGCGCCTGCCCGGCCGCCGGTTCCCTGGCGTCCTGATCCAGGGTGACTCTCTGGCGAGCCTCCGCAGCGAGGTCGCTGAAGTGGTGGAGGCCTTCGACCAGGGCGATGTGGAGGAGGGCCGGGAAGCCGCCATTCTGCTGCTGGCCGGCCTCGACGCGCTCCTCATGCGCTACTCCGCCGCACTGGGAAGCGCACGAGATCCCCCGGCCGTACTGACTCCGCGACGAGGTGTCCGGAGCAGGCATGCTGCTACGCGTCGCGGAGGGCGCCACGCAGCGCGTCAGTCTGGAGATCGAGTGCCCGGCGCATCGCGTAACCCGTGCGGGCAGTGTGTGAGCCGATCTCCCGCTCTCTGAGAGCGGATCCCCCCAGTGACAGCCGCGTGGCTACGTACTCCTCGCCTGCGTAGGTGAGTACCAGTAAGACCTCCACGGCCAGATCGTGACGACGGTAATGGACTCTGACCACCGCCGGGTAGACGTCGCCAGGATGCTCAACCATGGGACCAGCGCATCCAAGATCTTCACGCAGGAAGTCCAGCCTCGCGCTCACTTCGTCACCGAAGGTCTTCAGGCGTATGTCCATGATGGTTGAGTATGGGTGCACACCAGCCTTTCCTGCAGGGTCCGAATTGGCGTGGGAAGCAGTGGCGGCGCTCCAGTTCCCAAGCCCTAGTTGGGAAAACGGCGTCGTGGCTCCCCCGCTTCATCGAGCACGCGGACACGGCGCGGGTCTGTCATGTGGATCGCCGCATGAGGTAATCGGCGGTATGAGCTACTTCATGTACGACGTCACGGGCGGGGCGATCGATGAACCTGACGCGGAGACTATGCGCCAGGTCCTGGATGGGCTGACGGACGCTGACGATGAGCATCCGGATGTGTCGTTGTCACATGAGTCGGGCTGGTCCCTCAGTGCGTTCGCCAGTGGCCTGCTGCTCTGGGAGAACACCGAGGACGACTCGGTGGTCCCCGGCGAGATGCACACGGTCAGCCGCGAGGAAGTCCTGCGACTGTTCGGGCTCCTCGCCGCCGGCGACATCGCCGCGATCGAGGTACTGCCGTGGCAGAGGCGACAGGCTACGGGCTCATGTGCGAGGTCGGTGTAGCGGCTTTTTTGGGGTTTCTCCTCACGCGCCTCAAGTGCGGCTCTCGCGCTGGAGCAGGGCCAGTTGCTACGCACCTCGACACGCCACGTCGGTCAGACGAAGCAGCTATTGGAATCAGCACGTGGCATGCAGAAGGCCCCGACCGGTTCGGTCAGTGCCCTTTCGCTGGTGGGCGGCGCGGACGGTTTCGAACAGCCGGCATCCGCTTTGCAAGTTCGCCCAGACGCTTATACCTGCTTGCCCTGCCGCCTCCGCCCGCGACGCCAGGAGCCGAGCATGAACGCTGCTATCCACCCCTGTTGATGTCAGCCATGGACGTCAGCTCCTCGCCCAGCTTCGCCTTGACCACAGGCGCTTCACTCGTCGTCGCTGCGCTCCAGGACCAAGCCCATCGACCCGTCCTCCAGACCATTGCCGTCTTCGAGGTGCAGGTGACTTCCATCGGGAACACCGTCCCCTGCGAGCACAAGGAGATGCCCGGCGAGCGTCCTGAGGCCGGCGGCATTCGCCTCGATGACGACTTCTCCCCCAAGGCCCCTTACCTCGATCCGCGCATCCGCCTCCCATGTGAAGACTTGCGCGACACCATCAGTCACGGCCGTAACTTGCGTGCTCTCAACGGGGGCGCTGTATTCGGAGGTCATGGGGGCCATCATGCCGCCCAGCGCACACTGCTCCGGATGCCCCTTTCGCCCTCGACGCACTCGCGTGGGGCTGGGTCAGGGCGGAGTCGGCAGGTGCCAGTCCACAGATAGGCCGAACTCGAATCTCAGCGTAAGAGCCCTGGTACCGGGCGGACTTCCAGCGGCTCATCCGGCTGATCAGCCCAGCGCCACCGGACGTACCCGTCCAGCGCACGGGACGGAGCTGACCAAGTGCCTGCCGCAAGCGATCCTGGATCTCTCCGGGACCTCTGGTGTGTGCGCAATCGGTTGGATTCGAAACCTTCTGATCCGTGGCTACAGAAGTGGGCCCTGGCATCACGGCTTCAAGCGCAATGATTCCACCCATTTGTTCGGGCGGCCGTCAAAATGGTCCCGTAGCCGATCTTCGATGTGCTCAGGGGTCCAAACGGCAGCCCGCTCCAGCCTCTGGCACTCTTCGAGTGTCGCGGGTGTTTCAGCGCTGGCCCCGGTGACCGGATCGACGTGATAGACGGTGATGTCGCCGCTGAGCGGATCTTGTTTGCTGAACGGATGGACCACGGTCTGTTCCTCGTGGGTCAGGAGCACTACGTCGAGCAGTTCCCAGCCGCTACGACGCCGAAATGCCGCATCCATGACCCAGATCTTGAAGGCAACGGGCATCGCCACGATCTTGATGAGCTCGACAGGCGCTCCAGGCTGGCCGACGAGGTCGTAGAACTCGACGCACACCCCGGTGAGTTGCCTTCCGAAGGCGCATCGGCCATCACCCAAATCGATGCGCACCACCCGTCCGGGGGCTCTGCTGGCGCGAGCCTTAGTGATCTTTCCGTCTCCTGGTGCTGGCTGCTTCACGTGCGGATTATCTCCGTCGGGCCTGCACCCCTCAGCCAAACTCGCCCCCTCCGCCCGCGGCTCCCGGCGGTCGACAACGGCGAAAGGTCGGCTCCGAGACTTTGGGCTGGAGCTGCCATGGGGTGAGTGTTGGAAGACCACGCATGCGGATTCCGACTGACCTGCAGCTTCTCCGAGCTGCGGGGGCAGCAGTGCGTGACCGGCCTTCCCTGTGGCTCCCCCCTCGTTCCGCTCCGACTGGGCACGTGAGGGGCATGCGTGCCAGGCTGCCGGAATGGTGCAATCGCATGCCGCGTGGGAGAAGCGTGTACGGGACCTTGTCGAGTCCCTTACGGGTTCCGACTCAGATCCTGTGCGTGACCACGTGCTCGACTTCCTCAGGGCCGGTGAGCATGGACTCGCCGTCGAAACGTTGGCCGACTGGATCGGGGATCTCGAAAACCCCACGCTCGTTGCGCCATCGTTGAGTAACGCACGACCTGCAGCACCGCGGAGTCGCCCTCTCCCTCCTGAGCCAGCTGGCGCGCGAGCTCCGCGATGCGGCCTACCTGGGGCCGAAGCCGGTCCAGAATCTGGGCAACCTGCTCATCGACCCGCAGGCCCGGTGCTCGACACACGATCTTCCGACGGTGGCAGACCGGCATGGACGGCTCAGCCAGGCGGCTTGCCCGCACTGTTGTCTCGTCTGGTTCGATACCCAGCACCGCGGCCATCTCCTTCGCGGTGGTCCGTTCGCTGGACAGCGCGAAATAGACGTACTGGTTCAGAGGCATCCGCAGACGATAGCTGCCCACCCTCCTGTCGGCACGCTTGAGCAGTCACGCGCACGCCGACACCTGCCTCGTAAGTTCGCCCCCTGGGCCGTGCGAGTTGCTCGGACACCTGCTTGCCGACCGGTTCTGCATCCAGTCCAGGGCGCCGAGATGCGGGGCCGTCTGGCGACGTTGATGTCAGCCGGTGATGTCAGACCGCTGGGTGCTCGTGCGGCAGAGGCTCGCGTACGAATGCGGTACACCGCTCGCCGCAGGCTCCCATGGCCTGGAAGTTCTGACGTGCCTCCGTGAGGCTCAGTCGGCCGTTCGGACCACCTCGAACCTGGTCGGCATCGTGGTCGTCCTGTCCGTCGTCCTCCCAGAAACACACAGGGCAGATGTCGAAGCTGCAACGCTCGTCGAGCGTCAGGAAGCCGCAGCAGGGACAGCGGTACGAGCTGGCCTCGGCCTTCCCCTCACTCCCGGGGCTCAACCGAGCAGCTCCAGTCCGTTCCAGCTGCGTTCGCCGCCCGTCGCCCACGCATCCAGTAGCTGCCGGGCCTCGGTCTCAGGGGCGGCCAGCCAGACAGTCTGTGAGCCGCCGTGTGTCGGCACGCTGGCCTCATCCCAGTCGACCCGCCCCTCGCTGCAGCATGCGCACAGCATGTGGAAGCTGCTCGCCGGCTCGGCGCCGAAGTCCTGCGCGAAGAATGAAGCCACCAAGGCGTCGATGTCGGATGCATTCGCTGCGTTCACGGTCGCATGCAGCGTCGGTAGCGAAGAGGCCTCGAAAAGCAGCAATTCCTCGAACACAGCGGCTCTCTGGCCGTTGTACGTCCGCTCGCCGGTCGGCTCCCCGTCGTGTACAACGATCTCCCCGAAGCGCCGGCCTTTCGTGGCAGGGACGTTCATCACGCGCCCACGCGTCGGGCAGAGCCGCTGGATCCAGACCACCTCGCGCTCGCCGCCCGTGTCCAGCCGTACGCACGCCGGGCCGAAGGTGCCGTTGATCTCCCCCTCGCCCTCTGGCATCGGGATCCCAAAGCCCTCCCAAGCGTCACGGGCGGTCGACCAGTCACGCTGGATCGTGGCAGCGACCCCCAGGTTCCAAAACGCTGGGTCCTGCTCGCCGCGCGGCGAGCGGGCAGCAGCCTCACAGCCGAGTTCGTAGGCTTTTGCCCAGTTGCGGAGAAACTTGTACGCCAGTGCTGCGTCGTACCACCACACCGCACTGGGGCCCTCGTCCGGATAGTGAGCGAGGACCTGCTCGTACAGCTCGGCGGAACGCAGCCACTCCTCCGCATCCCACATCTCGCGAGCTCGTTCCAGCAACCGCTTCGCCTCGGACTTCTCCACGTCCCTGTCCCTCCCTCTGACCAGGGAGGGAGTTTCGCACGACGCCTGAAAGGTTGCTGGAGAGGGGTGTCGAAACGGTTGCGTCCAGGGAGTGGTGTACGGGTTCGACCTGATCCGGGGTCAGCAACGGGGTGGCGGGATTTGGACCCGCAACCTCTTTGTCCCGAAGCAACTCGGGTGGGAGCTCTCCCTTGGGGTGGCAGGCTCCTCACCTGCATTGACGGTCCACATACGTTCGCGCTTGTCCGCCGCTGTTCGTCGGCGTTGTCACGCAGTTAGACACTCACTGCCCCCGCGCTTCCCCTTACTGCCGAACAGGGTCGCTCGCTTGCCTCACATCAGCGTTGAGGGTCTGTCGCACATGATCTACGAACACATGCCGAGCACGTCGGTACAGCGCGGGGACATAGCTGCCGAGTACCATCCCGTCGTCGGTTGGCCACTCGTCGTCTTCCTCACTATGGGACGAGATAAGAAGCACGTCGGCAACATGCTTGAGGCGTTCCACCAGTGGGATGACCGCCTCGGGTGCGTCTAGTGCGACCAGGCTGGCGGCTCTGCCTAAAGCTGTGTGCGAGTCGTTCAGTCTGGTGGCTGCTTCCTCACGAGCTGGGGACCCTGGCGGAAGCGATGCACACCATGACATGCCTACGGCGGCCTTCTCGAACCCGTCTGCTGCTGCAAGAAGATCTACGTAGGCTTGTTTCTGAGCGGTGCGACGCGCCTCGGCGTGTAGGGCGCGAGCGGCTATCTTCGCTGCTTCCACCGCATTATCCGCAGCGCGTCGTGCCGCTCTGGCCTGCAAATATGTCGCTGGAAGTACCAAGGCCGTGACCCCGGCTGCGACTACGGCGGCGATCCCTCCAAGATCCATGAGCCTCATCATGGTGGAAGCTCCGCTGGTTCACCGAGCATATGGGAACACGAAGTTGGTGGAGTCTTAATGGCTCAGTCAAGGGCCTTCGCGCGCCTGTCTCCCTGCGTCCCCGACTGATCGGGCGCGCTTCTGGCACGCATCTGAGGTGATCGCCTCGACCACTCGTCATCCCGGATAGAGGGTTCGCCAGGGGTAGTCGAAGGCTGTGCCCCCGCCGTACTGTGCCGCTGCTGACCTCAGCTCGTCCTCTCCGCGCGAGGTGGTGCGCTGGAGCGTGTGCATGCCGTCGTCTTCTGCCCAGCAGAGATCGTTGGCGATGTAATCGGGGTGCCACTCGCGGACGACCCAGATGAGGTCGAGGTGAGGATTCCGCACCCCGAGACGATCTTCGAGGTGGATTCCGGGACTCACAGCGACCCAGGCCTGCCACGTCGGCTCCGTGGCAGGACAGTCAGCTACCAGAGTCGTTCCGCGCCGAAGAGCGGCTAGGAGCTCTATCGGTTCCAAAGTGGGCTCCGAGCTGGTGGACGGGTATGGAGGACAGCAGGTTAGAGGCGTTGGGCGTCGGCGGCCCAGTGAGATTGGTGGAGTCGAGTCAAGCTGCTGCAGCGGTGGCCGGTGGAGCTGGGGTGAAGAGCCTTCCGTCTCGGAGCAGGGCCCAGAGCACGTTGACGCGTCGGCGGGCGAGGGCGATCACGGCTTGGACGTGTTTGCAGCCTTCGCCGCGCTTCTTCAAGTAGTAGTCGCGGTTGGGGCCTTCGCGGATGATGCTGGTCTGGGCGGACAGGTAGAACACGCGGCGGAGGCGTCGGCTGTAGCGCTTGGGTCGGTGGAGGTTGCCGGTGCGCCGTCCGGAGTCCCTGGGGACGGGCACCAAACCGGCGGCGGACGCGAGGTGACCTGCGTCTGCGAAGGAGACAAGGTCGCCGGCTGCGACGATGAACTCTGCTCCCAGAATAGGGCCCATGCCTGGCAGGGACTCGATGATGTCGGCCTGTGGGTGATTGCGAAAGGCCTCGCGGATCTGCTGGTCAATGTGCTTGATCCGGTCGTCCAGGGCCAGGATCTGAGTGGCGATGGCCGCGACGATGCCGGCGGCGACGTCCTGGCCCGGCAGCGTGGTGTGCTGAGCACCCGCTGCCTGCAGAGCGGTGGTGGCCACCGTCTCAGCATTGCGGACGTGCCTGCCTGCCAGCCAGGCGGTGAGGCGGGCCTGCCCGCGGCGACGGATGGCTGCTGGGGTTTGGTAGCCCGTGAGCAGGATGAGCGCGCCCTTGTGGTCGGCGTATTCGAAGGCTCGTTCCAGAGCGGGGAAGATACCGGTGAGCACATCGCGGAGCCGGTTGAGCAAGCGCACTCGGTCGGCGATCAGGTCGGATCGGTGGGCAGTCAGCAAGGCCAGGTCGGCGGCGAGCTGGGCGGGCACGTCGATGGAGCTGAAGTCGCGCCGCAGGCGAGCTGTGTCGGCGATGACGTAAGCGTCTCGAGCGTCGGTCTTTGCTTCACCGCGGTAGGCACCGGACATGCGGTTGACCGTCCGACCGGGAACGTAGAGGGCCTGCTGGCCATGGGCCGCAAGTAAGCCCAGCAACAGGGCAGATGCCGTCCCGGCGATGTCCACGGCCCACAGAACTTCCTCGGCGAGGTCGAGGATCTCGCCGAGCGCGGTCAGGATGGCGCTTTCGTCGTTGTGGACCTTCCTGCTCCACACCGTCGCGCCGGTACCGTCGACCGCAACCAGCCAATGATGGGCCTTGCCCGCATCGATACCGACCCAGATGCGGGTCAGTTGCTCGATCATGTGTGTCTCCTCGGCTCCAGGCAGCATGACGTCGGTCCGAGGAACACCCCGCCGTCAGCTCCGTAAACAGCGACCGATCGCACATCTCAATCAGCGGCCAAGGCGTCCCGGAGAGTCGGGCGGCCACTCCACCGGAGCCATCTGTGGGCAAGCGGTTTTAGAGCCACACCCGACTCTCCCGGACCGCCGAACAACTTACGGAGCGGCTTTGGGCGGGAGCTGCCATGGGGCGAGAGATCGGGGGCCCGTAAGCTTCCCGCGACTCAGGCAGTCTCTGGACCTGCCCGCAATAGCCCGATGTGGGCCCCCGATCTTCGAGGCTCGCCCCATGGTGGCTGCCTAAAGCCGCGGAACCGGCCGCCCCAGCCCATGCCGGCCTTCTTCTCTTTGTTGGCTCGCGTCGCGCGCGTCCGGCGGCCGGGCGGAGCGGGGCGGAGACAGGAGCGTCGCCCGGCGCCAAGCCGGGCGCGCGGCGAGCGGAGCGAGCCCTTGAACCCGTAGAGAAGGTTTCTACTCACGCACCTCAAGTGCGGCTCTCGCCCTGGAGCAGCGCCAGTTGCTACATGCCTCGACGAGCCACGCCGGCCCGAGTGAGCGAGCGACTGCCGTCACTCACTACCGTCAAAGGCCCCCAACCATGATCGGCTGGGGGCCTTTTCGCTGGTGGGCGCGGACGGTTTCGAACCGCCGACATCTGCTTTGTAAGAGCAGCGCTCTACCCCTGAGCTACGCACCCGTGAATGAGGCAACAGCGTACATGGCGCACCGGTGGGTGCCGCAAACCAGATCCCGGCGGGCGCAGGGGTCAACCCCGTGGTCAACCTCGTGATCAGCCGCGTGGGAGACCCCGCGAAGAGACCCGGCGTGGAGGCCCGCGGGGTACGAGGCGGGGAGCGAGGAGGCCGTCCCCCCTGGGGCCCGAGGGGGAACGTGGTGAGATCGTCGCAGGAATCGCGAACTGACAGGCCCGTGTGTTCGTCCTTACCCAGTGGGAGAATGAACCGGGCAGGGCGGACACGGCACGGGAGAGGGATGTGACGGCGACACACGCGCGGCCGGACGCAGGAGCGAAGGCGAGAGCGGGTGTCGTGCGGGATGTCGTTGCCCTGGTGTTGTTGCCGTTGCCGTTGATCGCCGCCGCGCTGCCTGCCGCCTTCGCCGCCGGAGGTACGCGGCGCTGGTTCGGAGGCCGGGGCGAGAGTCAGCGGGCCGATGCGCAGGCCGCGAAGGACGCGGCGGCCGCCGCCTTCTACGAGCTGGACACGGCGCAGCGCGATCTGCGCATCTCGATCGAGACGATCACGGCGGTGGACAGCTCACCGGGAGCGCGCCGAGTGGTCGAGGACTTCGCCGCGCTCGGGCGGCGGATCGACGAGGTCAGCCATACGTACATCACGGCCGTCGACGCCCACGATCTCGACCGCGATGATCTCGATCCCTCGGTGGCCGCCCAGGCACGTACGCAGCTGACGAAGGCGAAGGACGAGCTGGTCCGGGTCAAGGGTGAGCTCGACCGGTTCGCCCAGGGGCTCGGGCCGCTGCTCGAAACGGCGGAGACCCAGCTGGCCCGGCTCGCGCCCGCGGTGGAGCGGGCGCGGCAGGCGCTGCTCGCCGCGAGCAACGCCCTGGATGCGGCGCGGGCCGCCGGAATGCGGGCGGACGACCTCGCCGCCCGGCTCGCCGCCCTCGCCCCCGAGCTGACCAGGCTCAACGAAGGCGCCGGCCGGCACGGTGTGCCCGAGACCCTGCAGCGCGCGGACCGCGTGGTGCGCGATGCCGAGGCCGTACGGGCCGAGGCCGAGCGGCTCCCGGAGCGCGCGGCCGAGATCGACAAGCGGCTGGTGTCGCTGCGCACCCGCGCCCAGGCCCTCACCACCCGCGCGGACGGCGTGCAGCCCATCCTCAGCGAGCTGCGACGCCGCTTCACCGTGGCTTGCTGGCAGGATCTGCAGCCCGTTCCCGCCCAGGCCGCCGACAACGTCCAGCGCGCCGAGGAGAAGCTCAAGGAGGCGGGCAAGGCGCGCGACGAGCAGCGCTGGCCGGACGCGACCGCCCTCCTCGGCACCGTCCGGGCCCTGCTGAACAGCACGGACGAGGCCGTGTCGGCCGCCGGTGACCGGCTGCGCCGGCTCGATGCCGTGGCCAAGGATCCGGAGCAGGAGATCCAGCGGACCCGTTTCGCGATCCGCGACGCCCAGCGCCTGGCCATGGCGGGCCGCAACACCCCGGACCCGCGTCACGCCCGACCCCTGGACGACTCCGTGGCCCGGCTCGACCGGGCGATCGCCGGTCTCGAGGGCCGCCACCCCGACTACTGGCACTTCCTGACGGAGACCGAAGGCGTACGGCAGACCGTGGCCCGCGTCGTGGACCAGATCCGCAGCGAGCGCGGCGCCGGAGCCTGAGCCTGAGCCTGAGCGGACAGCGAGCCAGGAGAGCACCACCGGCCATGGAGTGGGACGGCCGCCCCATTTGTCGGCGCGTCGGTGCGGGCGGATGCTGTATGGAGGCATGGAGGTACGCACCGCCCGAAGGAGGCCGTTATGGCATCCACGAACGCGTCGCAGCCCGCACAGCCCTCGCAGCAGCCCGGCGGCGGCCTGCACGTCGCCCTGGACGATCATCTGCCTGTCGATCACCGCCTCAGCCAGGTCTACCGCTACGGCGCCGGGATCATGGGGCTGGTGCTGCTGGCCTTCGGGATCCTCGGTCTGACGAACAACATCGGCTTCTTCGACACCGGCAACAACAGCGTCGGGGGCCTCAACACCAACGGCACGCTGAGCGTGCTGTCCATCTGCATCGGACTGCTGCTGTTCGTGGGGATGGTCATCGGCGGAAACTTCGCCTCCACCCTCAACATGGTCCTCGGCATCCTCTTCATCCTCAGCGGCTTCGTGAACCTCGGGATGCTCGATACCGGCGCGAACTTCCTCAACTTCCGGATCCAGAACGTCCTCTTCAGCTTCGTCGTCGGGATCATGCTGATGTGGTTCGGGATGTACGGACGGGTGAGCAGCACGCTGCCCCACGACAACCCGTACTGGAAGGCCCGCCACCCGGACGAGGCCGCGCAGGAGCAGCGGGCGCGTGAGGCACGCGCGGCGCAGGCGCGCGGAGCCGTCTCGGACGGCCGGAGCTGACCGGCCGCAGCTGACCAGCCGACGCGGACCGGCGCCCTGACGGTAGGAGCTGATGGCCGGAGCTGACGGCCTGAGCCGGAACTGACGTCCACGGCTGAGCCACGGTTAATCTGTGTGCATGCCCCGTTACGAGTACCGCTGCCGCTCCTGCGACGACACCTTCGAGCTGAGCCGGCCCATGGCCGAGTCCTCCGCCCCGGCCACCTGCCCCGCCGGGCACGACGACACGGTGAAGCTGCTGTCCGCCGTGGCCGTGGGCGGTACGAGCACGGGCCCCGCCCCCGCGTCGGCCTCCGGCGGCGGCGGTGGCGGTTGCTGCGGCGGGGGCTGCTGCGGCTGAGCCGCGCCCGAGCCCCGCACGGGCCTGGGGGCCAAAGACCCCCAGGTCCCGAGGATCCAACGGCAGCCCCAAAGGGCCGTCGACCCCGGCCCCAGAACCTGCATTGACCTGCTCTGCCCTGGCCAGCCAGGCCATGGATCCCGGGCCCAGAACCCGGCCTGCCCCGCCCCGCCCTGGCCTGCCCCTGGGCCACGCACCGCCGTCACCGCCGGCCACGCACCGCCGCCCCCTACCGGCCACGCACCGCCTGCCCCTGCACTCGGCCCCGTACCGCCGCCCCGCCAGGGGCCTACGGCCTCCTCCACCGGCCACGCACCGCCGCCCCCGCCGGCCACGCACCACCCCCGCTACGTCTCCAGGTACCGCAGCACCGCCAGCACCCGGCGGCTGTAGCCCGCCGCCGACTCCCCCGTCAGCCCCAGCTTGTCGAAGATCGCGTTGATGTGTTTCTCCACCGCGCTCTGCGACACGTGTAAGCGCGCCGCGATCGCCGCGTTCGTGTGCCCCTGAGCCATCTCGGCGAGCACCTCCCCCTCGCGCCCGGTCAGCCGCGCCAGCGGGTCCGTGTGGGTGCTGCGCACCAGGAGCCCGCGTACGACCTCGGGGTCGAAGGCGGCCTGCCCGTCGCCCACCCGTTCGAGCGCGTCGAGGAACTCGTCGACCTGGGCCACCCGGTCCTTCAGCAGATAGCCGACACCTCCTGAGTGCGCCGAGGGGTCCGCGGTCAGCAGCTCGGTCGCGTACCGCCGCTCCACGTACTGCGACAGCACCAGCACCCCCACCTCCGGCCAGCGGCGCCGGATCTCCAGGGCGGCACGGAGTCCCTCGTCGGTGTGCGAGGGCGGCATCCGTACGTCGGCGACCACCACGTCCGGCCGCTCGGCGACGACGGCCGCCAGGAGCAGGTCCGCGTCGCCGACCGCCGCCAGTACGTCGTGGCCCTCCTCGGCGAGCAGCCGTACGAGCCCCTCCCGCAGCAGGGTCGAGTCCTCGGCAAGGATCACGCGCATGGCAGCTCCGCGGTGACGACGGTGGGTCCGCCGGGCGGGCTGTGCACCGCGAACCGGCCGTCGAGGGCGGCGACCCGGCTCGCCAGCCCCGTGAGTCCGCCGCCGGACGGGTCCGCGCCGCCGCGGCCGTCGTCCTCGACGCGCAGTCGCAGCGGGCCCGCCGCACGGTCCCGGGTGAGGCTGACGCCGATCCGGGTGGCTCCCGAGTGCTTCACGACATTGGTGACGGCCTCGGAGACGACGAAGTAGGCGACGGTCTGCACCGTCCGCGCCAGCGGCGCCGTGCCGGCCACGGTGTAGTCCAGTGCCAGCGGCAGCGGTGTGCGTTCGGCGACCGTCTCCAGCGCGGCCCGCAGCCCCGCCTCGTCGAGGACGGTCGGGTGGATGCGCCAGGCCACGTCGCGGAGTTCGGCGAGGCCCGGCGGCTCTCGTCATGGGCCTGGAGCAGCAGGCGGTCCGCGCGTTCGGGGTCACGGCTGCGGCGGGCGCGGCCGAGCAGCATGCCGAGGGCGACGAGCCGTTGCTGCACGCCGTCGTGCAGGTCGCGTTCGATACGGCGGCGTTCGTCGTCGACCGCGGCCATGACCTCGGCGCGGGTGGTGGCCAGTTGGACGATCCGCCGCTCCAGCTCGTCCTGATGGCTCGGGCCCAGGAAGTGCCGGGCCAGATGGCCTTCGAGGAGCGCCACCCCGAAGATGCCCTGGGCGGCGAGGAAGAGCAGCAGGAGGCCGGCGAGGCTGCTCAGCGCCACGAGGCCGAGGTAGTTGATGGGAGCGACCAGCCAGCCCCAGAGGATGAAGCTGCCGTAGGCCACGCCGGTGAGGGCGCAGCCGAGCACGACTCCGCCGAGCAGGCCCAGCGGCCAGCGCGCGAGGAGGTAGCGGGTGCCGCGGCCGTCCTCGTACGCCGCCGCGAGCGTCACGGCGAGGAAGCGGCGCAGGCGCCGCCGTTCCAGCTCCGTCAGCCGGCCCGCCACCGCGCCCACCGGCCGCAGCACCGCGCGCCGGCCGCGCGGCCAGGCGAGTACGGGAAGCAGCGCCAGGCCCGCGAACAGGGCGAAGACCAGCTCGGCCACGGCGGTGACCGTCCCGAGGGCGAGCCCGGCCGCGTACCACACCCCTCGTACGGCTATGTCCTTCATGATCGGCCACGCTAACGGGCCGTCCCTCCCGCGCACACTGCGGAAAGCCGCAGGATTGCCGTGCGGACGCCCTCAGTGAGGTGTGCGGCCGTCTTCAGGGTGCCTTCAGCTACGGGTTCCTAACGTGGCGGCCATGGATGCGAGCAGCGTTGAGAGCAGCGCACCGGGCTGGATCAACAGCCTCATGGACACCCTCGGGGCGCCCGGCGCGGGGATCGCCGTCGCCCTGGAGAACCTCTTCCCGCCGCTGCCCAGCGAAGTGATCCTGCCGCTGGCCGGCTTCGCCGCCGCGACCGGACGGATGGACCTGCTCGACGCGGTGCTGTGGACCACGCTCGGTTCGGTGGTGGGCGCGCTCGCGCTGTACGGGGTCGGGGCGCTGCTCGGCCGGGACCGTACGGTCGCGATCGCGGCACGCCTGCCGCTGGTGAAGGCGACGGACATCGAACGCACCGAGGCCTGGTTCGCTCGCCACGGTACGAAGGCGGTCTTCCTCGGCCGGATGATCCCCGTCTTCCGCAGCCTGATCTCCGTACCGGCGGGGATCGAGCGCATGCCGCTGCCGGTGTTCCTGGGACTCACCGCGCTGGGCAGCGCCCTGTGGAACACGGCGTTCGTCCTCGCCGGGTACGCCCTCGGGGACAACTGGTCCGAGGTGACGGGCTACGTCGACGCCTACGCGAAGGTGGTGCTGGTGTCCGCCCTGGCCGCGGTCGTGCTGTTCGTGACGCTACGGCTGCTGCGTCCGGGGCGGGGAGCGCGGCGGGGCTAGGAGGTGTCCGGCGGGTCTTGCCGGGCTCGCCGGACACCCTCCGGGTCCACAACTGACGGACGTTGCCGACTCGACAGGACCTGGCCGCCCGGACGGACGTTGCTGACAGGACCTGGCCGTCCGGACCACACGGCCCCTACAGCGCGACCGGGGCCCCCGTACCGCCCGGTGCCGGTACGGTCGCGCGCACCGGGCCGGCGGGCGCCGCGGAGGCTTCGGTCACCGTCGCGGTGAACCGGCGCAGGATCTCCTCGCCCGCTGCGACGCCGCGCTCGGCGAGCGCGGTGACATGCGGCGGCGACCAGTCCGTGTCGGCGAGTTCGCCGTGCCCGGGACGCCAGGCGTGGTCCGCGGTCAGCAGCAGATCGGCGTCCAGGAGCGAATCGCCCGCCGCGAGGACCCGCTCGGCACCGGTGCGCCGGACGAGTTCGTGGACCGCCGCGCTCTTGGTGAGCGGCTTCGGGACGGCGTAGATCTTGCGGCCCTGCAGGGAGACCGTCCAGCCCTTCGTCCCCGCCCACTCCGCCAGCTCCTGCGTCCAGCCGTCGGGCAGCAGCGAACGCTCCACGACGAGATACGCGAAGAGGTCCTCGGCGACCCGCTCCTTGAGCAGCCACGCCGGGTCGGCCGCCGCGAGCAGATGCGCGCGGACCTCGTCGAGCGAGGCGCACTCGTCGGCGAGCCGGGCCGCGACCACGCGCTGCCAGTCGCGGTCGGACTCGCCGTCGACCAGCAGATGCCCGCCGTTGGCGCAGATGGCGAACCGCGGGGCGGGGCCCGGCAGATGGATCCTCCCGTACTGCTCACGGGTGCGGGTCGTGGTCGGTACGAAGGTGGCCGATCGGGCCAGGCCGGCGAGCAGCGCGGCGGCGGTTTCCGTCATGTACGACAGGGGCTTGCGCTCGTACACCTCGACGCACAGCAGCCGGGGCGCCTGCGCGTCGGGCATCGGCAGTTGCAGGGCGGCGGCCGAATAGATGAGCGTCCGGTCGAGATCGCTGGCGATCAGGGAGAGGGAGGTCGAGGTCACGGCGTGGCCACCGCCTTGCCGTCGGCGCCGGTCGCCCCGCGCGTGAACCGGGGGTGGATCAGGCCGACGCAGCTGTAGGGCAGGTCGTCGACCTCCTCGACGGGGACGCCGCGCTGCGCGGCCAGCAGCCGTACGTGGTCGAGGTCGGCGCCCGCGCCGCGCTTGGCGAGGATCTTCCAGGGGACGCGGCGCAGCAGGACCCGGGTGGTCTCGCCGACGCCGGGCTTGACCAGGTTAACGTCGTGGATGCCGTACTCCTCGCTGATCCGCTCCACCGCGGCCCAGCCGACCCAGGTGGGTGCCCGGTCCGCCGACAGCAGCTCCTTCACGTCGGTGTCGACGGCGTCGGCGACGTCGTCGAAGCGGGCCGCGACGGTGTCCAGGAAGTGTCCGGAGACGTCGGCTCCGGCCAGCTCGCGGTAGAACTTCGCGCCGTGGAAGTCGGACGGGCCGACCAGGTCGGTGCGCAGGACGGTGCGGGAGATCAGCCCGGAGACGGTGGAGTTGAGGCAGGCGGAGGGGATGAGGAAGTCCTCGCGGGTGCCGTACGTACGGACACAGCCGCCCGGGTCGGCGAGGACCGCGATCTCGGGGTCGAAGCCGTCGAACTCCGCGACGGCGGCCGCCAGTTCGCGGGTGATGGCGCCCTTGCCCGTCCAGCCGTCGACGAACACGACGTCGGCGGGGTCGTGGTGGGCGGCGAGCCAGCGCAGCGCGTTGGCGTCGATGCCGCGGCCGCGGACGATCGAGACGGCGTAGTGCGGCAGGTCCAGGCCGTGGCGGTGCTGGGCCCAGCGGCGCATGAGTACGCCGACGGGGGTGCCGGCTCGGGCGAGCGAGACCAGGACGGGGCGCGGGTGGGGGTCCGCTGCGCGCCGGCCACGGCGCAGGGGGAGTTCGGCGAGGACCGTGTCGGTGACGGCGCCGACGGCACGGGCGATGCGGGCGGCCGAGGTGTCGAGCGCGGCGTGGAACAGCTCCTGATACTGCGCGCTGGGCTGGTACTCGACGGGCAGGGACTCGGCGTAGTGCGCGCCACCGCTCTGTATCGCCTCCTCGCGCTCCTCGGTGGGTGCTTCGAGTTCGACGTCCGAGAGGTCCTGGAGCAGCCAGCCGACCTCTTCGGGCGCGTACGAGGAGAAGCCGGGTCCGCGGAGCGGCTCGGGCAGCATGGGTTCCCTTCCGGGGACGTGCATGGGTTCCCTTCCGGGGACGTGACTGGGTTCCCTTCCGGGGACATGGCTGGGGAGGACCGCGAGCACGACGTGCGGTACGTGTGCGGCAAGCTGCGCGAGCAGTCCGTCCGGGGCGTGCAGCGAGGGGGTGTCCGCGGTCGAGTCCACGACGGCCACGACCGCGTCGAAGCCGCTGCCGGTGACGTTGTACGCGTACCGGTCGCCGGGGCCGTCGGCCGGATCGTCGTGGGCCGGGAAGACGAGCCGGTTGCGTATCGCGTAGCCGGGGTCGTCCACGGCGAGCACGGGTGAGCGGGTCGTCGTCGAATAGCGCACCTCGACCTCGTGCGCGGTCGCAGCCCGCTCCAGCTCGAGGGCGAGCCGCAACGGCGCGTACATCAGCTCCTCGCAGCCGAGCACGAGGACCCGCTGCGGCGTGGCCCTCCCCTCCGGGGTCCCGAGGGCCTCGGCGAGGCGCCGCGCCATACGGGGCAGGGCCGCCTCCAGCTCGACGCGGTGCGCCGGGGTGAAGCCGTGCCGTCCGCCGTCGGGGACGCCCGCGGGCCAGTCGAGCTCGACGCGCACGACGCCCCGGCCCGGCGCCGCGTCGCCCGCGTCACCCGCATCGCCCGCGTCACCCGCGGCGGTGCCACGCGAGGAAGCGGTCTCAGGGGACTCGGTCCCCGAGGGCGTGGTCTCGTGGTGGGCCACCAGGGCCTGGCCCTTCTCCAGGACTCCGTCCGGGAGACGGACCGTTCCGCCCGCCGTCGCCACCAGATCGATCCGGGCGTCGATCTCCCGGGCGAAGACCTCCAGGCGGCCCAGATCGGCCGGCGAGCGCATGTCGACCAGGGCGACGACCACGTACCGCTTGCGGGGGTGGCGCTCATGGAGGTCGCGGATGGTGTTCAGGACGGTGTTCCCGGTGGAGAACTCGTCGTCCACGAGCACCAGCGGGCCCTCGCCGGCCAGCAGCTTCGGGTCCTCGGGGAGCAGCAGGTGGGAGGTGGCGTGGGAGTGGGACTCCTCGAAGCCGCCGGCGGGGTCGACGCCGTCGACGGGGCGGCGCGTGGAGTGCAGGTACGGCGCGAGGCCCAGGCCGTCGGCGACCGAGTGGCCGAGGCCGGTCGCGGTCTCCGCGTAGCCGAGGACGACGGCGCGCGCCGCCTCCTCGCTGCCCAGCAGCTCCCGTACCCGCTCACCGAGCGCGAAGCCGTGGCCGTACACGACGGAAGGTTTCTGCGGCACGTGCTTGCCGAGGACGTGGGACACCAGCAGATGGGCCCGCTTCGGGTTGCGCCGCAGGGCCAGGCCCAGCAGCTCTTTCAGCCCGTCGTCGCCGACGAGCTCCACGCCCAGTCGCTGGGAGACCCAGCTGCCCGACCACTCCACTGCTTCTGTTTCCTCCGTCATCAGCCTGCCAGACCCGCGGTCAGCAGCTCCACGAAGCCGACGTCCTCGCGGGCGACCCCGAACGCCTCGGCGCGCTGCATGGTGCGCTCCGCCCAGGCGCGGTGCGGCTTCACCTCGTTCATCTTGTTCGTGTACGCCGAACGCATCACGCCTCCTCCTCCCCGCTCCGGGCGAAGGATGTCCTGCGCGTCGCTGAACTCCTCGTGACTGACGACCGACAGTGCGTGGACGGGCAGCACATGGGAGGGGTGGATGCAGGTCTTGCCGAGCAGTCCGTTGGCACGGTCGAGCTCGATCTCCCGCAGCAGCCCGTCGAGGTCGTGCTCGATCAGTGTCGTACGCAGCTTCTCGGCCCGTACCTCCAGGAAGGGACTGCGGCGCAGCTGCGGCTTGAAGATGCGCTCCTGGTGCCTGAAATACTCCCAGACCGGGCCGGTGATGGTGAATCCGGTGCCGTCGGAGCGGCCGAGGACATTGACCACGTCCGCGATCACATGGGCCACGATCTGGACGTCGTACGCCGTCATGTCGGGCGAGCGGCGCAGTCCGTACGCCGAGCAGAAGTCCGTGACGCCGAGACGGAGCGCCAGGATCCGGTCACGGTGGGTGCCGACCGTGCGGGCGATGCCGCTCAGCGTCTCGCGCCGGGTCTCCAGGTGGAGCAGCTCGGGCGATTCGAGCACCGGCATCGCATACAGTCTGCGGCCGCTCGCCGCCTCCGCCGCCGCCACGGCCGCCAGGAAGGCGCCGCCGCGCTCCTCGGTGAACTTGGGGAGTACGAATCCGGACAGCAGCCGGCTCGTGTCGCCGAGGCGCCGGACGAGGTCCTCGATCTGGCCGGGTTCCCGCACGCGGACGAAGAGCAGCGGCACCTCGCCGCCGCGGGCGTCGAGCTCGGCGAACTGACGGACCAGGTTCTCCTCGGCGCCGGAGACCTCGGCGTCGTCGATGGAATCCTCCAGGCAGAGCACCATGGAGACGACTCCGCGCGCGGCCTGCTTGATCACGTCGTCCGCGAGACGCGGCCGGGTCGCGGGACTGTAGAGCGTGGCGCCGAGGGCGACGGAGAGCGCGCTCGCAGGAGAGCCGGCGTCGAATTCCGCCGGCTCCTGATGGAACAGTTCCTTCCGGGCAGTGGCCGGGATATGCCCGAAATGTCGCATCCGAATCCCCCGTACTGCCTTTGCGGCCCTGTGGTTGAGGTGGCCGGTAATAGTACGTAGGGACAGGTGTCAAGAGTTCCCCAGGTGTATGAAATCCAGGTAACTCGTGCGCTTCGTCCCCGACTCAGACTGCCCTGTGCCGCCCCGGGACATGCCCGGTCGACCCCGCGTTGTCCGCAGGGGGCGCGGGAAGGCAGGATGACGGGCATGACGCACGCGATGCTCAAGGGCTCCAACGTTCCGCTCGGAGCGACCGCGCTCCGGGCCGTTCTGCGCTGGACCCCCGGCGCCGGGGTGCCTGACGTGGACGCGTCCGCCCTGCTGCTGGGCACCGACGGCCGTGTGCGGTCCGACGAGGACTTCGTCTTCTACAACCAGCCCCGGCACCCGTCCGGGCTGGTGCGGCTGCTGCCCAAGAAGCACACCTCCGAGGGGTTCACGGACACGGTCCAGGCGGACGTCGGCTCGCTGGACGCGTCGGTCGACCAGGTGGTGCTCGCGGCGTCCTCCGACGGCGGCACCTTCTCGGGCGTGCGTGACCTGCGCATCATGATCTACGACGCCGCGACGACGGACGGCGAGCCGCTGGCCTCGTTCGACGTCCGCGCGGAGACGGGCGAGGAGACCGCGGTCATCTGCGGCGAGCTGTACCGGCGCGGCGACGGCTGGAAGTTCCGCGCGGTGGGTCAGGGCTATCCGACGGGGCTGATCGGTCTTGCTACGGCCTTCGGCATCTCGGTGGACGACAGCGAGCCGTCCGGCACCCCGGCGGAAGGAGCGGCCACGGCTCCCGCCGCGCCCACCGTCTCCGCGCCGCTGCCGCAGGCCCAGCCTCAGCCGCAGGCCCAGCCCGCGTACGGCTACCCTCAGCCGGCCTCGCCGACTGCCCAGCCCGCCTACGGCTATCCCCAGCCCACATCCCCGGCGACGCAGCCGGCGTACGGCTATCCGCAGCCGGCGGCCGCCGCCACGGACCCGCAGACCGGGTACGGCTACCCGCAGCCCGCCGCCGCGGCCGCACCCGCTCCGGACCCGAACTTCCGGCTGCCTCCGATGGGCCCCCAGTTCATCCGGCAGTAGTCCGCGCGGTCCTTCCGCAGCAGACAGCAGGTGGCAGTCGGCAGGCGGCGGGCAGGCAGCAGACGGCAGAGACGGGAGCCGCTCAGGCCTTGGTCTTGTAGCCGCGGCCCCACTGCAGCCCCCAGCCGTACAGCCGGTCCAGCTCGGCCTGGAAGCCGTACACGAACTTGACCTCGCGGCGCACGACCAGCTCGCCCTTGACGTTCTCCACCATGAAGACCGCGCAGGAGCGGGCCTGCGGTGCCCGTTCGTCCAGCTCGATCTCCACCCGCGGCCCGTTGCTCGGGTAGAGCGTCACCTTCGCGTGCGTACGGTCGAACGCCGGCGTCCGGTCGTAGATGTAGACGAAGAACAGCAGCCGCTTGATCGAATCGCGGTGGTCGAGATTGACGAACAGCGTCTCGCCGGACGGCGCGCCGAACCGGTCGTCGCCGCTGAGCCGGACGAACGGCGGCTCGTTGAGGCTGCCGAAGAAGCTGCCGAGGGGCTGCACCACGCCCTTGCTGCCGTCCGTCAGCTCGTAGAGACAGCCGAGGTCGAGGTCCACGTTGACGACGCCCTGGGTGTGCGCCTGGACGACCTCGGGCCGGAAGAGCTTCGACGGATGACGCAGCAGCCGGCCGCTCTGCCGGGACCGGCCCTCGATGTCGGACGTCCGCATCCGCCAGGAGAGGTTGACCCGGAGGTTTCCGGTGGCGGCGCCCTGCTTGCTGAGCGAGACCTGCGGGCGCCGCTTGGTCAGCTGGATGGAGTTCGTCGAGGCGCTGCCCGAGTCGAACTGCGCGTCCCTGCCGCGCCACAAACCGTCCCAGAAGGCCATGTCCCCCACCTCTGCCTGCGCCGGCCCTCCCGGAGCCGGTCCCGATCACCCCTCGCGCGGTCCCGGTGACGGCCTCGTCCCGGTAACCGCGCGGGGCGGCCCGGAGACCGTCTGCCTCCTGGCCGCCCCGCTCAGAGCGTTCCTCAAACCCCGCGGCGTCACACTTCCTTTGCCGCGAGGACCTCTTCCTTCGGCTCCTGGGCCGCCAGCCGGCGGTTGCGCCGCACGGAGGACCAGAAGGACCAGGCGATCAGGGCCACACCGATGAGGCCCGTGACGACCTCGGGGACCTCGTACTGGATGGTGATCAGCAGGATCACGGCGAGGGCGCCGATCGCGTAGTGCGCGCCGTGCTCCAGGTAGACGTAGTCGTCGAGGGTGCCCTGGCGGACCAGGTAGACCGTGAGGGACCGGACGTACATGGCGCCGATACCGAGGCCGAGCGCGATGACCACCGGGTCGTTGCTGACCGCGAAGGCGCCGATGACACCGTCGAAGGAGAACGAGGCGTCCAGCACTTCGAGGTACATGAACATGAAGAACGCGGCCTTGCCGACGAGCTTGGCGGCCGAGACCGGCTTTCCGGTCCGCCTGGCCTCCTCCTCGGCCTCGTGCTCCCGCTCCTCCTCCTCTTCGAGCTTGTCCTCGAAGTAGCCGGAGAGACCGCCGACGACCATGTAGGTGATCAGGCCGGCGACGCCGGCGAGCAGCACCGTCGCCGACTTGTCCGCGTGCACGCCGCCGTACTGGTGGGCGTGGACCGCGAAGGTCGTCGCGGTGATGAGCAGGACGATCAGCGCGATGCAGG
This sequence comes from Streptomyces sp. NPDC091376, assembly GCF_044757085.1. Classification (NCBI taxonomy): domain Bacteria; kingdom Bacillati; phylum Actinomycetota; class Actinomycetes; order Kitasatosporales; family Streptomycetaceae; genus Streptomyces; species Streptomyces sp. NPDC091376. The sequence goes on along the minus strand of NZ_JBIVUF010000001.1, from coordinate 228,610 downwards.
CCGCCAGCATGTCGACCTTGCCGAGCTTGGCCAGCGGCCGCTCCAGCCAGGCGAGCCACTTGATGTCACGGTCCTCGAAGATGAAGTCGAGGAAGATCATCAGAAGGAACATGCCACCGAACGACGCGATCGCCGGGTGGGCGTCGGTGACCAGTTCCTCGTAACGCGCGTGGTCGTTCAGCGCGAGGTCCACCGCTTCGATGGGGCCGAGTTGCGCGGTGATCGAGACGATCACGACGGGGAACACGAGCCGCATGCCGAAGACGGCGATCAGGATGCCGATGGTGAGGAAGATCTTCTGCCAGAACTCGCTCATCTTCTTCAGCACGCCGGCGTTGACCACCGCGTTGTCGAAGGAGAGCGAGACCTCCAGGACGGACAGGATCGCGACCAGCCCGAAGGCCGTCCATCCCCCGTAGAACACCGCAGCGACCAAGCCGAGCGCAGTGACTGCGAACGACCAGCCGAAGGTTTTCAGAACCACTGGCTACCCAATCGTTGTGTACGGAAGCCTCCCGCCGAACGGGACTCCCCCCGCGCCGCACGCGGCTTTTTACGAAACGTTGACCCCAAAGTCTAGAGCGATGCCCCGGAGCCCCGACGCGTACCCCTGGCCCACCGCCCGGAACTTCCACTCGCCGCCGTACCGGTACAGCTCACCGAAGATCATCGCGGTCTCGGTCGAGGCGTCCTCGCTCAGGTCGTAACGCGCGAGCTCCTGACCGTCGGCCTGGTTGACCACGCGGATGAAGGCGTTGCTGACCTGGCCGAACGTCTGGCCGCGATTGTCGGCGTCATGGATCGAGACCGGAAAGATGATCTTGTCGCAGTGGGCCGGGACCGCGGAGAGGTCGACGATCAGCGACTCGTCGTCCCCGTCGCCCTCACCCGTGAGGTTGTCGCCGGTGTGCGTGACCGAGCCCTCGGGGCTCGTCAGATTGTTGTAGAAGACGAACCACTCGTCGCCGAGCACCCGGCCCGACTGGCAGAGCAGTGCGCTCGCATCGAGGTCGAAGGGCGCTCCGGTGGTGGAGCGCGCGTCCCAGCCGAGCCCGACGAGGACCTGGGTGAGGTTCGGTGCGGCCTTGGAGAGGGAGACATTGCCTCCCTTGGCGAGCGTGACGCCCATGTCGGTGTCCTCCCCTGGATGTGCGGAATTACAGGCGCGTCCGGCGCCGCACGGATGGTGTGCGGCGCCGGCTGCGTTTCTCCGGGGTCGGCCCCCGGACCCCCAGCAGACTGGGACGTACGGGTGTGGCTCAGACGTTGACCCCGAAGTCCTGCGCGATGCCGCGCAGACCCGAGGCGTAGCCCTGGCCGATGGCGCGGAACTTCCACTCCGCTCCGTTGCGGTACAGCTCACCGAAGACCATGGCGGTCTCGGTCGAGGCGTCCTCGCTCAGGTCGTAACGCGCGAGCTCCTCGTTGTTGGCCTGGTTCACCACGCGGATGAACGCGTTGCGGACCTGGCCGAAGGACTGCTGACGGGTCTCGGCGTCGTAGATCGACACCGGGAACACGATCTTCTGAACGTCGGCCGGGACACCGGCGAGGTTCACCTTGATCTGCTCGTCGTCGCCCTCGCCCTCACCGGTGATGTTGTCACCGGTGTGCTCGACCGAGCCGTCGGGGCTCTTCAGGTTGTTGAAGAACACGAAGTTGCCGTCGAGTGCGACCTTGCCCTCGTCGTTCGTCAGCAGGGCGCTGGCGTCGAGGTCGAAGTCGGTCCCGGTGGTGGTGCGGACGTCCCAGCCCAGACCGACGGTGACCGCGGTCAGGTTGGGGGCGGCCTTGGTCAGCGAGACGTTGCCGCCCTTGCTGAGGCTGACTCCCACGAGTCCTCCCATGTGGTTTCAGGGGCAGCGCCCCCGTCGTGCGTTGGCATTCGGATCAACGTGTGGATCCTAGTGACCGGTTCCCGGGTGAGACACCCTTTGGGCCGGGGGGTCCGGGGGTTTGTCCCCCGGAACGGCACAGCGGCCGGGGTCCCCCCGCGGTCGCGGGTGTCGGCCCGGGCGATCAGAGGGTGTCGAGCGCCTTGACGTAGTCGTTCAGGTCACGGGCGTCCGGGAGGCCGTTGACGACGGTCCAGCGCACCACGCCCTCCTTGTCGATGATGAACGTGCCGCGTACCGCGCAGCCCTTCTCCTCGTCGAAGACGCCGTACGCGCGCGAGGTCTCGCCGTGCGGCCAGAAGTCCGACAGCAGCGGGTACTCCAGTCCCTCCTGCTCGGCGAAGACGCGCAGGGTGTGGATGGAGTCGTTGGAGACGGCGAGCAGCTGGGTGTCGTCGTTGACGAACCTCGGCAGCTCGTCGCGGAGCGCGCAGAGCTCACCGGTGCACACCCCGGTGAAGGCGAAGGGGTAGAACAGCAGCACCACGTTCTTCTCGCCGCGGAACCCGGCGAGGCTCACGGTCCGCCCGTGGTTGTCCTTCAGCTCGAAGTCCGGGGCCTTGGTGCCGACCTCGATCGCCATGACTGATGCATCCCTTCGCTCGCCGCTCCGGCGCCGGCCGTGGCCGGCGCGGGTCCGTGTCCGGGCCGCGTCCGGGACCTGCCGGTGCCGTGTCTGTGGCGCCCAGCCTACGCACAGGGCCCCCGCCGGCGGCTGCCGGCGGGGGCCCTGGACTGCTCTGGCTCAGCGCTTGGCCTTGGGCGTGACCAGCCTGCTACCGGTCCAGTCCTTGCCCGCGTTGACGCTCTTCGTCTGCGAGAGGCCGGCCGTCTGGGAGGCCTCGTTGATGTCGCTGGGCTCGACGTAGCCGTCACGGCCGGTCTTAGGCGTCATGAGCCAGACCACTCCGCCGTCGTCGACCAGACCGATGGCGTCCACGAGCGCATCCGTAAGGTCGCCGTCCTCGTCCCGGAACCACAGCAGGACGACGTCAGCGACGTCGTCGTAGTCCTCGTCGACGATTTCCTGGCCGATCACGGCCTCAATGCCCTCACGGAGCTCGTGCTCGACGTCATCGTCATAGCCGATCTCCTGGACCACCTGTCCGGGCTCGAACCCCAGCCTTGCAGCCGGGTTGGTCCGCTCCTCCGCGTGGTCCGCGGTCGCGCTCACGGCTTGCCTCCTGATCTTGTTTCGGAAAATGCTTCAGCCGCGCGCGTACGCGAGGCGTTGGCCCGTAGTCCACACGGGCGGGACGGATCGCGCAAGTACCCGGCCGTCGAGACCGCCGAAACGGTGACGTTTACGGCCGACTCGCCCCAACTCCGGATCGGGCTTCCGTCCGCCCTGGTGAGCCGCGCTCACCCCTTCGCCACCTTTGTACGCTTCCGCACCCACGGTTCGCCAATCGGGGGCGCTTGGTTACCGTTCGGTAGAGATGACGTTTTGCTCCCCGGGGGTACACGATGGTGGCGGCGTAACGACACAGCAACCGACCAGCGAAGGAACAGCGTGGCTTCCGGATCAGATCGCAATCCGATCATCATTGGCGGCCTTCCGAGCCAGGTCCCGGACTTCGATCCGGAGGAGACCCGGGAGTGGCTCGACTCGCTCGACGCCGCCGTCGACGAGCGCGGCCGTGAACGGGCCCGCTACCTCATGCTGCGACTGATCGAGCGGGCCCGCGAGAAGCGCGTGGCCGTGCCCGAGATGCGCAGCACGGACTACGTGAACACCATCGCGACCAAGGACGAGCCGTTCTTCCCCGGCAACGAGGACATCGAGCGCAAGATCCTGAACGCGACCCGCTGGAACGCCGCGGTGATGGTGTCCCGCGCCCAGCGGCCCGGGATCGGCGTCGGCGGACACATCGCCACCTTCGCCTCCTCCGCCTCCCTCTACGACGTGGGCTTCAACCACTTCTTCCGGGGCAAGGACGAGGGCGACGGCGGCGACCAGATCTTCTTCCAGGGCCACGCCTCGCCCGGTATCTACGCGCGCGCGTTCCTGCTGGACCGGCTGAACGAGACGCAGCTCGACGCCTTCCGCCAGGAGAAGTCGAAGTACCCGAACGGTCTGTCGTCGTACCCGCACCCGCGGCTGATGCCCGACTTCTGGGAGTTCCCGACCGTGTCGATGGGCCTCGGCCCGCTCGGCGCGATCTTCCAGGCGCGGATGAACCGCTACATGGAGGCGCGCGACATCGCCGACACCTCCCGCAGCCATGTGTGGGCGTTCCTCGGCGACGGCGAGATGGACGAGCCGGAGTCGCTCGGCCAGCTGTCCATCGCCGCCCGTGAGGGCCTGGACAACCTGACCTTCGTGGTCAACTGCAACCTCCAGCGACTCGACGGCCCGGTGCGCGGCAACGGGAAGATCATCCAGGAGCTGGAGTCGATCTTCCGCGGCGCCGGCTGGAACGTCATCAAGCTGATCTGGGACCGCACCTGGGACCCGCTGCTGGCGCAGGACCGGGACGGTGTGCTGGTCAACCGGCTGAACACGACGCCGGACGGCCAGTTCCAGACGTACGCCACGGAGACCGGCTCGTACATCCGGAAGCACTTCTTCGGCGACGACCACCGGCTGCGCCAGATGGTCGAGGGCATGACCGACCACCAGATCCTGATGCTGGGCCGCGGCGGTCACGACCACCGGAAGATCTACGCCGCGTACGAGGCGGCCCGCGCCCACAAGGGCCAGCCGACCGTGATCCTCGCCCAGACCGTCAAGGGCTGGACGCTCGGCCCGAACTTCGAGGGCCGCAACGCGACCCACCAGATGAAGAAGCTGACGGTCGACGACCTGAAGGGCTTCCGCGACCGGCTGCACCTGCCGATCACGGACGCCCAGCTGGAGAACGGCGCGCCGCCGTACTACCACCCGGGCCGCGACTCGGAGGAGATCCAGTACATGCACGACCGCCGCAAGGGCCTGGGCGGGTACGTCCCGACCCGCGTCGTGCGGTCGAAGCCGCTGGCCCTGCCGGACGACAAGACGTACGCGGCCGTGAAGAAGGGCTCCGGGCAACAGTCGATCGCCACCACGATGGCGTTCGTGCGGCTGCTCAAGGACCTCATGCGGGACAAGGAGATCGGCCGGCGCTTCGTGCTGATCGCGCCGGACGAGTACCGCACGTTCGGCATGGACTCGTTCTTCCCGAGCGCGAAGATCTACAACCCGCTCGGCCAGCAGTACGAGGCCGTGGACCGCGAGCTGCTGCTCGCCTACAAGGAGTCGCCGACCGGACAGATGCTGCACGACGGCATCTCGGAGGCCGGCTGCACGGCCTCGCTGATCGCCGCCGGCTCTGCCTACGCGACGCACGGCGAGCCGCTGATCCCGGTCTACGTCTTCTACTCGATGTTCGGTTTCCAGCGGACCGGCGACCAGTTCTGGCAGATGGCCGACCAGCTCGCGCGCGGTTTCGTCCTGGGCGCCACCGCCGGACGCACGACCCTGACCGGCGAGGGTCTGCAGCACGCGGACGGCCACTCCCAGCTGCTGGCCTCGACGAACCCCGGCTGCGTCGCGTACGACCCGGCCTTCGGCTTCGAGATCGCGCACATCGTCAAGGACGGTCTGCGCCGGATGTACGGCTCGGATGCCGAACACCCGCACGGCGAGGACGTCTTCTACTACCTGACCGTCTACAACGAGCCGATCCAGCACCCGGCCGAGCCCTCGGACGTGGACGTGGACGGCATCCTCAAGGGCATCCACCGCTACCGGGCGGGTGAGGCGGGCCGGATCCCGGCGCAGATCATGGCGTCCGGTGTCGCCGTGCCGTGGGCCGTCGAGGCCCAGCGGATCCTCGCCGAGGAGTGGGACGTCCGGGCCGATGTGTGGTCGGCGACGTCCTGGAACGAGCTGCGGCGCGAGGCCGTCGCCGCCGAGGAGCACAATCTGCTCCACCCGGAGGAAGAGGAGCGCGTCCCGTACGTGACGCGGAAGCTCGGCGACGCGGAGGGCCCGTTCGTGGCCGTCTCCGACTGGATGCGGTCGGTGCCGGACCAGATCTCCCGCTGGGTGCCCGGCCGTTACACCTCGCTGGGCGCGGACGGCTTCGGCTTCGCGGACACGCGCGGCGCGGCCCGCCGGTACTTCCACATCGACGCGCAGTCGATCGTGCTGGCGGTGCTGACCGAGCTGGCGCGCGACGGCAAGATGGACCGCTCGGTGCTGAAGCAGGCCGTGGACCGCTACCAGCTGCTGGACGTGGCGGCGGCGGACCCGGGCCCGGCCGGCGGCGACGCGTAGTTCCTGCCGCAGGGGACGGCCCCCGCGCGCGCCCACGGTGGGCGCGGGCGGGGGCCGTCCCGTACCGCCGCCTACTATGCGGCCCATGAAGGAACAAACCGCGCAGATGCGCTGGGAGGCGCGTACCCAGGGACCGCTGCTGGGGCTCGCCGTGGCGTTCGGCGTCGCGTACGCCGTACCGATCGTGGCACCGGACGCCGAACCCTGGGTGCACGATCTCTGTGCGGTCGTGGAGTGGACGGTCTGGGGCGTCTTCGCCGCCGACTACCTCGTGCGGCTCTGGCTGGCGCCGTACAAGGGACTGTTCGTGCGCAAGCATCCGCTGGATCTGCTGGCGGTGCTGCTGCCGCTCGTGCAGCCGCTGCGGCTGCTGCGGGTGGTCGCCACCCTGCTGCTGGTCGGGCGGCGCGCCCGGATGGCCCCGCAGGTCACGCTGACGACGTACGTGGCGGGCGCGGTCGTCGGGCTGATGATGTTCGGCTCGCTCGCGGTGCTGCACGTCGAGCGGAACGCGCCCGACGGGAACATCAGAACGCTGGGCGACGCCGTGTGGTGGTCGTTCACGACGATGACGACGGTCGGATACGGGGACCACGCGCCGACCACCGGCCTCGGGCGGGTGCTCGCGGTCGGGCTGATGCTCTCCGGTATCGCCCTGCTCGGTGTGGTGACGGCCAACATCGCGGCCTGGTTCATCTCCCGCTTCGAGCGGGACGACGCCGAGGAGCGCCGTCAGACGGCGCTCCTCGAAGCCCTGACCACGGAGGTCAGGGAGCTGCGGGCGGAGGTGGCGCGGCTGTCGGACAGGACGGCGACGTCCCCGCCCGAGGTGCCGGCACAGACCGCCGCTTCCGTTTCCGCTCCTGCTCCTGCTCCTGCTCCTGCTCCTGCTCCTGCTCCTGCTCCTAGTTCTCCCACACCTTGAACGCCCGTACCCGGTAAGGGGACTGCGGGACCCACGTCCCGCCGCCCGGATACGTCTCGAACTCGGCGGTCTCCGCGCACTCCGCCGACTGGTAGGTGGTGACGGGCCGGCCGGTGCGGTTGGCGAGAGCCTGGGCGCTCGCGCCCGCCGGGAGCGCCACGCAGGACTCGATGTCGAGCCCGGACAGCTCGTGGACGTGCCGGGGCCCCGTGAAGTCCGGCTTCTCCCAGAGGCACAGTTCGCCGGGCGCGCAGGCGCCGAGCTGCGGACGCGGCGCGGCGTTGGCTGTGGCTGCGGCGCCTGCGGCTGTCGCTGTGGCTGCGGCGTCTGCGGCTGTGGTCGAGGCGAATGCCGCGGTCAGTGCCAGGGCGGCCGCGAGGACGGTCGTACGCATGGTGGATCAACCCCCGTGTCGATGTGGATCACTCGGCCGCAGCCTGACCCGCGCCGACGCGGGTACGGAAGACCCGCCGGGCCGGTTCATCCTGATAGGCGACAGCCCCGCCGGACACTTCCGGCGGGGCTGTCGTCCCTCACAGGCGTCACGGCGTTGACGTCGGAGGGCCGACGCCGACGCGCCGCTGTCAGATGTGGCCCGCGCCCGCGCCTGCCTCCGCGTTCTCACCGCGCTTGGTGAACAGGGCGACCGCCCCGGCCAGCACCGCGACGATGCCGGCGACGGTGAAGGCCATGCCCATGCCCGAGATGAAGGTCTCGTGCGCGACGTCGGTGATCTGGGCCGCGACCTGCGTCGGGGTCCCGGGGGCGACGGGCGGCATGCCGACCTCGACCGCTTCCTTCGCCAGGCCGAGCTGATCGGGCGAAAGCGGCGGCAGCTTGGCGTCCGCCCAGTTCCCCGCGAGGTCGGAGCTGACCTTGGCCGACATGACCGCGCCCAGCACGGCCGTGCCGAGGCTGCCGCCGACCTGCATGGCGGCCTGCTGCAGACCGCCCGCGACACCGGACAGCTCCAGCGGGGCGTTGCCGACGATGACCTCGGTGGCTCCGACCATGACCGGCGCCAGGCCGAGACCGAGGAGGGCCAGCCAGACGGACAGCGGCAGCGTGCCGGTGTCCGTCGAAAGGGTGGTCATCCCGAACATCGCGACGGCCGTGCACACCATGCCGCCGACGAGCGGGATGCGCGGGCCGAACCTGGTGATGAGCGCTCCGGCGAGCGGCGAGGAGACGATCATCATCGCGGTGAGCGGCAGCAGATGCAGACCGCTGTCCACGGCGCTCATCCCGTGCACGTTCGCCAGGTAGAAGGTGACGAAGAACAGACCGCCCATGAAGGCGAAGGCCATCAGGACCATCAGCACCGTGCCCGCGGTGACCGGGACGGAACGGAACAGCCGCAGCGGGATGAGCGGCTCGGCGACCCGGGTCTCCCAGAAGGCGAACAGCGCGAAGAGGACCAGGGCCCCGGCCAGCCAGCCCAGCGTGCTCGCCGAACCCCAGCCCCACTCGCCGGCCTTGATGAGCGGCCAGATGAGGGCGAACATCGCGCTCGACAGCAGCGCGATGCCGGGGATGTCGAACGACTTCGGCGCGTTCTCGGCGCGGTGGTCCTTGAGGATCACCAGGCCGAGGACGAGCGCGAGGACTCCGACCGGCAGGTTGATGAAGAAGACGGACTGCCAGCTGACGTGCTCGACGAGGACACCGCCGAGGATGGGACCGCCGGCCGTCGAGGCGCCGATGACCATGCCCCAGATGCCGATCGCCATGTTGAGCTTCTCGGCGGGGAAGGTGGCGCGCAGCAGGCCGAGCGCCGCGGGCATCAGCAGGGCGCCGAAGAGGCCCTGGAGCACCCGGAACCCGACCACGAGCGCGATGGAGTCGGACAGGCCGATGGCACCGGAGGCGGCGGCGAAGCCCGCGACACCGATGAGGAAGGTCTGACGGTGGCCGAAGCGGTCACCGAGCTTGCCGGCGGTGATCAGCGCGACGGCGAGCGCCAGCAGGTATCCGTTGGTGATCCACTGGACGTCGGCGAGGGTCGCGCCGAGGTCCTTCTGGATGGCCGGGTTGGCGATGGCGACGATCGTGCCGTCCAGCGCGACCATCATCACGCCGATGGCCACGGAGAAGAGCGTCAGCCAAGGGTGGCCGCGGAGCCCCTTGGCCGGTGCCGGTACGGGACCGTGGTCCACGGGCACCTTGTCGACGGTGGTCTGACTAGTCATGCCGAGCACATTATGTCAGCGTCTGACAGTTGACAAAACATTTCATCAGTCGGTAACTGTCATGTGGCTCACAAGTAGGCTGAGCAGGGGAAAGCAGCACAGAGACGACGGAGGGCGAGCCGACAGGTGACGGGAACCGGACTGCGTGAGCTGAAGAAACAGCGCACCCGAGACGCCCTGCTGCGGGCCGCGCTCGAACTCTTCACGACGCAGGGGTACGAGCACACGACCGTCGACGAGATCGCCGACGCCGTCGAGGTCTCCCAGCGCACCTTCTTCCGGTACTTCGCCAACAAGGAAGAGGTCGCCTTCGCCGTCCAGGACGTCGTCGAGTCCCACTTCGTCGACGCCCTGCGCGCACGGCCCGCCGAGGAGGGCCCGTTCGAGGCCATGCGCAACGCCGTGCGAACCGCCTGGGACACCATCGAAGAGGCCATCGGCGAGGTCGTCCCCGTCGAACTCCACATGCGGGCCTACCAGATGATCGAGTCGACCCCCTCCCTGATCGCCGTCCATCTGCGCCGCTCCGCCGAACTGGACGAGCAGGTCGCCCGGCTGATCGCCGACCGCGAGGGCCTCGACGTCGACACGGACCCCCGGCCGCGCGTCGCCGTCGCCGCCGTCGCCGCGGTGATGCGGGTGACCGGCAGGCTCTGGGGACAGGGCGAGGACCCCAGCCTGGCCGCCATCCGCGAACTGACCGAGAAGTATCTCGACCACCTCGGGCCCGCGCTGGCGACGGACTGGCACAGCCCGGTCGCCGCCGCGTCCCGGGACGCGTCTCACCGTACCTCCGGCGCGCACGGAGAGTAGTCGATTCATCCTCTCGGATGTCCGGACGCGTGATCTCCCTCACGGTCTTCGCGGGCGTCAGTAGGCGCCCCCTAGGCTGTCCCCTCAGTGACTGCTTTCGACTCGTCCCCCACTCTCAACGTCTGGCGCGCCCTTCTCGCTCTTGCCGTTGTGTTCGTGCTGCTCGCCACCACCGGTTGGACCGCCGTACGACATCAGCGCGGTCCCGGTGAGCCCAGACAGGCCGCGCTCGCCGCCTGGGAGCACGCCCGGATCGGGGGCCGTGAGCTGCCCGACCCCGGCTCGCCGGCCGGTCGGCTGTCCGACTTCTTCGCCTCCATCGGGCCCGCGCGGGCGGCCTCGCTCGCCGACCGGCACCCGCTCGTGGTGGGCAATCTCAACGGCGCACCGGTGACGCTGCGCTACCGCGCCAACCGGGTCGCGCTCGCCCAGGCACGCCAGGTGGAGCGGTGGCGCATGCACGACGGCCGGCTCTCTGCGGACGGCCGGCACGACGCGGGCCGGCGGATGCACCGGTACGAGTCCCTGCTGAGCGCAGGCCGGCAGATCCTCGCCTTCGACCCGACGGGCAAGGGCCGGGTGGCCGAGGTGTTCGGCGACCTCGACCGCGCGCAGCGGGTCTCGGTGATCGTCCCTGGAGTCGACACCAACGTCCTGACGTTCGAGAAGACCCGGCGCAAGTACACGGCCCCGGTGGGCATGGCGCAGTCGCTGTACTCGGCGGAGCGGGCCGCCGCCCCCGGCGTGCGTACGGCCGTCATCGCCTGGGCCGACTACACCTCGCCGACCGGGATCGGGCTCGACGCCTCGACCGGCAGGCTCGCCGCGAGCGGCGCGGACCGGCTCGTGGCGCTGACCGGCGCGCTGCCGGGCGACGCCGGGGTCACGCTGTTCTGCCACAGCTACGGCTCGGTGGTGTGCGGGGTCGCCGCGCGTGAACTGCCCGGCCGGGTCGGCGACATGGCTGTGGCCGGCAGCCCCGGCATGCGGGCGCAGACCACGACACAGCTGCGGACGAACGCCCGGGTGTGGGCGATGCGGGACCGCGACGACTGGATCCAGGACGTGCCGTACCTGGAGGTCGGCGGGCTCGGTCACGGCGCCGACCCGATGACGCCGGACTTCGGCGCGCGCCTGCTGTCGGCCGCCGGCGCGATCGGCCACACCGGCTACTTCGAGCCGGGTACGGAGAGCCTCAGCAACCTGGCCGAGATAGGCGTCGGTTCGTACCTCACCTTGAGCTGCGCGGACGGTGAAAGCGCGTGTCGCAGTGGAATTTATGGTGCGCGAGAGGTCTGACGCGCGTAGAGAACGGCGACGGGGCGCATATGACCGTCGTGTGTACGGGGGCGACGCGCGGGCGCACGCCGCATACGATGAGGCACATGGGTGATGTGCTGGCCGGAATTCATGCCACCTGGGAGTTCGAACCGGACTCCGTACTCATCCGCTTCACACGGGGGAACCGCGGCGCACCGAAGCTGTTCCAGGCGCTGGGCGAACGGCGAATCCCCCTCGAAGCGCTCGAGTCGGTGACCCTCTCCCCGGGCAAGCGCGGCACGGTGGTGCTGCACACGGTGCCGAGACCGGGCGCCGATCCGCTGATGGACGCTGCGGCGGGCCAGTTGAAGGACGGCTGCGACCCGTACCGGCTCGTGCTGCCCGCGGAGCGCGAGACGCTCGCGGAGTACTACGCGGACGAACTGCGCGCCGTACTGCCCGGACCGGGGACCGGACCCGCGGGGAGATATCTGGTGGCGTCCTCGGTCGCGGCGCCGCTGCAGTTCAAGGCGTACGACGGAAAGGCCACGTTCGACGGCGACAAGGTGTCGTTCCGCTGGTCGTGGACGGGCGCCTCGTCCGCGAAGTGGAAGGCCGGCGACCAGACGTACGCGGTCTCCGAGCTGAGCGGTGTCGAGTGGCGCTCCCCTGACGTCTTCGACGGCTACCTCCGGCTGCTGCCGCGCGGCGCCGACCCGGCGGCCCGGCCCGCGCAGGCCGACCAGGACCCGGCGGCGGTCGTCTTCGGCCTCGGCTACGGCCCGCTGCACGAGTCCCTGCCCTTCGCCGCGGCCGTTCTGGAAGCGGTCCGCGACGCCACACCGGTCCTGCCCCTGGCACCGGCGGTCCCGCACGATCCGGCGGGAGTCGCGGAGCGAATACGTCATCTCGGGGAGCTGCACAGCGCGGGCCTGGTGACGGACGAGGAGTTCCATGCGAAGAAGGCGGAGCTCCTGGCGGAGCTGTAGGAACCTCGGGGCCCGGGGCCCGGGGGCTGCGGGGCCACCGGGGCCGGTCGGTCGGGCGGCGCTGCGGGCCGACGTCATACCGGGGTATGACGTCCCACCCGGCCCTGCGGTATGACGCCGCGTGCGGCCCGGGTTGCCTACGCTGGGCCGGACATGAGTACCGCACCGCCTTCCACTCCCACGAGGTTCGACCGGGTCCGCGGCGCGCTGCGTGGTGCGGCGAGGTCCGGGCCCGCACTGCGGGCGCGTTCCGCCGCCGGTGAGTCCCTGCGGTCGCTCGGCGCCGCGCTGACCACACCGACCTCGCCGTCCGCGCCGCTGCTCGCGCAGGCGTCGGCCCGCTGGCAGCGATGGCTGCCGTACGTCGTCGCCCTCGCCGCCGTCTGCACGCTGCTGCCGGTGACGATCAGCGTGCTCACCCAGGACTACCGGATGGGCGGCGCGCTCGCGGGCGCCCTGGCCACGGCACAGACCGCCCCGCTGCTCCTCGCCGTGACCCGGCCGCTGCAGGCCTGGTGGATCGTCTTCACCGCCGATGTGCTCGGCGCGGTCGTCCTGCTGAACGCGGACGGCACCGCGGGCAGGAGCTGGCCGTGGACGCCGATGATCGTCGTCGGCTACCTGGTGCTGATGTTCTGCCTGGGGCTGCGCGCTCCGCGCCGCACCATGGTGGCCGTCTGGCTGGTGACCGGTGGGACCGGGTTCCTCCTCGAACTGGTCTCGCAGAAGCTCAGCGACGGCATCCACGTGTTGTTGTTCGTCCTCAGCGGCGTCGTCCTGCTGGTCGCCCACACGCTGCGGATCCGGGGCGACGTCCAGCGGAGGCTGGCCGAGCAGGAGACCATCAGCGAGGCCGAGCGCGCGCAGCGCACCCTGCTGGAGGAACGCGCGCGTATCGCCCGTGAACTGCACGACGTGGTGGCCCACCACATGTCGGTGATCACGGTGCAGGCCGACTCGGCGCCGTACCGGATCCAGGGCCTGCCTCAGGCCGCTCAGGAGGAGTTCGCCACGATCGCCGCCGGAGCCCGGGAGTCGCTGTCGGAGATGCGGCGGCTGCTCGCGGTGCTGCGCAGCGACGGCTCCGAGAGCGAACGGGCGCCGCAGCCGGGGCTCGGCCGGGTGCAGCAACTGGTCGAGGCGACGGTACGGGCCGGGGTGCCGGCCGAGCTGTCGCTCCCGGCCGGGCTGGTCGACGTGCCGCAGGCCGTGGACCTGTCCGCGTACCGCATCGTGCAGGAAGCGCTGTCGAACGTGGTGCGGCACGCCCCGGGCGCACCGACGCGCGTGTCGGTGACCGCGGACGACGAACATCTGACGGTGCTCGTCGTCAACGGCCCCGCGGCCGAACCGGTTTCCGCGCTGGAGACCACCGGCACCGGCCACGGGCTGGTGGGCATGCGCGAGCGCGTACGGTTGACCGGCGGCAGCCTGGACACCGGTCCGCTGCCGGACGGCGGCTTCCGGGTCGCCGCGCGCATGCCGCTGACGACCGTGCCGGACGATGTGAAGGACCCCAGTTGACCATCCGCGTGATCATCGTCGACGACCAGGCCATGGTGCGCGCGGGCTTCGCCGCGCTGCTGTCCGCCCAGGCGGACATCGACGTCGTCGGCGAGGCACCGGACGGCCGGCAGGGTGTGGACCTGGCGCACTCGGCCCACCCCGATGTGGTGCTGATGGACGTGCGGATGCCGGAGCTGGACGGGCTGGCGGCGGCGCGGCAGATCCTGACCCCGCCGCCGGGAGTCGTCCACGTACCGAAGGTGCTGATGCTGACGACCTTCGACATCGACGACTACGTGTACGAGGCGCTGCGCGCCGGGGCGTCCGGCTTTCTGCTGAAGGACGCGCCGCCCGCCGATCTGATCTCGGCGGTACGGATCGTGGCCGCGGGCGAGGCCCTGCTCGCGCCCTCCGTGACCCGCCGCCTGATCGCCGACCTCGTCGACAAGCGCCCGGCCCCGCGCAAGGACCGGGCCGCCCTGCGTCTCAACGGCCTCACCCCGCGCGAGACCGAGGTCCTGGAGCTGATCGCACGCGGCCTGTCCAACCAGGAGATCGCCGAGCACCTCGTCCTCGCCGAGCAGACCGTGAAGACCCACATCGGCCGCATCCTCGCCAAGCTCGGCCTGCGCGACCGCGCGCAAGCGGTCATCTTCGCGTACGAGTCCGGCCTCGTGACCCCTGGAGACCAGTAGTACCCGGGTATCACCGGGCAGTTGGCTCCCCGGTGTGACGCTCCCTCAGGCGTCGTCTTCCTACCTTCCTCTCCGCCACGCAGTCGGAGAAGGAAGAGGGGATCATGCGACGGTTCAGGAGGACTCTCGTCGCCGCGGCGCTCGCGTCGACCGTTGTCGCGAGTACGGCCGGGTGGGCTTCGGGGACCGCCCAGACGCCCGTCACCGGGCCGCCGCCGGGAACCGCCCAGTGGCGGGCCGACCGCTCGCTCGGCCGCGAACTGCCGGACCCGGCGAGCGCGTCACCGGTCGAGATCGCCGCGTTCTTCGCCGCGCTGACGCCCGGTCAGCGGCACGCGCTGGCCGACCGTCATCCGCTCGTCGTCGGCAACCTCGACGGCGCCCCGGTCGCCCTGCGGTACGAGGCCAACGCCCGCGCCCTGGGCGCCGAGGCCGACGGCCGGCGGATCCTCGCGTACGACCCGCGCGGCCGGGGTCAGCTCGCCGAGGTGTACGGGGACCTCGACCACGCCCGGCACATCGCCGTGATCGTGCCCGGCTCGGACATCGACGCCGCCACCTTCAACCGCACGTCCGCGATGGCACGCGCACTGTACGGGGCCACGAACGGGGCCACGCGCGCGGCGGCGAACGAGGCGGCGAACGGGCCTACCGCCGTGGTCGCGTGGGCCGGCTACACCACGCCCCTCGGTGTCGGCATCGACGCCGCCACCGGCGATCTCGCCGAGGCCGGCGCCGAACGGCTGACCAGGTTCACCCGCGGCCTCGCGGCGACCGGCGCACCCGGCGCCACGAAGCCCGCCCTCTTCTGCCACAGCTACGGCTCGGTCGTGTGCGGCCTCGCCGCGCACGAGGCCGGCGCGTCGGACATCGTCGCGTTCGGCTCGCCCGGGATGCGCGCGGACAGCGTCGCCGACCTGGGGACGGACGCCCGGGTCTGGGCCGCGAAGGCCCCTGACGACTGGATCTCCAAGGTCCCGAACGTCGAGTTCGCCGGACTCGGCCACGGAAACGACCCCACCACACCCGAGTTCGGCGCGCGGCGCGTTCCCGCCGACGACACCGACGGCCACACCGGCTACTTCGCGCCGGGTACCTCGTCACTGCGCGCTTTCGCCGCGATCGCCCGGGGAGAGACCCGATGAAGACACTCGCCCCGCTCGCCCCGCTCCCCCGGCTCGCACCCTTCGTCGAGAGGATCGAGTCCTCGACCCCCGCCCACCGCGACCGCGCGATCGACGGACTGCGCGCCCTCGCGCTGCTCGCCGTGCCGACCGGGCACTGGCTGCTCGGCGGGTTCACCCTCGACGCGGACGGCGCGATCCACAACGCGAGCCCGCTGTCCACGTTCGGATCCTTCGCCCCGGTCAGCTGGGTGCTGCAACTGCTGGGGATCTTCTTCCTGGTGGGCGGATACGCCTCGGCGCTCTCCTACCGCCGCCGCCCCGGCAGCCCCGCCGACTGGCTCCGCGGGCGGGTCGCCCGGCTGGGGCGGCCCGTGCTGGGGGTGACCGCGGTGTGGGCGGCGCTGATCGCCGTCCTCTCCGCCGCGGGAGTGCCGCAGGACACGCTGCGGACGGGGGCCACGCTGGTCGTCCAACCGCTGTGGTTCGTGGGCGTGTACGTGGTCGTCACCGCCCTGACCCCGCTGTGCGTACGGGCCGCCCGGCGCATGGGCGGCTGGGCAGCGGCGCCGTTGCTGCTGTCCGTCGCCGCCGTCGACTTCCTGCGCTACGGGCCGTACGCCGACGCCGTGCCGTCCTGGCTGAGCGTGCTCAACATCCTTCCTGGCTGGCTCTTCGCCTACCAACTCGGCGTGTCCTGGGGCGAGAAGCGCATCGGGAAGCGGGGCGGGGTGCTGCTGCTGGCCGGCGGGGCGGTCCTGTTCGCCGTGCTGCTCGTCGCCTTCCACTACCCGGCGTCGATGGTCGGCGTCCCGGGTGAGGCCCGCACCAACTCCCATCCGCCGTCGCTGCTGGTCCTCGCCCTGGCCTCGGCACAGAGCGGCGCGGCGATCCTGCTGCGCGAGCGGCTCGGGCGGCTGCTGGCACGGCCCGCGCTGTGGGCGCCGGTCGTCGTGGTCAACCTCTCGGCGATGACGATCCTGTGCTGGCACCAGACGGCGATGCTCGCTGCGGCGGTTCCCGCCTCCTACGCGGGCGCGCTCCCGGGCCTGACGACGGCGCCCGACTCGCTCGGATGGGTCCTGGCCCGGCTGGCCTGGATGCCGCTCTTCGCGGCCCTGCTGATCCTGATCGGCCGCCACGCACGCGTCTTCGAGTCCCCCTGGCGCACGGCGGGACCGGCCCGCCGCGCGGTGGCGGGCGTCCTGGCTGCGGGCTTCGCGGCGTTCGCGCTGGGCCTGACGTGAACCGCGGTGTGTGGACCGCCCTCCGTGCCGCGGGGCGGCCCACCCGCGGTGCCTGGCGTCCGCTCCCGTTACTCCCGTGTGTCCGACAGCGACGTCATCTCCGGGTAGCGGTCCCCCACGACGCGCCCCGCGATCGGCTCCAGCAGGGCCAGTTCGTCCTCGGTCAGCGTGATCCGCGTCGCGCCGGTGTTCTCCTCCAGCCTGGAGCGCTTGCGGGTACCGGGGATCGGGACGACCGGCAGGCCGTGGACCTGGGCCCTTTGCTGGACCCAGGCGAGGGCGATCTGCGCCGGCGTCGCCCCGTGCGCCGCCGCGATCTTCCGCACCGGCTCCAGCAGCGCCGCGTTGAGGGCCGCGTTGTCGCCCGTGAAGCGCGGCTGGCGGCGCCGGAAGTCACCTTCGGACAGTTCCCCGGCGTCGGCGAAGGCGCCGGTCAGAAAGCCCCGTCCGAGCGGCGAGTACGGCACCAGCGCCACGCCCAGCTCCGCCGCGGCACCCACCGCGCTCCGCTCCACGGAACGGCTGAAGAGCGACCACTCCGACTGCAGCGCGGAGATCGGGTGCACGGCGTGCGCCTCGCGCAGTTCCGGCCCGGTCACCTCGCTCAGCCCGAGGTGGCGCACCTTGCCCGCCGCCACCAGTTCGGCCATCGCTCCGACCGAGTCGACGAACGGCACCTCCGGGTCGCGCCGGTGCATGTAGTAGAGGTCGATGACATCGACGCCGAGCCGCCGCAGACTGCCCTCGACGGACTCACGGATGTACGCGGGGTCGTTGCGGACGGCGCGGAACTGCGGATCGTCCGTCCGTAGGATCGAGAACTTCGTCGCCAGGGTGATCTCGTCGCGGTGCGCGGTCACGAACGGCTTCAGGAACTCCTCGTTGGCGCCGCGCCCGTACACGTCGGCCGTGTCGAAGAGCGTCACCCCCGCGGCCAGGGCCGCTTCGAGCGTGTCGCGCGCGGCGGCCTCGTCCGTCCGGCCGTAGAACTCGCTCATGCCCATGCAGCCGAGTCCCTGCACGCCGACCTCGGGCCCCTGCGCGCCGAGTCGTATCCGGTCGATCATGGTGTCCGTCATGGGCTCAGGCCCTCTCCGGCGCCCGCTGGGCGTCTGCGTAGAAGCCGATCTTGTGGTCGAGCACGGCGAGCGTGTCCTGGAGCTCGGCGATCCTGGCGATGACGTCGCGCCGTGTCGCCTCCAGGAGGTCCTGCCGCTGCTGGTAGGTGTGCTCGCCCTCGCGCAGCATCTCGGCGTAGCGGACCATGTCCGCCACCGGCATCCCGGTCCGCCGCAGCTTGCCGACGAAGCTCAGCCAGTCGAGGTCGCGGTTGCGAAAGCGCCGCTGTCCGGTGTGCGAGCGGTCGATGTGCGGCATCAGCCCGATCCGCTCGTACCAGCGCAGTGTGTGCGCGCTCAACCCGGTCCGGTCGACGACCTCGCTGATCGTGTAGTGGTCGTGTCCGTCGGGCCGCGGGTGGGCGGGGGGCGCGGCCACGCAGATGTCGGTCGTCGCGGATGTGGTTTCCAGCACCGTCATGACCTCCACGCTAGAAGGTTGGAGTGCACTCCAAGCAAGCGAATACCGAAGGAAGGCGGGGCGGAAAAGCGTCGGCGCCACCGGTGCCGGTCCGGCTAGCCTCGCCGTCCATGAGCCTGGCACGCCGCGCCCGCCCCGACGACGCCGAAGAGCTGGTACGACTGCGTACCGTCATGCTGGGGACACTCGCCTTCCCGGCCTCCGACACCGGCTGGCAGACCACCGCGGCCGAGACCCTGCGCCGACGCCTCGGCGACCTTGGCGGCGATCTGGCCGCGTTCGTGGTCGAGCGGCCCGAGGGGCTCGCCGCCTGCGCCGTCGGCACGATCGAGCACCGCCTCGGCGGCCCCGGCAACCCCACCGGTACGACCGGCTACGTCTTCAGCGTAGCCACCGATCCCGACCGGCGTCGCCGCGGCCACTCGCGCGCCTGCGTGGAGGCGCTGCTCGACTGGTTCCGCGAGCGCGGCGTCCGCAGGGTCGACCTGCGGGCGTCCGAGGAGGGCGAGCCGCTGTACGCCTCCCTCGGCTTCGTCCGGACCCCCGATCCGGCCATGAGGCTGACCCTTTAGGCTCGTACGCATGCAGAGCCTGGCGATGATCGAGAACTGGCCCGTCCCCACCGCGGCCGCCGCCGTCGTCCTCGCCGACGGCACCGTCGCGGGCGCCGCCGGCCCCACCGGGCAGCGCTTCCCGCTGGCCTCGGTCACCAAGCCGCTCGCCGCGTACGCCGCGCTCGTCGCGTACGAGGAGGGCGCCGTCGAGCTGGACGAGCCGGCCGGGCCCGAGGGTTCCACCGTGCGTCATCTGCTCGCACACACCAGCGGACTCGCCTTCGACGAGCACCGGGCGACCGCCGCTCCCGGCACCCGCAGGCTGTACTCGAACGCCGGCTTCGAGGTGCTCGGCGACCACATCGCGAAGGCGACCGACATCCCGTTCGCGGAGTATCTGCGCCAGGCGGTGCTGGAGCCGCTGGGCATGACGTCCACGACGCTCGACGGCTCACCGGCGAAGGACGGCGTCTCGACGGTCGACGATCTCGTGCGGTTCGCGGCGGAGCTGCAGGCGCCACGGCTCCTCGACGCCAGGACCGTCCTGGAGGCGATGTCCGTCGTCCACCCGGGGCTGTCCGGCATCCTGCCGGGCTACGGGCACCAGAAGCCCAACGACTGGGGACTCGGCTTCGAGATCCGCGACGGCAAGTCCCCGCACTGGACGGGCTCCACGTCCTCACCCCGCGCCTTCGGGCACTTCGGCCAGTCCGGCACCTTCCTGTGGATCGACCCGGACGCGGGCGCCGCGTGCGTGGCGCTGGCCGACCGCGCCTTCGGGCCGTGGGCGGTCGAGGCGTGGCCGCCGTTCACCGACGCCGTACTGGCGGAGTTGCGTGCGACGCGCCGGTAGGCCTCCCGCCCGGCGGGGACGGCGTGCGGCGAACTCGGGCGTTCACGCGGAGAGTTCCCACATCAGTACCTCGGAGGCCACGGCGGCGGCGAGTTCGAGACCGTCGGCGTCGGTGATGCGTGCCGCGTCCCCCGGACCGAGGTCGTCGCCGTCGATGCGGACGACTCCGCGGACGACGTGCACGTACACGTACGGTGCGTCCGGGACCGCGGTCCGCTCGTCGGCCGCGAGCCGCCGTACGTGCAGCATCGCCCCGGCCTCCGGCAGCGCGTACGGCGTCGAGTCGGCGATGCCGCGCACGATGTCGTACGACGGCTCCCCGCCCGGGTCCTTCGGCGCGAGCCACATCTGCACGAACGTCAGGGGAACACCGGCGTCGTTGCGCTCGCTGTGCCGCACGCCGCCGGCCGAGCTGAGCCGCTGCACGTCTCCGGGCCGTACGACGGTGGCGTGCCCCGTGGAGTCCCGGTGGGTCAACTCGCCGTCCACCACCCAGGTCACGATCTCGGTGTGGCTGTGCGGGTGCTCGTCGAACCCGGCGCCGGGGGCGAGGCGCTCCTCGTTGCAGGCGATGACCGGACCGAAGCGGAGATTGTCCGGGTCGTAGAACCGCCCGAACGAGAACGCGTGCAGGGACTCGATACCCGCGGCTTCGTCCCCACCGCGGAAGCGCCCTCCGGCGCGCCGTACGGAAATCACGTCTCTACGGTAGACGCCCGTCGCCCGCCCGCGGCGGGCCTTTCCCCGCCCGCCCTCTCCCGGGAACGGGGGCGGGCCCCCGCAGGCGGGCAGGGCCTCGACCGCGTCCTGCGTCGCCGGCCCGGTTCCGTCCGCCGCCGGGGAGCCGGGTCGCGCGTGGAGGGCGGGGCAATGGCCCCGCGCCGCGGCAGGCGGCGCCGCACGCAGGTCCGGGCGAGCCCGGGAAACAGCGAGGCCCGGCACCGCCCCGACCCCGCGTCTCCGCAGGGGCGTCCCGATAAGGCACTCTTGTCCCCGTGCCCCATCCCGAACCGGCTCTGCCTCCGAACACCGCCCATCCGCACTCCGCGACCCTGAAGCGCCTGGAGCAGTCGTCCGGCCGCCTCGCCGCGAACGCGATCGCCCGCATGGACGAGACGCTGTCGTGGTACCGGGCGATGCCCCCGGAGAACCGGTCGTGGATCGGCCTGGTCGCCCAGGCCGGTATCGCCGCGTTCACGGAGTGGTTCCGGCACCCCGAGACCCCACAGGCGATCTCGACGGACGTCTTCGGTACGGCTCCGCGCGAGCTGACCCGGGCGATCACGCTGCGCCAGACCGTGGAGATGGTGCGGACGACCATCGAGGTCATGGAGGCCGCGATCGAGGAGGTCGCCGCGCCCGGCGACGAGTCGGTGCTGCGCGAGGCGCTGCTCGTCTACGCGCGGGAGATCGCCTTCGCGACCGCCCAGGTGTACGCGCAGGCCGCCGAGGCCCGTGGCGCCTGGGACGCGCGGCTGGAGTCCCTCGTCGTGAACGCCGTGCTGTCGGGCGAGGCCGACGAAGGGGCCGTCAGCCGCGCCGCGGCGCTCGGCTGGAACTCGCCCGAGCACGTGTGCGTCGTTCTCGGCACCGCGCCCGACGGGGACAGCGAGCTGACGGTCGAGGCGATCCGCCGCGCGGCCCGGCACGCCAAGCTCCAGGTGCTGACGGGAGTGCTCGGCGACCGGCTCGTCGTCATCGCGGGCGGCAGCGACAATCCGCTGCATGTCGCCAAGGCGCTGATCGGCCCGTACGCGGCCGGGCCCGTCGTCGCGGGACCCGTCGTACCGGACCTGCTCGCCGCGACGAGGTCGGCGCAGGCCGCGGCCGCCGGGCTGAAGGCGTGTTCCGCCTGGCAGGACGCGCCGCGCCCGGTGCTGGCCGACGATCTGCTGCCGGAGCGCGCGATCGCGGGAGATCCGTCGGCGCGCGAGCAACTGGTGGAGGAGATCTACAGACCGCTCGAAGAGGCCGGCTCGGCGCTCCTGGAAACGCTGAGTGTGTATCTGGAGCAGGCAAGCAGTCTCGAAGGCGCGGCCCGGATGCTCTTCGTCCACCCCAACACCGTCCGCTACCGGCTCCGACGTGTGACTGACGTCACCGGCTGGTCACCCTCCGATGTCCGCTCCGCGTTCACTCTGCGGATCGCGCTCATCCTCGGGCGTCTGGTAGACGGCGATCAGCAACTCTAGGATTTTGTCGGACACCAACAATTCCCCTGACGGTTCTTGGTCCCTGTCCCCACGGGCGGCCGGGACCATCCACAAGAGAGAGTGTGAGGGTGCTCGTACTCGTCGCTCCCGGCCAAGGC
The DNA here is from genome assembly GCF_044757085.1 of Streptomyces sp. NPDC091376. Lineage (NCBI taxonomy): Bacteria > Bacillati > Actinomycetota > Actinomycetes > Kitasatosporales > Streptomycetaceae > Streptomyces > Streptomyces sp. NPDC091376. Next base: position 206,449 of record NZ_JBIVUF010000001.1, on the reverse strand, counting down.
GCTCAGACGCCCGGCTTCCTGACTCCCTGGCTCGAACTCCCCGGCGCCTCCGACCGCATCGCGGCCTGGTCCGACGCCATCGGGCTCGACCTCGCCCACTACGGCACGAAGGCCGACGCGGACGAGATCCGCGACACGTCCGTGGCGCAGCCGCTGCTCGTCGCGGCCGGTCTGCTGTCGGCGTCCGCGCTGGGTGATGTCGCGCCCGGCGCCGTGGCCGGTCACAGCGTCGGTGAGATCACGGCCGCCGCGTTCGCGGGTGTCCTCGACGACACCGCCGCGCTGCGTCTGGTACGGACCCGCGGCCTGGCGATGGCCGAGGCCGCCGCGGTCACCGAGACGGGCATGTCGGCGCTGCTCGGGGGCGACCCGGAGGTGAGCGTCGCGCACCTGGAGAAGCTCGGGCTGACCCCGGCGAACGTCAACGGCGCGGGCCAGATCGTCGCCGCGGGCACGATGGAGCAGCTCGCCGCGCTGGAGGCGGACAAGCCGGAGGGCGTCCGCAAGGTCGTCGCCCTCAAGGTGGCCGGCGCGTTCCACACGCACCACATGGCGCCCGCGGTCGCCACGCTGGACGAGGCCGCGAAGGCCCTGGCTCCCGCGGACCCGAAGCTGCCGTACGTCTCCAACAAGGACGGGCAGACCGTCGCCTCCGGGGACGAGGTCCTCTCGCGTCTGGTCGGCCAGGTCGCCAACCCGGTCCGCTGGGACCTGTGCATGGAGACCTTCAAGGCGCTCGGCGCGACCGCGCTCGTCGAGGTGTGCCCGGGCGGCACGCTCACCGGTCTCGCCAAGCGCGCCCTGCCGGGCGTCGCGACACTCGCCCTCAAGACCCCCGAAGACCTCGACGCGGCCCGCACGCTGATCGCCGAGCACTCAGCCTGACAAGGAGCCGTAGCGCATGTCGAAGATCAAGCCCAGCCAGGGCGCCCCGTACGCACAGATTCTGGGTGTCGGCGGCTACCGCCCCACCCGGGTCGTGCCGAACGAGGTGATCCTCGAGAAGATCGACTCCTCCGACGAGTGGATCCGCTCCCGCTCGGGCATCGCGACCCGGCACTGGGCGAACGACGAGGAAACCGTCGCCGCGATGTCGATCGAGGCCTCCGGCAAGGCGATCGCCGACGCCGGGATCACCGCCGAGCAGATCGGTGCCGTGGTCGTCTCGACCGTCTCGCACTTCAGCCAGACCCCCGCCATCGCCACCGAGATCGCCGACAAGCTCGGCACCGACAAGGCCGCGGCCTTCGACATCTCGGCCGGCTGCGCAGGCTTCGGGTACGGCCTCACCCTCGCCAAGGGCATGGTGGTGGAAGGTTCCGCCGAGTACGTCCTGGTGATCGGCGTCGAGCGGCTCAGCGACCTGACCGACCTCGAGGACCGTGCGACGGCCTTCCTGTTCGGCGACGGCGCGGGCGCGGTCGTCGTGGGCCCCGCCCAGGAGCCGAGGATCGGCCCGACCGTCTGGGGCTCCGAAGGCGACAAGTCCGCGACGATCAAGCAGACCGTGCCGTGGAACGAGTTCCACGTCGGCGACGTGTCGCAGCTGCCGCTCGACTCGAAGGGCGAGATCAAGTTCCCCGCGATCACGCAGGAGGGCCAGGCGGTGTTCCGCTGGGCCGTGTTCGAGATGGCGAAGGTCGCCCAGCAGGCGCTGGACGTGGCCGGGATCACCGCGGACGACCTGGACGTCTTCATTCCGCACCAGGCCAACATGCGGATCATCGACTCGATGGTGAAGACTCTCAAACTGCCGGAGCACGTCACGGTCGCCCGTGACGTGGAGACCACCGGCAACACCTCGGCCGCCTCGATTCCGCTTGCGATGGAGCGGCTTCTGGCGACCGGGCAGGCGAAGAGCGGCGACACCGCGCTCGTCATCGGCTTCGGGGCGGGGCTCGTCTACGCCGCGACGGTCGTTACCCTCCCCTAGGCAAGCATCCGGATCTTCCGGATATCCGGTCCTCCGGGCAAGCCCAGTTCAACCCTCAGCTACACACCGAAGGAGCGCCACATGGCCGCCACGCAGGAAGAGATCGTCGAAGGCCTCGCCGAGATCGTCAACGAGATCGCCGGTATCCCGACCGAGGACGTCCAGCTGGACAAGTCCTTCACCGACGACCTGGACGTCGACTCGCTGTCCATGGTCGAGGTCGTCGTCGCCGCCGAAGAGCGCTTCGACGTCAAGATCCCGGACGAGGACGTCAAGAACCTCAAGACGGTCGGCGACGCCGCCGGCTACATCCTGAAGCACCAGGCCTGATCCAGGCCGATCAGGTACGCCACCCAGCGGTGGCGCCGCTGATTCACGAACCCTCATAGACCGTGGAGAAAGAATTCCTGTGAGCTCGACCAATCGCACCGTGGTCGTCACCGGTATCGGCGCAACCACACCGCTGGGTGGCGACACCGCATCGACCTGGGAAGGTCTGATCGCGGGACGCTCCGGCGTCAAGCCCCTCGAGGGCGAACGCTTCGCCGACCTGCCCGTCCGTATCGCCGCCCCGGCGGCGGTCGACCCGGGTGAGGTCCTGCCCCGGCCGCTGGCGCGCAAGCTGGACCGCTCGGCCCAGTTCGCGATCATCGCCGCCCGTGAGGCGTGGGCCGACGCCGGCTTCTCCGCCCCGGCGGGCGAGGAGGAGCAGATCCTCCCCGAGCGGCTGGGCGCTGTCATCGCCTCCGGCATCGGCGGTGTGACGACCCTGCTCGACCAGTACGACGTGCTGAAGGACAAGGGCGTACGCCGGGTCTCTCCGCACACCGTGCCGATGCTGATGCCCAACGGCCCCTCGGCGAACGTCGGTCTGGAGGTGAACGCCCAGGCGGGCGTGCACACTCCGGTCTCCGCGTGTGCGTCGGGCGCCGAGGCGATCGGCTACGCCGTGGAAATGATCCGCACCGGCCGCGCGGACGTCGTGGTCGCGGGCGGCACCGAGGCGGCGATCCACCCGCTGCCGATCGCGGCGTTCGCCAACATGATGGCGATGTCCAAGAACAACGACGAGCCCGAGAAGGCCTCGCGTCCGTACGACAAGGGCCGCGACGGCTTCGTCCTCGGTGAGGGCGCGGGTGTCGTCGTCCTGGAGTCCGCGGAGCACGCCGCCGCGCGTGGCGCCAGGGTGTACTGCGAGGTGCTGGGCCAGGGTCTGTCCGCGGACAGCCACCACATCGCGCAGCCCGAGCCGACCGGCCGCGGTGTCGCCGCCGCGGTGCAGAACCTGCTGGACAACACGGGTCTGAAGCCGTCCGAGGTGGTCCACCTCAACGCGCACGCGACCTCGACGCCGCAGGGCGACATCGCCGAGATCAAGGCGCTGCGCAAGGTGCTGGGCGACGACCTCGACCATGTCGCGATCTCCGCCACGAAGTCGATGACGGGTCATCTGCTCGGCGGCGCGGGCGGCATCGAGACCGTTGCCACGGTCCTGGCGCTGCACCACCGGGTGGCCCCGCCGACCATCAACGTCGACGACCTCGACACCGAGGTCGAGGCGGACATCGTCCGCGACGAGCCGCGCGCGTTGCCCGAGGGCACGATCGCGGCGATCAACAACTCGTTCGGCTTCGGCGGCCACAACGTGGTGCTGGCGTTCCGTACGGTCTGAGAGCCATGACCCGTCCGGGGCCCGACTCCTCCTGGGAGTCGGGCCCCGGTGCGTTTCGGCCCCGGTGCGTTTCGGCTCCGGCGCGCATCCGCCCCGGTGCGTCTCAGCGCAGGGCCGCCCATGCCTCCGGGGCGCCGAGATCCGCGTAGAGGCGGGCGCGTTGTGCGGGGGTGAGCGTGGTGGCGAGGGCGTCGAGCACGCGGCCCGCCTCCCCGGCGGGTACGGCCTCGACGGTCGCGCGGGCGACGGCCGCGCGGTCCGCGGGAGGCAGTGCCGGGAGCATCCGGCGCAGATCACCGAGGCTCTCCTCCGGGGTGCGGGACGCGCGGAAGGCGCCGAACACCTCGGCGAGTTCGTCGTCGCCGCAGCGGTCCCACAGCGCGGGCATGGCGACGGTCTCCTCGGCGTGCAGATGGGCCAGATAGGCGCTGATGAGTTCGTTGAGGGCCAGATAGAGCGCGTGCCGGTCCTCGGACCGGGCGCCGGAGGCCGCCTTCGGGAGCGAGCGCGCCCGCTCGTCCAGTGCGGCGAGAGCCGTGTCGAGCCGCAGGTGCTCGGCGTCCAAAGCGTCGGCGGCCGCCGGTGCCCGGTCCCGCAGCAGCGGATGTATGTAGGTGTCCTCGTGGTCGGCGTGCTCGCGCAGCTCCTGCGTCATGGCCAGGCATTCCTCGGCGAGCCGCTCGACGGCGGCGGGGTCCGCCTCGTCCGCCGCGCCGAGCCCGACCGCGAGGGCGAACAGCCGGGCGCGCTGGCCCATGTGAACGTTCCGGTACACATCGATCCTGGGCATGGCACCTCTCCTTGGGATGTACCCCCCGGCTAGAATGACAACACATTCACATACAGACAACATGTTGTCAAAGGAGGCGGGACCGTGCCCGACGAGATCGCACTGCTCGTGGCGGATGTGTACGAGGCCGCGGGGGCGCTGCGCCGTCTCGGCGAGCGGACCGCGCGGGCCGAGGGGCTCACCCAGGCCCGCTGGCAGGTGCTGAGCGTCGCCTCCGAGGAGGCGCTCACGGTGCCGCAGGCGGCCCGCCGGCTCGGCGTCACGCGACAGAACGTGCAGCGTGTCGCCAACGACCTCGTGGAACTCGGGCACGCCGCGTACACGGCCAATCCCGACCACCGGGGTTCACCCCTGCTGACCCTCACGCCGAGCGGACGGGACGCGCTCGCGAGCGTGACGGAACGGGCGACGGAGCAGCACCGCACGCTGTTCGCCGCACTGCCGGAGAAGGACGTCGCCGCTGCGCGCTCGCTGCTGCACGGACTGCTCGCGGAGCTGAACCGTCAGGAGCGGGCGGCAGGCGAACAGTGAGGCAGGTTCCCACCGCCCCGGACGCGGAGCCGGCGCGTCAGACCACCTGGTGGAGCCAGCGGACCGGGGCGCCCTCGCCCGCGTAGCGGAAGGGCTCCAGCTCGTCGTCCCAGGGCTTGCCGAGCAGCCGGGAGATCTCCGCCTCCAGGTCCGTCTCGCCCTGGGCGGAGCGGGCGAGGGCCGCACGCAGGCGGTCCTCGGGGATGAGGATGTCGCCGTGGATGCCGGTGACGGCGTGGAAGATGCCGAGTTCGGGCGTGGCGCTGTAGCGCTCGCCCTCGGCGGTGGGGCAGGGTTCCGCGGTGACCTCGAAACGGAGGAGCTGCCAGCCGCGCAGCGCGGACGCGAGCTTGGACGCCGCGCCGGGCTCACCCTGCCAGGAGAACTCGGATCTCCAGGTGCCGGGTGACGCCGGCTGGCGGATCCAGTCGAGCTGGACCCGCACGCCGAGCACACCCGCGACCGCCCATTCGACGTGCGGGCACAGCGCTCGGGGTGCGGAGTGGACGTAGAGAACGCCGCGTGTCGTCACCGGGACCTCCAGTGTGGGACGAGGATTGCCTTCCCAGCGGCCTCAGTAAACAACATCAAGCGTGAAACTCCGCAAAACGGACAGCATGTGACGTGATGTAATTTACTGGAGCCGGTGAGCCAGGTGCCTCTGGTTCGACGTGGGAAAAGCTACCGTGCGGCGGGGTCCCAGGGGTGTCGTACCGCCCGTCCGGGGGCCCGTACGCACCAAGCTTTCACCCGCGAGGACGTCAAGGGGGAGGGCAGATGTGTGAATTCCGGCGGAGCCGGCGGCCGGGACGCCGACGACGCGGCGCCGTCGCCGGTCTCACGGCGGCGGCCCTCGTCATGGTGGCGGCGCTGACGGGTTGTGACGTGCCGGGGCCCTCGGCCCAGCGCGGCCCGGTGAAGCGGCCGCAGCCCTCCCCCACTCCCGTCTGGGACCGCAGTCCCGCCTCCCTGGCCGCCGTCGGCGACTCCATCACCCGGGGCTTCGACGCCTGCAGGCTGTTCTCCGACTGTCCCGAGGTGTCCTGGGCGACCGGCACCGACACGGCCGTGCGCAGTCTCGCGCTGCGGCTGCTCGGTCCGGCGGCGGCCGCGGAGCGTGCCTGGAACCATGCGCGGTCCGGGGCGCGCATGGCCGATCTGCCCGGGCAGATGGCGCAGGCCGCGGCCCGCCGGCCCGAGCTGGTGACCGTGATGGTGGGCGCCAACGACGCCTGCCGCGACAGTCCGGAGCAGATGACACCGGTCGCGGAGTTCACGGAGACGTTCGCCTCGGCGCTGGGCTCGCTGCGCCGCACCGCGCCCAGGACGCAGGTGTACGTGTCGAGCGTGCCCGACCTGGAGCGGCTGTGGTCGACCGGGCGCGGCAATCCGCTCGGCAGGCAGATCTGGAAGCTGGGCATCTGCGCCTCGATGCTGGGCGACGCGGACGATCTGAGTACGGCGGCGCAGGAGCGGAGGGCGCTCGTGCAGGACCGTGTCGTGGCGTACAACCGGGCCCTGAAGAGTGTCTGCGCGAAGGACCTGCGCTGCCGGTACGACGGCGGGGACGTCTTCGACTACCGGTTCACCGGCGCGCAGTTGAGCCCCTGGGACTGGTTCCACCCGAGCAAGGACGGTCAGCGCCGGCTGGCGGAGATCGCGTACCGCAACGTCACCGCGGCCAGGCCACCCGCCTAGGAGGTGTCCGGTCGTCCCGTCCGGATCCCGTCCGGAACCCTGTCCGGGTGACAGGGCTTGGCGCGACGGGACCTGGTGGGACAGGACCGGGGCGGCACGGGCCGGGACCCCGGGGCGGCTGTCAGGGACCGCCCCGGGGCGATGAGGGTCTCGGACTCCGAGGGTCGCGGCCGGGCGGCGGTCGCCGAGCGAGTGGGACGCCTGGACCTGGCAGGAGCCGGAGACGAACCTCCAGGATGCGCTTTCCTCGTCCCGGATCACGAAGGCGCGCCGGGGCGGCGGGATCCCGGTCTCGATGCTCTCGCCGGGCGCGGCCCCGGCCGTCGAGCGGCCGGCCGGTCGATGCCCGCGGGGTTCCGTTGAGTTCCTGAAGCCGCTTGAACCACGCCAGTTCTCGCCGGTCCCTCTGGTCACATCGCAACTCCCCTCCGATACTGACGACTTCGAGCGATTCGGTTTCGGCGAAGGGATGCGGCGTGCGGCGGACACTCGGGGTGCTGCTCGTGTCGGCGATGGCGTGCACGATGGCCGGTACGGCTCCGGCGAGCGCCGGCGACCAGGCGGCGGACGCGGCGGGGTCGGCGGCGCCGCCGACCGTGGAGGAGCAGCGGCTGGACCGGGCGGTCCCGCGGGAGATCCTGCGGCGCAGCGGATTCGACTCCCTGACGGGCGGGTTCACACGGGCGCTGCGGGCGGCGGACTCGGCCGACGAGGCCGCTCGGGTCGTGGACCGGCACGGTTCGCGGCTGTGGCGACGGGCCGTCGACAGGGCGCAGGGCAAGGGGCTGGTACGAGGGGATCTCAGCCGGGACGACGACCGTCCGCTGTACTGGGCCAGGCTCACCATGACCCGCGAACTGCGCGGCTGGGAACCACGGTTCACCGTGTCCGCGACCGAGCGGGAGCGGCTGCTCGGCGTGCTGGAGCGGACTTCACGCGGCCAGGACACGATGGACTTCCCGGGCGGCGCCCACGCGGGCGCGGGCGCGGGCTCAGCAGCCGGCAAGGGCTTCAAGCGGATCGTGCTGACCGGCTTCGACCCCTTCACACTGGACCGCGACATCCGCATCAGCAACCCGAGCGGGGCGACGGCACTGGCCCTGGACGGTACGTGGATACGCACCGCGGACGGTGGCCTGGCACGGGTGGAGACGGCCGTCTTCCCGGTCCGCTGGGCGGACTTCGCGGCCGGCACGGTCGAGCGGACCCTGCGCCACCGGCTTCCCGAGGCGGACCTGTTCACCACCGTCAGCCAGGGCCGCGTCGGCAAGTTCGACGTCGAGCGCACCAACGGCGCCTGGCGCGGCGGCTTCCCGGACAACGACAATCTGTCCCGCACCGAGACCGTGCCGGTGGGCGATCCGGCGTCGCAGCCGCAGTGGACCTCGACGACCCTCCCGTACGCCGCGATCGTCGCCGCCGGCACCGGCCGCTTCCCCGTGTACGACAACACCTCCGTCACCGAGATCCCTGCGGGCGGCAGCGCGCCGGTGGTCCGCCCGGAGGGCCCGACCTCCGGCTCCACGGCCCGTGCCGGAGGCGGTGGCGACTACCTCTCCAACGAGATCGCCTACCGGGCCACACTGCTGCGCGACCGCCTCGGTCTGCACGACACGCTGCCGGGCGGTCATGTGCACACCCCGGTGCTGCAGTTCGGCGCGGGCAACACGGATCCTGCGACGGGCACCGTGACCGACCCCGCGTTCGTACAGAACCGGCTGGACATCATCGCCCAGGTACGGGCGATCGTGGGGGTGGCGGCGGCGAACCGCTGACAGTCACCGGCGATGATGGACGCATGATCGCCGCAGCAGCCCAGTTCGTCCCGGTGCCGGGCGACATTCCGGCCAATGTCCGCTCCATGGAAGCCCTGGTCCACCGGGCGGCCGCTCGCGGTGCCCGGCTGGTCGTCTTCCCCGAACTCGCGGTCACCGGGTACGAACTGGGCCTGCTCACCACGGACCCCGGCCTGTGGACGGCCCCCGAGGATGCCCGCCTGTCCGGGCTGCGGGAGGCCTGCCGCGCCACCTCCACGGCCGCCGTGGTCAACTGCGCGGCGCCTTCCCCGGACGGGGGCCGGCCCACCATCGCCTCACTCGTCCTCGGCCCGGACGGCGAGCTGCTGACCCGCTACGACAAGCGGCATCTGCACGGCGCCGAGCACGACCTCTTCGCCGCCGGGACGGCGGACGGCCGCTTCGCCCTCGACGGGGTCCGGTTCGCGCTCGCCGTCTGCTACGACAACCGCTTCCCCAAGGTCGCCGGCCGCGCCGCCGCCGACGGCTGCGAGGTGTACGTGGCGAGTTCGGCGCTGGACGTCGGCAACGACTCCTTCGAGACGGTCTACCCGGTCCGGGCGCGGGACAACGGCATGCACGTGGTGCTCGGCAACCTCGTGGGGCACGGCACCGAGGTCGGGGAGTGCGCCGGCAACAGCGCGGTGTGGGGCCCGGACGGCGCGCTCGTGGCCACGGCGGGCACCGCGGCCCCCGGGCTCGCGGTCGCGGAGCTGCCGGGGCGCCGTCGCGCCTGAGCCAGGGCCGGGCCGGGCCGGGCGCCCGGGTCTAGGACCGGGCCGTCCGGTCCTTGTCGAAGCCGTACGGGGAGTTCGGCGCGGACGCGGCCGGGATCCGGTGCTCCGGGTCCGGTGCCCGGTCGTCCTCGGGTGCCGTCAGGTCGCGTACCAGCAGGGTCGCGCCCGCGACCGCGCCCGGCATCAGGAAGACCGCGACGAAGGGGACGACGAAGGCGACGGCGAGCGGGACGCCGAAGCCGAGGGTGAGGAGACGGCGGCCGCGGAGCAGGGTGAGGCGTTCCCTGAGCTCGACACCACGGCGTTGCAGCGCCACCGCGGTGAGTTCCTCGGCGAGGAAGAAGCCGGTGACGCAGAAGCCGATCACGGGGACGACGGTCTGCCCGACGACGGGGACGAACCCGAGCGCGAAGAGCAGCACCCCGTACAGCGCGACCCTCAGCACCACCTTCAGGCTGTCCCGCGCGGAGATCCACAGCTCCCGCCAGAGCGGCAGCCCGGACTCGGGCACGTCACCGCCCTCGCTGCGGTCGACCTGCTCGGAGAGCGACTCGTAGAAGGGCTGGCCGACCAGCAGGGTCACGGCGGTGAACGTGATCACGGCGAGGAACAGCCCGAAGACCCACAGGAGCGCGGTCAGGAAGCCGCGGAACAGCCCGAGCCACGGCGACGACCAGTCCGCGGCGAACGGTGTCGCCCAGCCCACCAGGTCGTCCGCGCCGTACCCGAGGCCGACGAGGGCGCCGGCGTAGAGCACGAGGGTGACCAGTCCGGGCAGCAGACCGAACCCGAACCAGCGGCCGTGCCGGCCGACCCACCGCTGCCCCTTCATCAAGTAGCCGAAGCCCACACCGAGATCACGCATGCGCCACAGCCTATACGGGACGCCTGAACCGCCGGTCATGAGCATGCGGACGCAGCGGCTGGGGCCTCGGTCGTCAACGCGACGGTCGGTGCATGGGTGAGGGCCGCACCCCGCCGTGACGGGGTGCGGCCCTCGTGGGGTGCCGGTGCGGCGCTCGCGCGGCGCGGGCCGCCGCGTCGTGCCGCGGATCAGACGCGGATCAGACCTCGAGCTCGACCGTGATGTTGCCGCGGGTGGCCTTGGAGTACGGGCACACCTGGTGGGCCTTCTCGACCAGGTCCCTGGCGGTGGCGGCGTCCACGTTCGGGATGACCGCCGAGATCTTGACGATGATGCCGAAGCCCTCGTCGTTCTTGCCGATGCCGACCTCGGCGGTGACCGTCGAGCCGGAGATGTCGGCGCCCTCGTTGCGGGCGACGACTCCGAGCGCACCCTGGAAGCAGGCGCTGTAACCGGCGGCGAACAGCTGCTCCGGGTTCGTACCGGCACCGGAGCCGCCCATCTCCTTGGGCGGGTTGACGACGACGTCGAGCTTGCCGTCGTCGGTGGCGACGCGGCCGTCCCGGCCGTTCTCCGCCGTGGCGACGGCGGTGTACAGGACGTCGGACTGCTGGATCGACATATCAGGTTCCTTCTGTGGATCGCCGCGGCTCGCGCCCACGACCGCGACGGCTGGTCCGAGCCTATCGGGTGAGCGAGACGACCATCTTTCCGGTGTTCTCACCGCGCAGCAGACCGATGAAGGCGTCGAAGCCGTTCTCGATGCCCTCGACGACGGTCTCGTTGTACTTGAGCTCCCCCGAGCCGATCCAGCCGGCCACGTCCTGGACGAACTGCGGCTGGAGCGCGGCGTGGTCGCTGACGAGCATGCCCTGCAGACGCAGCCGCTTGCCGATCACCAGGGCGAGGTTGCGCGGGGCGGGGGTGGGCTCGGTCGCGTTGTACTGGGCGATCATTCCGCAGATGGTGGCGCGGCCGTGCACGTTGAACGAGGACAGCGCGGCCTCCAGGTGCTCACCGCCGACGTTGTCGAAGTAGACGTCGATGCCGTCGGGGGCGGCGGCCTTGAGCTGCTCGGCGACGGGGCCGTTCTTGTAGTTGAAGGCCGCGTCGAAGCCGTACTCCTCGACCAGGAGCTTGACCTTCTCGTCGGATCCCGCCGAGCCGATGACCCGGGAGGCGCCCTTCAGCCTGGCCATCTGGCCGACCTGGCTGCCGACGGCACCGGCGGCGCCGGAGACGAAGACCGCGTCGCCCTCCTTGAAGGAGGCGACCTCGAAGAGGCCCGCGTAGGCGGTGAGGCCGGGCATGCCGAGGACGCCCAGATAGGCGGAGAGCGGCGCGACGGAGGCGTCGACCTTCGTGGCGTGCTTGGCGGGCACGTCCGCGTACTCGCGCCAGCCGAGGCCGTGCAGGACGTGGTCGCCGACCGCGAAACCCTCGGCGTTCGACGCGATGACCTCGCCGACCGCGCCGCCGTCCATGGGCTTGTCGAGCTGGAACGGCGGTGTGTACGACTTCACGTCGTTCATCCGGCCGCGCATGTACGGGTCCACGGAGAAGTGCAGGTTGCGGACCAGGATCCGGCCTTCGCCCGGCTCGGCCACCGGGGCCTCGCGCAGGGCGAAGTCCTTCGGCTCGGGCCAGCCGTGCGGGCGGGAGACGAGGTGCCATTCACGGCTGGACGAGGGAAGTGCGGACATGATGCGGGCTCCTCATGGAAAAGCTTCACTGACTGAAACAACCATGCGACTGAATATTTCATGTTGTCAAGCATCTGGGTATGCTGAACGGCATGGCCACCACACGTACGGACCCGCTGACCCTCGAGGTCGTCGATCTCATCGGCACCGTCGTGGCGCGCTACCACGACGAGTACGAGGAGGTCGCCGCGCGGTACGGCCTCACCGGAGCGCAGGCCAGGGTGCTCGGGCTGCTCTCCGTGGAGCCCACGGCCATGCGCCGGATCGCCCAGAAGCTGAAGTGCGAGCCGTCGAACGTGACGGGGATCATCGACCGCCTGGAAGCCCGCGGCCTCGTCGAACGGCGCCCCGATCCGGACGATCGCCGCGTGAAGATAGCCGCGGCGACGGAGAAGGGCCGCGACACGGCACGGCAGCTGCGGGACTCGCTGCGCTTCGCGCGCGAGCCGCTCGCGGAACTGTCGGCGCAGGAGCGGGGAGTACTGCGGGATCTGCTGAAGCGCATGCTGGGCGAGTCCCCGGACTAGGCCGGGCCCCTGAACGAGGGCGAGCCCCCGGACCAGGCCGGGCGCTTGGACCAGACCGGATGCCCGGACCAGGGCGAGTACCCGGAGCAGGCCGGGCTCCTGAACCAGGGCGAGTGCCCGGATCAGACCGGGCTCCTGAACGAGGGTGAGTCCCCGGACCAGGCCGGATGCCCCGACCAGGCCCTGTCCGTGCCTGCGCCTACAGGCAGAAGATGAACCAGCAGTCTTCCGTCTCGGACGGCGTGGGCGTCGGCTGCGGCGGCGGGGGCGGCTGCTGGGACGGGGACTGCGAGGGCTGCTGCGACGGAGCGCCCGACGCGGAGGGGGATCCGCCGTCGCGCGGATCGGGCGCGGATGACGACTCGGACGGTTCCGCCTGTGACGACGACGGGGCGGCCGTGGGTCGCGTGCTGATCTGCCCGACGGCCGTCCTGGTGGGCCTGGCCGTCGCCGACGACGTCGTGGGCGGCTCCTCCACCGCGCTCGGCCCGGGCGGCGGCTCCGCGCTGCCGGTCGGCTCGGGTATGTCGTCGACCGCGAGCGACTCCTCCTCGCGGACCTCGACGGACGTGTCGTCACCGCCCGACGACTCCTGCGCCAGCTCCGCGAGGCTCAGCGCACCCGCCGCGAGCGCCAGCCCGACCGTCCCTATCAGCAGCTTCCGGCCGCGCCTGCGGCGCGCCCGGGTTCCGGCGGACTTGCGGGCGGCTCGGCGGCCGGACGCGGACGCACGCCGGTGTCCGGCGGGCGGCCGGTGCTCGTCACCGTACGCACCGCCCAGTTCGATGACAACGTCGTCCTCCCGCGCAGCGGCGGGACCGCGATGCCGTAGCTCCTCGGCGGGAGTACCGCACCCGGCGCACGCCAAAGCCCCGTTGAGGTGTCGACGGCACTGGTGGCAGTAATCCATGGCGCCCGCAGCGTATGCAGCGATCGGACAACAGAGATAGCCGCGCCTGTGAGGATCCTGTGTGGAAACGACATCTTAACGGCACGGCGGCTGGCCACGACGTCCTCACGGACCGGGCGATACGGGCACGATGAGGGCATGAACACCTTCGGGCCGCGCGACTTCCAGCTCGTCCTGCTCCGCCGGATGGCCGACCACCAGCCCGGGCTCGTCGAGCGGGCCCGCCATGAGCTGGGCGCTTCGGTCGCCGACATGCGCGAGGCGAACCGCCGCTGGCAGGCGATGGTGCGCTCGCCGCGCGCCCGCGGCTCGCTGGCCCGGTACCGCTCCGTGCTGGGCGAGCCCGAGCGCACGGCCCGCCGCCGGATCGGCGACCTGGAGTGCGACGCGCTGCTGTGGCCCGTACCGCTCTGGCCGGATCTGCGGTTCGAGGTGCTGGCGGCGCCGGGCGGGGCGGTGTGGAACGAGTGGCTCGTACGGGCACCGGGGGCGGCCGGCCCCGAACTGCGCACGGAGGAGGATCTGCGCCCCTGGTCCTGCACGGTCGACGAGGTCGCGAGGTCCTTCGCCCCGGTACGGCCGATGGAGGGCACGGCCCCGACGCGATGGCGGCTCGCGTTCACCCTGCCCGGCGGCCGGCCGTGCGTCGCCGAATTCACCTGGGGCCTGCTGCAACGCCTCATGTGACGCCCGGCGAGATCCGACGCCACGCCTGCCGTGCCGCCTGATGTCACGTCAGGTACGCCCCTCCCGCGCACCCCCGACCGGCTCAGCTCAGCGCGCGCCCCGCGCCGGGCGATCGCAGGATGCGAAGAAGAACCGCTCTCGGGAGGATCCGCTGTGACCGTCAGTCTTGAGCAGTTGCGCCGCTGCCACGTCGCCGTGGATCTGGGTGCCGCGCGGACCCGGGTCTATGTGAAGGGGGCCGGGCTCGTCGTCGACCAGCCGAGCGTGGTCGCGGTCAACACCCGCAACGGCTCTCTCATCGCCGTCGGCGAGTTCGCCGAGAAGATGACCGGCCGGACACCCGACTACATCCGGGTCATGCGCCCCGTCTCCGGCGGCACCGTCGTCGACATCGACATGGCCCAGCGCATGCTGCGGCACCTGCTCGGCGAGAAGCTCCGCCGCCAGCTGCGCCGCAAACCACGGCTGCGCGCCGCCGCCTGCACCCCGCACGAGGCCGATCCGCTCGCGCAGCGCGCGGCCGTGGAGACCCTGGTCGGACTCGGCGCCCGGCGCGTGGAGCTGGTGGACACGCTCATCGCCGGGGCCGTCGGCTGCGGGCTTCCCGTGGAGCAGCCCACCGCCACCATGATCATGATGTGCGGCGCGGCCACCACCCAGGTCGCTGTGCTCTCCCTCGGTTCGATCGTCACCGCCACACGGATCCCCATCGGCGGCGAAGCCGTCGACCACGCGGTCATCCAGCATCTGCGCCACCAGCACGAACTGATGCTGCCCAGCCAGTCCGTACGGCCTCTCCAGCTCGCCCTCAGCGGAAACGGTCTGACCGCCCAGGGTCCCGCCTCCACCGAGATCCACGGCCGGGACGTGGCCACCGGGCTGGCGCGGTCCGTGAAGGTCGACACCGCGGCCGTGCGCGACGCCATCCACACCCCGCTGACCGCGGTGCTCGACGGCATCGGGAGGATCCTGCGCGAGTGCCCGCCGGATCTCGTCGCCGATCTCGCCGACCGCGGGATCATGATGGTCGGCGGCAGCGCGCTGCTGCCGGGATTCGACCAGATGCTGCGCGACGCGACCGGGATGCCGGTGCACATCGCGGAGCGGCCCGACGTGTGCGCGGTGCTCGGGCTCGGGGAGATGCTGGAGGGCCGGGTCCATTCGATGGTCCTCGATCCGCTGACCGCCTGAGGATGCCGCCCGCCCAGAGCCCGCCGGACGGCCCGCCGCCACCGGGACACACGCCGGACGGCCCGCCGCCACCGGGAAGCACGCCGGACGGCCCGCCGCCACCGGGAGACACGCCGGACGGACCGCCAGCACCGGGAAGCACTCCCGGCGGCTGCCCGCCCGGGCGGGCACCACGGCACGCCACGGCCACGAATCTGCCGGCGCTGCTGGAGGCGGTCCTCGGCGTCGGCACCGATCTCGAACTGCGCGGTACGCTCCAGCACCTCGTGGACTCGGCGACCGAACTGACCGGCGCGCGGTACGGGGCGCTCGGCGTCGTCGACCCGGAGCGCGGCGACATCACCGAACTGTTCACCTGCGGGCTGAGCGACGCCGAGCGGGAACGGATCGGCCGGCTCCCGGACGGACACGCCGGACTCATCGGCGCGCTCATCGACGATCCGCGGCCACTGCGCCTCGACGACATCACCGAGGACCCCCGCTCGTCCGGAGTGCCGGAGGGGCACCCGCCGATGCGCACCTTCCTCGGCGTACCGATCCGTGTGCACACCGAGGTGTTCGGCAACCTCTACCTCGCCGAGAAGCGCGGCGGCTCCTTCACCGAGGACGATCTCGCGCTGCTGCGGATCCTCGGCACCCAGGCCGGCATCGCCATCGGCAACGCCCGGCTGTACGCCACGGCCCGCCAGCGGGAACGCTGGATCGAGGGCGCCGCGGCCGTCACCACCGCGCTGCTCACCGGCGAGACCGCGGCGGACGCGCTGATGACCGTCGCCGAGCGGGCCCGGGTCCTCGCCGACGCCTCCGCCGGGGTCGTCCTGCAGCCCACGGAGACCGGCGGCATGGAGATCGTCGCGGCCTCCACCCACGACGACCCCGGCGATCTGATCGGCACGACCATCGAGCCCGGCTCGACCGTGCTCGTCCAACTCCTCGGCGGGGAGCCGGTCTTCATCGAGGACTCCGCGACCGACCCGCGCATGACGACGCGCGTACGGCACCGCTTCGGGCCGTCGATGATGCTGCCGCTGCAGAGCGGCGGCCGGCTCATCGGCACGCTCGCGCTGCCGAGGAAGCGCGGCGACCGGCCGTACACGGCGGCGGAACGGCTGCTGGCCTCGCAGTTCGCCTCCCAGGCGGCACTCGCGCTGGTCCTCGCGGACGCCCAGCACGACCGCGAACAGCTCGCGGTGTACGAGGACCGCGACCGTATCGCCCGCGACCTGCACGATCTCGTGGTCCAGCGGCTCTTCGCCACGGAGATGATGCTGGAGTCGACACGTCGGCGGACGGCGGCCTCGTCCGAGGAGGACGAGCTGCTCGGGCGGGCGGTGGACGAGCTGGACTCCACGATCCAGGAGGTCCGCACCGCGATCTTCGCCCTCCAGCAGCCGCCGGCGAGCGCGCCGACGTCGTTTCGCGGGCGGGTGCTGCGGGAGACGGGCGGGGCGGCGGCGGTGCTCGGCTTCCAGCCGTCGGTGCACTTCACCGGGCCGGTGGACGCGCTGGTGGACGACGAGCGGGCCGGTCGGCTCCTCGGTGCGCTGCGAGGTGCGCTCGCCGCGGCGCACCGGCGGTCCGGGCTCACCGCCGTCGACGTCGAGGTCGACGCGACGGCGGCCCTCCCGGACGGCCGCGCGGGCCTGCGGCTCACCGTCACGGACGACGCCACGTCGGACGACGGCGCGCCGGGGACGACGTTGGTCTGGCAGACGCCGCGCTGAGGGACACGCCGAGCCGAGGGACACGCCGGGCTGCCGACGGACCCACTGAACTTTCGAACCCACTGAGCCGACGAACCCAGTGAGCTGACGAACCCACTGAGCCTTCGAACCCACTATGCCGACGAACGCGCTGAGAAACGCACCCGCCCACCCGGCAACGGCGCAGGAGCGCGGAAATTCGGTCGCGGGGCACGCGGGGCGCCGTCGAGAGTGGGCGCCATGAGTGAGATGTGGACGACCGCGGTCGCCGGCGCGGCCGCCGGGCTGGGTGTGGCGATGCCCCTGGGGGCGATCGGCGTTCTGCTGCTCCAGGAGGGGATGCGGGACCGCCGCAACGCCGTCGCCGCGGCCGCCGCCGTGGCCGTCGTGGATCTCGCGTACGCGGCGGTCGCCACGGCCCTCGGGCCGCTGGTCGCGTCCGCGCTCTCGGGGGTCGAGGCGTGGGTACGGCTGGTGTCGGCGGTGATCCTGATGGTGATCGCGGTACGGGGGCTCTGGGCCTCGCGGCACATGGACGACGGCCTCGCGGCGGCCGAGGCCCCCGACGGGGGCGGGACCGGGGGCGGGGTCGGGGCCGGGCGGACGTTCACGAGGTTCGCCGCGCTGACCCTCGTCAACCCGACGACCGCGCTGTACTTCGTCGCGCTGACCACCGCCCAGGGCGGCTCGCTCAGCGGCGGCGGCGCCGGATTCGTGTTCGTCGCCGGGGTGTTCGTCGCCTCGCTCGCGTGGCAGCAGCTGCTCGTCGCGGCAGGCGGATTCACCGGGGCCCGGATCGGGGCGCGGGCGCGGGCGTGGACGTTCCGCGCCGGTTACGGCCTGGTGGCCGTGTACGCGGTGAAGGTGGCCCTGCCGCTGCCGTGAACGAACGCGGACGAAGGGACGACGGCGCTACCCCATACGGCCCCGCACCGCGCGCCCCCACGTGAGCGTGACTTTTGACTGGGCTCGTGGACACCGCCGAGAAGCCCTCCCCCACCGCCTACGTCGATCTCGTCCTGGCCACGGTCGGCTTCGCCCTCACCTTCTGGGCGTGGAATCTGATCGCTCCGCTGGGTGGCGTCTACAAGGACAAGCTCGGGCTCAGCTCCTTCGAGCAGTCGCTGCTCGTGGCGGTGCCGGTGCTCGTGGGTTCGCTCGGCCGGATCCCGGTGGGCGCGCTCACCGACCGCTACGGCGCCCGGTTGATGTTCCCGCTGGTGTCGGCGCTGACGATCGTGCCCGTACTGCTGCTGATCCCGGCGAAGCACTCGTACGGCGCGATGCTGGCGGTGGGCTTTCTGCTGGGCCTCGGCGGTACGACGTTCGCGATCGGCGTGCCGCTGGTCAACTCCTGGTTCCCGCCCGCCCACCGGGGCTTCGCGATCGGTGTGTTCGGCATGGGCATGGGCGGCGTCGCGCTCTCGGGGTATCTCACTCCGCGCATGGCCAAGCACAGCGAGAACCTGCCGTTCTACGTCGTGGCGATCGCGCTCGCCGTGTACGCGGTGATCGCGGCGGTGCTGCTCAGGGACCGCCCGGACCGGCCGGTGCCGACGGCTTCGCTGTCGCACCGGCTCGCGCTCGCCGGGCGGCTGCGGGTGACCTGGGAGCTGTCCGCGCTGTACGCGATCGGCTTCGGCGGGATCGTGGCGTTCGGGGTGTACCTGCCGACGTATCTGAAGACCTGGTACGAGCTCTCCCCGACGGAAGCGGGCACGAAGGCCGCCGGGTTCGCGCTGCTGACGGTGATCTTCCGGCCCATCGGCGGCTGGCTTTCGGACCATGTCCACCCGGCCCTGGTGACGTCGGCGGCACTGGGGTTCGTGGCCCTCTGGGCGATCGTCCAGGCCTTCGATCCGCCGCTCGCCCCGGGCGGCACGCTCGCGCTGCTGTGCATGGCCGCCGGCCTCGGCACCGCGAGCGGCAGCGTCTTCGCACTCGTCGCGCAGGTGACGCCGCAGCCGCAGGTGGGCAGTGTGACCGGAATCGTCGGCGCGGCGGGCGGGCTCGGCGGCTTCGTGCCGCCGCTCGTGATGGGCGCGGTCTACAGCGCGAAGGACTCGTACTCGATCGGCTTCATGCTGCTCTCGGACCTGGCGCTGGCGGGATGTGTGTACGCGTACGGACGGATGCGGAACATCCGCGCGGGCGGCGAGCCGGCGGGGCGGGCCCCGGCGCCGGCGAAGGCGTGAGACGGGCGCCGGGTCGGTACGCCCGGCGGCGGACGTGCGCCTTGGCCGCGCAGTGCGCCTAGCCGCGGAGGAAGGCCCGTACCCCCTGTGACACGGTCTCGTTGCCGAGGAGGGCGTTGTGGTCAAGGCACCCGGCGGCGTTGTTGGCGGCGCCGGTGAGCGGCACGCTGCTGTCGGGGTTGATCATTTCGTCGCAGCTGGACCACCACGTCGCGTAGCTCACCTCGCCCGGCGTCTCGTCGCCCGACGCCAGCTGGGTCTGGACGTACGAGCCGGGGGTCATGTCACGGCAGGCCTGGTCCCAGGCGGCGCACGCCCAGGCGACGGAGGTGCCGTGGTTGGGGCCGCCGAGGGAGACCCAGCGGCCGACGGTTCCGGTGCCGCCGCCGAACTTCACGTACCAGCGGGTGACGAGGCTGCCGAAGGAGTGCGCGACGACGTCGACGCGCTCGGACCCGGTCTGCCTGCGGACGTCCTCGACGTAGGAGGCGAAGGTTCCGGAGAGGGTCTCGTTGACGGACCGGTGGGTGTCGTAGCCCCAGGAGAACAGCTCGGAGTCGGTGTAGCCGTCGGCCTTGAGGTCCTCGCGGAGGCTGCCCCAGACGCCCGGGTCGGCGTTGTAGCCGTGGACGAGGATCACGGGGTTACGGGCCTGGGCCCGGACCTCGGCCTTCCCCGGGGCCTGGGCTTGTGCCTGAGCCTGGGCCTGGGCCTGGGGAACGAGGAGCGAGGTCAGGACGACGAAGAGCATGATCAGCCTTGCGCGCGTGACGGCCACGGCATCCCCCTCCGGCAGGCATCCGGGAGAATGGTGAGGTCTGTGGGCATGGATGAACAGCCCTGTGCGCAGGGGACTTGGGGAAGCTCGGGACAACGCGAGGAAACCTGAGGAAACCTGCGGACATCCGAGAACACCCGCGTACGCCCAGGACACCGGCGAACACCTGAGGAGGACGACGAGTGAGTGCTCTGTTCCCGGCTCTGGCCGCGGGCCACGAGGCTTCGGGCCGGCCCGCGCTGCGCTTCGGAGACCGTGCCCTGACGTACGGCGAGCTGGTCTCGGCCGCCGGGGCCCTGGCCGCGCGGATCGCCGGTGCGGGGCGGGTCGCGGTCTGGGCCGCGCCCACGCCGGAGACGGCCGTCGGTGTGGTCGCCGCGCTGCTCGCGGGCGTGCCCGCCGTACCGCTCAATCCGCGCACGGGCGAGCGGGAGCTGGCCCACATCCTCGGGGACAGCTCGCCGGACCTGGTGCTGGCGGGGCCGGGGGACGAACTGCCGTCGGCCCTGGGCGCCTTGCGGCGGATCGACGTCCCGCTGTCCGGACCATCCGGGCCGAAGGCGCCCCTCCCGCCCGAGCCGGGGCCCGGTACGCCCGCGCTGATCGTCTACACCTCGGGGACGACCGGCCCGCCGAAGGGCGCGGTGCTCCCGCGGCGGGCGATCGCGGCGACGCTGGACGCGCTCGCGGACGTGTGGGCGTGGACCGGGGACGACGTCCTCGTCCACGCACTGCCGCTGTTCCATGTGCACGGACTGATCCTGGGGATCCTCGGGCCGCTGCGGCGGGGCGGTGCGGTGCGGCACCTGGGGCGGTTCTCGGCGCAGGGCGTGGCACGGGAGCTGGCGTCCGGGGGGACGATGCTGTTCGGGGTGCCGACGATGTACCACCGGCTGGCGGAAGCGGTGGAGGGCGACCCGGAGCTGAGGAAGGCGCTGACGGGCGCGCGACTGCTGGTGTCGGGCTCGGCGGCGCTGCCGGTCCACGACCACGAGCGGCTGTTCGCGGCGACGGGCCGGCGGGTCGTGGAGCGGTACGGGATGACGGAGACCCTCATGCTGTGCTCCGTGGGTGTCGTTCCCCAGGCCCCCGGCAGTGTGCGGGTGGACGGGGAGCCGCGGCCCGGGTCG
Organism: Streptomyces sp. NPDC091376; assembly: GCF_044757085.1. Taxonomy (NCBI): domain Bacteria; kingdom Bacillati; phylum Actinomycetota; class Actinomycetes; order Kitasatosporales; family Streptomycetaceae; genus Streptomyces; species Streptomyces sp. NPDC091376. Next base: position 185,603 of record NZ_JBIVUF010000001.1, on the reverse strand, counting down.
GTGGGGCTGCCGCTGCCGGGCGTGGAGCTGCGGCTGGTGGACGAGGACGGGACCGTGATCGGGGCCGGAGCCGGAGACCGGAGCGAGGAGATGCTCGACCGGAACGAGGAGACGGTCGGCGAGATCCAGGTGCGGGGGCCGAGCCTCTTCACGGAGTATCTGAACCGGCCGGACGCGACCGCGGCGGCCTTCGACGGGAGCTGGTTCCGTACGGGCGACATGGCGGTCCGGGACCCGGACGGGTACGTACGGATCGTGGGACGCAAGGCGACCGATCTGATCAAGAGCGGCGGCTTCAAGATCGGCGCGGGCGAGATCGAGAACGCGCTGCTGGAGCACCCGGGGGTGCGGGAGGCGGCCGTCACCGGCGAGCCGGACGACGACCTGGGCGAGCGGGTGGTCGCGTGGGTCGTGCCGGCGGATGCGGCGCGCCCACCGTCCGCGGGCGAGCTGGCCGACCACGTGGCCCGCCGGCTCGCCCCGCACAAACGCCCCCGCACCGTCCGCTACCTCGACGCGCTGCCCCGCAACGACATGGGCAAGATCATGAAGCGGGCGCTCGGCCATGGCTGACGGCCTGACGGCCCGTGAGGCGATCGCCCTGGTCGCGACCCACTTCGAGGAGGCGCCCCGGCACCCCGCCGTCGGCGTCGGCGTCGGCGTCGGCGTCGGCGAGTCCGCGGACGGGCCGCTGGACTGGGCGGGTTACGGGGAGTCCCGGGCGCGGGCGGTGGGGCGGACCGGCGAGGAGGAATCCGTCGTGTGGGGGGCGGCGGAGATCGGCGGGGTGCGGGCCGTGCTGGTCTCGTTCGAGTTCCGGTTCCTCGGTGGGTCGTTGGGCCGGCGGACCGGGGACCTGCTGGAGGCGGCGTACGCGTACGCCCGCACCGAGCGGCTGCCGATGGTGTCGCTGATCGCGACGGGCGGCAGCAGGATGCAGGAGGGCATGGTCGCGCTCGGCCAGCTCCAGCGCGTGGCCCGCGCCTCGGCGCAGGCCCGCGCGGCCGGGCTGCCGCAGCTCGCGGTCCTGCGCGATCCGGCGACGGGCGGCGGCTGGGCCACGCTCGGCGCGGGCGCGGACGTCGTCCTCGCGCTCCCCGGCGCGCAGATCGGTTTCGCCGGCTCCCGGGTGCGCCCGCCGGACGCGGACCCGTCGGCGTACACGGCCGAGGGCCAGCTGGCCGCGGGCCACATCGACGCGATCGTCCGCCCCGGTGACCTGCGCTCCACGCTGTCGCGTTGGCTGACCCTGCTGACGCGGGGCGGCACGGAGCCCGCGTCGCCTCCCCGCGCACTCGACGGTGTCGGCACCGCGGCCACCGGATGGGAGGCCGTGCAGCGGGCGCGAGCCGCGGCCAGACCTCGCGCGGGGGCGTATCTCGACGCGTACTTCGACGAGCGGCTGGAGATCCACGGCGACCGGTGCGGCGGCACGGACCCCGGGGTGACGTGCGGGTTCGGCCTGCGGGAGGGGCGGGCGGTCGCCTACGCCGCGCAGCTCGGGACGGCGACACGGCCCGCCGGCTACCGGACCGCCGCCCGGCTGGTGCGGCTCGCGGACCGGCTGGGGGTTCCCGTGCTCACCCTCGTGGACACGCCCGGCGCCGCCAACGACGCCGACGCCGAGCGGGCCGGCGCGGGCGCGGCCATCGCCGACGTGTTCGCGGCGATGGCCTCGGTCCGCGTTCCCGTCACGACCCTCGTCATCGGCGAGGGCGGCTCGGGCGGAGCCCTGGCGCTGGCCGCCCCGGGCAACACCTGGGTCACCCCCGACAGTTACTTCTCCGTCATCGCGCCGGAGCTCGCGGCGGCCATCCTCAAACGCGCGCCCGCCGACGCTCCCGCGACCGCGGACCAGCTCCGGCTGCGCCCCGAGGAGCTGGTGGAGCTGGGGGTCGTACGGGGGATCGTGACCCGGCGGGCATGACGGGTGGGACGCACCGCGCCGTGGCCATGAGGTCCGTCACAGCGACTTAGGCAACCCTTCCCTGTCGCCGGGACCCTCTGGTACACGTGGCAGTCCCCCGCACGCACCACCGGAAGTCTCGCGCCATGGACCAGGACCCCTCCCCCGGCCTCATACCCTTCACGATCGACCTGACCTTCGAGGAGGCCAGGCGGCGCGCCGAGGTCGTGACCGCGCTCGGTCCCGACTGGGACCCGGTGGCGGCCCTGGAGGGCGAGGAGGCGGCGTACGCGCTGCTCTACTCGGGACTCGACGCCGACCAGCAGCGCACGTACGACATGCTCGTCGCCGCCGGGGTCCTGCCGGGAGGGGAGCCGGGCCGTGCGTCTGCCCATTGACCCGCAGGCGGACATCGCCCGCCGCGCCTGGGTGCCCTGCCCCGGCTGTGACGACGCCCGCGACTGCGCCACCTGCACCGACCGGCGCAACTGCACCGAGCACTGGCGCTATCTGATCTCCAACAAGGGCGCGGTCGTCCATCTGCAGTGTCCCGGCTGCACGCACATGTGGTCGGTCGACACCCGCGCCTCCCGGTCCTGAGCGAACCTGAACCGTCCGGGTCCTGAGCGAACCTGAACCGTCCCGGTCCGGGCGCACGGTCCCGGCCGGTACGCGCCCATGGGCCGGCACCCGCACATGGGCCGGCCCGGTACGGCTCCGCTTCGCCGTACCGGGCCGCTGCTCCGGGGATCGGTCAGCGCGTCACTTCACGCCGAACGCCCGGATGATCTCCTGCTTCACCGAGCCGCCCCGGTCGTCCGACGCCGAGGCCCGCAGCGAGACGAACCGCGCGTCCCTCGGCACCCACAGGGACGCCTCCCACGTGGCGGACTTCCCGCGGACGTCGTCGAGCCGGACCTTGGACCAGGTCTTCCCGTCGTCGTACGACACCTCCAGCGCGCCGCCGGTGATCTTCCCGGTGTTCTCGGCGCCCTTCACGTACTCGGAGAACATGCCGACGTCGAGCTTGCGGCCGGCGCGGACGTTGCCGGTGAGGTCGGTGTCGACGTCGAAGCCGAGGTTCAGCATCGGCAGGTAGGTCTCCCGGTCGGCCGGGGTCTCCTTCGAGCGGAAGGTCCACTCGGAGTGGCCGCGGGTGGACAGCCGCCACCGCTCCGGGTCCATCGTCGTGTCCGTGACGACCCGGAACTCCTGCTCGGTCGGCTTTGCGTCCCAGGCGTACGCGCCCGAGCTCATCCTGCGGTCGACCCGCTCCCCGTCCACGTACACCTCGGTGAACTGGGTCAGCGAGTCGTCGCTCCACACGTTGCCGAAGCCGGTGTGGTCCGGACCCGAGTCGCCCCAGCCGGGGGTGTTGAACTGCAGGCTGTTGCCGGTGCGGGTCTGTCCCCAGCCGAGGCCGGTGCCGAGCCACGGGTGCCAGACCGGCTTGAACCAGTCACGGTCCACCTGGCTTCCGCCCCGGTAGGGGATAAGGCCGCCGCGCTCCTCCAGCGAGTCGCCGAGGTCGACGGACTCGTGCCAGAGCTGGCCGGGGCCGGTGGAGACGTACTCGGTGCGCTCGACGGGGAACGCGATCCGCTCCTTGAAGCCGAAGCCGATCGGGAAGGCGTCGGTGATCGAGTACCGGAACTCGCCGCCGTCCTCCTTCCGTCCCGTCGGCATGTGGAACGTGGACTTCACCGTGGCGAGTTCGTGTCTGCCGGGCCGGAAGACGAGATCGTGGCCGACCGCGCCCGGGTGCCCCTCGGAGAGGTCGTAGGTGTACGGCGTGTAGCGCGTGGCCGTCAGGTCGAGCCGCTTGCCGCGCGCCGCCGCGTACGAGAGCAGCGCCGCGTCCGCGGAGTTGACGGTGGCGACGGCGAGCGGCCGGTACTCGTACTCGGCGGTGCCGAACCACTTCATCAGCCGGCCGGACTCGGCGTCGGTCACGAAGAGGATCTTGGCACCCGCGTCCTGGGCGTTCTGGGCGAGTTCCACCGGCGGGACGGCACCGGTGTGGCGGACGAGGACGGCCTTGCCGCGCACGTCCTTGCCCTCGTAGGCGGCCGCGTCACCGGCGCCCGCGTCGACGACACCGAGCCGGAAGCGGCCGTCGAGCACCGTGCTGCCGTTCTGTGGGGTCGCGTCGGAGATCCGGGCACCGTCGACGCCCGCCTCCAGCATCGGCTTGCCGAGACGCCAGACGGTCCGGTACTCGAAGGTGCCGGTGGCCGGCTTGCGGGTGGGCGCGGCGAAGACCGAGTCGTACGTCATCGGGACCTGCACGGCCCCGCCGTAGTGGGCTCCGTTCGCCTGCCGGTCGAACTCCATCAGCAGCTGACGGGTTTCGGTGCGCTGGTCGACCTCGGCCCGGATCTCGCGCAGCTTGCGCCCGTCGAGCGTGACGGTGCGGTCGCGGTCGAGGGTGATCTCCGGCTCGGTGATGAAGCCGAGGCCGAGGGAGTCCGCGCCCTTGCTGCCGCGTACGTCGAGGAAGGTGTCGAGCGTGTACGTGCCCGGCTTCAGGCGCAGCTCGAGCGTGCCGGACTCGCCGACCGTCTCGGGGAACGGGTCCTCGCCCTCGGCGAGCCGCTGCACGCCCAGGTAGGCAGGCGTCGGGGCGCCGTCGCGGTCCTTCACATGGACCGTGAGGGTGTACCGCTCCTCCTCCTTGACCAGGCCGAACGCGGTGCGGGCGACGACCTTGCCGTCGGCCGCGGTGGCGGTGATCCGGCCGCCGGTGTTGCCGACGGCCGCCTTGCCGCCGTCACCGGTGACCGTCGTCCGCGCGGTGCCGTGCGCGGGCACCGTGAGCGTGGTGTCGGCGAGTGTCGCGACACCGGCGGGCGCACCCTCGACGGCGAGCGTCAGCGTGACGGGCGCGTCGGTGTGGTTGGTGTACGTCACGGGCTTCGTGACCGGCTCGTTGGCCTCGTACGGCCAGCTGTAGAAGCCGAGGTCGGCGGAGCCGGTGGCGGTGACCGTGGCACGGGTCGCGGCCGGTACGTCGACCCGGCCGGCGCCGAGCGCGTACGGGGACGCGTCGAGCGGCTTCGACGACGACATCAGCGCGTCCTTGAGCTGCGCGCCCGTCCAGTCGGGGTGCTCCTCGGCCAGCAGCGCGGCGACGCCCGCGACGTGCGGGGTGGCCATCGACGTACCGCTCAACGACGTGTACAGGCCCTCGCCGGCTGTGAGTTGGGAGCGGGCGGCGAGGATGTCGACGCCGGGTGCGGACAGGTCCGGCTTGAGGGCGTAGTCGCGGTAGCGCGGGCCCTGGCTGGTGAAGTACGCGGCCTCGTCGGCGTGGTCGACGGCGCCGATCGTGAGTGCGGAGTCGGCGGCGCCGGGCGAACCGATGGTGCCGGGGGCGCCGGAGTTGCCGGCGGCGATGACGAAGAGGGCGCCGGTCTGGGCGGAGAGGGTGTTGACCGCCTCGGCCATCGGGTCGGTGCCGTCGCTGCCCTCGCGCGAACCGAGGCTCATCGACACGATCTTGGCGTCGATGTCCTTCGCGGCCCACTCCATGCCGGCGATGATCTCCGACTCGCTGCCGAAGCCCTCGTCGGAGAGGACCTTGCCGACGGCCAGGTCGGCGCCGGGCGCGACGCCCTTCTCCTTGCCGTCCGAGCCGGCGCCGCTGCCGCCGACGGTCGAGGCGACATGGGTGCCGTGACCGTCGCGGTCGGCGACCTCCTGGCCCGCGATGAAGCTCTTCGACTCACCGACGCGTCCGGCGAGATCGGGGTGGGCGGCGTCGACGCCCGTGTCGAGGACGGCGACCTTGACGCCCTTGCCGGTGAGGCCGGCCTGCCAGGCCTCGGGGGTGCCGATCTGGGCGTTGGACTCGGCCATGTCGGCCTGTACGCGGCCGTCGAGCCAGATCTTCTCGATGCCGCCGGAGAAGGTGCGGCGGGTGGCGGCACCGGCGCCGGCCACCGCGTCCCAGACGGTCCCCGGCTCGGCCTTCATGGCCACGCCGCCGATGCTGGGCAGGGACCGTGTCGTGTCGCCGCCCTGCGGGGCGGCCGTGCGGGCGCCCTTGGCGTACGTGACGATCAGCGGCAGGTTGCCGTCGATGCCCTGCTCGACGAGTCCGGTGACATCGAAGAGCCGCTTGTCGAGGACACCGGCGTCGAGGTACGGGCGGGCCTCGTCGGGTACGACGGTGACCCGGCCGTTCGAGATCTCGCTGCGGACGGCACCGGTGGCGCCCTTGCGGCGCTCCACGGCGACGGCTTTGCGGCCGGCACCGAGGTCGGTGACGGTGACCTTGTCGCCGGTGATGAGCGTGACGGTGTGCCGGGAGGCGGCAGCCGGGGCCTGCTGCCCGGCGCCGTGCTCGGGTGACTCGGCGGCGAGGGCCTGTCCGGCCGGGAGCAGGACGAGGGAGAGCCCGGCAGCCAGCAGCCGGGCTCTCCTCCTCGCGGACGCTCTGGTCATGGATGTCTCTCCTCGTACGCCCGGTGACGGGGTGGTGTCCGGGCGTTGGCGAAGAGTCTGAGCGCTCAGATGTCGCTTGGGGCGACCAAACCCTGGCGGTTATCTGCCATGGCGGCTACCTGCCAGGTCGGACACGGGTCCGCGGAGGTGTCGGGGCGTCGGGGTGTCGGGGTGTCGGGGCGTCAGGAACCGCCCGGAGCCAGGGGTGTCAGGGCTGCGGGGAATCCGCGGCGTCAGGCGTGCGGGGCGTCGAGCCCGCCGGGCGTCGAGCCCGCGAGACGTCGAGCCCGCGAGACGTCGAGCCCGCGGGGCGTCGGGCCCGCCGCGCCTCGGGGCCTCCCGGGGCCTCTCGGGGCCTTACGGAGTGGGCTCGCGGGCGTCGTACCGTACGAACCCGCGTCCACGCAGCGCCAGTAGACCCACCGCGAGGACACAGGCGAGCCCGCCCCCGGTGACGGCGACGGCGGGCGAGGTGAGATCGGCGACCGAGCCCGCGAGGAAGTCGCCGAGGCGCGGTCCGCCCGCGACGACGACGAGGAACACCCCCTGCAGTCGCCCGCGCATCTCGTCCGGCGCGGCCGCCTGCATCATGGTGTTGCGGAACACCATGGAGACGGTATCGGCGCAGCCGGCGACGGCGAGGAAGAGCAGCCCGAGCCAGAGGTTCCTGGTCAGCCCGAATACGGCGATCGCCACCCCCCACGCGGCGACGGCGAGCAGGATCGCCACCCCGTGCCGGCGGATCCCTCCCAGCCAGCCGGAGAACACCCCGCCGAGCAGCGCGCCGACGGCCGGCGCGGCGACGAGCAGGCCGGTGGTGCGGGCGTCCCCGCCGTACCAGAGCACGGCGATGGCGGGGAACAGCGCCGTCGGTTTCGCCAGGATCATCGCGCAGAAGTCGGAGAAGAACGTCATGCGGATGTTGGGCCGGGTGGCGAGGAAACGCAGCCCGTCGAGCACGGACGCGCGCTTCGCGGTCGTACGGTCCCGGTCGGGAAGCATCGACGGCAGCCGCCACATGGCGTACAGGGCGGCGCCGAAGGCGAGGGCGTCGATGAGGTACGCCGTCTGGTAGCCGCCGTATCCCACGATGAGGCCGCCGAGCATGGGCCCGATCAGCATGCCGGAGGTCGCCGTCATGGAGTTGAGCGCGTTGGCGGCGGGCAGCTGTTCGGGCGGCAGCAGCCGCGGGATCATCGCGCTGCGGGCGGGCGCGTTGAGCGCGGCGCACACGGCTTGCAGGGCGACGATGCCGTACAGGAACCAGACGTGGTGGAAGCCCGCCAGCGCGGCGGTGGCGAGGGCGGCCGAGAGCCCGGCGGAACCGGCCGCGCTGTACAGCCCGAGCGCGCGCCGGTCGACGGTGTCGGCGACGGCGCCGCCGTACAGCCCGAAGACGATCAGCGGGACGAGCGAGAAGAGCCCGACGAGCCCGACGGAGAAGGTCGAACGGGTGATGTCGTACACCTGGAGGGAGATCGCCAGGGTGGTCATGCCCTGGCCGACCCAGGAGATGGTGCTCCCGAACCAGAGCCGGCGGTAGTGGGCGGAGATCCTCAGCGGCGTGAGGTCGGCGAGGATGCGGCGGCGCAGGGGAGCGGAAGCCGGGGTGCCGGGCGGAGTGCCCGCAGGGGCGCCGGGCGGAGTACCGGCGGGGGTTCCCGACGGAGTGCCGGACGGAGTGCCGGTGGCGGTCATGCGACGGGTGTCGTGCGACGGGCGGCTGCGGGCGATATCGGCGGCATGGGCGCAGTATAGGGACGCGTACGGAAGGGTCCCTTACGGGCATGGGGGCAGGGGTCCGTCGCGCGGCGATGTGCGGCTGTCGGCGTGCCCGAGGGCGGGCCGGAGCAGAGCGGACCTGCTCCGGAGTGCTGTGCGACGTAAGCGATCTGACGACCGCTCGCCCGATGTCGCCCACCCCGCCGCACGGCCCCACGGCCCCGGTCGGGGGCGGCGCGCACCGGCTCATGATCGCCACACAGGATCGGCGAGACGGGATCGGCGAGACGGGATCCGCGACACGGGCCGCGCGAAGTGCAAGATCGTCTTCACGGGGTGTGACGGACGCCGGTTGCGGCCTCCCACGGGCAGGCGCAGGGTGAACAGGCGCGGGGTGAACACGCGTGTGGGCGCCCCACCGACCCGGAGAGGACGGCGATCCTGATGAGCAGCGCCAGGACGAAACAGATCAAGGGCAAGCTGAAGGAAACCCTCGGCAGGACCATCCACGACAAGTCCATGCAGCGGCACGGCCGGAGTGACCAGCTGCGCGGCAAGGCGCAGGAGATGGCGGAGAAGGCGGCGGAACGGGTACGCAAGGGCACCACCAGGCACTGAGCCGGGGCGGCAGGGGCACGCGTACGGAGCCGCGGCGGCGCGGGCCCGGCCCTCGTCCTGCCCTGGCCTGGTCCTGAGTCCTGCCCTGGCCCGGGCTTGGCCCTGGCCTGGCCCCGGCATGGCCCTGACCTGGTCCTGGCTTGGTCCTGACTGGTCCTGGCCTGGTCCTGACTGGTCCTGACCCCGCTCCGCCAGGACCCCGCCCCGCACCCGTTCCTTCCCGCGCATCGCCCGGAAGGCCCCGCCGCGATCGCGCGGCGCCCGCGACCGGACGACACTGATCCCGTACGCCCTGACCAGGGCGCCCGCACGCCGGAAGGAGCGTTCCCCCATGCCCACGGACGCCCACCCTGGCCCGCTGCGGGTGCTCGTCTTCGGCGCGGCGCTACGGGCCGAGTCCGTCAACGCCCGCCTGGCCTCGCTCGTCGCCCGCCTGGTCTCCGACACCGGCGCGAACGCGGACCTGGCCGGCATGCGCGAGTTCACGATGCCGCTCTTCGACGGTGACGTGGAGGCCGCCGAGGGGCTGCCGGAGGGCGCGCTCGCGCTGCGCGACCGCCTCGAACTGTGCGACGCGTTCGTGATCTCCTCCCCCGAGTACAACGCCTCGGTGCCCGGAGTGCTCAAGAACGCGATCGACTGGGTCTCCCGCGTCCGCCCGCAGCCCTTCAAGACCAAGCACGCGATGCTCGTCTCCGCGTCCCCGTCCATGGTGGGCGGCAACCGTGGGCTGTGGGCGCTGAGAGTTCCCCTGGAACACCTCGGCACCCGCGTCTACCCGGACATGTTCAGCCTCGCCGAGGCGCACCAGAGCTTCACCGAGGACGGTCTGCTCGCCAGCGCCCACCTGCAGCAGCGGCTCACCGACACCGTGACGGGCTTCCTCAGCCTCGTCGAGGCCGACGTCCGCTACGTCTGCCTGCAGCGCCGGTGGTACGAGTTCCTCGGCGACGGCACGGAGGCGGCGGTCACCCAGCGGGCGGAGGACTGACCGCCACGGGCCCAGCGGGCCGCTGGTGCTGTGACCGGTCACAGCGCTAGGCGAGGACGTTGACCGCTCGGGCGATCACGAGGCCGAGGATGAGCAGGGAGACGAGGGACTGCACCGCCATGGCGATCTTGGCCCAGGGGGCCAGTGGCATGACGTCGGTGGGACTGAAGGCCGTGGAGTTGGTGAGCCCGAGATAGAGGTAGTCGACGTAGCGGGGGCGCCAGTGCGCGGCGTTCAGTTCGGGGCTGAGGTGCTGGGGGAAGGCGAGTTCGGGGGTCGTGGGCATGTGGTGGGCTCGCGCGGCCGCTCCGCCGCTGTCGAGTTCGAAGTACAGCAGGGAGAAGGCGAGGACGGTGGAGACCCAGACGACGCCGCCCGCCTGCAGCAGGCCTGCGGCGGAGTTGGTCTCGGCCCCGCCGTGGATGAGGTCGTCGACCAGCCGGACGGTCGACCAGATGGCGCTGACCGCCAGCACACCCACCAGGGCGATCGATACGGCGCGCAGGGCGGCCGAGCGGCGGCTGATCCGGCCCGGGTCACCCGCGATCAGCGTCACCAGGAGCAGCCCTTCGCCGAAGGGGAGCAGCCAGCGGGGCCCCAGCCGCAGGTCGTCGGGCATCAGCAGGGTCAGCACCATGGCGGCGATGACGGCCCCGGCCATCGGCCAGCGCGCCTCGCCGAACGCCGCCTGCCCCGGCTCCGGTTCCGGCTCCGGCTCCGGCTCCGGCTCCGGTTCCGGCTCATGCGGACCGCTCGGACCGCCGGCATCGGCGTGGTGATGTCCGGTCATGCTCGGCTGCTGCGCCGGGTCGGGACGGGGGCGCCGGTCTGCGGGTCCGCCCACCGCACACGGAGTGCGGCGTGACACCAGCGGGTCAGGGCCTCGTCCGGCATTCCACCACCCCAGCCTCCTCGCGGAACCGAGCGGCGCGGCCGCCCACTTTGTCCCCGAACGTACCTCGAAGGCGCACGGGCACACCCCCGCCGGGGACCGCGTGTCCGTCACCGGCCGACGCGCACGGCACGCGCGGCGCGCACGGCCCGACCGACGCGTCCCGGGTAAGGAGGCTCGGGCGGTGATGGACGAGAAGGAGCGGCACGAGAACTGACGGCAGCCTGAGTCGTCGGCCCACGAGTCAGGAGACGAGTGAGCGGCCCGTGGGCGCCAGCCGGAGTTTCCGGGGCGCCGCTGTCTGTTCTCGCGCGATGGCCGGCAGGAGCTCGCCCCGCGTCAGGGCATCCGCTCGCATGTCGGTGAGGTGTCGACGGTGCGCGCTCTCGTCGGGGTACGAGGTGAAGATCACGGCGACGTTCTCGCCGGAGCGGACCGGCAGCCTGGGGAACGTGTTGTGCGCGTGCTCGGTCGTCAGGAAGGCGAGTGGCGCGGGCCCCGTCTCCCGCAGCACGGGGAGGAGTCCGTCCCTGATCAGCTCGACGCCCTCGTGCCGTCCGGGAGGGAAGGACCACACGGTGGCGTCCACGAACCGGTCCGGCGCAGGCGCTCCGACCGCGGGCCGCCCGGAGGGGGAGCAGGCGAATCCGCTCCCGGCCGGCTCGGGGCGCAAGAGCAGGACATCGTCGGAGTCGATCATCGTGTCGTTCGCCTGCGGACCGTGCCTGGCCCAGACGGGGCCGCCGTAGAAGTCCGTGAGCCCGCGACGGCGCGCCGCCATGTCCCGGAATCCGCGCAACCAGACGAAGCGGTCCGGGTCGTCGAGGTCCCGGAACTGGCCGAGCACCATCATCCCCACCTCTTCCTGGGGCTCGACGAACTCTCGGTCGAACAGCGCGATGAGCTCGTCGCGCCTGCCGGGCCGCAGGGTGTACTGGCGCAGCTCGATCACGGCAGGCGGGCCGACAAGGCCGGTCGGTGGCACAGCAGGACTCCTGTTCGACGCTTCATCGGGGACGCGATCCCGGCTCGCGCGGTCCGAGCCGGGATCGCGGACCCGACGGTAGGGGAGCCGTGTGACAGGGGCTGTCAGGGTTTCCGAGGAGAATGCGTCCATGTCTGCCGGTCGACTGCTGTCGGTGCTCCTGTTGCTCCAGTCCCGTGGCCGCCTGTCCGCACCAGCGATCGCCGAGGAGCTGGGGGTGTCGGTGCGGACCGCGTACCGTGACCTGACGCGCCTGCAGGCCGCCGGGGTTCCGGTCTACGCGGAGTCGGGCCGCGGGGGCGGCTACCAACTCCTCGACGGCTACCGCACCCGGCTGACCGGGATGAGTGAGGGCGAGGCGCGGGCCTTGTTCTTCGCCGGACTGCCCGGGCCGGCCGCGGACCTGGGCCTCGCGCGCGAGGTGGCCGCAGCCCGGCTGAAGCTGCTGGCCGCGCTGCCCACAGGACTACGTGAAGAGGCGACGCAGACCGCGGCGGTCTTCCACCTGGACGCCCCCGGCTGGTACCGAGAACCCGACCAGACGCCGCATCTCCCCCTGCTCGTCGACGCGGTCCTCACCCGGCGTGCGGTGGACGCGCGCTACCGCCGCTGGCGCGCCCCGCAGGAGGTGAACCGCCGCCTCCGCCCCTACGGACTGGTCCTCAAGTCCGGTACCTGGTACCTCGTGGCCGCCACGGAGAAGGGCCTCGCGACCTACCGCGTCACCCATGTCCTCGACGCTGTACTGAGCGACGAGGTGTTCGACCGGCCGGGCGACTTCGACCTGGGCACGTACTGGGCCTCCTACCTGGACGACTTCCAGGCACGCCGCTACACCGGCACAGCCACCGTCCGCCTGTCCCCTCGGGGACGCCGGCGCCTGCCCGACAACGTCCCACCGGAGGTGGTGCGGGCGGTCGACTCCACCGCGACCGCCGTCGGCGACGACGGCTGGGTCGAGGCGGTCATCCCGACCGAGAGCACCGAACACGCCTGCGGCGAGCTGCTGCGGCTCGGCGTCGACGTCGAGGTCGTCGCGCCGGCGGAACTGCGCCTGACCATGGCGGAGACCGTAGGGTTCCTCGCCCGCGCCTACGAACTCCCCTGACGCCGGCACGCGCTCGGCCCGACCGCGCACCTCTTCCCGGACCTCCGAACGGCGGCGGCGATGGCTCCGATTCCGCCGGAGGCGTCTCGCCTGGCGGAGAGGGACCGCAAAGAGCGCGCGGCACTCCGAAGTCCGCGATTCCCATACCGACGATGAAACCGGTCGCAGCGGCCTCCCCGGTCAATGCCTCCCCGGTGAATGCCTCATCGCGCCGGCGATCCCCGGGGACAGACCGAAGAGGATTCCGCAGACCGCTCCGAAACGCCTTGCGCGAAGCCACGGCGAGAAGCCGGAATTGGTGGGCCCGGGTTTGCGGAATCGCCGAATCCTGATCTCTCGGCGCCACTCCCGGACCCGGCTCCTGGTTCTGGGCTCGGGGCGACTCTTCGCCCACGGCGCGCGGCAGTCGGGTGCCACTGGGCCGTTGGGGCTCGGGGCCGCCCGACGCCGAGGGTCGCGGCATGATCACCCTCGCCGGTCGGGGCCAGGACGACGCCGGCGACGCTGCCGTGACGTGGACGGGTGAGCAGTGCACCGCGAAGGGCCTGGAGGCGGGCCGGGCAGGGCAGTTCGACGACCACTACCTCGGGGAGCAGCCGGCCGGCTTCGCGCTCACGCGCTTCACGATCGCCCGCCGGGCTTCGAACAGGCGCTGGAAGCCGGTGTGAAGGCCCCTCTGCCCCTGAGCCGGCCCCGTGTCCCCTGGGGGTCCCCCGGCTCTTGATCTGAACGAATGAACGGTGGCCCCCACCGTGGAGTGGTGACCACCGTACTCGCGTCTGCGCAGGTAGAAACGGTTCTCCGGGAGCAACGCGTGGTGGGGCGGGTGGGACTCGAACCCACGGCCGACGGATTATGAGTCCGCTGCTCTAACCGGCTGAGCTACCGCCCCTAACGGCGCGTCGCGCACATTTGTGCGCGCCGTCTGCCGCAGCATAGCCGCTCATACGATCTCCTGCTTCGGATGGTCGGCATCGCTATGACCTTGAGGACTGCGCTGCCGTCTGTCCGGTTCCAGGATGGGACGACTACATGAAAAAGGACCCCGAAGGGTCCTCTTCCGCTGCTGCTCCCCCGGCTGGACTCGAACCAGCAACCCTCCGGTTAACAGCCGAATGCTCTGCCAATTGAGCTACAGGGGATCGCGCTCCCCCGACTGGACTCGAACCAGTAACCTGCCGGTTAACAGCCGGCTGCTCTGCCAATTGAGCTACAGGGGATTGCTGCGTGTGCACCGAACGTACCTACCCCGGGGCTTCCCAGGCGGCGCTCGCTCGCTGCGACACATACATTAGCGCAAGCAGGGGGGTGCTCCGCCAATCGGTTCCCCCGGTGACCTCGCGGTGAGCTCCAGGTGGCCCTGGAGGTGATCGCGGGGTGATCTCGGGGACCGGCGGGTAGGCGAGCACCGCAGCCTCACGGTCCGTATCGACTCCGGCGTCCCGACGACGCCGTCGAAGGGTGGCAGCCATGCGCTACCGGCTCACGTTCATCGCCGGACTTGCCCTGGGATACGTGCTCGGCACGCGCGCCGGGCGCGAGCGTTACGAGCAGCTGAAGAAGTCCGCTCGGGAGTTCACGCAGAACCCGGCCGTGCGCAACGCGGCCGAGTCCGCCGCGCAGACGAGCCGCGAGGTCGCCGGGAAGGCCTACCACGTGGTGAGCGACACGATCGGCGACCGGATGCCCGAAGCCGTGGCCGACCGGGTGCGCTCCCTGCGGGAGCGGGGCCAGGGCGGCGGCGAGGACGACTGGGGTACGACCAACACCTAGTGATGCGGGCGGCCGCGGTCAGGCCGCCACCCGGGGACGCAGGCGGCCACGGTACGGCTGACACTTGAGGCCGCAGACGGCCGCGGTACGGCCGACACCCGGGGACGCAGACGGCCGCGGTACGGCCGACACCCGAGGGCGCAGGTGGCCCGGGTCGGCACCCACACCCGCGGGCACCCGCCCGGGTCCGGCACACACCACCCGCGGGCACCCGCCAGGGTCGGCGCCCACACCCGCGGGCACCCGCCCGGGTGCGGCCGACACTCGCGGGCCCCGGCCCGGCGGGCCGGCCCCGACCGCGGGGGCGGGCCCCCCGGAGCGGCCCGCCTCGAAGCACGGCCGGGCATCGACCCGCCCCCGACCGCGGGGGCCGGCCCCACTGAGCGGCCCGCCTCGAAGCACGGCCGGGCACCGACCCGCCCCCGGCGGGCCCCGCGGGCCGCGGCCTCGCTGCGGAGCGCGAACGGAGGTCGCCGCCGCCTTCCGGCTTCCGGGCGCGGCATCCGGTGTCCCGAAGGCCCGTCCTCGAACCCCCGAAAGCCCCCTCCCCGAGCCCGCGCGGTCCCGGATTGAGCGGGCCATGACCATGACCGCGGCCGGAGTGCGGCAGAATCTGAAGGCATGGGGATAGTCGCCGGGCTGGACAGTTCGTCCGCGTTCACTCGCATCGTCGTCTGTGACACGGACACGGGCGCCGTGCTGCGCCAGGGATACGCGCCGCATCCCGTCGAGGCGAAAGCCACCGACGTCGATCCGCAGGCGTGGCTGCTGTCCCTCGGTGAGGCCGCGGCCGGAGGGCTGCTGGAGGGTGTGCAGGCCATCGGGGTGTCCGCGCAGCAGCACGGGGTGATCCCGCTGGACGCCTCGGGTGCGCCGGTGCGGGCCGCGATGGTCGGCAACGACAAGCGGGCGCAGGCCGCGGCGGCCGATCTGATCGAGGGCTTCGGCGGGCGGCACGCCTGGGCCGAGGCCGTCGGCTGCGTACCGCAGTCCGGGCTGCCCGTGGCCAAGCTGCGCTGGCTGGCGCGGACCGAGCCGGAGGCGGCCCGGCGCACCGCGCTGGTGATGCAGCCCCACGACTGGCTGGTTTGGCAGCTGCTGGGCCGGCCGGCGCGCAGGACGACGGACCGGGGCGCGGCGTCCGCGACCGGGTACTGGTCGGCGGGCACCGGCTCGTACCGGCCCGACCTGGTGGAGCTGGCGCTCGGCCAGCAGGCCGCGCTGCCTGAGGTGCTGGGTCCGGCCGACGCGGCCGGGACCACCCCGGAGGGGCTGCTGATCTCCGCCGGCACCGGCGAGACGATGGCCGCCGCGTTCGGGCTGGGCCTCGGGACCGGCGACGCGGTGGTGTCCCTGGGGGCGTCCGGCTCCGTGATGGCCATCCATCACGAGGCGCTCGCGGACCCGTCCGGGATGATCACTTCGTTCGCCGACGCCACCGGGATGCATCTTCCGGTCGTGCACACCCTCAACGCCGTACGGGTCCTGCGCGGTACCGCCGAGATGCTCGGCATCGAGGATCTGTCCGAACTGTCGGCGCTGGCCGTGAAGTCCACCCCGGGCTCCTCCGGTCTCGTCCTGCTCCCGTATCTGGAGGGCGAGCGCACCCCGCAGCTGCCGCACACCGCCGGCACCCTGACCGGGCTGCGGCGCGAGTCGATGAAGCCCGAGCATCTGGCGCGGGCCGCCTTCGAGGGCATGCTGTGCTCGCTCGCCGACGCGCTGGACGTGCTGCGCGGGCGGGGCGTGGTGGTGCGGCGCGTGTTCCTGCTGGGGCAGGCCGCCGAGTTGCCGGCGGTGCAGGCCGCGGCGCCCGCGATCTTCGCCGCCCAGGTCGTCGTCCCGCAGCCCGCCGACTACGCGGCGCTGGGCGCGGCCCGTCAGGCCGCCTGGGCGCTCGGTGTGGCGCAGGGCACACTCGCCCCCCACACCCCGCCGGCCTGGCAGGGCGCGTCGGCCCAGGTGTTCGAGGCGGGCGAGGAACTCGCGGTCGGCCAGGCGGTGCGGCAGCAGTACGCCGCGACACGCGAGCAGGTGCACCCCGGGGCGTTCAACCCCTGAGCCGGCCGACGGGCCGAGTTCCGGACCGCCGTGCGTCCGCGCGTTCTTGACCCGTCCTTGGCGAAATCCCTTGGGCAGACGGTGGCCGAGTGTCGGAGTATTGGGGCGACTCCACGATCCGGCACCGACCCGAGAGACAGCCGCGCGTGCTCATACGAATCCTCCGGACGTTCCTGCGTCCTTACCGACAAGCGATCACCCTGCTGGTGGCGCTGCAACTGCTGCAGACCAGCGCGACCCTCTATCTGCCCACGCTGAACGCCGACATCATCGACAACGGTGTCGTGCGGGGTGACACCGGTTACATCCTGAGCTTCGGCGCCCTGATGATCGGCGTCAGCGTGGTCCAGGTGGTGTGCAACATCGGCGCCGTGTACTACGGCGCGAGGACCGCCGCCGCGCTCGGCCGGGACGTGCGGGCCGCCGTCTTCGAGCGGGTGCAGTCGTTCTCGGCCCGTGAGGTCGGGCACTTCGGTGCCCCGTCCCTCATCACCCGCACGACCAATGACGTCCAACAGGTCCAGATGCTGGTGCTGATGGGGTTCACGCTGATGGTGTCCGCGCCGATCATGTGCGTCGGCGGCATCGTCCTGGCGCTGGCCCTGGACGTTCCGCTGTCGGCGGTGCTGCTCGCGGTCGTGCCGGTGCTGGGCATCTCCGTGGCACTGATCGTGACGAGGATGCGGCCGCTGTTCCGGACCATGCAGGAGCGCCTCGACACGGTGAACCGGGTGCTGCGCGAGCAGATCACCGGCAACCGGGTGATCAGGGCGTTCGTGAAGGACACCTACGAGGCGGACCGCTTCCGCGGCGCGAACGCCGAGCTGACGGACGTGTCGCTGTCCACCGGCCGTCTCATGGCGCTGATGTTCCCGATCGTCATGACCGTCGTGAACGTGTCGAGCATCGCCGTCGTCTGGTTCGGCGCCCACCGCATCGACAGCGGCGGGATGCAGATCGGCGCGCTCACCGCCTTCCTCGCCTATCTGATGCAGATCGTCATGGCCGTCATGATGGCCACCTTCATGTTCATGATGGTGCCGCGGGCCGAGGTCTGTGCCGAACGCATCGAGGAGGTCCTGGCGACCGGTTCGAGCGTCGTCCCGCCGCTCTCCCCGGTGCACGAGCTGGCGCGCCACGGCCATCTGGAGGTCCGCGGCGCCGACTTCCGTTACCCGGGCGCCGAGGAGCCCGTGCTGCGCGCGGTGGATCTGGTCGCCAGGCCCGGTGAGACGACCGCGATCATCGGGTCGACGGGCAGCGGAAAGTCGACCCTGCTCGGGCTGGTGCCGCGGCTGTTCGACGTCACCGGCGGCGAGGTCCTCGTCGACGGCGTGGACGTACGGGAGCTGGATCCGGCGCTGATGGCCCGGACGGTCGGGCTCGTACCGCAGAAGCCGTACCTCTTCTCCGGCACGGTCGCGACGAACCTCCGCTACGGCAATCCGGACGCGACCGACGAGGAGCTGTGGCACGCGCTCGAGGTCGCCCAGGCGGCCGACTTCGTACGCGACCTGGAAGGCGGGCTGGACGCGCCGGTCGCGCAGGGCGGCACGAACGTGTCCGGCGGTCAGCGGCAGCGGCTCGCCATCGCGCGGACGCTGGTGCAGCGGCCCGAGATCTATCTCTTCGACGACTCCTTCTCGGCCCTGGACTACGCGACGGACGCGGCGCTGCGCGGTGCGCTGTCGCTGGAGACCGCCGAGTCGACGGTCGTGATCGTCGCGCAGCGGGTGTCGACCATCCGCGACGCCGACCGGATCGTGGTCCTCGACGAGGGCCGGGTCGTGGGGACGGGCGGCCATCACGAGCTGATGGCGGGCAATGAGACGTACCGGGAGATCGTGCTCTCCCAGCTGACCGAGGCGGAGGCTGCCTGATGGCCGGTCCTGGCGGACGCATGATGATGGGCCAGTCCGGCGAGCGGTCCATGGACTTCAAGGGCTCGGGCAAGCGGCTGCTGCGGCAGTGCGCACCGGACCGGCGCGCACTGTGGGTGATGCTGGCGGCCTGTGTGCTGAGCGTGGGGCTCTCGGTGGTCGGGCCGCTGATCCTCGGCAAGGCGACCGACCTCGTCTTCGCGGGTGTCGTCGGCCGTGAGATGCGGGAGGGCACCACCAAGGAGCAGGCCCTGGACGGCCTGCGGGCGCAGGGCAGCGACGGGCTCGCGGACATGCTGTCCGGGGTCGACTTCACCCCGGGCCGGGGCATCGACTTCGGTGCGGTCGGCGACATCCTGCTGGTGGCGCTGGTCGTGTTCGCGGCTTCCGGGCTGCTGATGCTGGTGGCCACGCGGGCGTCGATCGTGGTCATCAACCGGACCATGTTCCGGATGCGGGAGGACATCCAGGACAAGCTGTCCCGGCTGCCGCTTTCGTACTTCGACAAGGCCAAGCGCGGTGAGGTGCTGAGCCGTGCGACGAACGACATTGACAACATCTCGCAGACCATGCAGCAGTCGATGGGTCAGCTGCTCAACTCCCTGCTGACGATCGTCGGTGTGCTGGCGATGATGTTCTGGATCTCGCCGCTGCTGGCGCTGGTCGCGCTCGTGACCGTGCCGCTGTCGGTGTGGGTGGCGGCGAAGATCGGCAAGCGTTCGCAGCCGCAGTTCGTGCAGCAGTGGATGTCCACGGGCCGGCTCAACGCGCACATCGAGGAGATGTACACCGGCCATGCGCTGGTGAAGGTCTTCGGCCGGCAGGACGAGTCGGCGAAGGAGTTCGCCGAGCAGAACGAGGCGCTGTACGAGGCGGGGTTCCGGGCGCAGTTCAACAGCGGCGTCATGCAGCCGCTGATGTTCTTCGTCTCGAACCTCAACTATGTGCTGGTGGCCGTCGTCGGCGGGCTGCGGGTCGCGTCGGGCACGCTGTCGATCGGTGACGTCCAGGCGTTCATCCAGTACTCGCGGCAGTTCTCGATGCCGCTGACGCAGGTCGCGTCGATGGCGAACCTGGTGCAGTCCGGGGTCGCTTCGGCCGAGCGGGTCTTCGAGCTGCTGGACGCGGACGAGCAGGCGCCCGACCCGGTCGTCGGGGCGCGGCCCGGGGAGCCGCGGGGCGCGGTCGCGCTGGAGAAGGTCTCGTTCCGCTACGAGCCGGAGAAGCCGCTCATCGAGGATCTGTCGCTGGCGGTCGAGCCGGGGCACACCGTCGCGATCGTCGGCCCGACCGGAGCCGGCAAGACCACGCTGGTGAATCTGCTGATGCGGTTCTACGAGGTCACCGGCGGCCGGATCACCCTCGACGGCGTCGACGCGGCCACGATGTCCCGGGAGGACCTGCGGTCCGGCATCGGGATGGTGCTGCAGGACACCTGGCTGTTCGGCGGCACGATCGCGGAGAACATCGCGTACGGCACCTCGCGCAAGGTCACCCGGGAGGAGATCGAGGAGGCGGCGCGGGCGGCCCACGCCGACCGCTTCATCCGGACCCTCCCGGACGGCTACGACACCGTCATCGAGGACGACGGCGCGGGCGTCAGTACGGGCGAGAAGCAGCTGATCACCATCGCGCGGGCGTTCCTGTCCGACCCGGTGATCCTGGTTCTCGACGAGGCGACCAGCTCCGTCGACACCCGGACCGAGGTGCTGATCCAGAAGGCGATGGCGCGGCTCGCCCACGGGCGTACGAGCTTCGTGATCGCCCACCGGCTCTCCACCATCAGGGACGCGGACGTGATCCTGGTGATGGAGAACGGCTCGATCGTCGAACAGGGCACGCACGAGGAGCTGTTGCTGGCGGGTGGCGCGTACGCGCGGCTGTACTCGGCGCAGTTCGCGCAGGCGGTGGCGGAGGTCGACTGAGCCGTCCGGCGGCCCGGGAACTGACCGCCCGGGCCGGCGGGGCTCAGTCCAGATAGCCGCGCAGCTGGTCGGCGAAGGCGTGGTCCCGCAGCTTGCCGAGGGTCTTGGACTCGATCTGGCGGATGCGTTCGCGCGTCACGCCGAAGATCCGTCCGATCTCCTCCAGGGTGCGGGGCCGGCCGTCGGCCAGCCCGTAGCGCAGCTGGACGACCTTGCGTTCGCGCTCGCCGAGCGTGGAGAGGACGGCTTCGAGGTGCTCTCGGAGCAGCAGGAACGCCGCGGACTCCACGGGGGACGCGGCATCGCCGTCCTCTATGAGGTCGCCGAGCGCGACATCGTCCTCCTCGCCGACCGGCGCGTGCAGCGACACCGGCTCCTGGGCGAGGCGGAGGACCTCACCGACCCGCTCCGGCGACAGGTCGAGCTGTGCGGCGACCTCTTCGGCGGTGGGTTCGTAGCCGCGTTCCTGGAGCATGCGGCGCTGGACGCGGACGACCCGGTTGATGAGTTCGACGACGTGGACGGGCACGCGGATGGTCCTGGCCTGGTCGGCGAGGGCGCGGGACATGGCCTGGCGGATCCACCACGTCGCGTACGTCGAGAACTTGTAGCCGCGCGCGTAGTCGAACTTCTCGACCGCGCGGATCAGGCCGAGGTTGCCCTCCTGAACGAGGTCGAGCATCGTCAGCCCGCGGCCCACGTACCGCTTGGCGACGGACACGACGAGACGCAGATTGGCCTCGATCAGGCGGCGCTTGGCCATCCGGCCCATGACGACGATCTTGTCCAGGTCGAGGGCGAGCTGGGAGTCCAGGTCCGGGGTGTTGCCCAGCTTCGCCTCGGCGAACAGGCCCGCTTCGACGCGGCGGGCGAGCTCCACCTCCTCGACGGCGGTGAGCAGCGGGATGCGTCCGATCTCCCGCAGATACTGCCGGAAGAGGTCGGAGGAGGGGCTGCCGCCGCCGGTGTCCGCGACGCGGACCGGCGGCTCGGGCGGCTCGAACAGCTCCGCGGGCTCGGGGACGTCCGGCGCTGCCCCGGCCTCCGGGGGCGGCTCGTTCTCCGGGTGGTGCGCGGCCCGGCTCTGCGGCGGAACGGCCGTGACCGGGTCGGCTTCTGTCAGGGTCTGGGTCTGCACGGGGGCGACCTCCAAGGTGGGCGCTGCCGGTTCGGGGGCAGGCGGCAGCGGGACGGGGACGGCGGCCCGGCCGCTGTCCGTCCCGTTCACGATGAGCGGATCCGCGGGGGTGAGTGGCCCACCTGCTGTGGACCGGCCGCGCTCCGAGGACTCAGGCACCGCCCCCCAGTGTGGGGTACGACACATCACCGCCACGAGGGGCGTGCGATGACTTTTTGAGTCCGGTGCGTGACCGCGTGGTTACCGGGCCGGGGGTCCGGGGGGTGCCCCCGGACAGCACAGCGAGGCCGGTGCGCGACCGGGTGGATGCCGGGCCGGGGGTCCGGGGGTGCCCCCGGGACACCACAGCGAGGCCGGTGCGTGACCGCGTGGTTACCGGGCCGGGGGTCCGGGGGTGCCCCCGGGACAGCACAGCGAGGCCGGTGCGCGACCGGGTGGATGCCGGGCTCGCATACCCAGGTGCGGGTGACACCGTTGTCTGGGACGATCCGGCGCAGGGGGTGGAGCCATGAGCACCGCATCGGAGCGGCGTGCGTTTCCCGGGAGCCCGGAGGGCCCGAACGAGCCGGCGGACGAGCGGGAACGACGGCAGCGCGACATGCCGCGCACCGTTCTCGCGCCGGGCGGCAGACCGGACGATTCGGTGTTCGACCCCGCGCTGAAGCACTTCGCGCACGCCTACCGCGCGAGCGAACCCCGGTTCTCCGACCCCGACCTGGCCGGAGCATGGCGCGCGGCGCGGGCCGAGGCGCTCGACATCGTGCTCTGCGCGATCGCCGGCTCGGAGTGGGCCGACTCGCTCGTGCTGCGCGGCAGCGTGCTGCTGAGGGCGTGGTTCGGCGACGCGGCGCGCGACCCGGGCGATCTGGACTTCGTGGTCGTGCCCGCGGAGTGGCGCATTGAGCAGGACCGCACGCAGCAGATGCTCGACGGCATCGCGGAGGCCGCTCAGCGCACGGCAGAGGAGCGCGGCGGCGCGGTCGGCATCTCGGCGCGCGGCGCGGAGTCCGAGTACATCTGGACGTACGAACGCGTCCCCGGGCGGCGCATGGTGCTGCCGTGGTCGGCTCCGGGGCTGCCGGGCGGACTGGTGCAGCTGGACTTCGTCTTCAACGAGGAGCTGCCGGTGCCTGCGGAGCCCGCGCGGGTCGGGACGGCCGTCGTCCGGGCGGCGACGCCCGAGCTGTCGCTGGCGTGGAAGGTGATGTGGCTGATCGACGACTCGTACCCGCAGGGCAAGGACCTGTACGACGCGGTGCTGCTCGCCGAGCGGCACCCGCTGCGGTACGAGCTGCTGGCGCGGGTGATTCGGCACGCCGAGGCGGAACCGTACCCGCGTGACGTCGAGTTGGGCGATGTCGCCGAGATCGCCCAGTGGGTGGAGTGGGAGCAGTTCGTCGCCGAGTACCCGGGCGTGGGCGACGACGACCGGCGTTATGTGGACCGGCTCGTCACGGCACTCCGCCCCACCTTCGAGGCCCGGACCGCACAGGACTCGACAGGCCAGGCCTCGACCGGGCAGGACTCGACCGGGCAGGACAGCACCGGAGAAGGCTAGAGCGCGTCCGCGCCCTTGTTGCGCAGCGACTGCCCGTACTGCTGGAGCACCCACAGCTCGTTCTGCACGGCGGAGAGCTGCTCCGGATCGGCGTGGGCGCCGAGGCGGGCGAGGGTGCCCTGGACGTCGCGGATGCGGCGGTCGACCGCGCGGAGGCGGACCTGGACGAGCTGGACGCCGGCGTAGGTCTCGTCGACGATCTTGGCGTGGACCGCCTCCACCGCGAGTTCGGTGGTCATCGCGCGGACGGTGTCGTTGGGTGCGGCGTCCCGGACGCGGGCCAGATAGGCCGGCGCGTCGGGGACGCCCAGCTCGGCGCCGCCCGCTTCGGCGATCGCCTGGCGCACGGCGGCGTACGGCGGGGCGGTGAACTCGTCGGCTCCGTACGCGTCGAACGCCGGGGAGACCAGCTCCGGGTGCTGGAGCGCGAGCTTGAGCAGTTCGCGCTCGGTGCGGTGGGCGGGGCTGCGCAGATTGAGCGCGGGGCCGCTGGGCTGCGCCGTGGGCCGGGGGCCGTCGTACGAGGGGGCCTGGCGGGACTGCTGCCCGCCGCCGCTGCCCCGCTCCCGCGCCCAGCGCGCGAGCTGGGAGACCCGCTTGACCACGAACTGGGTGTCGAGGATGCCGAGGAGGCCCGCGAGCTGGACGGCGACCTCGTGCTGCGAGGCGCTGTTCTTGATCCGGGCGACGATGGGCGCCGCCTCGTCGAGCGCGGCGGCACGGCCGACGGGGGTCTCCAGGTCGTAGTTCTTCACGATCTGCCGGATGGCGAACTCGAACAGCTGGTTGCGGGGTTCGGCCAGCTCCCGCACGGCCTCGTCGCCCTTGGCGAGCCGCAGCTCGCACGGGTCCATGCCGTCCGGGGCGACCGCGATGAAGGTCTCGGCGGCGAACTTCTGGTCGTCCTCGAAGGCCCGCAGCGCGGCCTTCTGACCGGCCGCGTCACCGTCGAAGGTGAAGATCACCTTCGCGCTGCCGTTGTCCATCAGCAGCCGGCGGAGGATCTTGATGTGCTCGCCGCCGAAGGCGGTGCCGCAGGTCGCGATGGCCGTCGGAACACCGGCGAGATGGCAGGCCATCACGTCGGTGTAGCCCTCGACGACCACGGCCCGGCTGGACTTGGCGATCTCCTTCTTCGCCAGGTCGATGCCG
Organism: Streptomyces sp. NPDC091376; assembly: GCF_044757085.1. Lineage (NCBI taxonomy): Bacteria > Bacillati > Actinomycetota > Actinomycetes > Kitasatosporales > Streptomycetaceae > Streptomyces > Streptomyces sp. NPDC091376. The sequence goes on along the minus strand of NZ_JBIVUF010000001.1, from coordinate 161,448 downwards.
TACAGCACCTGGGACTTCTTGTAGATCGCCGTGTCGGGGGTGTTCAGGTACTTCGGCCCGTTGTCGTCGTCGCGGAGCTTGCGCGCGCCGAAGCCGACGACGTCGCCGGAGATGTCGCGGATCGGCCACATCAGCCGGCCGCGGAAGCGGTCGATGGGGCCGCGGCGGCCCTCCTGGGAGAGGCCGGAGAGGACGAGCTCCTTGTCGGAGAAGCCCTTGCCGCGCAGATAGCGGGTGAGGTGGTCCCAGCCGGCCGGGCTGTATCCGACACCGAAGTGCTGCGCGGCGCTCTGGTCGAAGCCTCGCTCGGCGAGGAACTTCCGGCCGATCTCGGCCTCGGCGCTGTCGAGCTGCTCCGCGTAGAACAGGGCCGCGACCTGATGGGCCTCGACCAGGCGGATGCGCTCGCCGCGCTGATGGGCCGGGTTGTACCCGCCCTCCTCGTACCGCAGGGTGATGCCGGCCTTGGCGGCGAGCCGCTCGACCGCCTCGGAGAACGACAGGTGGTCCACCTTCATCACGAAGGTGAGGGTGTCCCCGCCCTCCTGGCAGCCGAAGCAGTGGAAGAGACCCTTGCTCGGACTGACCTGGAAGGAGGGGGACTTCTCGTCGTGGAAGGGGCACAGCCCCTTGAGGTTCCCGCCGCCGGCGTTGCGCAGCTGGAGGTATTCGGACACGACGGAGTCGATCGGGACCGCGTCCCGTACCGCCTTCACGTCGTCATCGTTGATCCTGCCTGCCACGCGCCGATTCTACGGGGCGGGGGTCCGGGGGACGTCCCCCGGGAGATACCGCTACGGGGCGGGTGGGACGGCGCCGAGCGCAGTGGCGGGGTCGGCGAGGACGTCCGTGTCCACGGGTGTGCCGGAGCGGATCAGGCCCTGGATGTCGTCCGTCACGTCCCACACGTTCACGTTCATGCCCGCGAGCACCCTGCGGTCCTTGAGCCAGAAGGCGATGAACTCGCGCTTGCCCGCGTCGCCGCGGAGTACGACCTGGTCGTACGAGCCGGGCGGCGCCCAGCCGGAGTACTCCATGCCGAGGTCGTACTGGTCGGAGAAGAAGTACGGGACGCGGTCGTACGAGACGTCCCGGCCGAGCATGGCGCGGGCCGCGGCGGGGCCGCCGTTCAGGGCGTTCGCCCAGTGCTCGACGCGCAGGCGGATGTCGAGGAGCGGGTGGTGCACGGCCGCGATGTCGCCCGCGGCGTAGATCTCGGGGTCGGAGGTGCGCAGCGAGGCGTCGACGGCGACGCCGCCGCCGTGGGCGCGGTCGACGAGCGCGAGGCCGGCGGCTTCGGCGAGGCCGGTGCGGGGGGCGGCGCCGATCGCCGCGAGGACGCTGTGGGCGGGGTGCTCGTCGCCGTCGTCGGTGCGGGCGGCGAGGACCATGCCGTCCTGGCCGATGATCTCGGTGAGACGGGTACCGAAGTGGAAGCGGACGCCGCGGTCCCGGTGCAGATCGGCGAAGAACTGGCCCAGCTCGGGTCCGACGGCCTGGTGCAGCGGGGTGGGCTCGGGCTCGATGACGGTGACCTCGGCACCGTAGCCACGAGCGGCGGCCGCGACCTCCAGACCGATCCAGCCGGCTCCGGCGATCACCAGGTGGCCGTTGTCGCGGCCGAGAGTGGCGAGAACCTGTCGCATCCGGTCCGCGTGGGCGAGACGGCGCAGATGGTGGACGCCGGCCAGGTCCGTGCCGGGGATGTCGAGCCGGCGCGGCTCGGATCCGGTGGCCAGCAGCAGTTTGTCGTAGTGGATGACGGCGCCGTCGCCGAGCCGTACGGAGCCGCCCTCGCGGTCGATGGAGGTGACGGGCTGGCCGAGGTGCAGCTCGATGTCGTTCTGGGCGTACCAGGCGGGCTCGTGGACGAAGACGACGTCGCGTTCCTCCTTGCCGCACAGATAGCCCTTGGAGAGCGGGGGGCGTTCGTAGGGGTGGTCGCGCTCGTCACCGATGAGGATCACCCGGCCGGTGAAACCCTCGGCGCGAAGGGTCTCCGCCGCCTTGGCCCCGGCGAGTCCTCCGCCCACGATGACGAATGTCCGATGTGCGTCGACCACTTGATGCCTCCCTGTTGACGACCGGGGGTCCCGGGGGTGACCCCCAGGACAACACAGCACGCTACGCCGCCCGACTGCGAGCGTCCCGCACGGAGGGTGATGGGGGAAGAGGGGGTGCTCCGCAGGGCACACCGCTTCCCGGCCGTCTCCGACGGTTTCCGGCCACGGGCTGTCACCGGCGGCGGACGACCATCGGCAGCGGGCTGCGCGCCGCGGCACGACGGCACCACGGCACGACGGCACGACGGCACCACGGCACGACGGCACCACGGCACCACGGCACCACGGCACCACGGCACCACGGCACCACGGCACCACGGTCACCGACGACGCACGGTCATTCGCGGCACATGGTCATCGGAGACGCACGGTCATTCACGGCGGGTGGTCACTTACGGCACACGGTCATCGGCGGGGCCCGGTCAGCCGGGTGTGCAGGGTGCGGGCCGAGGCGTCGGTGAGGGAGGCGATCTGGTCGACGATCACACGCTTGCGGGCGCGGTCGTCCGGAGCGCTGTCGAACATGGCGCGGAACTGCGGGTCCAGGCCCTCCGGCGCCCGCGCGACCAGCGCCTCGGCCAGCTCGGCGACGACGATCCGCTGGTCGGCGCGGAGCGCCTCCTGCTCCGCGCGCTGCATCACATAGCGGTCGGCGATCGCCTTGAGGACGGCGCACTCGAGGTGGGCCTCCTCCGGGACGACCAGCTCGGCGGCGTACCGGGTGAGCCGGCCGCCGCCGTACGCCTGCCGGGTGGCCGCCTCGGCGGCCAGGCAGAACCGGCCGATGAGCTGGCTGGTCGCGTCCTTGAGCCGGGCCTGGGCGACGGCCGAACCGTCGTAGCCGTGCGGCCACCACTCCTGGTCGACGAGGCGGTCGAGAGCGTCCGTGAGTGACTGCGGATCGGTCTCCTTGGGGACGTAGCGGCCGATGGCGACCGCCCAGATCTCGTTCCGCTCGGCCTCGGAGAGCAGGGCGTTCGGGTCGATGTGGCCGGCGTGCAGACCGTCCTCGAAGTCGTGGACCGAGTACGCGACGTCGTCGGACCAGTCCATGACCTGCGCCTCGAAGCACTTGCGGTGCGGCGGGGCACCTTCCCGGACCCAGGCGAAGACCGGCAGGTCGTCCTCGTACACACCGAACTTCGGCGTGCCGGGGTCGGTGGGGTGGCCGCCGCGGGCCCACGGGTACTTGGTCGCGGCGTCGAGCGCGGCGCGGGTGAGGTTCAGTCCGACGCTGACCGGCTCACCGCGCACGTCGGAGTGGACGAACCGCTTCGGCTCGATCCGGGTGAGCAGCCGCAGTGACTGCGCGTTGCCCTCGAAGCCGCCGCAGTCCTCGGCGACCTCGTTGAGCGCCTGCTCGCCGTTGTGCCCGAAGGGCGGATGGCCCAGATCGTGGGCGAGGCAGGCGGCCTCCACGAGATCGGGGTCGCAGCCGAGGGCGTCCCCCAGCTCCCGGCCGACCTGGGCGCACTCCAGGGAGTGCGTCAGCCGCGTACGGGGACTGGGATCCCAGGCCGCGCTGCGCGAGCCGGGCGTCACCACCTGGGTCTTGCCGGCGAGCCGGCGCAGCGCCCCGGAGTGCAGGACTCGGGCGCGGTCGCGCTGGAAGGCCGTGCGGCCGGGGCGCTTGTCGGGCTCGGGGGCCCAGCGCGCGGTGGCCGCGTCGTCGTAGTCGCAGGGGTCGTGGGGATCGCTGCCGGTTCCGGTGTCCGTGGTGCCTTCCATGCCCCGACGGTAACCGCAGTCGCCGACAGCGTGACTCAGGCGGTGACCAGTTGACGCGGGTCGGCCGCGTACGGCGCGGTCCGTGCCTCGTCGTAGCGCTGCAGGACGAGCCGGGCGAGCGCGGGGTGGGAGCCGAGCGGGGCGGCGGCGATCCACGGCGCCGCGCTCCTGGACGCCGTGGCGAACCGGCCGGGGGCGGTGAAGTACGAGGCGACGGCGATACGGTGCCGGCCGCGCGCCGCCAGGGCGCGCAGCGCCTCGGGAACGGTGGGCGAGACGGCGGAGGCGTAGGCCGGGAGGACGGGCACCCCGCCGAGGCGCTCGCTGAGCATCGCGGCGGTGAGGCGGGCGTCGGCGGCCGACTCGGGGTCCCGCGAACCGGCCGCGGCGAGCACCACCGCGGCGCCCCGGCCGGCGTTGTCGGCGCTGCGCCAGCCGGCGTCGGTGAGCCGGGCGTACAGCGCCTCGACGAGCAGCGGATGCGGGCCGAGCGGCGGGGCGATCCGGGCCCGCAGCCGTGACGCGGCGGCGACGACGTCCGGTATGTCCCGCTTCACGTGGTATCCGCGGCCGAGCAGCAGGGGTACGACGACGGCCTCGCGGTCGCCCAGCCCGGCGAGGGTGTCGGGCAGCAGCGGTTCGTCGAGCTCGATGTGCCCCAGCCGGACATCGAGCCCGGGGCGCAGCTCACGGACCCGGTCGAGCAGTCTGGTGACGGTGTGCAGGGCACGCGGGTCGCGACTGCCGTGGGCGACGGCGACGAGTGACGGGCCGCCGGTCCCGGCCGTGGACGAGCCGGCCGACGCGACGGACACGGCCGACGCGGCGGACACGGCGGTGACGGCGGACACGGCGGTGGCGAGGATGGGTGAACTCATGGGCCTGCGCACTCCGTTGAGCTGGACGTGACTGAGCTGGGCCCCGAGCTGCGCGGTGATGCGGGTGAGCAGTTCCGCGGTGCTGTCGAGGGGCATCGTGTTCGGGGCCAGTGACTCGCGAGGGTGTGCTGCCGACTCCGTCATGAACCGATACTGGCGGCCGCAGGTTGCCATGCCGTTGCGCGGGAGTGACGGGTCTTTTCCTCCACCTCACGAGCGCGCGTGCGCGGTTGTCAGCCCTTCGGCCCACACAGCCCTGCCGGGCCCCCGCGGCGAGAGCGCCGCCGTGCCCGTATCCGCCGACCGGACGCCCGGCCAGAAGCAGGCGACGGCGGCGAGGCAGCCGGCCCGGGCGGCGTCGAGGTCGTCGTCCACGGCGAAGAGATCGGAGATGCCCACGACGGCGCCGTCGCGGCTCACGACCGCTGCGGCGACGGTACGGGTGCCGCCGTCCGTGGTGCCTGCCGGCACGGTGGCGGCGCGGGCCGCGAGCAGTGCCGGCTCCATGACCCGCTCCGTGACCCGCTCCTGACCCGCTCCTGACCCGCTCCTGACCCGCTCCTGACCGGCGTACCGCCCTCGAAGAGGTGACGCCTCGGAGGGTCATCCTGATCACATCTGTACGACGGCGTGAACCATCGGGCCCCCGACGGCGTCGGACGAGGTGCCGAGGGACCTGGGGGGTCGATCCATGCGCAAGCTCGCGCTCCGCAAGCTCGCACCGCACATGCGCGCCCTGCGCGGGCTCGTCCCGCGCGGACGCGTCCCGCTCCTGCCGAGGAGCCGGCGCGCGCAGCGGCGCACCGTGCAGGCCGTGATGCTCGGGTGCGTGCTGGCGCTCGCGCCGGCGACCTGGATGCACGCGGTCGCGGACAGCCGTATCCGTACCACCGCCGACGTCCCGGCACGTGACGTCGCCGTCGTGTTCGGCGCCGGTCTGTGGAAGGGCCGGCCGACCCCGTATCTGGCGCACCGGCTGGACGCGGCCGCCGAGCTGTACCGGACCGGGAAGGTCAAGGTCGTCCTCGTCACCGGCGACAACAGCCGGGCCGAGTACGACGAGCCGGACGCGATGCGTGCGTATCTCACCGAGCGCGGCGTACCGGACGGGCGGATCGTCGGCGACTACGCCGGCTTCGACACCTGGGACTCCTGCGTCCGCGCCAAGAAGATCTTCGGCGTCGACCGGGCGGTGCTGGTCACCCAGGGCTTCCACATCAAGCGGGCGATCGCGCTGTGCGACGCCGCGGGCATCGAGTCGTACGGTGTCGGCGTCGCCGAGCCGCACGACTCGGTCTGGTACTACGGCGGTACGCGGGAACTGTTCGCGGCGGGCAAGGCGGCGCTGGACGTCGTGCTCGAACCCGACCCGCACTTCCTCGGCCCGAAGGAGCCGGGTGTCACGGAGGCGCTGGCGAGCGACGCCGCCCGGCCCTGAACCCTTCGCTCACGGCACGAATCCGGGTGCGGGGAGGGCGGTGTACCGAGGGCGTAATGCGACGGGCCCGCCCGCGTAACACGGACGACGCACGCTGGGTGCCATGTCCCCAGCACCGGCCGCCGCGCGCACCCCCGCACTCGTCCCGACGCACTGCCCCTACTGCTCCCTGCAGTGCGGCATGAACCTGCGCGCGTCCGGTGCGGGGACCCTCGAGATCGTGGAGCGCGAGGACTTCCCGGTCAACCGGGGAGCACTGTGCGGCAAGGGACGTACGGCACCCGATGTGCTCTCCTCGCGGGTACGGCTGACCGGGCCCCTGGTCCGACGCCCCGCCACAGGCAGGCTCGAACCGGCCACCTGGGAGGAGGCGTTCCGCGTCACGGCCGACGGACTGCGGCGCGCCCGCGCGCTGCACGGGGCGGACGCGGTCGGGGTGTTCGGCGGCGGCGGGCTGACGAACGAGAAGGCGTACGCGCTGGGGAAGTTCGCCCGGGTCGTGCTCGGCACCTCGCAGATCGACTACAACGGCCGCTTCTGCATGTCGTCGGCGGCCGCCGCGCACCACAGGGCGTTCGGGCTGGACCGGGGGCTGCCGTTCCCGCTGGAGGACGTTCCGCGCACGGGCTGTGTGGTCCTCGTCGGCTCGAACCTCGCCGAGACGATGCCGCCGGCGCTGCGCCACCTCACGGAGCTGAGGGAGAACGGCGGCACGCTCATCGTCGTCGATCCGCGCCGCACGAAGACCGCCGAGCAGGCCGATCTGCATCTCGCGCCGCGTCCCGGCACCGATCTCGCGCTCGCGCTCGGGCTGCTGCATCTGGTGGTGACGCAGGGCCGTACGGACGAGGAGTTCATCCGGGCCCGTACGACCGGGTGGGAGGAGGCCAGGGCGGCGGCGATGGCGCACTGGCCCGAGCTGGTCGAGCGGATCACGGGCGTCGGCGTACCGGAACTGCGCGCCGCCGTGGACCTGTTCTGCGACGCACCCGCCGCGATGGTGCTCACGGCGCGCGGACCCGAGCAGCAGTCGAAGGGCACGGACACGGTCGGCGCCTGGATCAATCTCGCCCTCGCGACCGGCAACGCGGGCCGTCCCCTCTCCGGCTACGGCTGTCTCACCGGGCAGGGCAACGGGCAGGGCGGCCGCGAACACGGCCAGAAGGCCGACCAGTTGCCCGGCTACCGCAAGCTCGACGACCCCGCGGCACGGGAACACGTGGCGCGGGTGTGGGGCGTGGACCCCGCATCGCTGCCCGGCCCGGGGCGCAGCGCATACGAACTGCTCGACGCGCTCGGCCGTGATGTGCGGGCGCTGCTGCTGATGGGCTCCAACCCGGTGGTGTCGGCCCCGCGCGCCGCGCATGTGGAGGAGCGGCTGCGGGCGCTGGACTTCCTCGCCGTCGCGGACGTGGTGCTGTCGGAGACGGCGGAGCTGGCGGATGTCGTGTTCCCCGTGACGCAGTGGGCGGAGGAGACGGGAACGACGACGAACCTGGAGGGCCGGGTGCTGCTGCGCCGGCGCGCGATCACCCCTCCGGAGGGGGTACGGAGCGACCTGGAGGTCCTGCACGGGCTGGCCGGGCTCCTGGGGCACGAGAAGGGCTTCCCGAGGGACCCGGAGGAGGTGTTCGGGGAGCTGCGGCGGGCCTCCTCGGGCGGGCCCGCGGACTACGCGGGCATCAGCTACCGGCGGCTGGAGGAGGAACAGGGCGTCTTCTGGCCCTGCCCGGAGGCGGCGGACCCCGCCCGGGACGCCCACCCCGGGACCCCGCGGCTGTTCCTGGACGCGTTCGCGACACCGGACGGGCGGGCGCGGTTCGTGCCCGTCGTGCACCGGGAGGCCGGGGAGGAGACCGACGCGGAGTACCCCGTGGTGCTGACGACCGGGCGAGTCGTGGCCCAGTACCAGTCCGGGGCGCAGACCCGCCGGGTGGCCGAACTGAACGCGGCGGCCCCGGGGCCCTTCGTCGAGCTGCACCCGCGGCTCGCCGCGCGGGTCGGGGTGGCGGACGGCGAGCCGGTCGCGGTGGTCTCACGGCGCGGGCGGGCGGTGGCGCCGGCACGGGTGACGGAGACGATCCGCCCGGACACGGTGTTCATGCCCTTCCACTGGCCGGGCGAGGGCCGCGCGAACACGCTGACGAACCCGGCGCTCGACCCGGTGTCGCGGATGCCGGAGTTCAAGGTGTGCGCGGTGCGCCTGGAGCGCCCGTCCGCGTGAGCCGGACGGGAGCAGTGGGGCGGCTACGACGGGTGGGACCGGTACGACGGGTGGGGCGGGTGGATCCGGTGGAGGGAGCTCAGCGCGTCGCCGACCAGTCGCCTCCAGGGATCGGCGCCCCCTTCTCCCTCAGTTCGCGCGCCACGTGTTCGGCCGCCACGTACACCCACGCCGTGACGGCGCCCGATGCCGTGTCGACGTCGCGCTCGACCCGTACGTACAGATTGCGCGGGTCGCCGGGGCCGAAGTACTCCTCCAGGTGGTCGAGCACCGCTGTCAGCTCGCCGTAGTGGCCCGGCGCGGCCGTGACGAGTTCGCCCGTGACGACGCCGTCGCCGTCGACTGCGTACGGATAGCCCGGCCCCTCGTACAGCAGCGCACCGCGCAGCCGCGCGGGCTCCTCCGCCGTGGTGCGGCCGCGCAGGAAGAGGTCGTGGTTGTGCTCGCCCGGGCGGAGCGTGCCGTAGACGAAGAAGGGCAGCGCCTCGCGGTGCCCCCGTCCGTGTCCGCGTCCGTCTCTCACCGCGTCGTCTCTCACTGCGTCGTCTCTCACTGCGTTGCTCACCGCGTCGCTCGCTGCGTCCGTCGCTCCGCCTGTCACGTGGCCTGCCGCTCCGTCCGTCACTGCGCCTTCGCCGTCGTCTGCGCCGCGATCCACTCCAGGTACGCCGCGCTGCCCCGCACCACCGGCGTCGCGATGATCTCCGGGGTGTCGTAGTCGTGGTGGGCCAGCAGATGCGCCTCCAGCGCCTCGTAACAGGCCTCGGTGGTCTTGAACAGGATCTGCCACTCCTCGCTCGTCTCGATGGCGTTCCGCCAGTGGTAGACGGAGATGACGGGCGCGGAGATCTGCGCGCAGGCGGCCAGGCGCGCCTCCACCGCGCCGCGCGCCAGCTCCTCGGCCTTCGCGGCGCTGTCGGTGGTGGTCAGTACGGTCAGGGCGGCCAGGGTCACGAACACTCCTCGTACGGCGGCGGAGAAGACGAAGCACGGCACATCGACGCGGCCGGGTCCGCAGGACGGGACCAAAGGGCGGGACCAAAGCCCCCTACCCACCGGTCACCCGCACCGTACGCCCGACTGTTACACAACCTCCCGGTGGCTGTGACGGTCCCTTCCTAACGTCGCACGAGTCGCTTGCCCCCAGGCCGCCACGGCGGTACGTCCACCACCCACCGGGCCCATGATCCAGCGTTCTCTCTTCGCCTACGCGCTCCTCGCGACCGCCCTGGCCGCCGCCGCACTCGTCGGCTGCGGTACCCCCTCCGGGCTGGGCTCCGGCGAGCCCGCTCCGCCCGTCGCGGTACAGCCGCACCCCGAGGGGCTCTGGCCCGCCTGGGCGCGGGCCGGTACGCCGCCGGGCGACGCCGGTGCGGCGGAGGCGGCGCAGGAACAGGCCCCGCCCACGCCACTGGCCGGGTTGCCCGCCGTACCGGGGCGCGGCGGGCTGGCCGCGATGGAGCCCGACGCGATCGTGTGCGCGGACTCCCGGATGAAGGCGCAGTGCGGGCGGGCCCGGATCGACCTGCCGGGCAGGGCTGGGGTGCGGCCGCCCGTGTACCGCGACCTGACCGGGGACGGGGCACCCGAGCTGATCGTCGCGGCGGACGTGGAGAGCGGACGAACCGTCGTGAGCGTGTACACCGCGGAGCGCGGCAAGGTGGTGCAGGTCCTGTTCACGGGCGGGCGGCGGCTCGCGGTGGAGGCGGTCGGCAGCGATCTGGTGGTCCGGGCCGCGGCGAGCGACGGAGCCGAGCAGGCCGTCCGTTACACCTGGGACGGCACCCGGATGTCGACGATCAGCGACGAGAAGCGCTACCGGCCCTGCCCCCGCTCCCCTGCCTCCCCACACTCATCGCCCGGATCGCGGCCCACGCGGGAGAGCCCGGCGGAGAAGAACTCGGTGGAGAAGGGCCCGGCGGAGGAGGGCCCGTGAGCCTGCGCTGGAAGATCGCCGTGCTGCTGGCGAGCGGCTGCGCCCTCGTCGCCGTCACCATCGGGCTGCTGATCCATCATGCCCGGATGGACCAGTTGTCGTCCTCGGCCCGTGCGGGCGCCGTCGCGCAACTGGTGCGGGTGTGCCAGCTCTACGAGCTCACCGGCCGGGTCGATCCGGCCGACAACGGTGCGGCCCTCGACTCGCCACGGCTGCCGGCCGCTCTGCGCGCCTCCGCGCTGTCGGGCAGGCGCAACACCTATCTCGACCTCGACGAGCAGCGTCCCGTGGTGTGGGCCGCCCGGCCGGTCGGCTCGCACGTCCTCTCCGTACGCGAACCACTGGACGCCGAACGCGACGAGGTGGCCGCGCTCGACCGGGAGCTGGTGGCGTCGGGCGCCGTCGTCGTGGGGCTGGCCGCACTCGGCGGCGTGGGGCTCGCGAGCCGGCTGAGCCGGGACCTGCGTACGGCGGCGGCGACCGCCCGCCGGATCAGCCGGGGCGAGCTGGACGCCCGGATCGCCATGCCGTCCTCGCCGCGCTCCGACGGGGGCGAGGTGGCCGAGCTGGCGTCGGCCGTGAACACCATGGCCGCCTCGCTCCAGCAGCGCATCGAGGCGGAGCAGCGGTTCACCGCCGACGTGGCGCACGAGCTGCGCACTCCGCTGACGGGCCTGCACACGGCGGCCGGGCTGCTGCCGGACGGACGGCCGACCGAGCTGGTACGGGACCGGGTGGCGGCCCTGTGCCGTCTCACCGAGGACCTCCTGGAGGTCGCCCGGCTCGACGCGAAGGCCGAGCGTCCCGATCTCGACGTCCATCCGCTGGGGCTGCTGACCGACGGCATCCTGCAACGCGCCGGGTTCGCGGCGGGCGCCCCACGGCCGCGGGCCGAGGACACCCACGACGGCGTCGACGACAGCGCCGGCGACAGCGCGCCGGGAGAGCTCGTACGCACCGACGCGCGCCGGCTGGAGCGCGTTCTCGTCAACCTCTTGGCCAACGCCCGCCGGCACGGCGGCGATCCGGTGGAGGTGACGGTCACGGGGACCTCGCTGACGGTCCGCGACCACGGACCCGGCTTCCCGGAGCACGTGCTGCGGGACGGTCCGCAGCGCTTCGTCACGGGAGCGGCGGAGCGCGGCCAGGGCACCGGGCTCGGGCTCACCATCGCGCTCGGCCAGGCCCGGGTGATCGGCGCGCAGATCGTGCTCCGCAACGCGGACGACGGCGGCGCGGTGGCCACCGTCGTCCTGCCGGGAGCCCACGGCGAGGGGCCGTAGGCGTGCACCACGTGCCGCGCGAGCGTCCACGTGCGGTGTGCTGCCCCAACGGGCCCGGCCCGATGTCCCGGCCGGGTCCGGCCCGATGTTCCCACCAGGCTTGGCCCGATGTCCCGGCCGGGCCCGTCCCGCCGTCAGCCCCCGTAGGGGCGCCGGGACCTGGCGTCCCGCAGCGCGGTGCCCCACCAGGCGAGCTGGTCGAGCATCGTCTTGACGGCGGCCTCGGGCGCGGCCGGGTCCTTGGGCTGTCCGTCGGCGTCGAACCGGCCGCCGGCGTTCGGGAAGGCGACGGTGTCGCGAACGGTGACGGCGTGCATCTCGGCGAAGACCTGGCGCAGTTGTTCGACCGCGCGCAGTCCGCCGGAGATGCCGCCGTAGGAGACGAAGCCGACGGGCTTGGCCTGCCATTCGCCGTAGTGCCAGTCGATGAGGTTCTTCAGCGAGGCGGGGAAGGAGTGGTTGTACTCGGGGGTGAGGACGACGAACGCCTCCGCGCCGGCGAGCCTCGGGGAGACCTTGGCGAGTTCGGCGCGGACGGGGGCGGCGGGGCGGTGGGAGAGCGAGGTGGGCAGGTCCACGTCGGCGACGTCGACGACGTCGACCCCGAAGTCCTCGCGGGCGGTCGCCCGGGCGAGGAACCAGTCGGCCACGACCGGTGCGAAGCGGCCCTCGCGGTTGCTCCCGATGACGACGGCGAGCTTCAGCGGATCGGGCGCGGGCGCGCTGCCGGATCCGTACGAGGACGCGAACTCCTGCATGCCGGCGGTCTTGTGCGTGGTGAGGTCCATACCGAGCAGCCTGATACTTAAAGCATGGTTGAGGTCAACCGCTACGCTGGGCACATGACGCATCTCGCCTGGGACGCCAAGGAAGCCACCGTCGGTGAGCTGGCAGAACGTAGCGGTGTCGCCCCCTCCGCGCTGCGCTTCTACGAGAGCGAGGGGCTGATCACGAGCCGCCGGACGGCCGGCAACCAGCGGCGGTACAGCCGGGACACGCTGCGCAGGGTCGCCTTCATCCGGACCTCGCAGCGGCTCGGGATCCCGCTCGCCACGATCCGTGACGTGCTCGGGCTGCTGCCGGAGGACCGTACGCCCACCCGGGAGGACTGGGCGCGCATCTCGGAGTGCTGGCGTCAGGACCTGGACAAGCGGATCCGTACGCTCCAGCGGCTGCGGGACCATCTCACGGACTGCATCGGCTGCGGCTGTCTCTCGCTGGACCGGTGCGTGCTGTCCAATCCGGGGGACGAGCTGTCCTCGCACGGGCCCGGGCCGCGCCGCCTGATCGAGGACTGAGCACGTCCTAGGCTGGGCGGATGACGACCGGGCCGAACGTGTACATCGAGATCGACGGCAGGCCGGCGACCGAGCTCGATCCGGAGCTGATCCCGGTGCTGCAGAGCGGCTACGGGCATTTCACCGCGATGCAGGTACGCGACGGCCGCGCCCGCGGTCTCGCGCTGCACCTGGAGAGGCTGGACGCCGCGACGCGCGAGATGTTCGACGCGCCGCTGGACGGGGACCACGTCCGTGCGCTCGTACGCCGGGCTCTCGGCATGGCCGGCCGGCGCGACGCGTCGGTGCGGATCGCCGTGTACTGGGTGCCCGAGGCCGCGGAACCGACGCAGGTGGTGACCGTACGCGAGCCGCAGACCATGTCGGAGCAGCCGCGGAGCCTGATGTCCGTGCCGTTCCAGCGGCCGCTCGCGCACCTCAAGCACGCGGGCGGCATCGGCCAGCCGTACTACGGCCGCGCCGCCGTCCGCGCCGGCTTCGACGACGCGCTGCTGACCGGCCCGAACGGGGTGATCTCGGAAGGGAGCATCACCAACGTCGCGTTCTGGGACGGCACTTCCGTGGTCTGGCCGGACGCGCCCGCGCTGTGCGGCATCACGATGGCGTTGCTGGAGCCGCTGCTGCCGTCGTCACGGCGCGAGGTGACGCTGGCGGATCTCGGCTCGTACGCGGCGGCGTTCCTCACGAACTCGCAGGGCTTCGCGCCCGTGCACCGGATCGACTCCACCGTGTTCGCCGTGGACGGGAAGCTGATGCAGCGGGTGCGGGAGGCGTACGCGACGGTGCCGTGGGACGCGATCTGAGGCGCGCTGACGAGGACATTCACCAGTGGCTGCGCGATGGATCGTCACTCGTTCGGCGCGTCCGGTTCCACAGCCCGGCCAATGGCGCAATCGCACCCGCGTGACCTGCGGTGACGCGCTCCGGACAAGGTGACACGCCGCGCGGTTCGAGCGAATCTGATCGCCCATCAGCAGGCGTGGGCGGCGGACTGCCTCTTACCTCTGAGATGTAGGAACGGCCGCCGCGCCCCGCGGTTCGGCCGGCGCAGTTCATCGCCCCGGAGGACGACATGCGCACCATCGCTCGCCTGCCGGCCGGCCCCGCGTCCCTCGCGGCCGTCTGTCTCGGCGTGCTTGCCGCACCCTCGGCGTACGCCCAGGACTCCGAGGCGCTGCAGCTGTCACCCTCGATCGCGGCTCCCGGCGCCACCGTCACCGTGAACACCACCGCCTGCGGCAAGGGCGGCCACGGCACCGGGGACGCCGAGTCGCTCGGAGCGGACGAGTTCGACCTGGCGCCCGGAGCCCGCAAGGAGGTGGCGGTCGGGACGTTCACGGTGCCGGACGGCACCGGGCCGGGGAACTACGCGGTCGACGTGCTGTGCGACAACGGAAAAGAGGCCACCGGAGACCTCGTGGTGCAGTCCCACGGGCAGTCACCGAGCGGCCATGTGAAGTCGGGTGTCGGCGGCAGCGTCGGCCCCGACACCACCCAGATCGCGGCGGGGGTGGCCGTTCTGGCCGCGGCCGCCGCCGGCGGGACCTGGCTCCTGCGCCGTCGGGCGAGCGGCGCGCAGGGCTGACGGAGAGCGGTATCGCTCGGCCTCCACCGTCCCTCGTACCGCCGTCCCCGCCCCCGTCATGCTTCGTACGGCTGACGGGGGCGGGGAGCAACACTCCCGGAATCCCGGACCGGAAGGCACCCGGCAGACTCCCGGAGGAGCTGATGAAGGCCAAGAGCTGGCTGCTGGTCATGGCCGCGTGTGTCGGCATATGGCTGATACAGAACGGCTCGAAGCCCCTGACCCCGCCCGTGCCCTCCGCCGCCGAGGCCTTCGCGAGCGGACAGCACACGGACGCCGCCGCCCCTCCCCTGTCGCCGTCCGCGCCGGTCCGTCTGCGCATCCCGAGGATCGCCGTGGACGCTCCCGTGACCCGCCTCGGGCTGGACCGCGACAACAGCCTCGAAGTCCCGCCCGCCGGGAACGCCAACCTGGCCGGCTGGTACAAGGACGGCACCACGCCGGGCGCCAGGGGCACCGCCGTCGTCACCGGCCATGTCGACAACTCCCGGGGGCCCGCCGTCTTCTACAAGCTGGGCACGCTGAAGAAGGGCAACCGCATCGAGGTCCTGCGCGAGGACGGCCGCACCGCGGTCTTCACGGTCGACGCGATCGAGGTGTACGACAACGACGCCTTCCCCGACCGGAAGGTGTACGGCGACAGGGGCCGGGCCGAGCTGCGCGTGATCACCTGCGGCGGCCGCTTCGACCCCAGGACCGGGTACCTGGGTAACGTGGTGGCGTACGCGCACCTCGTCGGCGTACGCGGGCGCTCGGCGCACTGAGCTCCCGCTCGCACCGGCACCCGCGTCAGCCCCGGCCCGACCCCCGACCCTGACCCCGGCCCGGCGCGCTAGGCCGACCACTGGTCGAACGCGAGCTTCGCCACCAGCGAGAAGACGACCACGAGCAGCACACCGCGGACGAACTCCGCGCCCTTGCGCAGCGCCATCCGCGCCCCGAACATGCCGCCCGCCAGGTTGAACACCGCCATCACTGCGGCCAGCTGCCAGAGCACGGTGCCCTGGTACGCGAACATGGCGAGGGCGCCGGCGTTGGTGCAGACGTTGACGATCTTGGCGGTGGCCGAGGCCGTCACCAGGTCCAGATGCAGCACGGCGGTGAGGGCGAGCACCAGGAAGGTGCCGGTGCCCGGTCCGAACAGGCCGTCGTAGAAGCCGATCCCGCCGCCGACCAGGACGATCGCGGTGACGATCCGGGCGCGCGTCACCGGCCCGCGGTCCTCGGCGGTGCCGAAGGAAGGGCGCAGCATCACGAACGCCGCGACGCCCAGCAGCACCACCATGATCACCGGGCGGAGCACCTCACTGCTGATGCCCGCCGCGAAGAAGGCCCCGCCCATGGAACCGGCGAGCGCGGCGAGCCCGATCCGTACCGCGGTGCCCACCTGGACCGGGGCCTTGCGGACGTAGGTCACCGCCGCGCCGGTGGTGCCGACGATGGCCACCGCCTTGTTGGTGCCGAGGATCTGCGCGGCGGGGACCTGCGGCATGCCCAGGAGCAGCGCGGGCAGGAGCAGCAGCCCGCCGCCCCCGACCACCGCGTCGATCCAGCCGGCCACCGCGGCGGCGCAGCAGAGGAGGACGAGTGTGGTGAGCGATATGTCAGGCATGGTCGCGACCCTAAGGAGCAGATAGGTGCGCCGTCCATCAATCTCGTGAGAGTTGAGCTACGTCTGAGGTTCCGCCGACGGGTATCCGGTCGGGGGCGGGCGGGGCGGCCGGCTTGCCGGCCACGGTGAACAGGGTCGCGGTGAGCGCGCTCGCGCCGACGAGCGCGACGGCGAGCCGGCGCCGGGCCCCTTCGAGGTGACGCGTTCCGGGGGCGGGGCGGTGGGGTCTGCGATGGCGTGCCACGGGTGGGGCTCCTGGGGACTCGGGCGGGGCTGGGCTGTCAGTGCTGTGTGTCAGTGCCGTGCTGTGCCGTGCTGTGTGTCAGTGCTGTTCCGTGCTGTGCCGGGGGCTCACGCGAACGTGAAGCATTCGGTGTGGACGCGGCTCTCCGGCACCCCGGCCCGCAGCAGCGCCGCGGTCGCCGCGTCCGTCATTCCGGGCGGCCCGCACAGATACACGTCGTGCTCGACGAGATCGGGTACGAGACCCAGCAGCGCCTGCGGGGCCAGCGGGTCGAAGGCGGCGTCGGACGGGCCCAGCAGGTAGTGCAGCGCGGCGCCGCGTGCCCGGGCGATCTCCTCCAGCTCGGTTCGCAGCACCAGTTGGGCGGCGTTGCCCGCGCGGTAGAGGAGTGTGATGTCCCCCGGCCCGCCGGGCAGTGTCTCGAACAGGGCCCGCATCGGGGTGATCCCGACCCCTCCCGCCAGCAGCAGCACCTTGCGCCGGGTCCGGCGGTGCGCCGTCAGCGCGCCGAAGGGCCCGGTCGCCAGCACCCGGGTGCCGGGCCGCAGACGGCGCATCCGGCGGGTGTGGTCGCCGAGGGACTTGACGGTGATCCGCAGGGTGTCGTCACGTACCGGCGCGGACAGCGAGAACGGCAGGGCCGTGTGCCACAGCCGGCGGCGCAGGAACCGCCAGCGGAAGAACTGGCCGGCTTCCGCGTGGAGTTCGTCGAGCCCGGTGCCGCGCATCACGACGGAGACGACGTCCGGGCTCTCCCGGCGCACCTCCACGACGCGCAGCCCGTGCCGCAGCGCCTGCCGTACGGGGACGACGGCCCGGTACCAGAGCAGCAGTACGGCGACGGTGGTGTGCAGCATCGCCCACACCCACACGGCGAGGACGCTGCCCGCGATGTCGGGGCCGGACAGCTGGTGCCCGAAGGCGAGGGCCGCGCCGAGGTAGGTGAGCAGATGCGCGGCCCGCCAGGTCTCGTGCCGTATCCGGCGCCGGACGGCACGGGCGGACACGGCCCCGACGGAGACGAGCAGGGCGGTGCCCGCGGTGGCGGCCGCGATCCCGCCGTAGCCGAGGAGTCCGGCGGTGGCGGTGAGCAGATCGGTGCCGGCATGGGCGGCGTATCCGCACAGGGCGAGCAGGGCGTGGCCGAGGCACAGTCCGATGACGTGCCGTCCGCCGCGGGCGTGCAGCCGGGCGAGCCGGTCGGCGCCGACGCCGTGCTCGATCGCGGGCACCCGAGCCATCAGCAGCAGCATGACGAGGACGCCGTACCCGGCGAGCAGCCCGCTGAGATGGGCGCCGGTGGCGAAGAGCGCGTCCAGCCGGGCCGACGGCTCGACCTGTACGGCCCACAGCAGGACGACCAGGACGGCGCCGGCCGCGATCCCGTCCCTGAGTGCCCTCGGCGGGACACGCGGTGGTGGCGGCGTAGGGGTGCGGTGCTGGGCGGCATCGATCGTCACGCCGCCAACCTAGGGCCGCCGCGGACGGGAAAGAGGCTGGTCAGGGGCGTACCGGCGATCCTTAAGGCGGCCTTGAGCAAGCCCTGACCACGGGTTAAGCCTCACACGGCGGCGCGGTGCGCGCTGAGGGCAGTGTTCCGCACGGGAAACAACCGGGATGCCCTCGGGTAACACCCGCGCCGCACGCTGCGTACATGGACTCGAGGATCGTGGTGATCGGCGCCGGCATGGCGGGGGCGCGGCTGGCGCGCCGGCTCGGCCCGGCGTGCGACGTCACGCTGCTCGGCGAAGAGCCGCACGCCCCGTACAACAGGGTGCTGCTGGCCGAGGTGCTCGCGGGCCGGTACGGGCCGGAGGTGATCGCGCTGCCGCCGGTGCCGGGCGGCGCGGACACGGTACGGCGCGGGGTGCGCGCGGTGCGGATCGACCGCGAGGCGCGGACGGTGCACTGCGCGGACGGCTCGGCGGTCGGCTACGACCGGCTGGTGCTGGCGACCGGCTCGAACCCGGTGCTGCCGCCGCTGCGCGGCCTCGACGGGGGGCTGCCGGACGGAGTCCATCCGTTCCGCACCCTCGACGACTGTCTGGCCCTCGCGGCGCTGGCCCGGCGCGGCACCCGTGCCGTGGTCGTCGGCGGCGGACTGCTCGGTGTCTCGGCGTCCCGTGCCCTGGCGGAACGCGGCGCGGACGTGGTCCTGGCCCATCAGGGCCCCACGCCGATGGACCGTCACCTCGATCCCGAGGCGGGCGGCCTGGTCCGGCGCCATCTGGAGGATCTCGGCGTGGAGGTCCACACCGAGTGCCACGCCCGCGGGCTGCGTCACCGCGACGGTACGGTCACCGGCGTCGAACTGGCCGACGGCTTCGTCCTCGACGCCGACTGCGTCGTCCTCGCGTGCGGCGTCCGCCCCCGCACCGGGCTGGCCGCCGACGCGGGCCTGGAGGTCCGTCAGGGTGTCGTCGTCGACGACACCCTGCTGACGTCGGACCCCCGCATCCACGCCATCGGCGACTGCGCCGAACACGCGGGCACGGTCTACGGCCTGGCGACGCCGGCCCTGGAACAGGCCGACGTGCTGGCGGCCCTCCTGACCAGCGGCGGACCCGAGGCTCCCCGCTGCACCGGCAGCGGTGGACCCGAGGCCCCCCGCTACACCGGCACCCGCGCACTCACCCGCCTCACCCTCTCCGGCAGCGGCACCTTCGACGTCGCCGCCTTCGGGCAGCCCTCACCGCGGCCGGGGGACGACGTCGTGCGGCTCGCCGACGCCACCCGGGGCGCGTACCGGAAGGTCGTCGTCCGAGGGGACCGGCTCGTCGGGGGCGTGCTCCTCGGCGACCTCGGCACCGTCGGCGCGCTCGCCCGGGCCTGGGAGGGCGACGACCCGCTGCCGGACGCGCCCCTGCTCCACCTGCTCACCACCGATGGAGGACTCTGAGATGACCACCCCCACGATCGTGCTCGTCGGCCACGGGATGGTCGGCCAGCACTTCCTGGAGGCCCTCGCGGAGCGCGGCGTCACCGCTCGCGCCCGGGTCGTCGTGCTGTGCGAGGAGCCGCGCCCCGCCTACGACCGGGTCCAGCTCACCTCGTACTTCTCCGGCCGGACCCCCGACGAGCTCTCCCTCGTCGAGGACGGCTTCATCGCGCGGCACGGCATCGAGCTCCATCTCGACGACCCGGCCGAGCACATCGACCGCGCCGCCCGCACGGTCACCTCACGCGCCGGGCGGACCTTCACGTACGACACGCTCGTGCTGGCCACCGGCTCGTACCCGTTCGTGCCGCCCGTCCCCGGCAGGGACGCCGAGGGCTGCTTCGTGTACCGCACCATCGAGGACCTCCTCGCGATCGAGGAGTACGCGAAGACCTCCCGCACCGGCGTCGTCGTCGGCGGCGGCCTCCTCGGCCTGGAGGCGGCGGGCGCGCTCAAGGGCCTCGGGCTGGACACCCACATCGTGGAGTTCGCGCCCCGGCTGATGCCCGTGCAGGTCGACGACGGCGGCGGCGCGGCGCTGCTGCGCACCATCGAGCGCATGGGCCTGACCGTGCACACCGGCGTCGGCACCCAGGAGATCGTCACCGCCGACTCGGTCGTCACCGGCATGAACCTCTCCGACGGCTCCGCCCTCGCCACCGATCTCGTCGTCTTCTCGGCCGGCGTGCGGCCCCGTGACCAGCTCGCCCGCGACACGGGCCTCACGGTCGGCGAGCGCGGCGGCATCGTCGTCGACGAGCGGTGCCGTACGTCCGACCCGGACGTGTACGCCATCGGCGAGTGCGCGCTCGCCGCGGACGGCCGCGTGTACGGGCTCGTCGCGCCCGGCTACGAGATGGCGAAGACCGTCGCGGACGCCCTCGCGGGCACCGCGGAGAGCTCCTTCACCGGCGCCGACCTGTCCACCAAGCTCAAGCTCCTCGGCGTGGACGTGGCGTCCTTCGGCGACGCGCACGGCACGGCCGGCGACTGCCTCGACGTCGTCTACTCCGACTCCCGCTCCGGGATCTACAAGAAGCTCGTCGTCGCCCCGGACGGCACCCTCCTCGGCGGCGTCCTCGTCGGCGACGCCGAGACGTACGGCATGCTCCGCCCGCTCACCGGCTCCGTACCGCCCGTGCCGCCCGAGCAGCTCGTGCTGCCCGCCGGCGCCGGCGCGCCCGTCGCCCTCGGCCCGTCCGCGCTCCCCGACGACGCCGTCGTCTGCTCCTGCCACAACGTCACCAAGGGGCAGATCTGCGAGCACACCACGCTCCCCGAGGTGAAGAAGTGCACCAAGGCGGGGACGGGCTGCGGCAGTTGCGTCAAGGTCATCGGCCAGCTGCTGCCGCATGCCGCGGACAAGGGCCTGTGCGGCTGCTTCCCGTACACCCGCAGCGAGCTGTACGAGATCGTCCGCACCCTGCGGTTCACCTCGTACGCGGAGCTGCTCGACTCCCACGGCCGCGAGGACGCCCGTGGCGGCGACGGCTGCGAGGTCTGCAAGCCCGCCGTCGGCTCGATCCTGGCGTCCCTGGGCGGCGGCTACATCCTCGACGGCGAACAGGGCGCCCTCCAGGACACCAACGACCACTTCCTCGCCAACCTGCAGCGCAACGGCTCGTACTCGATCGTGCCGCGCATCCCGGGCGGCGAGATCACCCCCGACAAGCTCATCGTGATCGGCGAAGTGGCCCGGGACTTCGGCCTCTACACGAAGATCACGGGCGGTCAGCGGATCGACATGTTCGGCGCCCGGGTGGAGCAGCTCCCGGCGATCTGGACACGGCTCGTGGACGCGGGTTTCGAGTCGGGGCACGCGTACGGAAAGGCGCTGCGCACGGTCAAGTCCTGTGTGGGGCAGACCTGGTGCCGCTACGGCGTCCAGGACAGCGTCCGCATGGCCATCGACCTGGAGCTTCGCTACCGGGGCCTGCGGGCCCCGCACAAGCTGAAGTCGGCGGTCTCCGGCTGCGCGCGGGAGTGCGCGGAGGCGCAGTCGAAGGACTTTGGCGTGATCGCCACGGCGAACGGCTGGAACCTGTACGTCGGCGGCAACGGCGGGGCGACTCCCCGGCACGCGGACCTGCTCGCCCAGGACCTCTCCGACGCCGAACTCGTCCGGCTCGTCGACCGGTTCCTGATGTTCTACATCCGCACCGCGGACCGGCTGGAGCGCACCTCGGTGTGGCTGGAGCGTCTGGAGGGCGGGCTCGACCATCTGCGGGACGTCGTGGTGCACGACTCGCTCGGGCTGTGCGACGAGCTGGAGGCGCTCATGGCCGGGCATGTGGCCGGCTACCGGGACGAGTGGGCCCAGACGCTGGACGACCCGGACCGGCTGCGCCGCTTCGTGTCGTTCGTGAACGCGCCCGACGCGCCGGACCCGTCCGTGAGGTTCGTGCCCGAGCGGGACCAGATCAAGCCGGACCTGACCGTTCTGACCACCCTGGAAACCCTGGAAGGGACTCTCACCCGATGACGCTCCAACTGCAGCTGGAGGAGACCTGGTTCCCGGTCTGCGAGGTGTCCCGGCTGACCCCGGGGCGCGGCATGGCCGCCCTGCTCCCCGACGGCCGGCAGGCCGCCGTCTTCCTGGACCGCGCGGGCCAGGCGTACGCGATCGACAACCGCGATCCGTTCACCGGCGCCCAGGTCCTGTCCCGGGGGCTGGTGGGCACCGCCGAGGGGCGGCTGTTCGTCGCCTCGCCGCTGCTGAAACAGCGCTTCGACCTGGAGACCGGCCGCTGCCTGGACGACGACGCGGTTTCGGTGCGCGCGTACCCGGTCCGGGAGGCCGTCTGAGGGGAGGCCGCTCCGTTCGCGGGCGGCCGCTGGCGGGCGGGCAAATTGCCGTGCGGAGCCGAACACGCCTCCGATACCGTCGGCGCCCATGACGCCCTCCCGTATCCGCCCGCCCTTCGTGGCCGACGAGCGGACGCAACTCGTCGGCTGGCTCGACATGCAGCGCGCGATCGTCCACTACAAGTGCGAGGAGCTGTCCGAGGCGGACGCACACCGGCAGGTGCTCCCGACGTCCCCGCTCATGACGGTGGCGGGGCTCGTCTCCCACCTGCGCTGGACCGAGCAGTGCTGGTTCGAGGTGCTCTTCCTCGGCCGGCCTGCTGACGGGCCCCAGTTCAGCGAGGATCCCGAGGACGCCGACATGATGGTCGACGACGTCCCTCTCGCGCAGTTGCTGGAGGAGTACGAGCGGCAGTGCGCGGTCTCGAACGAGATCATCTCGGCCCACTCGCTGGACGACGTGGGCCGCCACTCCGACTTCAAGTCCGCCGCCGCGTCGCTGCGCTGGATGCTGATCCACATGGTCGAGGAGACCGCCCGGCACGCCGGACACCTGGACACGATCCGGGAACTGCTCGACGGCGAGACGGGCTACTACTGACCGTCGGCGTGAAGCGGGTGGCCGAGGCCGGCGCAAGGGATCGCTTGCGGACCGGACGAGCACACGACCGACGGGGGATCATGACGGAGCACCTGGGGCCACTGGAATTCGTCGGGGACCGCTGGATCATCGGGGACCCCAAGCGGGCGGGCGGCTCGTGCCTGGTCCTCACCCCCGAGGGCATGGAGCACCACAGGTCCCAAGCACTGGGACCTCCAGCCGTCGTCCCGTGGTCCACGTTCGTGGAGCTGAGCATCCGAGCCACCCTTCGGAAGTGGCATGCCTCCCGTACCGCGGGCGTTCTGATCTCGTCGGGCGGCAGCCAGATGGAGTCAGGACCGAGTGGCTGTTCCGTGAATGGACTCCTGCGCCATCCGTACGAGCAGTGGTCGGCGAACTACACCCATCACGAACGCCCCTACACGGGCCCGCACGTCTTCCTGGTCGACGCCCTGTTCCGGAAGACCTCCGAAGCGAGGGCGCTCCACCGCCTCGGTGACCCGGAATGGCTGAGCACGGCCGTCGCCCGGATCACGCCATTGCCTACATGGTGGCCGCCCAAGGCGAACCGCCAGGTGAGCGAGATCATCGAGGACCTCGGCACCTGACGGGACCACACGACCCGTACGGGACCCGGCGGGGCGCCACCGCCAGGTCCCGGCGTGCCGGGTGGACGCCGGGCGACGCGGCCGGTGAGCGGCTGTGGGCGGCGTTCGAGCAGCTCACCGGCGTGACGTACGACGGCCTCGAGGGCTGACGACCCCCGTCGCCTGAACGCTGCGCGCTACTCGCCCTCGACGGCCTTGGGGTCCATCCACATGATCTCCCACAGGTGGTGGTCCGGGTCCTGGAAGGAGCGGACGTACATGAAGCCGTGGTCCTGTGCCTCGTTCGCGGGCGACGCACCGGCGCCGAGCGCCGCGTCGACCAGCTCGTCCACCTTCTCCCGGCTCTCGGCGCTGAGCGCGGTGATCACCTCGGTACTGGTGGCCGCGTCGGCGATCTCCTTCTTCGTGAACCCCTTGAAGTAGGGCTCGGTGAGCAGCATGGCGAAGATGGTGTCGCTGATGACGAGACAGGCGGCGTTCTCGTCGGTGAACTGCGGGTTGAAGGAGTAGCCGACCGCTTCCCAGAAGGCCTTCGACGTGTCGAGGTCCTTCACCGGCAGGTTCACGAAGATCTGAGTCATTGCGGTTCCCTTGTGTCGTGGCTCGTCGTCGTACGCCGTGGCGTCGCTTGTCGTGTGGGTAGACCCGAGGGCCGCGCAGGACTCATCGCCCGCGGGCGAAGATCTTCCGCCGCCCGCCCCGTACCGCACAGGATGTCTCCAGGTCACCACGCGTTGACGCTATGTCAACTCCGCACTTCTATGGTCCGTTGGCGCGCGACCCCGCTCGCCGCCCGGCGGCGCGGGGAAGTCACGACTCCCCATGGAGTGACAGTGGAACGACGCAGCTTCCTGCGCGGAGCGGTCATCGGCACCTCGGCCGCCGCCTTCGGCGGCACGCTGTGGCAGGGTGCCGCCTCCGCGGCACCGGCACAGCCCGGCCCCGGGCCGTACGGGGCGCTCGGCTCGGCCGACGCGAACGGCATCCAGCTGCCCGCCGGGTTCACCAGCAGGGTGATCGCCCGGTCCGGACAGCAGGTCGGCTCCACCGGCTACGCCTGGCACAGCGCACCGGACGGCGGCGCCTGCTTCGCCGACGGCACGGGCTGGATCTACGTGTCCAACTCGGAGATCAACCCGTCGGGCGGGGCGAGCGCGGTCAGGTTCTCGTCGGCCGGCGCGATCACCGGCGCGTACCGGATCCTGTCGGGCACCCGCACCAACTGCGCGGGCGGCGCGACCCCGTGGAACACCTGGCTGTCCTGTGAGGAGGTCAGCCTCGGCTACGTCTACGAGACCGACCCGTGGGGGGTGAACGCGGCCGTCCGCCGGGACGCCATGGGCCGGTTCAAGCACGAGGCCGCGGCCGCCGACCCCGTCCGCAAGGTCGTCTATCTGACCGAGGACGAGAGCAACGGCTGTCTCTACCGCTTCGTCCCCACCACCTGGGGCAGCCTCTCCTCCGGCACGCTCCAGGTCCTGGTCGCCGGAACCGCCACCTCCGGCTCCTTCACCTGGGGATCCGTCCCGGACCCGGACGGGTCCCCGACCGCGACCCGCAGCCAGGTGTCCGGCGCGAAGAAGTTCAACGGCGGCGAGGGCTGCCACTACGCCAATGACACCGTCTGGTTCACCACCAAGGGCGACAACCGCCTGTGGCAGCTGAACCTCACCGCCGGCACGTACGAGCTGGCGTACGACGACTCCCTGGTGACGGGCGGCTCGGCCCCGCTGACCGGGGTGGACAACGTCACCGGCTCGTCCTCCGGCGACCTGTTCGTCGCGGAGGACGGCGGCAACATGGAGATCTGCGTCATCACCCCGAACGACGTCATCGCGCCGTTCCTGCGGATCAGCGGCCAGTCCGGTTCGGAGATCACCGGACCGGCGTTCTCGCCGGACGGGAGGCGGCTGTACTTCTCCAGCCAGCGCGGCACGAGCGGCAGTTCCTCGGGCGGCATCACCTACGAGGTGACGGGACCGTTCCGGGCGTAGGCACCCCCGGCGGTTCCGGATCCCGCTGGGCACGGCCCCTGAGCAGGGCGGTGCCCAGCGGCGTCATCGTGTGCAGCACGGCGTTGCCGTTGCGCAGGGTGACCACCAGCCCGGCCTCCCGCAGCACGCAGGCGTGCTGGCTGGCCGAGGCCAGCGACACCCCGGCCCTGCGGGCCAGTTCGCTCGTCGTGCAGCCGCTGCCGATGGACTGCAGCACCGCCGAGCGGGTGTGACCGACGAGCCGGCCGAGCGAGAGCCCGTCCCGCTCGCAGGTGACCGGGGAGCCCGTGTGCGTCACGGGATAGACCAGGGCGGGCGGCAGCTCCGGATCCCGGCGGACCACGGGGGCGCCCCGGCAGAAGTACGACGGCTGCAGCAGCAGCCCGCGCCCTTCCAGCCGCACCTCCCGCTCGACCGGATAGTCCGCCTCCAGCACCGGGGCCCGCCAGCGCAGCATCGGCGGCAGCGAGGCAAGCAGCTCGTCCGCGCCGCCGTCGAGCAGCGCCCGGCCGCGGACGGCCCGGTCGGCCTCCACGGCGGCCTGGATGTGCGGCCAGTGCGGCTCGACCGCCGCCCGGTGGTAGCTGCGCAGCGCCCCCACGAGCCGGTCCATCGACTCCGCCGCGCCGTCGGCGAGCCCGGCCAGCCGTCCGGACAGCACGCTGTGCGGGCGGTCGCCTGCGAGCAGCGCCAGCTCGGCGCGCAGTCTGCGCGCCGGCGTCGCCCGCACCGCTTCGAGGCCCTCCTCCAGGCCGTCCAGCGCCTCGGGCGGGGTCAGAAAGTCGGGGAAATATCCGCGCGAGGGGACGAGCGCGGCCAGCAGGCGCGTTTCACCGTTCAACCGGGCGCGGGTTAGCGTCCGCCATTCACCGAAGACGCTGGCGCCACGCCGGTCTCGTAAACGATGAAAGCTCAGAATCGTTTCCCACAAAACGTCCGGTCTGGCCGCCATCCGAACCCTGGCGAGGTCATCACCGGTGAAGTGGATACGCAGCACGGAACCCCCACTGTTGCACCCGCAATCGCCCCCGTCATTGAGTATGCATGCAATCACAGCACGTTACCACGGTGTTTCGGCCACAGTTGAAACGCATCGCGAAAGGGTGGGGCGAACCGAAAAGCTGTACGACGTCGGGCACGAAACCTTCGGGTACCGAGGGACGAGGCAAAGACCGTGGGGGGCTTTCCCCGTCTGGCGGCGGTCGGCGGAGGTTGCGGCTCCGTGTCCGGCATCGGTAATGGGGCGCGGCCGGCGGGTGGGGATCCGTCGACCGCGCCCCGCCTGTTCTTTGCTCAACGAATGGCGAAAATCAAGCTTCCGTTAATGCCCGCTACTGGTCCGCCGTTCAACAGGATTCACCGAACCCGGACGCGCTCTCGGCAACAGGACTCAGCAAAAGGAAACGAGCGGGACAGACACCTCCGCACAAGGTGTCCGTCCCGCTCGTCTCTCGGTGTGCCGGGGCCGCCGGCCGGTCGGTGAGGGTCGGGGACCTACCGACGGCCCCGGGGTCTCAGCGGCTGTCGCTGCCGGAGGACTGCGCCGCCGCGCGGCCGGCCTCCAGACGCGCCACCGGGATCCGGAACGGCGAGCAGGAGACGTAGTCCAGGCCCACCTCGTGGAAGAAGTGCACCGACTCCGGGTCGCCGCCGTGCTCACCGCAGACGCCGAGCTTCAGGTCCGGGCGGGTGGCCCGGCCGGCCGCCACGGCATTGCGTACGAGCGAGCCGACGCCGTCCTTGTCGATGGTCTCGAACGGGCTGACGCCGAAGATGCCCTTCTCCAGGTAGGCCGTGAAGAACGAGGCCTCCACGTCGTCCCGGCTGAAGCCCCACACGGTCTGGGTGAGGTCGTTCGTACCGAAGGAGAAGAACTCGGCGGCCTCGGCGATCTGTCCGGCGGTCAGCGCGGCCCGCGGCAGCTCGATCATCGTGCCGAGCGCCAGCTTCAGCTCGATGCCGGTCCTCGCCTCGACCTCGGCGATGACCTGCTCGGCCTCCTCACGGACGATCTCCAGCTCCTGGACGGTGCCGACGAGCGGGATCATGATCTCCGCACGCGGGTCGCCCTTGGCGTTCTTGCGCTCGGCCGCGGCCTCGGCGATCGCCCGCACCTGCATCGTGAACAGACCGGGGATGACCAGGCCGAGACGGACACCGCGCAGACCCAGCATCGGGTTCTGCTCGTGCAGCCGGTGCACGGCCTGCAGCAGCCGCAGGTCGTTCTCGTTGGCGTCCTTACGGGCCTCGGCGAGCGCGACGCGCACCGACAGCTCGGTGATGTCCGGCAGGAACTCGTGCAGCGGCGGGTCCAGCAGCCGCACCGTCACCGGCAGCCCGTCCATCGCCTCGAACAGCTCGACGAAGTCCTTCTTCTGCAGCGGCAGCAGCGCCTCGAGCGCCGTCTCGCGCTCGTCGTCGGTGTCGGCGAGGATCAGCTTCTCGACCATCTCGCGGCGCTCACCGAGGAACATGTGCTCGGTGCGGCACAGGCCGATGCCCTGCGCACCGAAGCGCCGCGCCCGCAGCGCGTCCTCGGCGTTGTCGGCGTTGGCCCGCACCCGCAGCCGGCGCACCCGGTCCGCGTACGCCATGATCCGGTGCACGGCCGCGACCAGCTCGTCGGCGTCGTCGGCGCCCGCGTGCATCCGGCCCTCGAAGTACTCGACGACCGGGGACGGCACGACCGGGACCTCACCGAGGTACACCTTGCCGGTGGAGCCGTCGATGGAGACGACGTCGCCCTCCTCGACGACGGTGCCGTTCACCGTCATCCGGCGCCGCTTGGTGTCGACCTCCAGCTCCTCGGCGCCACAGACACAGGTCTTGCCCATGCCGCGGGCGACGACGGCGGCGTGCGAGGTCTTGCCGCCGCGGGAGGTCAGGATGCCCTCGGCCGCGATCATGCCGTCGAGGTCGTCCGGGTTGGTCTCACGGCGGATCAGGATGACCTTCTCGCCCGAGCGGGACCACTTGACCGCCGTGTACGAGTCGAAGACGGCCTTGCCGACCGCCGCGCCCGGGGAGGCGGCGATACCGCGGCCGATCTTCTCGACCTTCGCCGACTCGTCGAAGCGCGGGAACATCAGCTGTGCGAGCTGGGCGCCGGTGACGCGCTGCAGCGCCTCGGCCTCGTCGATGAGGCCCTGGTCCACGAGCTGGGTCGCGATCCGGAAGGCGGCCCCGGCGGTGCGCTTGCCGACACGGGTCTGCAGCATCCACAGCTGCCCGCGCTCGATGGTGAACTCGATGTCGCACAGGTCCTTGTAGTGCGTCTCCAGCGTCTCCATGATCTGCATCAGCTGGTCGTACGACTTCTTGTCGATCGACTCCAGCTCGGCGAGCGGCACGGTGTTGCGGATACCGGCGACGACGTCCTCGCCCTGCGCGTTCTGCAGGTAGTCGCCGTAGACGCCCTGGTGGCCGGAGGCGGGGTCACGGGTGAAGGCGACACCGGTGCCCGAGTCCGGGCCGAGGTTGCCGAAGACCATGGAACAGACGTTGACGGCCGTACCCAGGTCGCCGGGGATGCGCTCCTGGCGGCGGTAGAGCTTGGCGCGGTCGGTGTTCCAGGAGTCGAAGACGGCGCGGACGGCGAGGTCCATCTGCTCGCGCGGGTCCTGCGGGAAGTCCCGGCCCGTCTCGCTCTTGACGATCTTCTTGAACTGCTTGACCAGCTTCTTCCAGTCGGCCGCGTCCAGGTCGGTGTCGACGCTGACCTTCTTGGCGTCCTTGGCCGCCTCCAGGGCGTCCTCGAACAGCTCGCCTTCGACACCGAGGACCGTCTTGCCGAACATCTGGATGAGCCGGCGGTAGGAGTCCCACGCGAAGCGCTCGTCGCCGGCCTGCTTGGCCAGACCCTCCACGGAGACGTCGGAGAGGCCGATGTTCAGGACGGTGTCCATCATGCCCGGCATGGAGAACTTGGCACCGGAGCGTACGGACACCAGCAGCG
Source organism: Streptomyces sp. NPDC091376 (assembly GCF_044757085.1). Taxonomy (NCBI): domain Bacteria; kingdom Bacillati; phylum Actinomycetota; class Actinomycetes; order Kitasatosporales; family Streptomycetaceae; genus Streptomyces; species Streptomyces sp. NPDC091376. The sequence continues at coordinate 132,258 of NZ_JBIVUF010000001.1, read as the reverse complement.
GGTTGTCGGCCTGGCCGAGCTTCTTGCCCATGCCCTGCTCCAGCGCGTCGAGGTGCGCACTCACCTCGTCACGCAGTGCCGCGGGCTCCTCGCCGCTGTCGAGGTAGACCTTGCAGGCCTCGGTGGTGATGGTGAAGCCCGGAGGGACGGGCAGACCCAGGTTGGTCATCTCGGCGAGGTTGGCACCCTTGCCACCGAGGAGGTCCTTGAGGTCCTTGTTGCCCTCGGTGAAGTCGTAGACGAACTTCTGATCTTTGTTTTCCGACACGGGTCTCGACTCCTCGAGGACTCGGTGGCTGCCCTGACGGCGAGGAACATACCCAGATCGAAGGCACCTGGGTACGTCCACTTGTCCGTCATTCGGCCGTAACCACCCGTCCGCCAGCAGATCGCAGGTTACCGATGCGTAAAGCTGGGCGCCCCAGCATCTTCATCCCTCGAAGGGCGCTTGACTCAAAACAGGGAATCCCCGCTCACATGAGCGCCGCACGAGGCATCTGAGTTCACTTATTGAACACAGAAGGGGTGGCACTGAGTGCCACCCCTTCTGAAGTCACAGTCACCCCGAGAGCGCTCATCTGAGCGCAACCCTTATCAAGGGTGGCGAGAATCACGCCGCTTCCAGGGGCCGAATTCCAGTATCCGGACCCACCCCTGCCCGGATCCGGACCCCGCCCCGCAGGACCCGGAACCGCCGCCGGGAGCGCCGGCGACCGGTCAGCCGCCCGAGGTGTCCAGCTCCGCATCCTCGCCCACACCTGCACAGTCGTACGGATCCTTCAGCCAGCCGTCCGGCAGAACGACCCGGTTGTTCCCCGACGTACGCCCACGCGGCCCGTCCGCACCCACCGGCCACGACTGGTCCAGGTCCAGCTCGCTCAGCTGAGCACCCAGCTCCTCCAGCGACGAGGTCACCGCCAGCCTCTTGCGCATCTCGGAACCGACCGCGAAACCCTTCAGGTACCAGGCCACGTGCTTACGGAAGTCGATCACGCCACGGGACTCGTCCCCGATCCACTCCCCCAGCAACCGGGCATGCCGCACCATCACGTCCGCGACCTCACGCAGCGACGGACGCGCACAGCCCCCGCCCCCCTCGAAAGCCGCGACGAGATCCCCGAACAGCCACGGCCGCCCCAGGCAGCCCCGCCCCACGACCACCCCGTCACAGCCCGTCTCCCGCATCATCCGCAGAGCGTCGTCCGCCGACCAGATGTCGCCGTTGCCGAGCACCGGGATCTCCGGCACATGCTCCTTGAGCCGCGCGATCGCGTCCCAGTCGGCCGTGCCGCCGTAGTGCTGCGCCGCCGTACGCCCGTGCAGCGCGATCGCCGTGACGCCCGCCTCGACCGCGATCCGGCCGGCGTCGAGATACGTGATGTGATCGTCGTCGATGCCCTTGCGCATCTTCATCGTCACCGGCAGATCCCCGGCGTTGCCGACGGCCTCGTCGAGGATGGCCCGCAGCAGATGCCGCTTGTACGGGAGCGCCGAACCACCGCCCTTGCGGGTCACCTTGGGGACCGGGCAGCCGAAGTTCAGATCGATGTGGTCGGCCAGATCCTCGTCCACGATCATGCGGACCGCCTTGCCGACGGTGACCGGGTCCACTCCGTACAACTGGATCGAGCGCGGCGTCTCGGCCTCGTCGAAATGGATGAGCTGCATCGTCTTCTCGTTGCGCTCGACCAGCGCCCGCGTCGTGATCATCTCGCTGACGAACAGCCCCTTGCCGCCTGAGAACTCACGACAGAGGGTGCGGAACGGGGCGTTCGTGATGCCGGCCATGGGCGCGAGCACCACCGGGGGCTGCACGGCGTGCGGACCGATGGACAGCATGGAGGACTGGGCGAGCGTGGTCATTGGCCCATTGTCGCGCATTCCCCGAGTCGTTAGTTAGACGTACTATGCATGCATGCCAGCGTCAGAGCCCACACCCGAGCCGAGCCGCCGACGAAGGCTGCTGATCCTGGCCGTCTGCTGCATGAGTCTGCTGATCGTCAGCCTGGACAACACCGTCCTCAACGTCGCCCTGCCCTCCATGCGCAGCGATCTGAACGCCACGGTCGCCGGCATGCAGTGGACCATCGACGCCTACACCCTCGTCCTCGCCTCCCTCCTCATGCTCGCCGGATCCACCGCCGACCGCATCGGCCGCCGCAAGGTCTTCAAGACCGGACTCGTCCTCTTCACCCTCGGCTCCGTCCTCTGCTCCCTCGCGCCGAACCTCGAATCCCTCGTCGCCTTCCGCATGATCCAGGCCATCGGCGGCTCCATGCTCAACCCCGTCGCCATGTCGATCATCACCAACACCTTCACCGACCCACGCGAACGCGCCCGCGCCATCGGCGCCTGGGGCGCCGTCGTCGGCATATCCATGGCCGCAGGACCGGTCGTCGGCGGCCTCCTCGTCGACACCGTCGGCTGGCGCTCCATCTTCTGGATCAACGTCCCGGTCGGCCTCACCGCCCTGCTCCTCACCTGGCGCTACGTCCCCGAGTCCCGCGCCCCCAAGCCACGCCGCCCCGACCCCGTCGGCCAACTCCTCGTCATCACCCTCCTCGGCTCGGTCACCTACGCGATCATCGAAGCGCCCACCGAAGGACCCGGCGCCGTACTCCCCTTCACCGCCCTCGCCGCCCTCGCCCTCGCCGCACTCCTCGCATACGAGCCCCGACGCCCCGAACCTCTCATCGACCTGCGCTTCTTCCGCTCAGCCCCGTTCAGCGGCGCAACCGTCATAGCGATCAGCTCATTCGCCGCACTCAGCGGCTTCCTCTTCCTCAACACCCTCTACCTGCAGGACGTACGCGGACTCTCCGCCCTCCAGGCCAGCCTCTACATGCTCCCCATGGCCGCACTCACCTTCCTCTGCGCCCCGCTGTCGGGCCGCATCGTCGGCAACCGCGGCCCACGACTGCCCCTCATCGTCGCCGGAATCACCATGGCCGCGTGCGGACTGCTCTTCGCCGCCTTCGAGGCCGAGACCTCCACCCCGCTCCTCTTCACGGGATACGTCCTCTTCGGCCTCGGCTTCGGCATGGTCAACGCCCCCATCACCAACACCGCCGTCTCCGGCATGCCCCGCTCCCAGGCGGGCGTCGCCGCGGCGGTCGCCTCCACCAGCCGCCAGACCGGCGCGACCCTCGGCGTCGCCGTCATCGGCTCCGTCCTGGCCGCCGGCACGAGCGCCGCGAACCCCACGGCCGGCTTCGTCGAGGCCGGCCGCCCCGCCTGGTGGATCATCACCGCCTGCGGCCTGTCCGTCCTGGTCGTAGGACTCGCGACGAGCGGCCGCTGGGCACGCGAAACGGCGCGCCGGACGGCAGAACGCCTGGAGGCGGTCCCGCCACGAACTCCGGCGGACAGCCGCGCGTCCTGATCCACTCGACCCCGCTGAATCCCGGCCTGAATCCCGCCGATGCCGACCTCACGGCCCGCGGCTCTCGCTACTCTGAGTGTCCGGCACAACACGCGTGGCTGTCTGGCCCGCACGGGTGGGGAAGGCGCATCATGACCCTGATGCTTGAGCGACCGACGACGATAGAGGCTGCGGACGGCCCACCGCCCTTCCAGGCGATGTGCCAGACCTTGCTGACCATGGAGGTGCCCGACGGCTACCGGGCAGAGATCGTCGGGGGAAACATCGTCATGTCGCCATGGTCCAGGGGTTTCTACCTGCCTGTAATGCGCTCAATCCGCGCTCAACTGGAGCCGCACGCACGCAAGGGCCACGTCGTCGACCACGCCCCGTTCCTGTTCACCTTCCCAGGGGAAGAGCGAGCCTACGGTCCCGACATCTACGCCGCGGCGGCATCCGCCTTCCGGACCGAAGCACGGCACATCGACGGCGAGGCCCTCTCGTTCGCCTGCGAGCTGACGTCACCCGCCACCCGCCTGGTGGACTGGCAGGACAAGGCCCCTGTCTACGGCAGGGCAGGCGTCCCCGTGTACCTGCTCATCGACATGGAAGAGGAAGCCGCCACGGTCTTCTGGGGCCCGTCCGAGAAGGGCTATCTCTCGCGCACGACGGTCCCGTTCGGCGGCAAGCTCGAGATTCCCGACCCGTTCGGCTGTGAACTCGACACCTCCGGCTTCGAGGTACCCGGCAGGACCACCACCGAGAGCTGAGGTCCGTCCCTCAGCAGCCGTCGGCCCCGCGCGCGCGGGCGCCGGCCCTGGTGCGGGAGGCGGAGGTGGCCCGCTGGGGGTGGCGGCGGACGTACTCCGCCTCCAGGGCGGCCATCCGGGCGGTGTGCGTCTCCAGGGCGTCGTCCGATCCGTACAGCAGCGTCTCGTGACGCGTGCGGTGGATGGCCTCCAGTTCCTTCAGCAGCAGCCCTTCGTCCAACTGCTCCGGTGCCACTCCGCGGTCCCGCTCGGCCATGACTCACACCTCCGGATCGATACGTCCCTCCATCATGGACCGGATCCGGCGACGGCAGCGGGAAGCGGATCGGGCCCGGATCACGGGAAGTGATCCGGGCCCGACCGAGGTGAGTGAACGTCAGCTCTGGGCGTCCGTCCCGCTCTGGGACGGCTCGGCGGTCTCGCCGTTCTCGCCCTGCTCGGCGCCCTGCGCGCGCTCGCGCATCTTGCGCAGGAGTTCCTGCTTCTGGTCGGCGGTCGCCTGGCGGTCGGCCTGGCGCGCCGGACCGTTGCCGTGCTGGTCGGCGCGGGACAGCTTCTTGCGCTGTCCGCCCACGCCGAGGAGGTTGTTACGGCCCTTGGCCACGGGGTTCTCCCATCGTGGTGAGAAGTGATCCGAATGTCAGCTGGTGGGGGCGGTACGTGGCCGCCGCACTCTCACTCGTAGATCTGGAAGAAGGAGGACATGCGAGTGACGGTACAGCCCGGCACAGGGCCGGACACCCGATTTTCCCGGTGCGTCGAGTGAGGCGGGACACGCGAGAACAGATGATGACTGACAGATTTTGAAATCTGTCAGCTGTCATGCCATAGTCGTTATCGCAACGTCCGCTTTCCCCTCCCCCGAGGAGCCCTTCGCATGACCATCCCCACCCGCCCTCTCGGCACCACCGGTCCCCGTGTCTCCGCCCTGGGACTCGGCGCCATGGGCATGTCCGCGCTGTACGGCGACGCCGACCGTTCGGAGTCGATCGCGACGGTCCATGCCGCGCTCGACGCCGGCGTCACGCTGATCGACACGGGCGACTTCTACGGCATGGGCCACAACGAGCTGCTGATCGGCGAGGCGCTCCGCGCCGCTCCGGCGGCTGCCCGCGAGAAGGCGCTGATCAGCGTGAAGTTCGGTGCGCTGCGTGATCCGGACGGCGGCTGGACCGGGCATGACGGCCGGCCTGCCGCGGTGAAGAACTTCGCGGCGTACTCGCTGCAGCGTCTCGGCACCGACCACATCGACGTCTACCGGATCGCACGGCTCGACCCCGACGTACCGGTCGAGGAGACGGTCGGCGCCATCGCCGAGCTGGTCGAGGCGGGGCATGTGCGGCACATCGGTATGTCCGAGGTCGGTGCGGAGACCCTGCGCCGGGCGGCCTCGGTCGCCCCGATCTGCGACCTGCAGATCGAGTACTCGCTGATCTCGCGCGGCATCGAGGACGCCATCCTGCCCACGGCCCGTGAGCTGGGCATCGGCATCACGGCGTACGGCGTGCTGTCGCGCGGCCTGATCAGCGGCCATTTCACCGGCGACCGGAAGCTGGCGGCGAACGACTTCCGTGGCATGAGCCCGCGCTTCCAGGGTGAGAATCTGCGGCACAACCTCGACCTCGTCGAGCAGCTACGCAAGATCGCCGAGCAGAAGGGCGTCTCGGTCGCCCAGATCGCGATCGCCTGGGTGCTGTCCCGGGGTGAGGACATCGTGCCGCTGGTCGGTGCCCGCCGCAGGGACCGGCTCTCCGAGGCGCTGGGCGCTCTGGACGTCACGCTCGACGCGGCCGATCTGGAGGCGATCGAGCGGGCCGTGCCGATGGGCGCGGCGGCCGGTGAGCGCTACCCGGAGGGGCAGATGGCGCATCTCGACAGCGAGCACTGAGAGTGGTCGTCGAGGGTGTCGGCGGCCGGGACCAGGTCGTGTCGGTCGTGTCAGTCGTGAAGGGTAACGTCACTGCCATGTCCACCACCGAGGCCTTGACCGCCGACCGCATCCTCGAAGCGACCGAGGAGGTGCTGCGCCGGTTCGGCCCGTCGAAGGCGACGGTCGTCGATGTGGCGCGCGCTCTCGGGGTCAGTCACGGCAGTGTGTACCGGCATTTCCGTACGAAGGCGGCGCTGCGTGAGGCGGTGACGGCGCGCTGGCTCGGCCGGACCGAGGAGCTGCTGTCGGAGATCACGGAGGGGCGGGCCCGGTCGGCGGAGGAGAAGCTGCGTGCGTGGCTGGCGGGTCTCTTCGAGACGAAGCGTCACAAGGCGGGGGACGATCCCGAGCTGTTCGCCACGTACATGGTGCTGATCACCGAGGCGAGCGGGGTCGTGGACGAGCATCTGATGGTGCTGGTGAGCCAGTTGACGCGGATCGTCGAAGAGGGTGTGCGCAGCGGGGAGTTCGGGGCCGCGTCGCCGGTGTCGGTGGCGCAGGCGGTGTTCGACGCGACGGCGCGTTTCCATGATCCGGTGCATGCGCCGGAGTGGCGGAGGCCGTCGATCGATGACGAGTTCCGTGCGGTGTGCGAGTTGTTGCTGCGCGGGCTGCGGGCCTGAACTGCGCGGGTGACCGCGGCGCGTTCGGGGTCCAGTCCGTTCCGTCCGTGCGAACCGTTCCGTCCGTGCGGTCCGTTCAGTCCGTGCGGTCCCGGGTGGGGTCGACGGTTGCCTGGTGTGCGTCGGCGAGGTGTTCCTCGGCCTTGAGCCAGGGCAGGAATTGTGCGCCTTTGCGCCAGCCGCAGGTGTCGCAGGTCAACGACCTTTGTACGCCTGCTTTCTGGACCCGGACGGTGTGTTCTCGTCCGTGCTGGTCCCATCTGCTGACCTTGCTGCTGGTGGTGGACGGCATGGCGGGGGCTCCCCTGTCGACGGTCGACGAGTGGGCCCAGTGTGCAACGAAGCCCCCGGTTCCGTACCCGGAACCGGGGGCCTTTTGTCGTCGTCCTGGTGAACGTCCTGGTGAAGGTTGTGAGGACGTCAGCAGCCGATGAGGCGGGTGGCGAGGTAGCCCTGGATCTGGTCCAGGGAGACGCGCTCCTGCTTCATGGTGTCGCGCTCGCGCACGGTGACGGCGTTGTCGTCGAGGGTGTCGAAGTCGACGGTGACGCAGTAGGGGGTGCCGATCTCGTCCTGGCGGCGGTAGCGGCGGCCGATGGCGCCGGCGTCGTCGAACTCGATGTTCCAGTTCTGCCGGAGGTCGGCGGCGAGGCCCTTGGCCTTCGGGGAGAGCTGGGGGTTGCGGGAGAGCGGCAGGACGGCGACCTTGACGGGCGCGATGCGCGGGTCGAGGCGCATGACGGTGCGCTTCTCCATGACGCCCTTGGCGTTGGGTGCCTCGTCCTCGTTGTACGCGTCGAGCATGAAGGCGAGCATGGTGCGGCCGACGCCGGCGGCGGGCTCGATGACGTACGGGGTCCAGCGCTCGCCGGCTTCCTGGTCGAAGTACGACAGGTCCTGGCCGGAGGCCTTGGAGTGGGCGTTCAGGTCGTAGTCGGTGCGGTTGGCGACGCCTTCGAGCTCGCCCCATTCGCTGCCGCCGAACTGGAAGCGGTACTCGATGTCGGCGGTGCGCTTGGAGTAGTGGGAGAGCTTCTCCTTGGGGTGCTCGTACCAGCGCATGTTCTCCTCACGCAGGCCCAGGCCGGTGTACCAGTTCCAGCGCTGCTCCATCCAGTACTCGTGCCACTGCTCGTCCTCGCCGGGCTTGACGAAGAACTCCATCTCCATCTGCTCGAACTCGCGGGTGCGGAAGATGAAGTTGCCGGGCGTGATCTCGTTGCGGAAGGACTTGCCGACCTGGGCGATGCCGAACGGGGGCTTCTTGCGCGAGGTCTGCTGGACCTGGCCGAAGTTGGTGAAGATGCCCTGGGCGGTCTCGGGGCGCAGGTAGGCGACGGAGCCGGAGTCCTGGGTGGGGCCGAGGTGGGTGGAGAGCAGGCCGGAGAACTGCTTGGGCTCGGTGAACTGGCCCTTGTTGCCGCAGTTGGGGCAGTTGATGTCGGCGAGGCCGTTCGCGGGGCCGTGGCCGTGCTTCTCCTCGTACGCCTCCTCCAGGTGGTCGGCGCGGAAGCGCTTGTGGCAGGAGGTGCACTCGGTGAGGGGGTCGGTGAAGGTCGCGACGTGGCCTGAGGCTTCCCACACCTCGGTGGCCAGGATCACCGAGGAGTCGAGTCCGACGACGTCCTCGCGGGCGGTGACCATGTAGCGCCACCACTGGCGCTTGATGTTCTCCTTGAGCTCGGTTCCCAGCGGCCCGTAGTCCCAGGCGGCGCGCTGTCCGCCGTAGATCTCGCTGCACGGGTAGACAAAGCCACGGCGCTTGCTCAGGTTGACGATCGTGTCGATCTTGTCGGCGGCCACGGTGCTCTCTTCACTACGACGACGAATTGGGATGAGGTGGCGCGAAGCGCCTTGGTGAGGGGGGTGATCGGCTGATGGGCGGGGCGAATGCTTCAGATTACCGGCGGGCGCACCCCCGGGATCAAATCGGTCCGGGGTACGGGCGCACGCGACCCTTTGTTGACAATCGTTTCCACTTTTGTTGAAAATGACTGTCATGAACGTACGACGCCTCATACCCGCCACCGCCGTCGCCGGAGCGAGCGCTCTGGCTCTTGTCACCCTCTCCGCGTGCTCGGGTTCCGAAGCCGCGGGCGGCGGCAAGAACGACGGCAAGGTGGATGTGGTGGCGTCCTTCTACCCCATGCAGTATCTCGCCGAGCAGATCGGCGGTGAACACGTGGCGGTCACCTCTCTCACGAAGCCCGGCGTGGAGCCGCACGACCTGGAGCTGAAGCCCAGGCAGACCTCGGAGCTCCGCCAGGCCGACTACGTCCTGTATCTGAAGGGCATCCAGCCCGCGGTCGACGACGCGATCGCGCAGGCCGGTGTGGAGAACACGGTCGACGCGGCCACGCTGACGCAGCTGGAGAGCCACGGGACCGGAGTGGGCCACGACCACGGCCACGATCACGGTCACGAGGGCGAGGAGCACGCAGGCGAGGAGCACGGCGGGCACGAGGGCGAGGAGCACGGCGAGGAAAACGCCGCCGCCGATCCGCACGTCTGGCTCGACCCGGTCAAGTACGCGGAGGTCGCCAAGGGCGTCGGCGCCTCCCTGGCGAAGGCGGACCCGGCCCACGCCGCGGACTACCGGAAGAACACCGACACACTCGTCGCCAAGCTGAAGGCGCTCGACACCAGGTTCGCCGAGGGCCTGAAGAACACCGGCACCAGGACCTTCATCACCACCCACTCCGCCTTCGGCTATCTCGCCGAGCGCTACGGCCTGGAGCAGGAGGGCGTCGCCGGCCTCGACCCCGAGTCCGAGCCCAGCCCCGCCCGGATCAAGGAGCTCCAGGCGGTCGCGAAGAGGGACAAGGTCACCACCGTCTTCTTCGAGACCCTGGCCAGCGACAGGACGGCGAAGACGCTCGCCGGGGACACGGGCCTGAAGACGGACGTCCTGGACCCGCTGGAGGGAATCACGGACAGGTCCAAGGGCGATGACTACATCGAGGTGATGGAGTCCAACCTCGCGGCGCTGCAGAAGGCGCTCGGCGCGAAGTGACACCAGCAGCTGGAGCAACAGCGGAAGCAGCATCGGAGGCGCAGTCCATGGAGCCCGTCATATCCGTCCGCGGAGCCAGGGCCACGCTCGGCTCGCGCCCCGTGCTGCGTGGCGTCGACCTCACCGTGCACCGCGGTGAGGTCGTCGCGCTGCTCGGTGCGAACGGCTCGGGCAAGTCGACGGCCGTGCGGTCGGTGATCGGTCAGGTGCCGCTCACGGACGGTTCGGTGTCGCTGTTCGGTACGGAGCTGCGGCGTTTCCGCCAGTGGTCGCGGGTGGGTTACGTACCGCAGCGGACGACCGCGACGAGTGGTGTGCCCGCGACGGTCCGTGAGGTGGTGGCTTCCGGCCGGCTGTCGCGTACGAAGCTGAAGTGGCCGTCCGGGGAGGACAGGGCCGCCGTACGGCGGGCGATCGAACTGGTCGGGCTGGCCGACCGGGCGAAGGACTCGGTGAGCGCGCTGTCCGGCGGCCAGCACCAGCGGGTGCTGATCGCCCGTGCGCTGGCCGCCGACCCCGAACTGCTGATCATGGACGAGCCGATGGCGGGCGTGGACCTCGCCAGCCAGCAGATCCTGGCCGGGACGCTGCGCGAGCAGGTGGCGGCCGGGGCGACGGTGCTGCTCGTGCTCCATGAACTGGGCCCGCTGGAGCCGCTGATCGACCGCGCGGTGGTGCTGCGCGACGGCTGTGTCGTCCATGACGGTCCGCCGCCCGAGGCGGTCGGCCAGCATGCGCTGCCGGGCCATGACCATGTACATCCGCACGCGGCCGACGAGCCGCTCCGCACGGGACTGCTGACCTGATCATGGAACTGCTCCAGGACCCCTTCATGCAGCGGGCGCTGCTGGCCGCCGTACTGGTCGGCATCACGGCGCCCGCCGTGGGCATTCATCTGGTCCAGCGCCGGCAGGCGCTGATGGGCGACGGCATCGGCCACGTGGCGATGACGGGGGTCGGTCTCGGCTTCCTGCTGTCCACCAACCCGGTGTGGATGGCGACGCTGGTCGCGGTCGCCGGTTCCGTCGCGATGGAGCTGATCCGGGCCTACGGGCGTACGCGCGGGGACATCGCGCTGGCGATGCTCTTCTACGGCGGCATGGCGGGCGGCGTCCTGCTGATGAACCTCAGCGGCACCGGCTCGACGGCCAAGCTCACCACCTATCTCTTCGGCTCGCTGTCGACGGTCTCCGACGAGGACGTCGTCGCGATCTGTCTGCTGGCGGCCTTCGTGCTGCTGGTGACGGTCGGTCTGCGGCGGCAACTGTTCGCGATCAGCCAGGACGAGGAGTTCGCACGGGTCACGGGTCTTCCGGTGCGGGCGATGAACCTCCTGGTGGCGGTGACGGCCGCGGTGACGGTGACGGTGGCGATGCGTGTGGTGGGTCTGCTGCTGGTGAGCGCGCTGATGGTGGTGCCGGTGGCGGCGGCGCAGCAGATCACCCGGTCGTTCGCGGTGACGTTCGTCGTGGCCGTGGCGATCGGTGTGGCGGTCACGCTGACGGGTACGGTCGCCACGTACTACCAGGACGTGCCGCCGGGTGCGACGATCGTGCTGCTGGCGATCGGGGTCTTCGGGCTGCTGACGGTGCTGGCGGCGCCGCTGGCCAGGCGGCGGGCGAGAGCGGCGGTGAGCGCGGCCGGGGCGGCCGGGGCGGAGTGCGATGTGGACGTTCCGTCCGTGGGCGGTGTGACCGCTGATGTCGCGACTGTCCGGTCGGTGGCCGAAAAAGGCTGATCGGCCCTCCGGTCCGGGCCTGGCAGAATGTCCGGCGGAGAGCGGCGCAACGTTAGGAGGCACCTGTGGCGACGGCTGGACCCCCCGTGCGCGGCCGGTCGACCCGTCAGCGGGCCGCGGTGGCGGCGGCGCTGGACGAGGTGGACGAGTTCCGCAGTGCGCAGGAGCTGCACGACATGCTCAAGCACCGCGGCGATTCGGTCGGCCTGACGACGGTCTACCGGACGCTGCAGTCCCTCGCCGACGCCGGTGAGGTGGATGTGCTGCGCACGAGCGACGGTGAGGCGGTGTACCGGCGTTGTGAGTCCGGTGAGCACCACCATCATCTGGTGTGCCGGATGTGCGGCAAGGCGGTCGAGGTCGAGGGCCCCGCGGTGGAGCAGTGGGCGGAGACGATTGCCGCGCAGCACGGTTATGTGAACGTGGCACACACCGTGGAGATCTTCGGTACGTGCGCGGAGTGCGCGCGGAAGTGAGTCGACGTGGTCGACGTGATCGACGTAGGTGAAAGGGCCTGCACCCGGCGCCGGGTGCAGGCCCTTTCCCATGCGCCGGGTCAGCCGGCGGGGTCCGGAGCCGGGGCAGGGGCAGGGTCCTTGCCCTGCATGGCGAGGAGTTCCTCGTTGGGGATCGCACCGCCGAAGCGGCGGTCGCGTGAGGCGAACTCCAGGCAGGCCCGCCACAGGTCACGGCGGTCGAAGTCGGGCCAGAGCACGTCCTGGAAGACCATCTCGGCGTAGGCGCTCTGCCAGATCAGGTAGTTGGAGGTGCGCTGCTCGCCGCTCGGCCGCAGGAAGAGGTCGACGTCCGGCATGTCCGGGTAGTAGAGGTACTTCTGGAGGGTCTTCTCGTCGACCTTGGACGGGTCGAGCCGCCCGGCCTTCACATCCGCCGCCAGCGCCTGCGCCGCGTCGGCGATCTCCGCGCGCCCGCCGTAGTTCATGCAGAAGTACAGCGTGAGCCTGTCGTTGTCCTTGGTCTGCTCCTGGGCGATCTGGAGCTCCTTGGCCACCGACTTCCACAGCTTGGGCATCCGGCCCACCCAGCGGACGCGGATGCCGAGTGCGTCGAGCTGGTCGCGGGTCTTGCGGATGAAGTCGCGGTTGAAGTTCATCAGGAAGCGCACCTCGTCCGGCGAGCGCTTCCAGTTCTCGGTGGAGAAGGCGTAGAGGGAGATGCTTCCGACGCCCATCTCGATCGCGCCCTGCAGCACGTCCAGCACGCGCTCGGCGCCGACCTTGTGCCCCTCGGTGCGGGGCAGGCCGCGCTCCTTGGCCCAGCGGCCGTTGCCGTCCATGACGATCGCCACGTGCTTCGGCACGAGCTCGCCGGGGATCTTCGGCGGACGGGCACCGGAGGGGTGTGGTTCGGGGGCCTCGTACTCGCGGCGGGAACGTCCCAGGAATCCGCGTCGTGCCATGGGGTCACACTCTCCTAGTTCTTCTCTACGTACCGCAGCGATCGCAGGCCGCGCTCCAGGTGCCAGTGCAGATAGGCGGACACCAGTCCGCCGCCCTCCCTGACGTGGCGCTCCTCGCACCCCTCCGCGGCGTCCCAGTCTCCGGTCAGCAGCGCGCTGAGCAGTGCGACGGCCTCCGCAGAGGGTACGACGCTGCCGGGTACCCGGCAGTCGGCGCATATGACTCCGCCGGCCGCGACGGAGAAGAATCGGTTCGGCCCGTGGATGCCGCACTTCGCGCAGTCCTGGAACGACGGCGCGTAGCCGTTCACGGCGAGGGAGCGCAGCAGGAACGCGTCGAGGATGAGGTGCGGGGGGTGCTCGCCGCGGGAGAGGGAGCGCAGCCCGCCGACGAGCAGCAGGTACTGCTGCACGGCCGGCTCGCCCTCGTGGTCGGTGAACCGCTCCGCGGTCTCCAGCATGGCGGTGCCGGCGGTGTAGCGGGCGTAGTCGGTGACGATCCCGCTGCCGTACGGAGCGATGGTCTCGCTCTGTGTGCACAGCGGGAGCCCGCGGCCGACGAGATCGCTGCCGCGTGCGAAGAACTGCACGTCCACGTGCGAGAACGGTTCGAGCCGCGCCCCGAACTTCGACTTGGTACGGCGCACCCCACGGGCGACGGCGCGGACGCGCCCGTGCCCGCGGGTGAGGATCGTGATGATCCGGTCCGCCTCACCCAGCTTCTGGGTGCGCAGCACGATGCCGTCGTCGCGGAACAGACTCATGGGCCCATTCTCGCGTATGGGTGCGGGGCGGCGGGCGGGGGTCGTCGCTCCTGGCGGTGAAAAGGTCGGTGCGGCATGGCGGAGCCCGAGTCCCGTGCGCGATCCTCCGGCGGGTGTACCGGCCGGAAGCCCGGTGGTCGTCCAGCTCCGGCCGGTACGGTACGAAGGCCAGCCCCATCCGCCCCGGAGGTCCCTGTGAGCGCGCGGCCCGATGGCCCGTACGGGCCACTGATCCCGATGCCCGCCCTGACACCTGATGCGTTGCGGGAGGCGGTCTCCCGGATCGCTCCGAGTCGTGTGCCGGCCCTGACCCGGCACCTCTTCGAGGCGACGACCAACGCCCAGCAGACGCAGAGCCTCGCCCCCCTCCGGGCGTTCGTCCATTCCTGGGCCGTGTTCGTCGCGATCGAACGCCACCCGGAGCGTGCGGCGCGACTTCGCGAGCTCGAGCGGATCGTGGACGCGGGTGAGCAGGACCCTGCGGACGCCATTGTGGAGATCACGCGGATCCGCGCGGCGACCGAGGCCGAGGCAGGCCTGTGAGCGACTGGACCTGGGACTGCAACCCGAGCCAGGAGTACGTCACCGAGGGACTGCCGCCCGGGGTCATGGCGGAGGTGGACGCCTGAGTACCGAACTCGCCGCTCTCGGCAAGGACTCGGTGCGGGTCGGCAGGCCCTTCGACCGCGAGGGCGGCCTGCGCGAGTTCGACATCCTCGGTGGACGTGGCTTCATCAGCTTTCCGCCGGTCCCGCGCCATGAGTGCGTCTACGTGTGCAACGTCACCTGGTACGGCTGAGGCGCTTCACGGCGTCTCACGGCACCTCACCGCGGCTGCGGGCGTTCGCGTACGCCGTTGCCGCGCGCAGGCGCTCCATGGCGGTGGCGGGGCGCACCACCTCCGGAGCGCAGTCCCATTCGCGGCCACCGCCGATCGGTCTGAGCTGTACGTACGGCCCCTCGTACCCCATGACTCTGCCCATCCGGCCGGAGCTCGTGTCAATCACGTACGACCCCACCGCCGGCGGCTTCATCGGTCCGTCTCCTCCCCGGGCAGCGCGGCGGCCATCCTCCGCGCGGTCTCGACGTTGCACCGGCCCAGTTCGACCAGGACGCGGGTCTCGCGTCCGTCGTACGACAGGGGGTCGATCCCGAGCGACGGCAGCGTCACGCCGATGCGTGCGAGCGCGCCCCGCAATTCCGCCACGACCGCTTCCGCGTCCTGGAGGTGTTCCCTTTCCGCCACGGCGCTCCTCTCCTCGTGCTTCCCGTGCTTCCGGATGCCTTGTGTCTTTCCCATCTCGAGTGTGAAGACACGGACCTAGAATCGGCAGACATACGCGCGCTACAACTGCACGGCAGCACAAAGGAGTTAATCCATGGCCAACGCAGGTATGGGGCGGGGAGCCTGGGCACGGCAGGCGGCCTGGGAGTTCTTCGGCCTGGAGCTGAAGCGGAGGCGGGAGGCGGCCGGGCTGACGCAGGGGGAACTGGGGCGGCGGGTATTCGTCTCCGGCGGGTACATCGGCCAATTCGAACAGGCGATTAGGAAGCCGCAGAAGGATGTGGCGGGACGGATCGACGAGGCGCTACAAACCGACGGCTTTTTCGAACGGATGTGGAGGAAGCTCATCGCCGGTTCGCCGTACGCGGATTACTTCGCGGCGGTAGCGGAACTGGAACTGCTGGCGACGAGGATCTGCGAGTTCGCACCGACGGTCGTGCCTGGTCTGCTGCAGACCGCCGAGTACGCGCAGGCGGTCACGCTCGCGGCCAACCCGTTCGCCTCCGAGGACTACGTCGAGGAGAAGGTCGTGTCCCGGATGGAGCGCGCGCACATCCTCAAGGACGCTACAAGGCCCGAGTATTGGGCGACGCTGCATGAGAACGCCTTACGCGTTCCCGTCGGTGGCCGGGGCGAGATGGCCCGGCAGTTGGACCACATCGCGGTCATGGCGCGCGAGCGCAAGGCCCTCGTAACGGTCGTCCCGTACACGGCTGGGGCGCATGCCTCCATGGATGGGTCGTTGAGGCTCATGGAGTTCGATGACGCGCCGCCAACCGCCTATACGGAGACGTCGTTTTCGGGCACGTTGCTGGACGATCCGGCAGTGGTGAAGCGCGTACAACGCGCCTACGATCTGCTCAGGGTCGCCGCGCTGTCGCCGGAGGCGTCCCTCGCCATGATCGAGTCGGCGGCTGAGGACTACAGACGATGCCCGAGTACGACCTGAGCAACGCCCGCTGGCGCAAGAGCAGCTACAGCAACGGCGAGGGCGGCGAGTGCGTCGAGGTCGCCCACGACTTCCCCGGCGCCGCACCATGGCGCAAGAGCACTTACAGCAACGGCGAAGGCGGCAACTGCGTCGAGGTCCTTGACGACCTCCCCGGTGTCGTCCCCGTCAGGGACAGCAAGGTCCCTGACGGGTCCGTCATCGTCCTCCCCGCCGCGGCCTGGGCCGCCTTCGTCGAGGGCGTCGTCAAACCCTGAGCGTGCCCTTGCCGCTCGCCAGTGGCCATTCGCGGTGGAGGCTGCCCAGCGGGATGCGGTGCTGGAGGATCGGTGTGCCGAAGATCGCCAGCTGGAGTTGGAGGTTTCCGCTGAGGTCGAAGCCGCCGTGCAGCGCCCAGGTGCCGGAGACCTTCGCCGTGCCGTCCGAGGACGCGTCCGCGCGGGCCTCGGCCTCCGCGCGCAGGTAGGGGGCGAAGTCGGCGGTGAGGCCGACCATGCCGTACAGGCCGACGGACGCCTCGGCGCCGAGGGTGGTCTTCGCCTGGCCGGCGGCGGTGACGGTGCTGGTGACCGGGGTGCTCTTCACGTCGGAGGTGCTGACGGGCGTCCAGCCGTCGCCCGGGGCGTAGCTGCCGCCGACGCGGAAGTCGCCCTTGACGCTCTGCTGGACGTCGAGGGTGATGCGGCCGTCGGCCTCGACCTGGAGGTAGCAGGTCAGGTCGAGGTTGACGACGACGGGCACGGGGCCGACCTGGATGACCGGGTCGGCGTGCAGCTTGGCGAAGGGGATGCGCTGGGTGGCCTTCGCGGAGGCGCGGCCCTTGAGGGCCCACTGTGCGCTCCAGTCGCCGGTCATGCCGAGGAAGGCGGAGCCGGGCGCGGGGCGGCCGGACTGGCCGTTGGCGCTGCCGTCGTAGGAGAACTCCACCTGCGGCGCGAGCTGGACGAAGCCGGAGACGGACGCGGCGGCGGACACGGGTGCGTCGTCGGCGGTGGCGAGGGCGGCGCCGACGTCGAGGC
Organism: Streptomyces sp. NPDC091376; assembly: GCF_044757085.1. NCBI lineage: Bacteria > Bacillati > Actinomycetota > Actinomycetes > Kitasatosporales > Streptomycetaceae > Streptomyces > Streptomyces sp. NPDC091376. The sequence continues at coordinate 115,386 of NZ_JBIVUF010000001.1, read as the reverse complement.
GCAGGCTGCCGAGGGGGAGCTTCGCTCCGCTGGGGCCGAAGGTGGCGCCGCCGTTCTTGGCCCAGGAGATCTTGACGCCCTTGACGAGGGGTTCGACGTCGAAGGTGGAGGGGTCGACGGGGACCTGTCCGTCGGCCTTGTCGTCGGCGAGGAGGGTGTTGAGGGTGGTGGGCTTCGTGCGGACCTCGGTGCCCTTGTCGGTGGTGCCAACGACTTCGGTGACCTGGGCCAGCAGTCCTTCGGGGGCGCCGGGTGCGGGGGCGCTGGCGATGACGTCGCCGGTCTTGACCGGGGCGTCGGCCGTGGGTGACGCGGTGGGTGTGGCCGACGGGGTCTCGTCCCGGCGCGGGGTGGATATGACGGCGCGTCGGGTGCGCTTGTCGTAGGAGGCGACCTTCAGGGTGCTCTTCTTCGCGCTGTTGCCGCCGTCGGAGCTGCGGCGGGCCACGGCCGTCGGGGTGGGCTTTCCTTCGGGCGCGGCTTCGACGTCGAGCTGTTCGCTTCCGTCGCCCGCTGTTGCCGTGGCGGCGGCGGGGGTGGGCCCGGCGGCCGGGTGGTCGGCGGTGTCGGGGCCGGCCGAGCAGCCGCTCGCGGCGATCGTGATCGCGAGCGCGGTCAGCGCGGGGGCCAGGAGTCTCCTGGTGGAATGACGCACGGGGGTGTCCTCCGGCGAATGAAGGGTGAGGGGGGTGGTTGCCGCCACTCGTTCTTACTCGCGAGTAACAGCGGAGGCATCATGCCACGCGCGCACGGGCCGTTCACAATCGCCGTAGCCCCAACACCCTTGCGAAGAGGGATGGTTGAGGGATTGATCAAGTGGTGAACTTGCGTCGTGTCCCGGCCGCGCGGACGTGGTCGCCGAGTGCGGTGTGGACCGCGGCCGCCCGCCGGTACCACGTGTCGGCGCCCGGCTGCTCGCCCTGTGCCAGCAGGTTGTCGCCGATCGCCTCCGCCGCGGCCGCCACACCCATGGCGTGGCCCGCGCGTTCGAAGGCGGCCAGCGCCGCGTGGTGCAGCTCGGCACCGGCTCCGTACGCGCCGCGGTGCTCCTCCAGGAAGCCCAGCTCGCGCAGGGTCCACCCCTCCCCCGCCGTGTCACGGTCGTTGCGCGGCCGGGTGCGGTGGACGGCGAGGGCGGAGTGCAGATGGCGCTCTGCGGGGACGAGACTGCCGGCCTGGACGTAGGCCGAGCCGAGGTGCCGGCGGGCGTCGGCGACGTAAACGGGGTCGTCGCCGCGCTGGGCGAGCAGGGGCAGTGCCCGCTCCAGGCAGTCGATCGCCTCGTCGGGGCGGCGCCGGTCGAGATGCAGGGCGCCGAGGCCGCACAGGACCTCCGCCTCGCCCGTCGTGTCGCCCGCTTCGCGGCAGCCGTCCAGGGCGGTGCGGAACTCCCGCAGCGCCTCCTCGTATCGGCCCGCGCTGCGCAGCGCGCTGCCCAGGAGGCGGCGGGTCCGGATCTGCTCGGCCCGCTCGGCGCGAGTGGCCGCGCGGCGCCGCACGGCGAGCGCCATCCGCAGATGGTCCACGGCCTGGTCGAGCCGTCCTTCGTGCGCGTAGGCGGCGCCCAGGCCGCGCAGGGCGTCGGCCGTCCAGCCCTGTTCGCCGCAGCGGCGGGCGGCGTCCAGGACGGCGGCCCACATGGCGATGCGCGGGAGCTGACCGGGGTGGTCCCACAGCCGGCGGTCGGCGGCGACGGCGAGTCGATGGGCGGGGCGGTGCAGCCCTTCGCGGACGCCCGCCCGTACGAGGAGGGAGATGGTGGACTGTTCGGCGCAGCCCCACGGGCGGGTGCCGGGCTCGCAGGCGTCGTCGGTGTACGCGTCCAGGATGCGTTCGAGGGCGGCGCGGCGGTCGCCGGGAGCGGTGTCGCGTTCGAGCCGTTCGGCGGCGAAGCGGCGGACCAGGTCGTGCAAGCGGTAGCCGTCCGGGCCTGCGGGGAGGAGGAGTTGGGCAGCGGTGAGGCGCTCGAGTCCCGTGTGGGCGGCGGGCAGGTCCCAGGCCGCCGCCGCGGCGGCGATGCGCGCGGTGAACCGGGCGCCGGGGTGGGCGCCGAGGCTCCGCAGCAGATGGCGGTCGGCGGTGGCGAGCGCGTCGAAGCCGGTTTCGAAGGCGGCGCGGACGGCGACGTCGCCGATGTGCAGAGCGTCGAGGCGGGCGCGTTCGCGGACGATCCGGACGGCTGCTTCGCGCGGCCGGCCGCCTGCCGCGGCGGCGATGCGCACGGCGAGGGGCACCGCGCCACACGCGCGAACGAGAGCGTCGGCCCGGTGCGGTCCGGGGGCCGGGATCCGCCCGCCATCGCCCCGGCTTCGCCCGGGTGGAGGCCCGTTGTCCCGCGCGAAGGCTGTCCGTTCCCCTGCGGCCACGCTCGCGAGGAGGGCGACCGCGTCCGGCTCGGCGAGGGCGCCCAGGCGGACCGGGGTCGCTTCGGGAAGGCCGGTGAGGGCGTCGCGGCTGGTGATCAGGGCGAGGCAGTGCTCCCCGCCGGGCAGCAGCGGGCGGACCTGTGCGGCGTCGGCGGCGTCGTCGAGGAGCAGCAGGACGCGGCGGCCTGCGGTGCGGCTGCGCAGGCGGGCGGCCAGGGCGGCGGGGTCGCCGGTCCGCTCCTCCGCGGGCGCGCCGAGGGCACCGAGGAGGCGGGCCAGTACGGCGGCGGGCGCGGCCGGGTCGCCGCAGCCGGCGCCGAGGTCGGCGTACACCTGGCCGTCCGGGAAGAGGGGCCGCAACTCGTGTGCGAGACGGATCGCGAGCGTGGACTTGCCGAGGCCGGGGGCGCCGGTGACGGCGATGGCGCGCCGGCCTTCGTGGACGAGACGCAGAAGGCTGTCGATCTCGGCGAGGCGACCGGCGAAGTCACCTATGGGCAAAGGGAGTTGGAACGATCCGGGATCCGGGCCCGAAGGGCCTGGCACGCTCGGCGCCGGGGCCCTCGACCGCCGTTGCCGTACGGCGAGGAGCGTGGTCACGGCGGCGGCGAGCAGCACCGGCAGCAGCGTCGATCCGGTGACCATCGCGGCAGTCGCGTGAGTACGCAGCACAGTTCCCCCGTCCCGGTCCCGCTTCCCCGTTCCGTCCTTCCGCCCGCCCGGCGCCCTGGTCCCCGCTCACGCCGTACGTGTTCGCCCATTCTGCCCCCGCCCCGGCCCCGCGGACCCCGATCGGGAGCCCGGGATCGAAGACCGCGCCACGGACGACCGCGCCACGGAGAGCGGGGCCGGGCGACCGGGACCGGGCGAACGGGGAGCGGCCGGGACCGGGGACCAAGGCCCGGACGTCAGGCCAGTGCCGCCGCCAGCAGCTCGGCCGTCCTCGCCACGAGCGGGTCGTCCGCCGGAGCGTCGGGGACGTGCTTGGTCGTCAGGACGGCCAGCACGACCGGCACCCGGTCCGGGGTCCAGGCGATGCCCACATCGTTGTTGGTGCCGTACGAGCCGCCGCCGGTCTTGTCCGCGAGGGTCCAGTCCTTGGGGAGCCCGGCACGGAAACGTGCCCCGCTGGTCGTGTTGTTCAGCAGCCACCCGGTCAGCCGCTGCCGGTCCCGCCGTACGAGAGCGTCGCCGAGGACGAGACGCGTGTACGTACCGGCGATGTGACGCGGGTCGGTGGTGTCCTCGACGCGCCACGGCTCGGCCGAGTTCAGCTCGGGTTCCCACCGGTCGAGCCGGGTCACGCCGTCGCCGAGCGAGCGGGCGAAGCCGGTGATCGCCCTCGGGCCGCCGAGCTCGCGGAGCAGCAGGTTGGCGGCGGCGTTGTCGCTGTGGCGGATGGCGGCGTCGCACAGTTCGTCGACGGTCATGCCGTGGGCGAGGTTCTCGCTCCTGCCGGTGATCGGGGCGTAGCCCGACTTCTCGGTCTCCTCGGCGGTGTACCGCAGGCGCTTGCCGAGGAACTCGCCGTCGCGGTCGAGGTCGCGCAGGACGGCCGCGACGGCGAGCGTCTTGAACACCGAGCACATCGGGAAGCGTTCGTCGGCGCGATGGAGCACGGTCGCGCCCGTTCTCAGGTTGCGCGCGAACACCCCGAGCCGGGCGGAGTGCTCCCGTTCGAGCGCGGACAGCTGCTCGCTCAACTCCTCGGTCCGCCCCTCGCCCCGCCGCCGGGAGGCGCCTGCGCGGGCAGGCGCGTCGTCGCCGCGCGCGGACGGGGCCGCCGTCGCGCCCGGAGGCAGCGCGACGGCCAGCGCCGCCCCGGCGCCGGCGGCCAGCAGCGCTCGACGGGTCCGCTGTGCGCGTAGGGCTCGTACGGATTCCATGGGTGTGTTCCCCTTCCGCATTCGTTCTCCTTCCGGCGACCTGGTCACTGTTCAGGATGCGGCTGCGGCCCGATCGGTTACACCCCGGGAACGATCAGGCCCGACTCGTAGGCGACGATGACGAGTTGGGCCCGGTCGCGGGCGCCGAGCTTGCCCATGATGCGGCTGACGTGGGTCTTCGCGGTGAGCGGGCTGAGGCCGAGGCACTCGGCGATCTCCGTGTTGCCCAGGCCGCGGGCGACCAGGGCGAGGACCTGGCGTTCACGTCCGGACAGACCGTCCGGGCCGCCCGCCGTCAGGGCGGCCGGGGTGGCCGGGGCGGCGAGGACGCGGGCGATGAGTCGGGCGGTGGGGCCCGGCGAGAGCAGGGCCTCGCCCGCGGCGACGGTCCGGATCGCGGCGAGCAGATCGGCCGGTCTGATGTCCTTCACGAGAAAGCCGGAGGCGCCCGCGCGCAGGGCCTCCAGGATGTGGTCGTCGGTGTCGTACGTGGTGAGGACGAGGACCTTGACGCCGGCGAGGTCGTCGTCGGCGGCGATGAGGCGGGTGGCCTCGATACCGTCGAGTTCGGGCATGCGGATGTCCATGACGACGACGTCGGCCCGTGCGGAGCGGGCGAGTTCGACGGCCTCGCGGCCGGTCCCGGCCTGGCCGACGACCTCCATGCCGGGGTCGGAGTCGACGAGCATGGCGAACGAGGCGCGGACGAGGTTCTGGTCGTCGGCGAGCAGGACGCGGATCGGGCCGGTCACGCCAGGGCCTCCCGTGCGGTGAGCGGCAGGTCCGCCGCGACCTCGAACCCGCCTCCGTCGCGCGGGCCCGCCGACAGTGTGCCTCCCGCGCTGCGGGCACGCTCGCGCATGCCGGGTACGCCGTAGCCCGAACCGGCGGTTCCGCCGGGCGCGTTGCCGTCGTCGGTGACGCGGACGAGGAGACGTCCGGCGGCCGGGTCCGGTGCGAGGGTGACCGTGACGTTCGCGCCCGGACCCGCGTGGCGCACGGCGTTGGTGAGGGACTCCTGGACGATGCGGTAGACGGCGGCGCCGGTGGCGGGCGGGACGCCGATGTCCGTGGCGGGCATGGCGAGTTCGGCCCCGGCGGCCCGTACGAGCGCGGGCAGCGCGTCCAGTCCGGGCAGCGGGCCGTGCGACGGGTCCTCGTCCTCGTCACCGTCCTCGCTCGCCCGGAGCACCTGGAGCGTGGCGCGCAGTTCACCGCGCGCGGTACGGCAGGTCTCCGCGATCTCGTCGAGCGCGGCGGCGACGGCGTCGCGGTCGAGCCGTTCCGGGTCGACGGTGAGGATGTGCGCGGCGACGGACGTGCGCACGCCGATGACGGTGATGCTGTGGGCGAGGAGGTCGTGCAGGTCGCGTGCGATACGGAGGCGTTCCTCGGCGACGCGGCGGGCGGCCTCCTCCTCACGGGTGCGTTCCGCTCGTTCGGCGCGTTCGACGACGGAGGCGATGTAGCGGCGGTAGACGCGGACGTCCACACCGAAGATCAGCACGGCGAGGATCCAGCCGGTGGTGCGCAGCGCTTCCAGGCCCTCGTGGGCGCCGACGCCGAACATCACCGTCAGGGCGGTGCCGATGACGCCGGCCCCGACGAGGAACGTGTGCCGGGGGCGGGCGGTGGAGGCCACGGTGTAGAGGGCCAGCAGTGATCCGGGAACGGGTGCGGCATGGGTGTTGTCGAGCGCGTGGTACGGCACGATGCACGCGATCACGGCGAACAGGACGAGCAGCGGACGGCTGCGGCGCCACGCCAGCGGCACGACGCTGCCGGCGAGGAGGGCCCAGCCGAGGGCGTCGGGGGCCCGTCCGTCGCGCACGACGAGCACGAGCGCGACGGCGAGGGCGCCGGTGGCGGCGGCGATGAGGGCGTCGTTGCGGAGCCGGTGCGGGGCGGTGAGCGGGTCACGGCTGACGGCGGCGAGCACGCGGTACCCGAGCCTCGGCGGGTTGCTCTTCTCGTGCTGGTCCACGGGGTCATCCTCCGGGATGGGGACATCGGGCGGCTCCGGCGGGGGTGGGCGGCGGCGCGGGCGGGCACGGCCCCCGCCGGAGGCGTTCGTCGTTCCCGGGGCGGCTCTGTTTCCGGACGGCCCTACTTCCGGGACAGCCTTCCGGGCCACCACACCGCGCGGCCGAGCAACAGGCTCGCGCTCGTCACCAGATAGGTCCGTACGAGGAAGGTGTCCAGCAGGACGCCCACGGCGACGATGAAGCCCATCTCGACGAGCGCGACCAGGGGCAGGTTCATCAGGACCGCGAAGGTGGCCGCGAGCACGAGGCCCGCCGAGGCGATGACGCCGCCCGTCGTCCGCAGCGCGGTCAGGGCCGCGGCCGTGGGGTCCGCGCCGAGGAGGGCTTCCTCCCGCATCCGGTGCATCAGGAAGATGCCGTAGTCGACGCCGAGGGCGACGAGGAACACGAAGGACAGCAGCGGCAGGCTGGGGTCGAAGCCCTCGAAGCCGAGGAGCGGCCCGAAGACCAGCCCGCCGAGGCCCATGGCGGCGCCCCAGACGGCGACGACCGCGACGATGAGGATCAGCGGGGCGACGATGCTGCGCAGCAGGGCGACGAGGACGATCAGGACGGCCGCGAGGACCAGCGGGACGACGACGATCCGGTCACGCTCGTTGGTGTCCTCCAGATCGAGTTGCTGGGCGCTCGTCCCGCCGACGTGGGCGCCGTCCAGTGCGGCACGCAGGGCCTTGATCGTCGTTGTCTCGCCGGCGGTCTCCGGCGCGTCCTCGGCGAAGACCGACAGCTCCGTCCATCCGTCGGCGCTGCGTCCGCGCTCGGCCGTCGCCACCCCGTCGGTCGCGCGGGCCTCGGCGAGTGCCCGGTCGGCGGTGGCGGTGGGTGTGACGACGCTGATCGGCTGGCTGCTGCGGTCGGGGAAGGCGCCGGCCAGTTTCTGCATGGCGGAGACGGACTCGGGGCGGTCGGTGAAGCCGTCCTCGTTCTTGAGGGTGCCGGGCAGGTTGAACGCGCCGAGCGAGAGTGCCCCGAGGAGCGCCGCGCCGGCGATGAGGACGGCGAGCGGGCGGCGGCCGGCGGAGCTGCCCATCACGGCGAACAGGCTGCGGCGCCGCGTGGCCTCGCTCCCGTGACGGGGGACCAGCGGCCAGAACACCCGGCGGCCGAGGAGGACGAGGACGGCGGGCAGCAGCGTCAGCATCGCGGCGAGCGCGCACACCACGCCGACCGCGCCGACGGGACCGAGTCCGCGGGCGCTGTTGAGGTCGGCGGCGAGCAGGCACAGCAGGCCCGCGGCGACGGTCCCGCAGGAGGCGAGGACGGCGGGGCCGCAGCCGCGCAGCGCGGCGCGCATGGCGTCGTACGGGTGGGGGACGCGCCGGAGTTCCTCTCGGTAGCGGGCGACCAGGAGCAGCGCGTAGTCGGTGCCCGCGCCGAAGACGAGGACGGTCATGATGCCGCCGCTCTGGCTGGTGACGGTGAGGCCGAAACCCTGGACCAGACCGTGGACGACGGCCCGGCTGGTGACGGCGGCGGCGCCGACGACGAGCAGCGGGACGAGCCACAGGAACGGGCTGCGGTAGGTGAGGACCAGCAGGACGGCGACGACGAGGACGGTCGCGATCATCAGGGTGCCGTCGATGGTCTCGAAGACGTCCTCCATGTCGGTCTGCAGGGCGCTCGGTCCGCCGACCTCGACGGTCAGTCCTTCACCACCGGAGACCTCGGCCCGTACGTCCTCGACGAACGCGGCCCGGGCCTTCTCGTCGTTGCCCGGCTCGGTCGAGGACACGGGGAACATCAGGGTGGCGCCGTCGGCCGCGGGTACGCCCCTGGGTTCGGCGGTCAGTTCGTGCGCCGCGGCGATCCTGGCGGCCTGGTCCTGCGCGGTCCTCCGGTCGGCGGCGGTCAGGCCGCCCTCGCGCTGGTAGACGAGGACGAGTTGGGTGCTCTCGCCGCCGGGGAGGTCCTGCTGGATCCTGGCGACCTGGGTGGAGTCCGCGCCCGCCGGCAGGTAGTCCACGATGTTGTCGCGCTGCACGTCGCCGAGCTTGCCCGCGAAGGGTGTCGCGACGGCGAGGACCGCGACCCACAGGGCGAGGACGGCCCAGGGCAGCACCGGGCGGCCGCGGCGGCGCTCCACCGTCCCGGGAGCGGGCGGCGGTGCCGCGTCGTGCGTGGTGGTCGGGGCCCCCATCTCGGGCCTCCCTCCGGCGAGGTGGTCTGGACGGATCCAGACTCCCGTCGGGGGAAGGTCGATGCGTCGCGCTGAGGGGCGAGCTGTGCGCTACTGCCGGGGTGGGCGGTGGCGTGCCGTTGCTCCCCGGGGAGTAGTGGCGTACTGCGGCGGTACTACGGCGACGGTGTGCGGGCCGCAGCCAGCAGCCGCGCCGTGTCGTCGGCGCGCAGCTGCAGCGCGTTCCCCACCGTGGTCAGTACGTCCCGTTCCGCCGGGATGTAGGGCCCGTCGGCGAGGGCGATACCCGCTCCCTGCAGCAGGATCGACTCCCGTCCCGACGGGGCGAGATGGGGGGTGAGCGGCTCCAGCGCCTCGTGGAGTTCGATGGCGAGGGCGGCGCCGCACGGGCCGGCGTCGGTGATGAAGCGCCCGGTGTCGGCGGCGAGGGCCTCGACCATCGTGGTCAGCTGGTCCTCGGTGCAGTCGCTGAACCCGGCGGCGCGGACCGTGGCGACCGCGGTCTGCCGGACCGTGCGGGACGAGGTGCCGCCGGCGGCGAGGACGGCGAGGGCGACCGTGTGCACGGCGTCGCGGAGCATCGCGGAGAAGCGGGCGGTGGTGGGGTGGTCGAGGGCCTCGGTGCCGAAGTGGGTGTGGCAGGCGGCGCATTCGACGACCGGGCCGGCGTGGCCGCGCGGCAGGACGGGGACGCCGAGGAAGGTGAAGCGGCGGCGGCCGGTGCGGCGGCGGTAGTTGCGGTCGCCTCCGCAGTCGGGGCAGAAGAACTCGCCGTCACCGATCGTGCTCCATGACGTGCGTACACCGAAGACACGACGGCGACGATGGCCGTGGATGCGCGGTTTTCGGCCGCTCTGTCCTCGGACTGGCCGCACTTCGCACCTCCGTAGCCTTCGGCAACATTGCCGCGTTGACGTGATGTTAGCCACATCGGTGAGGTGACGTCAGTACCCCGGCGGTACATCACCCGGACATGGCCGAACCCCGCCCCTCGGCAGGGGCGGGGTTCGGTGCCGCGGGCGGCGGGGTCGTCAGCGGGCGGCGCGGTTGACGGCCGAGATGACCGCCTTCAGCGAGGCGCGTGTGGTGTTGGCGTCGATGCCGATGCCCCACAGGACCTTTCCGTCGATGGCGCACTCGATGTACGAGGCTGCCTGCGCGGACGCGCCCTCGCTCATCGTGTGCTCCTGGTAGTCCAGCAGCCGGGCGTCGACGCCGATGGCGTTCAGCGCGTCGAAGAAGGCCGAGATCGGTCCGTTGCCGGAACCGGTCAGGACGGTGTCGGTACCGTCGACGACCGCCTCGACGGTCAGTGTGTCGGTGCCGTCGGTGTCGGACGTGGTCTGGCCGGAACGCAGCTGGATGCGGCCCCACGCGTTGTCCGGGTTGGGCAGGTACTCGTCGCGGAAGACCGACCAGATCTCCTTCGGCGTGACCTCGCCGCCCTCGGCGTCGGTCTTGGCCTGAATGATGCGGGAGAACTCGATCTGCATCCGGCGCGGCAGGTCCAGCTTGTGGTCGTTCTTCAGGACGTAGGCGATTCCGCCCTTGCCCGACTGCGAGTTGACGCGGATGACCGCCTCGTAGGAGCGGCCGACGTCCTTGGGGTCGATCGGCAGGTACGGGACGGCCCACTCGATCTCGTCGACCGTCCGGCCCTGAGCGGCCGCGTCGGCCTCCATGGCGTCGAAGCCCTTCTTGATGGCGTCCTGGTGGGAGCCGGAGAAGGAGGTGTAGACCAGATCGCCCGCGTAGGGGTGGCGCGGGTGGATCTCCATCTGATTGCAGTACTCGCTGGTGCGACGGATCTCGTCGATCTGCGAGAAGTCGATCTGCGGGTCGACGCCCTGGGAGAACAGGTTCATGCCCAGGGTGACCAGGTCGACGTTGCCGGTGCGCTCGCCCTGGCCGAACAGGCAGCCCTCGATACGGTCGGCGCCCGCCATGATCGCCAGCTCGGCGGCGGCCACGGCCGTGCCGCGGTCGTTGTGCGGGTGCACGGACAGGCAGACGTACTCGCGGCGGGTCAGGTTGCGGGCCATCCACTCGAAGCGGTCCGCATGGGTGGACGGCGTCGAACGCTCCACGGTGGCGGGCAGGTTCAGGATGATCTCGCGGCCGGGTCCGGGCTGCCACACGTCGCAGACGGCCTCGCAGACCTCCAGGGCGAAGTCCAGCTCGGTGTCGGTGAAGATCTCCGGGCTGTACTGGTAGCCGAAGGCCGTCTCCTCGCCCAGGAGTTTGTCCGCGTACTCCATCACCAGCCGGGTGCCGTCGACGGCGATCTGCTTGATGTCGTCCTTGGAGCCGCGGAAGACGACGCGGCGGAAGGTCGGGGCCGTCGCGTTGTACAGGTGCACGGTGGCGCGCTCGGCGCCGACGATCGACTCGACGGTCCGCTCGATCAGGTCCTCACGGGCCTGGGTCAGCACGGAGATGGTCACGTCGTCCGGGATCGCGCCCTCTTCGATGATCGAGCGGACGAAGGCGAAGTCCGTGTCGCCGGAGGAGGGGAAGCCGACCTCGATCTCCTTGTAGCCCATGCGGACCAGCAGGTCGAACATCTCGCGCTTGCGGGCGGGCGACATGGGGTCGATGAGGGCCTGGTTGCCGTCACGCAGGTCGGTGGACAGCCAGCGCGGCGCACTGGTGATCCGCTTCTCGGGCCAGGTGCGGTCCGGGATGTCCACGGCCTCGTACCTGCCGTACTTGTGGACCGGCATACCGGACGGCTTCTGGCTGTGCGTCGTGTTCGTGATCGGCGTGGGCCGGCCGATCCACTGCGACTGAGACATTGCGTAGGGCTCCTCGGGGTCCTCTGTGGGGACGGCCGACTGGGTCGCTCTGTGTCGAAGCAGCACCTGACTCCGCGGGGAGGGGGTCGGCCTACGACTACAGGCCCTCGCCGCGGCAGCTAAGAAGAAGCAGCCCGAAACGCATGATGCGGACGAGCCTAGCTGAGCTTCGGCGTGAGCGCCGGTCCCGTTTCAGTATGCGGGATGACCGATCAGTAACGGGCAAATGTGACAGATCACCCAATTTACCTAATCATCGTCGCTTCCAGTGACAGCCACATGACTCGGTGCCACATTGCCAGACATGGACTCCTTCATGCCCGTCTTCTGCGGCATCGTGCCTCCGCACCTGCTCGACAAGCTCGCCCGGGCCGGTGACCCGGCCGTCGCCGCCGCGGCCCGCCGCACCCTGGTCGCGGACGCCGCCCACCGCACCGGCCGCCGGCTGACCACCGTCGTCGGCGCCCCCGCCCCCGCGCAGGCCGTCGAGGAGGGCCCGCAGCGGACCGTCTACGACGCCCAGCACAGGACGGTGCTGCCCGGCACCAAGGTGCGCTCCGAAGGCGGCGAGCCCGTCCGGGACGCCACGGTCAACCGCGCGTACGCGGGCCTCGGCGCGACGTTCGAGCTGCTGCTGACCGCGTACGGACACGACTCGATCGACGGCGGCGGGCTGCCGCTCGACGCGACCGTCCACTACGACGAGAACTACGGCAACGCCTTCTGGAACGGCGAGCAGATGGTGTTCGGCGACGGGGACGGGGAGATCTTCCTCGACTTCACCGTGGCCGTCGACGTCATCGCCCACGAGCTGGCACACGGCTTCACCCAGCACTCGGCGAACCTCACCTACTTCGGCCAGCCGGGCGCCCTGAACGAGTCCGTCTCCGACGTCTTCGGCTCGCTGGTGAAGCAGTACACCCTCGACCAGACCGCCGACGAGGCCGACTGGCTGATCGGCGCCGGGCTGCTCGCACCCCAGGTCAGCGGGGTGGCGCTGCGGTCGATGAAGGCACCGGGCACGGCGTACGACGACGATGTGCTCGGCAAGGACCCGCAGCCCGCGACGATGGACGACTACGTCCGCACCGGCCGGGACAACGGAGGCGTCCACATCAACTCCGGCATCCCCAACCACGCCTTCCACCTGCTCGCCACCCAGCTCGGCGGCAAGGCGTGGGAGCGGGCCGGGCAGATCTGGTACGACACGATGACCTCGGGGAAGCTGCAGGTCGACGCGTCGTTCACGGACTTCGCCAAGGAGACGGTCGCGGCCGCGGCGGCCCGCTACGGTCAGGGCACGGAGCACGAGGCGGTCGTCAAGGCCTGGTCCCAGGTGGGCGTGGTGACCGGCTGAGGCGGATCGGCCCGGGAGGGGCTGGACAGGACGCATGCGCATTCGAGTGCGACGCACCGGTGGATTCGCCGGCATCGAGAAGGTCGCCGAGGTGGACACCGCCGGCCGGCCCGATGCCCAGGAGTGGCACGCCCTGGCCGAAGCGGCCGTGAAGAGCGGCCGGGGCACGCCGCCGGTGGGGGTGCCGGACGGATTCCAGTACCAGCTGACGGTCGACGGGAGGACGGTGTACTGCGCCGATCCACGGCTCACCGAGGAGCAGCGCACGCTGATCTCGATGGTGCTGAAGCAGGGGGCGTAGCGGTCCGCCGGGCCCCGTGACGCAACGGTGCCGCCGGGCGGACCCGGCGGCACCGTGAGCGACGCGGAGACGGTCAGAAACCGAGCTTGCGCAGCTGCTTCGGGTCCCGCTGCCAGTCCTTCGCGACCTTCACGTGCAGATCGAGGAAGACGGGCGTACCCAGCAGCGCCTCGATGTGCTTGCGGGACTTGGTGCCGACCTCCTTGAGGCGGCTGCCCTTCGGGCCGATGATGATGCCCTTCTGGCTGGGGCGCTCGATGTAGACGTTGGCGTGGATGTCGAGGAGCGGCTTGTCCGCCGGGCGGTCCTCGCGCGGCAGCATCTCCTCGACGACGACCGCGATGGAGTGCGGCAGTTCGTCCCGTACGCCTTCGAGCGCGGCCTCGCGGATCAGCTCGGCGACCATGACCTGCTCGGGCTCGTCGGTGAGATCGCCCTCCGGGTAGAGCGGCGGGCTCTCGGGCATCAGCGGGACGAGGAGGTCACCGAGGAGCGCGACCTGCTTGTCGCCGACGGCCGAGACCGGGACGATCTCCGCCCATTCGATGCCGACCTCCTTGCCGAGCTGGTCGACGGCGATCAGCTGCTCGGCGAGGGTCTTGGAGTCCACCAGGTCGGTCTTCGTCACGATCGCGACCTTCGGGGTCTTCTTGATCCCCGCCAGCTCCTTGGCGATGAAACGATCCCCCGGGCCGACCTTCTCGTCGGCCGGCAGGCAGAAGCCGATCACGTCGACCTCGGCCCAGGTGGTCCGTACGACGTCGTTGAGCCGCTCACCGAGCAGGGTGCGCGGCTTGTGCAGACCGGGCGTGTCCACGAGGACGAGCTGGGCGTTGAGATCGGGGCGGTGCACGATGCCCCGGACGGTGTGGCGCGTGGTCTGCGGCTTCTTCGAGGTGATCGCCACCTTCTGCCCGACCAGAGCGTTCGTGAGGGTGGACTTGCCCGCGTTGGGACGGCCGACGAAGCAGGCGAAGCCGGCGCGGTGCGGGGCCTCGGATCCAGGGGTGTGAACGCTCATGCGGGACATTCTCCCCGATCCGCGGGGCTCTCACGTACCGCGTGCCGTCCGGGCCCGCAGCCGCAGCCACACGAACGCGCCGGCACCCCCCGTGAGCAGGACGACCGCGACCAGCCAGGGCAGGGCGAAGAAGGACACCGCACCGGACTCGCGGACGTCGCGTGCGCTCGCCGTCAGGGTCACTTCGCCCCAGTCGAGCTGCGGTGCGCCCGCCCATCTCTCGGTGAGCCGGATCTTCTGGCGCGGCAGCAGTTCGCCGGGGATCCGCTTCAGCTCGCGGGCCAGGAGCGTGCGGCCGAACAGGCCTTCGGCACGGAGGGCGACCTTCGGGTTGAGGGTGACGTTGCCGCGGTTGTGCAGCGTGTACGAGACGAGCGCGCTGCTGTCGCCGGTGCCGGGCACGAGCGGTGTGTCCGGGGCGTAGGTCACGTCCTCGACCGACAGCGCGGCCATGGTCGGGCCGTTCACCCGGAGGTAGACGCGCGCGCCGACCGCCCGCCGGACGCCGACCGCGACGGATCCGGATCCGGCCGCGACGCGCTCGTCGAGGGCGACCAGGGCGCCCGGGTGGTCACCGGGCTCGGCGTTCTCGGGGACGGTGAGGGTGTAGGGGACGGTGACGGAGGAGCGCGCGGGGACGGTGACCCGGTCGCGTTCCGGCTTCGCCCAGGCGCCGACGCCGCGCTGCCGCTCGTCCTGGGTGCGTACGGCGAAGCCGCCGTCCCGTGCCGTGTTGTACGCGTCGGCGGCGTAGAGCCGGAAGGTGAGCGGGGTGGCGGTCTTGTTGGTGACGGTGACCTTGTCGGTGAGCCTGGTGCCGGGGTCGGCGGAGAGATAGAAGTACGGGCGGCCGCCGAGCGCGGAGGCGGCGGGCTCGACGGACCACTCGCCGTTGTCGGCGGCGTGGGAGGTGCCCGGTGCGGCGTACAGGAGCAGGAGCGCGATCACGGCCAGGAGCGGTGCGGACGGTCTTCGCACGGTGCGGAACCCCCGGGGTAGGGGCGGGTCGGCCGGTGCGGGCCGACCCGCCGTGGCTGTCAGGTGAGGGTGAGGGTCAGCACACCGGTGTAGGCGCCGGGGGCCGTGAACGCCGGGACGTCCAGTGCCACCTTCGCGCCGACGGTGAACTCACCGCCGGTCATCGCCCCGTTGGGCGTGGCCGCCAGGGTCGCTCCGGCGCTGCCGACGACGCCCGCGGAGCCCGCCGCGCAGGTACTGGGACTGCCCGCCTTGGTGCTGCAGGAGGGGGTCCAGCTCAGCTTGCCGGCGTCGATCTTTCCGCCGGGCCCGCTGAAGTCGGTGACCCTGCCGGTCAGGGACCAGCCCGCGGGGCCGCCGCGGAAGTCCTTGACCGTGACCGCGTTCAGGTCCCCGGTCGAGGAGCCGCCCTGGCCGAAGTCGACGGATGTCAGCTGAACGCTGTCGCCGGCCTGGGTCATGGACAGGGTGCCGCTCGCCACGAGGGTGTTGAGCTGCTGGCTGAGCGGGGGAACGTCCCCGACGAGGGTGTACGCGGCCGGGCCCGCGCCCTTCGCCGGATCCCAGCCCGAGCCCTCGAACGCCACGATGCCGACGGTCGCCGGATCGTTGATCTTCGGCCGGAAGGTGAAGCCGCCCGTGGCCGTCGACTTGGAGGTGAGCTTGTCGGCGGTCGGCGCGGAGCCGTTCCAGCCGGCGACGGTGACATCGGTGTTCGGCGTGAACCCGGCGCCGGTGACGGTCACCCGGTCACCGGGCTTCCCGGAGGCCGTGCCGAGCGTGATGGTGCGCTCGTTCACCGGGCCGCCGTCGTCCGTCGCGACGACCGTCTCGGAGACGGGCGCCGGCGGATTCGTCACCGTGCAGGGGGTGTCCAGCTCGAGGACGTAGCTGGTGTGGATGTTGTAGTCGCCGGGCGACAGCTTGATCTCGCCGGGCGCGGTGACCGTGAAGGTGCCGGTCATCTCGAACGGCGGGAACTCGCCCAGGCCCGGCACGGGCGGGTTCTTCTTGGGCCCGGTGACCGTGACGGAGCCGGACTGGGCGCCGGTCAGGGTCACTTTGCCGGTCGGGGTCATGATGTCGGCGGGCAGCGCGATGTTGACGGGGTTGCCTGCCGCCGGCTTGGTGACCTTGTAGGTCACCGTGACGGTGTCGCCGACCTTCGGGGCGGCGTTGTCGACGGTGATCTGGGCGGTGGTGGTGCCGTCGATCGGCGGGATGCCGGCGATGGGCGGCGGCACGCAGTGCGTGGGGAAGTCCACCGACACCGATGCCGTCGCGGACGCCGTCGCCAGGGCGCCGGCCGACGGTGCCGTCACTCCCGCGCCGGCGACCGCGAGCGCGGTCACCCCCAGTGCTGCGGCCCAGCGGCGTCTTCGCCCGGCGGATCCTCGGTCGGCAGATCTTCGGCTCGACGGACCTGCTGTTGCCATGGTTACCCCCTCCTGAAGGTGTGGGCGCGGCAGCTCTTCCGTACGTCCGCGCCTTCGGGCGGCCATTGACGGCCGGTGGGCGGAAGAAGTCAATGGAATCGAAATGTCCCAACTGATGGCCCATCAGATACTGTTAACTTCGCCGCGCCTGCGGGACGATGACACTCACCGGATGACAGAAAACCGGCGCGGGGCCGCTGCCGCCGATTGGTGCGGCGGCAGCGGCCGTTGCGTTTCGGTTCCGGATCAGTCGGCGACGAACGGGCCGGGCGACTGCGATGTGACCGCCTCGCAGGGAACCGTCGTACCGAAGATCTCCAGCGTGAGGCCGGGACCGCCGAAGTACGAGTCCAGGGAGTCACCGGGAGCGAAGCTCGCGGTGCTCGTCAGGGGCCCGCTGTTGAACGGGCTGAACGCCGGGATCGCCGGGTTGGAGCTGCCCGAGAACGTGGCGGTTCCCGAGCCGTTGAGGGACAGGACGAGTGTGGTGGTCGCGTCGCCCGCCCCGATGGGCAGCGGTGTCACGACGGACGTGGCCACCGTGATGGTGATGCTGCCGCCCGACTGCACGGCGTGGAGGTTGGCGTCGCCACCGCCGAAGCCACCGCAGTCGTAGTCCGCCGTGGCGTCCGCCGGCTGCACCGCCATCGCCGCCGGGGCGAACGCCAGGCCGCTCACGGCCAGAGCCCCCACGGCCAGCGCCGTACCGATACCGAACCTGCTGCGTCTCATTCGGTTCCCCTTCCCTTGTCAGGGAGTTGTCGTATGCCGCACGAGGGCGCACCGATCCGCGCAGTGGGGTCCCACCGGACCCGCCGACCGGTCTACGGGCATGCGGGCACGGCTCTGCAGGGGCTGCGTGGAAGGTGTGCGCGGACCGTCCGTGGGCGGGGGTGCGCGCCGCACGGAGGGGAGGACGGCCGAGACGGTACGGGACTGCGGCTCGCGCCCCGCACCCGGCCGCCCGGCGTATCTGACGGTCCGTCGGATAACTGCTGTTCATTGATACGCAGCCGAGCGGCGATTGCAAGGGAAAGTCCCCTGGTTTCTTCAGGGACTTGAGAGACGTTTGCTACTGACCGGTGGGTAGGCGGACGCGTCCCGACGGCACCGGCGGCGGCCCGTCAGCCGGCCTGGACCGAGAGCCGCACCGTGCCGTCCGGGCCCGCCAGCACGACCGGGGTGTCCGGGCCGCCCAGGTCGCGCACCGCCGCGCGGTCCGCCTCCGGCACGGCCTCGGCCTCGGTGACGACCGCCGCGGCCTCCAGGGACTTCGCGCCGCTCGCCACCGCCATCGCGACCGCGGTCTGCAGGGCGCTGAGCTTCAGCGAGCTGAGGTCCACGGTGCCCGCGACGTACGTACGACCCGTCTCGTCGCGCACGGCGGCGCCCTCGGGCACACCGTTGCGGGCCCTGGCGGAACGGGCCAGGGTGACGATCTTGCGGTCCTCGGGGCCGAGTCCGGCGCTCTGGGGGTCGGTGCTCTGCGTCATGGCCCGAGCATAGGCCAGGGCACCGGCCCCGCCGCCGGTCAGGGCCGGTCGGCGCGGGTCACCGGCCGCAGGTCAGGGGCGGTCGAGACGCAGCCGCTGCGCCTTCGTCAGGCCCGCCACGACCAGGTCGTACGAGTCCTCGATGAGCTCGCGGACCATCCGGGCCGGGAGCTCGCCCACCGACACCGTGTTCCAGTGGCGCTTGTTGAGGTGGTAGCCGGGGACGATCGCCGGGTGCTCGGCGCGCAGCCGTACCGCCTCGTCCGGATCGCACTTGAGCGAGACCGTCAGCGGAGTAGCCTCCAGGTCGGTGATGGCGAACAGCTTCCCCTCGACCTTGAAGACCGAGTACTCGGGCCCGAACGGGAACTCCTCCACCGCCGCGTTCTGTGCGAGACACAGAGCCTTGAGCCGGTCGGGCCTCACGCGGGCTCCACCAGCACCGTGACGATCTTGTTCCGCCTGCCGGCCGGTGACTCGGCGGTCAGCCGGAGGGAGCGGCCGTCGGGCAGGTCGACCAACGCGCTCGCGCCGGCGATCGGGACGCGGCCGAGGAACTTGGCGAGCAGTCCGCCGACGGTCTCGACGTCCTCGTCGTCGAAGGCGTCGAGACCGAACAGCTCCCCGAGGTCGCCGATGTCGAGACGGGCGGTGACGCGGTAGCGGGAGTCGCCGAGCTCCTCGACGGGAGGCAGTTCGCGGTCGTACTCGTCGGTGATCTCGCCGACGATCTCCTCCAGGATGTCCTCGATGGTGACGATGCCCGCCGTGCCACCGTACTCGTCGATGACGACCGCGACATGGTTGCGTTCCTGCTGCATCTCGCGCAGGAGGTCGCCCGCGTTCTTGGTGTCGGGGACGAAGGTGGCCGGGCGCATGGCCGTGGAGACCAGCTCGGCCTCGGCGTCCCGCTTGATGTGCGTCTTGCGGACGAGGTCCTTGAGATACACCATGCCGACGATGTCGTCCTCGTTCTCCCCGGTGACGGGGATGCGGGAGAAGCCGGAGCGCAGGGCGAGGGTGAGGGCCTGGCGGATGGTCTTGTAGCGCTCGATGCAGACGAGGTCCGTCCGCGGCACCATGACTTCCCGCACGAGGGTGTCGCCGAGTTCGAAGACGGAGTGCACCATCTTGCGCTCGTCGGCCTCGATCAGCGACTCCTGCTCGGCGAGGTCGACCATGGCGCGCAGCTCGGCCTCGCTCGCGAACGGGCCCTTCGCGAAGCCCTTGCCCGGGGTCAGCGCGTTGCCGACGAGGATCAGCAGCTGCGGGACCGGGCCCATGATCCGGGCGAGCGGCAGCAGGACGTACGCGGCTGCGGTCGCCGTGTTCAGCGGGTGCTGGCGGCCGATGGTGCGCGGGGAGACACCGACGGCGACGAAGGACACGAGGACCATCACGCCGATGGCGACGGCCAGCGCCTCCCAGGTCTCGGGGAACTCCTTCAGACAGGCGTAGGTGACGAGCACGCCGGCCGCCATCTCGCAGGAGACCCGCACCAGCAGGGCCACGTTGAGATAGCGGGTGGGGTCGGAGGCGACCTGCACGAGCCGGTCCGCGCCGCGCCGTCCGGAGCGCACGGCCTCGGCGGCGCGGAAGCTGGAGACCCTGGCGATACCGGCCTCGGCGCACGCCGCCAGCCAGGCGACGATGACGAGCGCGACCGCGCCGATGACGAGTGGGGCGCTCATGAGACGGTCGGCGCCGGGGACGGACCCGTCAGGCCCTTCTCCGCCCGCCAGCCGTCGACGATCGCGGCCTGCAGACCGAACATCTCGGCGCGCTCGTCGGTCTCCTCGTGGTCGTAACCGAGCAGGTGCAGCACTCCATGGACGGTGAGGAGCTGGAGCTCCTCGTCCATGGAGTGCTGGGTGGGTGCTTCCTCGCCCTGCTTCTGGGCCACCTCGGGGCACAGGACGATGTCGCCGAGGAGCCCCTGCGGGGGCTCCTCGTCGTCCTTGACCGGCGGGCGCAGCTCGTCCATGGGAAAGGACATGACATCCGTGGGGCCCGGCAGGTCCATCCACTGGATGTGGAGCTGCTCCATGGCGTCGGTGTCCACAACGATCACCGAGAGCTCGGACAGCGGGTGGATACGCATCCTGGCGAGCGCATAGCGGGCGATGTCGAGGATCGCCTGCTCGTCGATCTCGGTGCCGGACTCGTTGTTGACGTCGATCGACATGGTGCTGACCGGTTCACTTCCCGTTGGTGCCGTTACGGCTGTCGTACTCCTCGTACGCGTCGACGATACGGCCGACGAGCCTGTGCCGGACGACATCCTGTGACGTCAGCAGGGAGAAGTGCACATCCGGGACCCCGTCCAGGATGTCCCGGACCTGGCGAAGACCGCTCTTGGTGCCGCCGGGCAGGTCGACCTGGGTGACGTCACCGGTGATGACGATCTTCGACTCGAAGCCGAGACGGGTCAGGAACATCTTCATCTGTTCCGGATTCGTGTTCTGCGCCTCGTCGAGGATGATGAACGCGTCGTTGAGCGTGCGGCCTCGCATGTACGCCAGCGGCGCGACCTCGATCGTGCCCGCCGCCATGAGGCGGGGGATCGAGTCCGGGTCGATCATGTCGTGCAGTGCGTCGTAGAGCGGCCGCAGATACGGGTCGATCTTCTCGTAGAGCGTACCGGGCAGGAAGCCGAGGCGCTCGCCGGCCTCGACGGCGGGCCGGGTCAGGATGATCCGGTTGACCTGCTTGGACTGGAGCGCCTGGACGGCCTTGGCCATCGCGAGGTACGTCTTGCCCGTGCCGGCGGGGCCGATGCCGAAGACGACGGTGTGCTTGTCGATCGCGTCGACGTAGCGCTTCTGGTTGAGGGTCTTGGGGCGGATGGTGCGGCCGCGGCTGGAGAGGATGTTCTGCGTGAGAACTTCGGCCGGGGTCTCGTCCGGCCCGGTCCCGTTCTCGCTCGCCCTGAGCATGGCGATCGAGCGTTCCACTGCGTCCTCCGTCATCGGCTGTCCGGTGCGGAGCACCAGCATCATCTCGTCGAACAGGCGCTGGATGAGGGCGACTTCCCGCTCGTCGCCGACCGCGCTGACCTCATTGCCCCGGACATGGATGTCGGCCGCCGGGAAGGCCTTCTCGATCACGCGCAGCAGGGCGTCGCCCGAACCGAGAACGGTCACCATCGGGTGCTTGGCGGGGACGGTGAACTGGGCTCGTGCCTGCCCCGGCGCTGGGGTGGCCTCCACGCCCGCGGGGCGTAGGGGGCGGGTCTGGGCGTTGGGTGTCTGAGTCATGGGCCGGCTCTGTGGCCTGCACATACCTCCCGTTGCAGGGTTCTCGCTGCTCGACAACCTCTGGATACCAGCGTACGACCCCGCACTGACAGTCCTGAAGCGCTTTTCCTCACGCACTCGCCCCGGGGCCCCCGGGGGTCAGGCGGGGCGGCGGAAGCCGATGGTGGGGAGGGCGCGGCGCAGCGGCCAGGGGCGGTCCGGGGCGGGCAGGAGGCGGGCCAGGAAGCCGTAGCGGGCCAGTGCCTCCGGGTCCTGGTCCGCGCAGGTCCGCACGTACTGCCACCAGGTCGCCACCTCGGACCAGCCGGGCGCGGACAGGGAGCCGCCGAATTCCTGCACGGAGAGCGCGGCGGTCAGCCCGGCGAAGGCGAGCCGGTCCGCGAGGGGCCAGCCGGCGAGGGTGCCCATGACGAAACCGGCCATGAAGACGTCTCCCGCCCCCGTCGGATCCAGCGCCTCCACCTCGATCGCCGGGACCTCCGCGGTCTCGCCGGTGGCGCCGTCCACGGCGTACGCGCCCTCCGCGCCGAGCGTGACGACGACGACCGGCACCCGGTCCGCCAGCGCCCTGGCGGCCGCGCGGGGGCAGTCCGTGCGGGTGTAGCGCATCGCCTCCTGCGCGTTGGGCAGGAACGCCTCGCACAGCCCCAGGTCGTGCAGCGCCGCAAGGTCCCAGCGGCCGGTTTCGTCCCAGCCGACGTCGGCGAAGATCCGGGCGCCGCGGCCCGCGGCCTCCGCGATCCAGGTCTCGCTGCGGTCGGGCGCCAGGGAGGCGACGGCGGCCCGGGCGCGTGGCGTTCCCGCCGGGAGCCGGTCGGCGGGCGGCGCCTCGTGGCCGTGCGAGATCATCGTCCGCTCGCCCTCGTACGCCATCGAGACCGTCACCGGGGAGTGCCAGCCCGGCACGGTCCGCGACCGGGTCAGGTCGATGCCCTCGCCCTGCTCCAGGGCGTCCCAGCAGTAGTCGCCGTAGAAGTCGTCGCCGAAGGCGGCGGCGAGCGAGGTGCGCAGACCGAGCCGGGCGAGTGCGGTGGCCATGTTGGCGACGCCGCCGGGACTCTGGCCCATCCCGCGCGCCCAGGACTCGGTGCCCCGCACCGGCGCGCTGTCCAGTCCGGTGAAGACGATGTCGAGGAAGACCGTGCCGGTGAGGAACACGTCGCACTGCGGGTCCCCTCCGGTGCGCAGGCCGCCCAACGGGTCGATGTCCGCGGTGTGTTGCTGCGCCTGCTGGTGTGTGTGCTGCGGCGCGTGGTGTGGCGTGTGATGTGGCCTGTGCTGCTCTCCGTCGGTCGTGATCACGGTGGCTCCCGGAATGCCGTGCAGTGCGGTGCAAGAGCGGTGCGAATCAAGCCAGTGTGCCTGATCCGCCCTCTTGCTCACGGGTGACGGACCACAGGAAAGGCCCGCTGCTACCCGCCGGACTCCCGCACAAACCAAATGTGTCCCGCATCACACGTTCTCGCCTTCTCCGTTGCCGGGCACGCTTGATACAAATTGGCGCGCGTTCCCGTGCAACACCGGGCGCTCCTCCCCGTTTTCAGCCCTTTGTTTCCCGGGAACGCCCATGTCCTCGCGCCTGCGCGCCGCGTGGCCGCTCGTCGCCGTCTTCACCGTCGGCCACCTTGCCGCCTACCTCCTGCCGACCGTCGTCGGCCGTCTCTCCACCGGACTCGGGCTCACGCCCGCCCAGGCCGGTCTCGTCGGTTCGGCGCTCCTGCTGAGCTCGGCGACGGCGGGATTCGGCCAGGCCTTCCTCAGCATGCCGGTCCGGCTGCCGTTCCGGGTCGGTGCCACCGCCCGGGTCGCCCACGCAGCACGGGCGCCGCGCGGTGAGCGCCACGCTCCCCGCCGGCTCGCCCGGCTGGGGCTGCTGCTCGCCGCGGCGGGGTACGGGGCCGCCGCGGCGGGGTACGGGGCCGCCGCGGCGACCTCGGCGGTGCCCGTGGTCGTCGTGGGCACCGTGGTGGGCGGCTTCGGTTCGGGCACGGCGGCGGCGGTCGCCGCGGCGGGGATCGCCGCCCAGCGTGATCCGCACCGGGTGTCGGCACTCGGCCTGCTCGCGGTGTCGGCGAGCGCCGGCGCGCTGTACCTGACGATCCCGCGCCTCGGGGGCGGTCACGCGCTGCCGTTCGCGGCGCTGGCGGCGGCCGCGCTCGTGATGTGGCCCGCGACGCGGCGGCTGGACGGTGCCGGGACGCGGGCGGGCCTGACGGGCGCACCCGAGGCTCGCCTTCCGGTCGCCCCGCTGCCCCGGCGGCGATCCGGTGCCGTGCTCGCGGTCACGATGCTCTGCTGGTCGATGGCGCAGAACGCGCTGTGGGGCGTCAGCGGCCGGATCGGCGTCACCCAGGCCGGACTGAGCGAGGTCACCGTCGGGGCGGTGTTCGCCGTGGCGCTGGGCGCCGGGCTCACGGGCGTGATCGCGGCCGGGGCGCTGGGGGCGCGGCTCGGGCGGGCGATGCCGATCGGCGTGGGGACCGTGCTCATCGCCGGCTGCATCGTCGTCAGTTCGTCGGCGCGGGACCTGATGAGCTTCGCCACGGGCGAGATCCTGTGGAACGTCTTCTATCCGGTGGTCCTGTCGTACCTGCTCGGCCTCGCCGCATCCCTCGACCGGCACGGGCGGTGGGCGGTCCTCGCGGGCTCGGCGTCGTCCCTGGGCGTGGCGTGCGGACCGCTCGCGGGCAGCCTGCTGTCCGAGTACACCGGCTACCCCGGCATGGGTCTCGTCCTGTGCGTGGGACTGCTCCTGGTGGCCGTGCCGATGACCGCGGTGGCCGTGCACACGTCGGGACGTCGCCTGCGCCCGGTGCCCGTGCCCCTGCCCGTGCCGGACGCGGCGCCGTCCCGTACCGCGAAGGTGCTCGCTTCCTGAGGGCCGGGCGGGCGGCGGTCCGGTCCGGCCGTCCCGCCCGTCCCATCGGTCCCGGTCAGGTCCCGTCGGCGCGCTGTCAGTCCCTGTCGAAGTCGTACGACTCGACCGCCGCGAGATACCGCTCACGGCGTGGTTCGTCGTGCTCGAGGAACGCCGCGCGGAACGAGTTGCGGGCCAGCTCGCGCAGCTGTTCCTGGCCGAGTGCCAGCGCCTCGCGCACCGCGTGGAAGGTGTCGCCGACGTAGCCGCCGAAGTACGACGGGTCGTCCGAGTTGACGGTGACCAGCAGCCCGGCGTCCATCATCGCCCGCAGCGGGTGGTCCTCCAGGGTGTCGACGGCGCGCAGGCGCACGTTCGACAGCGGACAGAGGGTGAGGGGCACCTGCTCACGGGCCAGACGCTCGACCAGCTCGGGGTCCTCCATGGAGCGCAGCCCGTGGTCGATGCGTTCGACCCCGAGGACGTCCAGCGCCTCCCGGATGTACGCGGGAGGGCCCTCCTCGCCCGCGTGGGCGACCTTCCGCAGCCCGAGGGACTCGGCGGCCGCGTACACCTCGCGGAACTTCGCCGGCGGGTTCCCCACCTCCGCGGAGTCGAGGCCGACACCGGCGATGTGGTGCAGATACGGCTTCGCGGCGTCGAGCGTCTCCATCGCGGACTCCGCGGACCGGTCACGCAGGAAGCACATGATCAGCTGCGTGGAGATGCCGTGCCGCTCCTCGCCTCGGTCCAGCGCGTGCGCGAGCCCCTCGACGACGGTGCCGATCGGGACGCCCCGAGCGGTGTGCGCCTGCGGGTCGAAGAAGATCTCGGCGTGCCGCACACCCTGGGCCGCCGCGCGCGCGAGGTACGCCTCGGCGAGGTCGGTGAAGTCGTTCGCGGTGTGCAGGACCGCCATCAGCCCGTAGTACAGGTCGAGGAAGGACTGCAGATCGCTGAAGAGGTACGCCTTGCGGAGGTCTTCCGTACCGGCGTACGGCAGGTCGACGCCGTTCCGTTCGGCGAGGGCGAAGGCGAGTTCGGGTTCGAGGGTGCCCTCGATGTGCAGATGCAGTTCGGCCTTGGGGATGAGTGACATCGGTGCTCGCTCGCAGTCGGCGTCCGCACCGGCTGGATCGGGCACCGGCCGGTTCAGACTTCGCGTTTGGGGACGGGGACCCGGACGAGGTCCTGGGCCACGGACAGCTCACCCTCGAAGCCCGCGGCCCGGGCCTGACGCTCGAACTCCTCGGGCTCGCTGTAGCGCTGCGAGAAGTGTGTCAGGACGAGGTGCCGTACGCCCGCATCGCGCGCCACGCGAGCCGCCTGTCCGGCCGTGAGATGGCCGTGGTCCGTGGCCAGCCCGAGGTCCTCGTCGAGGAAGGTCGACTCGATGACGAGCATGTCGCAGCCCTCGGCCAGCTCGTACGCCCCGTCGCAGAGCCGGGTGTCCATGACGAACGCGAACCGCTGCCCGCGCCGCACCTCACTGACGTCCTCCAGCGTGACGCCGCCGAGCGCTCCCTCGCGCTGGATGCGCCCCACGTCGGGGCCCTTGATGCCGTGCGCGGCGAGGCGCTCGGGCAGCATGCGCCGGCCGTCGGGTTCGGTCAGCCGGTAGCCGAAGGACTCGACGGGGTGGTCGAGACGGCGCGCTTCGAGGGTGTACGAGGGCGTCTCGGCCAGGATGCCGCCGGCGGTGACGGGAGCTTCGGCGAGCCGCACGGTCTCCCGGTAGGCGGTGGCGTACCGGAGCCGCTCGAAGAAGCGCTGTCCGCTCGCCGGGTAGTGCGCGGTGACCGGGTGCGGCACCTGGTCGAGGTTGATGCGCTGGATCACTCCGGCGAGGCCGAGGGAGTGGTCGCCGTGGAAGTGCGTGACGCAGATCCGGTCGATGTCGTGCGCGGCGACGCCGGCCCGCAGCATCTGCCGCTGGGTGCCCTCCCCCGGGTCGAAGAGGATGCCTTCGCCGTCCCAGCGCAGCAGATAGCCGTTGTGGTTGCGGTGCCGGGTGGGGACCTGGCTGGCCGTGCCGAGCACGACCAGTTCACGTACGGACAAGATGTGCTCCGTGCCTGTTCTGCCGGGAGACCTGTGGGCCTGTCGGTCTATCCGGGCGGCCAGTTGAAGCCGCGGCCACCGAGCACATGGGCGTGCGCGTGGAAGACGGTCTGGCCCGCGCCGGTGCCGGTGTTGAAGACGATGCGGAAGCCGCTCTCGTCCACCTTGTCCCCGGCCGCGACCTCGGCCGCCTCGCGCAGTATGTCGGCCGCGACGCCCGGCTCGGCGGCGGCGAGCGTACCGGCGTCCGGGTAGTGCACCTTCGGGATGACGAGCACATGCGTCGGTGCTTGCGGGTTGATGTCGCGGAAGGCGACGGTCGTCTCCGACTCACGGACGACGGTGGCCGGGACCTCCCCCGCCACGATCTTGCAGAACAAGCAGTCGGCCTGCGGTTCTCCCGCCATGGTCCGGGCCCCTTCACGACTCCGACGATCAGTGGACCTGCATGCTATCGGTGCGGCGGCCGGCGGGGGACCGGCTCAGGACCAGCGGCCGGTGCGGCCCAGCAGCAGCGCGGAGGCGGCCGTACCCGCGGTGGAGGTGCGCAGGACGCTCCTGCCCAGCCGGTAGGGCTTCGCACCGGCCTCGGCGAAGACCGCCAACTCCTCGGGGGACACGCCCCCTTCGGGCCCGACGACCAGCACGATGTCCCCGGACGGCGGCAGTTGGGCGGTGGCGAGCGGCTCCGCGCCCTCCTCGTGCAGCACGGCCGCGAAGCCGGCCGCGGCGAGCAGCTGCGCGACCTGCTTGGTCGAGGCGGCGTCCGCGACCTCCGGGAAACGGACACGGCGCGACTGCTTGCCCGCCTCACGGGCCGTGGCACGCCACTTCGCGAGCGACTTGGCGCCGCGGTCGCCCTTCCACTGGGTGATGCAGCGCGCGGCGGCCCACGGCACGATCGCGTCGACACCGGTCTCGGTCATGGTCTCGACGGCGAGTTCGCCGCGGTCGCCCTTGGGGAGTGCCTGGACGACGGTGATCCGGGGCGTCTCCTCCGGTTCCTCGTGCACCGAGTCCATCTGCACGACGAGCCGGTCCTTGCCCTCGGTGTCCAGCACCACGCAGTCCGCCCAGCGTCCCGCTCCGTCGGTGAGGACGACGCCCTCACCGGGCTGCAGCCGCTTCACGGAGACCGCGTGCCGCCCCTCGGGGCCGTCCAGTACGTAGCGTCCGCCGCTGCCCGCGGCGAAGTCCTCGACGACGAAGACCGGGGCGGTCATGAGGCGGCCCGCAGCGACAGGGCGGCGCTCGCGGCGGTCAGTTCGGCGGCGAGCACCTCGACGAGCTGCCCCGCGGGCAGCTCACGGGCCATCCGGTGGCCCTGACCGGCCCACAGGGCCATGCCCTGCGGGTCCCCGGCCTTCGCCGCGGCCTTGCGCAGACCGGAGGTGAGGTGGTGGACCTCGGGATACGCGGCCGGCGCGTACGGTCCGTGCTCGCGCATGAACCGGTTGACGAGGCCACGAGCCGGGCGGCCGGAGAACGCGCGGGTGAGCTCCGTCCTCGTGAACAGCGGGTTGGTCATGGCCTGCTTGTGCAGCGCGTTCGCGCCCGACTCGGGGCAGACGAGGAAGGCGGTGCCGAGCTGGGCCGCGTCGGCCCCGGCGGCGAGGACGGCGGCGATCTGGCTGCCCCGCATGATGCCGCCGGCCGCGACGATCGGGAGCTGCACGGTCTCCCGGATCTGCGCGATCAGCGCGAGGAGCCCGATGCCGCCGCCGTCGGTGGCGGGGTCGTCGCGGTGCGTGCCCTGGTGGCCGCCTGCCTCGATGCCCTGGACGCAGATGGCGTCGGCGCCCGCGTGCTGGGCGGACTGGGCCTCTTCGGGGGTGGTGACGGTGACGACGGTGAGCGTCCCGGCGCGCTTGAGCGACGCGACGGCGGCCGGGGCGGGGCAGCCGAACGTGAACGACACCAGGGGGACGGGGTCGTCCCGCAGGATCGCCAGTTTGGCCTCGTAGCCGTCGTCGCGGCCGGAGTCGGGGTCGCCGAGCGGTGTGTCGTACCAGCTCACCTCACCGGCGAGCTGCTGCTGGTACACATCGACGGCCGCGGCGTCCGCGTACTGGGGCTGCGGCATGAACAGGTTCACGCCGAAGGGACGGCCGGTGAGACCGCGCAGCTGTTTGATCTCCTGGTACATGCCGTCCGCGGTCTTGTACCCGGCGGCCAGGAACCCGAGCCCGCCGGCCTCGGAGACGGCCGCCGCGAGATCGGGGCAGGAAGCACCACCGGCCATGGGGGCCTGCACGATCGGACAGCGGCAGAGATCGGTGAGCGCGGAGGACATGTCCCGCATGGTGCCACGTCCGGCCCCCGCGGCCGAATCCCGCCCACCACGACCACGGCGGGGACAGGGCTCCGGCATGCCGCGGGGGTACGGGACGATGTCCCGTACCCCCGCGGCGCCTGGTGAGCGGGGCCCGCTCACCTACCGTTGAACGCGTCCTTCAGACGGGAGAACAGCCCCTGCTGTCCCGGCTGGAACTGACCCAGCGGTCGCTCCTCGCCCCGCAGCTTCGCCAGTTCCCGCAGCAGCCGTTCCTGCTCCGGGTCCAGCTTCGACGGGGTCTGCACCTCGACGTGGACGATCAGATCGCCGCGTCCGCCACCGCGCAGATGGGTGATGCCGCGACCGTGGAGCGGGATGGACTGGCCGGACTGGGTGCCCGGGCGGATGTCGACCTCCTCCATGCCGTCGAGCGTCTCCAGCGGCACCTTCGTGCCGAGCGCGCCCGCCGTCATCGGGATCGTCACCGTGCAGTGCAGATCGTCGCCGCGGCGCTGGAACACCGGGTGCGGCAGCTCGTGGATCTCGACGTACAGATCACCGGCGGGACCGCCGCCCGGGCCGACCTCGCCCTCACCGGCGAGCTGGATACGGGTGCCGTTGTCGACACCTGCGGGGATCTTCACCGTCAGGGTGCGGCGCGAGCGGACCCGGCCGTCGCCCGCGCACTCCGGGCACGGGGTCGGGACGACGGTGCCGAAACCCTGGCACTGGGGGCACGGCCGCGAGGTCATGACCTGGCCCAGGAAGGACCGGGTGACCTGGGAGACCTCACCGCGGCCACGGCACATGTCACACGTCTGCGCCGACGTACCCGGCGCGGCACCCTCGCCGGAGCAGGTCGTGCACACGACGGCCGTGTCGACCTGGATGTCCTTCGTCGTGCCGAAGGCCGACTCGCTGAGCTCGATCTCCAGCCGGATCATCGCGTCCTGGCCGCGCCGCGTCCGCGACCTCGGCCCACGCTGGGACGCGGTCCCGAAGAACGCGTCCATGATGTCGGAGAAGTTGCCGAAGCCGCCCGCGCCGAAGCCGCCCGCGCCACCGGCGCCGCCGGCCGCGGACAGCGGGTCACCACCGAGGTCGTAGACCTGCTTCTTCTGCGGGTCCGACAACACCTCGTACGCGGCGTTGATCTCCTTGAAGCGCTCCTGCGTCTTCGGGTCCGGATTCACGTCCGGGTGAAGCTCCCGCGCAAGCCGCCGGAAAGCCTTCTTGATCTCGTCCTGAGATGCGTCGCGGCGCACGCCGAGTACGGCGTAGTAGTCCGTGGCCACTTACGACTCCGCCAGGATCTGTCCGACGTAACGTGCCACTGCGCGTACCGCTCCCATCGTTCCGGGGTAGTCCATGCGGGTCGGTCCGACCACGCCGAGTTTGGCGACTGCCTCGTCGCCCGAACCGTAGCCGACCGCGACGACGGACGTGGAGTTGAGCCCCTCATGGGCGTTCTCGTGCCCGATCCGTACGGTCATGCCCGAATCCTTGGCCTCGCCGAGCAGCTTCAGCAGCACGACCTGCTCCTCCAACGCCTCCAGCACGGGCCGGATGGTCAGCGGGAAGTCATGGCCGAAGCGCGTCAGATTGGCTGTGCCGCCGATCATCAGCCGCTCCTCGGTCTCCTCCACGAGCGTTTCGAGGAGGGTCGCGAGGACCGTCGTGACGGTGCCGCGGTCCTCCGGCTCGAAGGAGTCCGGAAGATCCTGCACCAGCTGCGGCACATCGGTGAAGCGCCGCCCCACGACCCGGCTGTTGAGCCGGGCCCGCAGATCCGCGAGCGAGGTGTCGGAGAACGGCGCCGGGCAGTCCACGTGCCGCTGCTCCACCCGCCCCGTGTCCGTGATCAGCACCAGCATCAGACGGGCCGGGGCCAGCGCCAGCAGCTCGACGTGCCGCACGGTCGAACGGGTCAGGGACGGGTACTGGACGACCGCGACCTGCCGGGTCAGCTGAGCCAGCAGCCGCACGGTGCGCGCCACGACGTCGTCGAGGTCGACGGCTCCGTCCAGGAAGTTCTGGATCGCGCGCCGCTCGGGTGTCGACAGCGGCTTGACGCCCGCCAGCCTGTCCACGAAGAGGCGATAGCCCTTGTCGGTGGGGATCCGGCCGGCACTGGTGTGGGGCTGGGCGATGAACCCCTCCTCCTCCAGCACCGCCATGTCGTTGCGCACGGTCGCCGGCGAGACACCCAGCCGGTGGCGCTCGGTGAGGGCCTTGGAGCCCACCGGCTCCTCCGTCCCGACGTAGTCCTGGACGATGGCGCGCAGCACCTCGAGTCTGCGTTCGCTGAGCATGGCCGCACACCTCCAGCTGTGTTCCTCGTCGGTCCGGCGGTCCTGCCTGGCACTCACCCTGTTTGAGTGCCAGCTTTCCCCGGCCCAGTGTACGGCGGGGAGGTACACCCCTAGCAAGGGCGACCGAACACCCAACCGTTCCGTGGCACCCGCCACGACATGCCATGACGCCGCTGGTCGCCCCGGGATAGCGTCACTGTATGGACGTCGCTTGGGAAGAGCCGGGATGGGAACGCCTCGCCGACGGCGTCGGCCGGCGCCGCCTGCCCGTCTGGGATGCGACCGTCGGCCTCGTCGTCGGCGGGAGCGCGGCGCTGATGATCGACACGGGCTCGACGCTCCGTGAGGGAGCCGAAGTACGCACCCAGGCCGAGGCCCTCCTCGGCGGCCGCCGTGTGACGCATATCGCGCTCAGCCACCCGCACTTCGACCATGTCCTCGGCACGGCCGCGTTCTCCGCGGTCGAGGTGTACGGGGCGGTCGGCGTCGACGACGTGCTCCGGCGGGAACGGGACGCGCTGCGCGACGACGCGATCGGGCACGGGATGGCGCCGGCGGACGCCGCGCAGGCCACCGACGTCCTCGTCACCCCGCAGCACGTCGTCTCCGGCGAGATGACCCTCGACCTCGGCGGCCGCCAGGTCCTGCTCGCGAACGCCGGCCCCGGCCACACCGGCCACGACCTGGCCGTGCTGGTGCCGGGCAGTCCCGAGGTCGTGTTCTGCGGCGACCTGGTCGAGGAGTCGGGCGAGCCGCAGGCGGGTCCGGACGCCATTGCGTCCCGCTGGCCCGCGGCGCTGGACCGGCTGCTCGCGCTGGGCGGGGAGGACGCGGTGTACGTACCGGGGCACGGGGCGGTGGTGGACGCCGGCTTCGTCCGCGCCCAACGCGATGAGCTGGCCCGGCGGTTCGGGGTGTCGTAGCGTCTGCCCGGTGCGCAATTACAGCCCCGACCTGACGCCCCCGTGGAAGCGCTCCGCTCCCGTGCCGGAGGTTCCCGCCGAGCCCGACCTGGTGGTCGAGGAGGTGTCGACGGGGTTCTGCGGTGCGGTGATCCGCTGCGAGGCGGGGACGGTGACGCTGGAGGACCGCTTCGGCAAGCACCGGGTGTTCCCGCTCGAACCACGGGGCTTCCTGCTGGAGGGCAAGGTCGTCACCCTGGTCCGGCCGCCCTCCGGCGCTCCCGCCGCCCGGTCCACCCGTACGGCCTCCGGCTCGCTCGCCGTGCCCGGCGCCCGTGCGAGGGTGGCGCGGGCGGGCCGCATCTACGTGGAGGGACGCCACGACGCCGAACTGGTGGAGAAGGTGTGGGGCGACGACCTGCGTATCGAGGGCGTCGTCGTGGAGTACCTGGAGGGCATCGACGACCTGCCCTCGATCGTCGACGACTTCGGCCCTTCCGCCGACGCCCGCCTGGGGGTCCTGGTGGACCATCTGGTGCCGGGGTCCAAGGAGTCCCGTATCGCGGCGTCGGTGACGGACCCGCACGTCCTGGTGGTCGGCCACCCGTACATCGACGTGTGGGAGGCGGTGAAGCCCTCCTCCCTGGGCATCCCGGTGTGGCCGTCGGTACCGCACGGCCAGGACTGGAAGACGGGCGTCTGCCGCGCCCTGCGCTGGCCCTCGAACACCGGCGCCGCCTGGCAGCACATCCTGTCCCGCGTGACGAGCTACAAGGACCTGGAGCCGGCCCTGCTGGGCCGCGTGGAGGAACTGATCGACTTCGTGACGGCCCCGCACTGACCTGTCGACGCAGGGGCCGCCGCGCGCAGGGGCCGGGGCCGCGAGGCCAGGACTCCTGCGCAAGCCACCGCACGCCCGGGCCGGGGCCCGGAGACCACGACGCCCCGCCGCACGCCCAGGCCGGGGCCCGCAAGGCCAGGACGCCCGCACGAGCCGCCGCTCCCCCGGGCCGGAGCCCGGAGACCACGACGCCCCGCCGCACGCCCAGGCCGGGGCCCGCAAGGCCAGGACTCCTGCGCAAGCCACCGCTCCCCCGGGCCGGAGCCCGGAGACCACGACGCCCCGCCGCACGCCCAGGCCGGGGCCCGCAAGGCCAGGACGCCCGCACGAGCCGCCCGGGCCGGGGCCCGCAGGGCCAGGGCCGCCCCGGCTCCGTGACGACCCGCGCCGACCTGTCGGCGCACGGAACGCCGCGCGTGCGGGCCGGGCCCCGGGCCGCTCCGGGCCGCGGTGGAGGCTCAGTCCACCAAGTCCCGGACGACCGCATCGGCCAGAAGCCGCCCACGCAGGGTCAGCACAGCCCGCCCCTGCTCGTAGGCCTCCCGCTCCAGCAGACCGTCCTCCAGCGCGCGCCCGGACGCCTCCAGGCCCGCCGGACGCAGCAGGGACAGCGGGCAGCCCTCCCGCAGCCGCAGCTCCAGCAGCACCCGCTCGACCCGCCGGTCCTCGTCCGGCAGGACCTCCCGGCCGGCCCCGGGCGAGCGTCCCTCCGCGAGCGCCGCCGCGTACGCGCCGGGGTGCTTCACGTTCCACCACCGCACGCCGCCCACATGGCTGTGGGCGCCGGGCCCGGCGCCCCACCAGTCGGCTCCGCGCCAGTACAGCTCGTTGTGGAGACAGCGCCCGGCCTCCGAGGTGGCCCAGTTCGAGACCTCGTACCAGTCGAAGCCCGCCCCGGACAGCACCTCGTCCGCGATCAGATAGCGGTCGGCGTGCACGTCGTCGTCCGTCATCGGCACCTCACCGCGCCGGATCCGCCGGGCCAGCTGGGTGCCCTCCTCCACGATCAGCGCGTACGCGCTCACGTGGTCCGGCGCGGCCCCGATCGCCGCGTCCAGCGAGGCCCGCCAGTCGTCGTCGCTCTCCCCCGGCGTGCCGTAGATGAGATCCAGGTTGACGTGCTCGAAGCCCGCCGCCCGTGCCTCGGCGACGCACGCCTCGGGCCGGCCCGGCGTGTGCGTGCGGTCGAGCACCTTCAGCACGTGCTGCCGTGCGCTCTGCATGCCGAAGGACACCCGGTTGAAGCCCCCGGCCCGCAGTTCCGCCAGGTACGCGGGGTCGACGGACTCCGGGTTCGCCTCCGTCGTGATCTCGGCGTCGTCCGCGATGCCGAACTCGTCGCGGACCGCCGCCAGCATCCGTACGAGATCGCCGGCCGCGAGCAGCGTCGGCGTGCCTCCCCCGACGAAGAGGGTCCTGACCGGGCGCGGATCGTCGCCGAGGACCTTCCGGGCGAGCCGGATCTCCTCGATCAGCGTGTCCGCGTAGTTGTCGCGGGAGGCGAGCACGCCGCCGCTGCCGCGCAGCTCGGTCGCCGTGTACGTGTTGAAGTCGCAGTAGCCGCAGCGCGTGGCGCAGTACGGAACGTGCAGGTAGAACCCGAGGGGCCGGTCACCCGCGCCCGCGAGGGCGTGCGCGGGCAGCGCCCCGTCGACGGGCATGGGCTCACCATCAGGCAGTGCGGAAGGCATGAGCCCATTGTCCGGTACGCGCGCGGTTCACCGGACGGTGATCACCTGGCCTGGAGCACCAGCAGCGCCAGGTCGTCGTCGGGCGGGGCCTCGGCGAAGGTGTGCACCGCCTGCCTTATGCAGTCGGCGACACCCTGCGCGGTCAGCCCGGTGCAGTCGGCGAGCGCCCGCGCGAGGCCGTCCGCGTCGTCGAACATCCGCTGTCCGGAGCGCCGCTCCGTGACCCCGTCGGTGACGCAGAGCAGTGTGTCGCCGGGCTTCAGCTCGAAGGTCTGGCTCTCGTACGCGACGTCCTCGACGACCCCGAGAAGCAGCTGGGAGGCGGCGGCCGGCCGCACGGTGCCGTCGGGGCGCAGCACCAGGGGCAGCGGATGGCCGGCGCACGCCAGGGTGCAGCGGACCCCGCCGCCGGGCAGCGGCGTCAGCTCCCCGTACAGCAGCGAGAGGAAGCGCGACTGCGGTCCGTCGTGGGACGCCCCGGAGCCGGTGCCGGCTCCCGTGGCGATGCCCGTGCCGGCCACCATGAGCGCCGCGGCCTCCGCCGCCTCCATCGCGTCGTCGAGGAGCAGCCCGTTGAGCCGGTCGAGGACCTCGCCGACCTGGTAGCCCTCGCGGGCGAGCAGCCGCAGCCAGGGCCTGGCGAGGCCGGTGACGACGGCGGCCTCCGGCCCGCTGCCCTGGACGTCGCCGAGCATGAAGCACCAGCGGCCGCCGCTGCCCGCGGGGAAGATGTCGTAGAAGTCGCCGCCCGCGAGGCCCTCGTCGCTCGGCTCGTACACGAGTGAGCTGTCGACGCCCGGGATCTGCGCGACCTGGGCGGGCAGCAGCCCGCGCTGCAGTACACGGCTGATCGTGGCCTGCCGGGTGTACTGGCGTGCGGCGCCGACCGCGAGGCCGACGCGGCGGGCGAAGTCCTCCAGCAGGGCGGTCGCCTCGTCGGGGACACCGGGCGGCGACTCGCGACCGAGCAGCAGCGTGCCGAGGGACCGCGCGCCGACGGTCAGCCGGAACGCGACGGCGCTCCCGTCCCCGCCCTCCTGCGGCCATGCGACGTGGACCGGTACGGCTCCGCCACGCACCTCGTCCGGTAACCGCGGCGGGTCCTTGAGCAGGACGTCGTGCAGGGCCTCGATGGCGGACTCGTCGGCGTGCCAGACCCGAGCCAGTCGTGGCGCGGGGCCCGCCTCGCCGTCCAGCCAGACCGCGCACCAGTCGGCGAGCCTCGGCACCAGCAACTGCCCGGCGAGCGCGGCGACCATGTCCTCGTCGAGCTGCCCGGCCAGCAGATCGGACGCCTCGGCGAGGAAGGACAGGGCGCCGCGGCCGGTCCACTCCCGGTCGTCGCGCACGGCCCTGCGGGGCGCCGGGGCGAGGATCTCGGCGGCCCGCAGTCCCCGCTGCCGGGCGGCCTCGCCGCCGGGAACCGCGCCCACGGCGGCGCAGCCGTCGAGCGGGAGGCGCGACCAGACCGTCTTGAGTCCGGGCCGGTAGGTGATCCCCCAGGAGGCGGCGAGCGTGGCCACGAGCTGCAGCCCGCGCCCGTACTCGGGCTCGCCGGGGACGGCCCCCGGATCGGAGCCGTCGCTGCGCAGCGTCCGGGTCGGATGGTGGTCGGAGACTTCGATGACGAGGGCCGCGGGGTCGTCCTCGGTGGCGCCGTCGAGCCGGGCGAGCAGTTCGACGTTGGTGCCCGCGTGCACGACGGCGTTGGTGACGAGTTCGCTGACGACGAGGACGGCGTCGTCGGCGAGCCGGTCCGTACCGCGCGTGGTGACCATCCCGAGCCGGGTCCAGTCGGCGAGCGCCGCCCGGACGAAGCGGCGTGCGGCCGACGCGGCGAGCGGGTTCCCGGGGAGGCTGGTCCGGGCGGTGGAGCGTGCGTCACCACGCTGTGAGAGCAGGTGCACCGAGCGGTGAGTGGTCTCCTGCTGCATCGGAACGGACCCCACGCGACGGCTCCTGTCCGGTTTGTTCGGCCTGTTCGTTTCTGTCCGGTTTTTATGTCATCCGGGACAACCGATGACACACGGACAGAGTGACAGACGGAGCGCACCCATAAGCACGGAGTCATCGAAGTGATGGCCGAGTAGGGGCTGTTCGAGCGAAACGGGCCTCGCCGCTCCGCCCGTCGGCACACGGCACACGGCAGCGGCCCGCGGCCGGGACGGAGCCGGGCCACGGGCCGCCGGGAGTGCCGGGTGGTGAAGGGCCGTGGAAAGCCGTGACGGGTCGTGACGAGACGTGAGGGACCCGACAGGTCGTGACGGTGCGTGCCGGGTTACGCCTCGCGCGCCCCGTCGTACATCGCCTCGATGAGGTCCTTGTACTCGCGCTCGACGACCGGCCGCTTCAGCTTGAGGCTCGGCGTCAGCTCACCGTGCTCGATGTCGAGGTCGCGCGGCAGCAGGCGGAACTTCTTGATGGTCTGCCAGCGCTGCAGGCCCTCGTTGAGGCGCTGCACGTAGCCCTCGATGAGCTGCTCCGTCTGCGGGGCGGCGACGACCTCGGCGTACGACTTGCCGTCGAGGCCGTTGTCCTTGGCCCAGCCGAGGATGGCCGGCTCGTCCAGGGCGATGAGGGCGGTGCAGAAGTTCCGGTCGGCGCCGTGGACCAGGATGTTGGAGACGAACGGGCACACCGCCTTGAACTGGCCCTCGACCTCGGCCGGCGCGATGTACTTGCCGCCGGAGGTCTTGATCAGGTCCTTCTTGCGGTCGGTGATCTTCAGATAGCCGTCTGCCGACAGCTCGCCGATGTCTCCGGTGTGGAACCAGCCGTCGCCCTCCAGGACCTCGGCCGTCTTCTCCGGCAGCCCGTGGTAGCCCTGCATGATGCCCGGGCCGCGCAGCAGGATCTCGCCGTCGTCCGCGATGCGCACCTCGCAGCCGGGCAGCGGCTTGCCGACGGTGCCGGTCCGGTACGCCTCGCCCGGGTTGCAGAAGGAGGCGGCGCTGGACTCGGTGAGGCCGTACCCCTCCAGGATGTGGATGCCGGCGCCGGCGAAGAAGAAGCCGATCTCGGGCGAGAGGGCCGCCGAGCCGGACACGGCGGCGCGCAGCCGGCCGCCGAAGGCCTCGCGGAGCTTGGAGTAGACGAGCACGTCGGCGACCTTGTGCTGGGCGGTGAGGCCGAAGGAGGCCGAAGCCGTACCGGTGCGGCGGAAGTTGTCCTGCGACTCCTTGGCGTACGCGCGGGCGACGCCGGCGGCCCACTGGAAGATCTTGTACTTCGCACCGCCGCCGGCCCGCGCCTTCGCCGCCACGCCGTTGTAGACCTTCTCGAAGATGCGCGGCACCGCCGCCATGTACGTCGGCTGGACCACCGGCAGGTTCTCGATGATCTTGTCGACGCGGCCGTCGACGGCGGTGACGTGCCCGACCTCGATCTGGCCGGACGTCAGCACCTTGCCGAAGACGTGCGCGAGCGGCAGCCACAGGTACTGGACGTCGTCCTTGGTGATCAGACCCGTCGCGGCGGTGGCCTTGGCCATGTACGACCAGTTGTCGTGCGGCAGCCGGACGCCCTTGGGACGGCCCGTGGTGCCCGAGGTGTAGATGAGGGTGGCGAGCTGCTCGGAGGTGATCGCCTCGACCCGCTCCTTGACCGCGCTCGGGTGCTTGGCGAGGTACTCGGCGCCGCGCGCCTCCAGATCGGCGAGCGAGACCACCCAGCCGTCGGGGTCGCCCTCGGCCGGCTCGGCGCCGGCCGGGTCGATCACGACGACGTGCTTGAGGTTCGGCAGCTCGGCGCGCCTCTCGCGGGCCTTGGCGAGCTGGGAGGCGTCCTCCGCGACCAGCACCCGGCTCTCCGAGTCGGCGAGGATGAAGGCGGACTCCTCGGCGTTCGTCTGCGGGTAGACGGTCGTCGTCGCCGCGCCCGCGCAAAGGATGCCGAGGTCGGCGAGGATCCACTCGACCCGGGTGGAGGAGGCGAGCGCGACCCGCTCCTCGGACCGCACGCCCAGCTCGATCAGCCCGGCCGCGATCGCGTAGACGCGCTCGGCGGCCTCCTCCCAGCTGAGCGACTTCCAGTCGTCAGGACCCTCTCCGGAGGCCGCGGGAACCGGGTAGCGGTACGCCTCCGCATCGGGAGTGGCCGCCACGCGCTGGACGAAGAGCGTCGCCACGGAGGGCGGCCGGTTCTCGATCTGGGTCTGTGTGTCGCTCACGCCATCCTCCGGGCCTGCTGCTGCGGCATTGCTGCATGACTGGCTGATTGCCTCACTGGTCACAGTTGTTTAACTCACGAGTAACCAGCGAGCCTGATCAGGGTAGAGCTCCAGGCTCCCCCACGTAAGAGGCTGCGGGCTGCCGCTTGATAACGAACAGGCCCACGCGCCGGGGGCGCGTGGGCCTGTGCAACAAAGCAGGCGAACGGGTGTGTCTGGTGCGTTCGCGTTACTTCTTCGCCTTGCCTCCGCCGGAGTCGTCACTGGAGAGCACGGCGATGAAGGCCTCCTGCGGCACTTCCACCGAGCCGACCATCTTCATCCGCTTCTTGCCTTCCTTCTGCTTCTCCAGAAGCTTCCGCTTACGGGAGATGTCACCGCCGTAGCACTTGGCGAGGACGTCCTTGCGGATGGCGCGGATGGTCTCGCGGGCGATGACCCGGGACCCGATGGCGGCCTGGATCGGCACCTCGAAGGCCTGCCGCGGGATGAGCTCCCGCAGCTTGGCGACGAGCCGTACGCCGTACGCGTACGCCGCGTCCTTGTGCGTGACGGCGGAGAAGGCGTCGACCTTGTCGCCGTGCAGCAGGATGTCGACCTTCACCAGCTGGGCACCCTGCTCGCCGGTGGGCTCGTAGTCCAGGGAGGCGTAACCGCGGGTCTTGGACTTCAGCTGGTCGAAGAAGTCGAAGACGATCTCGGCGAGGGGGAGGGTGTAGCGGATCTCGACCCGGTCCTCGGAGAGGTAGTCCATGCCGAGCAGCACACCGCGACGGTTCTGGCAGAGTTCCATGATCGAGCCGATGAACTCGCTCGGCGCGAGGATCGTCGCCCGGACGACCGGCTCGAAGACCTCGTCGATCTTGCCCTCGGGGAACTCGCTCGGGTTGGTGACGGTGTGCTCGCTGCCGTCCTCCATGACCACCCGGTAGACCACGTTGGGCGCGGTCGCGATGAGGTCGAGGCCGAACTCGCGCTCCAGGCGCTCACGGATCACGTCGAGGTGGAGCAGGCCGAGGAAGCCGACACGGAAGCCGAAGCCGAGGGCGGCGCTCGTCTCCGGCTCGTAGACCAGCGCCGCGTCGTTGAGCTGCAGCTTGTCGAGGGCGTCACGCAGCTCGGGGTAGTCCGAGCCGTCCAGCGGATACAGGCCGGAGAACACCATCGGCTTGGGGTCCTTGTAGCCGCCGAGGGCCTCGGTGGCGCCCTTGTGCAGGGTCGTGATGGTGTCACCGACCTTGGACTGGCGGACGTCCTTCACACCGGTGATGAGGTAGCCCACCTCGCCGACGCCGAGGCCGTCCGCCGGGAGCATCTCCGGGGAGTTGGTACCGATCTCCAGGAGCTCGTGCGTGGCGCCGGTGGACATCATCCGGATGCGCTCGCGCTTGTTGAGCTGGCCGTCGATGACTCGCACGTACGTGACGACGCCGCGGTACGAGTCGTAGACGGAGTCGAAGATCATCGCGCGGGCGGGGGCGTCCTTGACGCCGACCGGGGCCGGCACGTCCTGGACGACCCGGTCGAGCAGGGCCTCGACGCCGAGGCCGGTCTTGGCCGAGACCTTCAGCACGTCCGACGGGTCGCAGCCGATGAGGTTCGCGAGCTCCTCGGAGAACTTCTCGGGCTGCGCGGCGGGCAGGTCGATCTTGTTGAGGACCGGGACGATGGTGAGCTCGTTCTCCATCGCCAGGTAGAGGTTGGCCAGGGTCTGCGCCTCGATGCCCTGGGCGGCGTCCACCAGCAGGACCGTGCCCTCGCAGGCGGCGAGCGACCGGGACACCTCGTACGTGAAGTCGACGTGGCCCGGGGTGTCGATCATGTTGAGGATGTGGGTCTTGCCCTCACCCTCGCCCGTGGTGGGCGACCAGGGCAGCCGCACCGCCTGGGACTTGATCGTGATGCCACGTTCACGCTCGATGTCCATACGGTCGAGGTACTGAGCGCGCATCTGCCGCTGATCGACCACACCGGTCAGCTGGAGCATCCGGTCGGCAAGGGTCGACTTGCCGTGGTCGATGTGCGCGATGATGCAGAAGTTGCGGATCAGCGCCGGGTCGGTACGGCTCGGCTCGGGCACATGGCTGGGGGTCGCGGGCACGCAGGGTCCTGATTCTTGAGCGCCGAGCGCTCGTCTCGGGTCGATGTCGGATCGATACGCAGC
Source organism: Streptomyces sp. NPDC091376 (assembly GCF_044757085.1). Classification (NCBI taxonomy): domain Bacteria; kingdom Bacillati; phylum Actinomycetota; class Actinomycetes; order Kitasatosporales; family Streptomycetaceae; genus Streptomyces; species Streptomyces sp. NPDC091376. The sequence goes on along the minus strand of NZ_JBIVUF010000001.1, from coordinate 75,043 downwards.
CTCCATGGTCCCATGGCCGCCGGGCTGCGCTCGGTTTGGGCCGGTAGGAGTGCGGCTGGTAATCTAGGCGGCTGTGTCTCGTGTGCCCTCTCAGCTACGGGACACGTCTCTGATAGATCATCGAACCTGAAAAGGCTCTTTCGTGGCGAACATCAAGTCCCAGATCAAGCGGAACAAGACGAACGAGAAGGCGCGCCTGCGCAACAAGGCCGTCAAGTCCTCGCTCAAGACCGCGATCCGCAAGGCCCGTGAGGCTGCCGCCGCGGGTGACGTCGAGAAGGCCACCGTGGCCGCTCGCGAGGCGTCCCGCAAGCTCGACAAGGCTGTCTCGAAGGGTGTCATCCACAAGAACGCTGCCGCCAACAAGAAGTCGGCGATCGCCTCCAAGGTTGCCTCCCTGCAGGGCTGAGCCCTCGATTTGATCGCCGGGACGGATCCAGCGGGCCCTCTCATCCGCTCCTGACCGGCACCTCCGCGCCGCACGCGGCCTGCGTTCGCCACGCGGGTGCGGCGCACCAGATGTAGACGAAGGCCCCGGCCACCACCCTTCCCCAGGGTGACGGCCGGGGCCTTCGTCGTGCGCTTTCGGCGCGGTCGCCGTCAGCGGCGCAGGCGGGCCGCCCGGGCCACCGTGACGACCGCTTTCTCCAGCGCGTACTCCGGATCGTCGCCGCCGCCCTTGACGCCCGCGTCCGCCTCCGCGACGGCGCGAAGGGCGAGAGCCACGCCGTCCGGTGTCCAGCCCCTCATCTGCTGGCGGACACGGTCGATCTTCCAGGGCGGCATGCCCAGCTCACGCGCGAGGTCGGCCGGGCGCCCGCCGCGGGCCGAGGAGAGTTTGCCGATCGCCCGCACGCCCTGCGCCAGCGCGCTGGTGATCAGCACCGGGGCGACGCCCGTGGAGAGGGACCAGCGCAGCGCCTCCAGTGCCTCGGCGGCGCGCCCCTCCACCGCGCGGTCGGCGACGGTGAAGCTGGAGGCCTCCGCACGTCCGGTGTAGTAGCGGCCGACGACAGCCTCGTCGATCGTGCCCTCGACATCCGCGACGAGCTGCGACACCGCGCTCGCCAGTTCCCTCAGATCGCTGCCGATGGAGTCGACGAGCGCCTGGCACGCCTCGGGCGTGGCCGAGCGCCCCAGCGCCCGGAACTCCGACCGGACGAAGGTCAGCCGCTCCGCGGGCTTCGTCGTCTTCGGGCAGGCCACCTCACGCGCGCCGGCCTTGCGGGCCGCGTCCAGCAGGCCCTTCCCCTTCGCACCGCCGGCGTGCAGGAGGACCAGCGTGATCTCCTCGACCGGCGCGTCGAGGTAGGACTTGACGTCCTTGATCGTGTCGGCGGACAGATCCTGCGCGTTCCGCACGACGACGACCTTGCGCTCCGCGAAGAGCGAGGGGCTCGTCAGCTCGGCGAGCGTGCCGGGCTGGAGCTGGTCGGGGGTGAGATCCCGTACGTCCGTGTCGGCGTCGGCGGCCCGCGCGGCCGCCACCACCTGCTGCACGGCACGGTCCAGCAGCAGATCCTCCTGGCCCACGGCGAGCGTGAGGGGAGCGAGGGGGTCTTCGTTCGTGTTCTTCCTGGTGGCCATCGCGGTCCAGCATCGCACGGGGCACTGACACCGCCGGCTGCTCAGGCGCTTTCGCTACAGTTCCTCGCGCCAACCGTCCCAGTCGGCCACGAACTCGTCCAGCTCGACCGCGCTCAGCCGGCTCTGCGGGTCCTCGACGACGACCAGCCACTGCGCGTCCTCGGCGTCGTCCTCCCCGGCCAGGGCATCACGTACCAGCTGGGGCTCCTCGGCCACGCCGAAATGGTCGCCGATGGCCTCGATGACCTCCTCGGCGGCGTCGCGGTCGGGCAGCACCAGCACATGTCTCGTCTCACTCACCGCCATATTGTGCCGCCTGGCGGACGCCCGGCTGCCCGACCTCCGGCACCCGGTCCAGTTCCAGCCCGAAGTGCTCCCGGTACGCGGCCAGGACCTCCGCGTCGTCCCCGAGCCGCCGCTCCTCCTTCTCGCCGTGCGCCGTCGTGACGAGCTTGCGGCCGGACAGGGTGATCCTGCCGTCGTCGGTGAGCCGCGAGCAGACCAGTGACCGGGTGAAGTGCGAGGCGGGCGAGGTGCGGTGGTACCAGGCTCCGGCCTCGAAGTCCGCCAGCTCACGCGGACGCGTGTCCATCCGGAACTGCGGCTTCCCGTCCCGCAGCACATCGAGGTCCCCGTCCGGCGCCACGGCGATCCGGAACGTGCCGGCGGGATCGCTCTGCTCGCCCCGCTCCTCCAGGAGGAGGGGGTGATGGGTGTGATCACCGAATCCGACATCCGCCAGCCAGGGGCCGGTGGCGTCGGCGGTCTCCACCCGCAGGGTCATGTGGTCGTACGGAATGCCGAGTCCCCCGTCCGTGGTGAAGATCCGTGCCTGGAACAGGGTGACCCCGAAGCCGAGGCTCCTCAGCAGGGCCGCGAACGCGCCGTTGAGTTCGTAGCAGAAACCGCCCCGGCCGGCTTCGACGATCTTGTCGACGAGGAGCTCGTCCTGAAGGACCAGGTTCTCACCCAGATGGACCGAGAGGTTCTCGAACGGTACGGAGTGCAGATGCCGCAGCTGCAACTCGCGCAGGGCCGCCGAGTCCGGCAGCCGGGGCCGGGTGGCCCCGATGCGGCTGAGGTAGGCGTCGACGGTCTCCGGCGGAAGAGTCTGCGATGCGGCGTCCATGAAGGCAGTCTGGGCCGGAAGCGGAGGACGGCGCCATGCTCCATTGGTCCTGGACCGGTGGACCGAGGCACCTCGGCCCCCTCCCGCGCCCACGGCGGCCCACGGCCCCCACCGCCGCTGCGGCGGACCACCGCCGACCCACGACACCCAGCGCCGGACTGCGGCACCGACGCCGGCCTGCGGCGCACCACCGCCGACCACGGCCCCCACCGCCGGCCTGCGGCGCACCACCGCCGGACCGCGGCACCACCGCCGGACGACGGCGCGACACCGCCGACCACTGCCCCCACCGGCGGCCCGCGGCACCCAGCGCCCGCCTGCGGCGCCGACGCCGGACTGCGGCGCGACGCCGCCGGACCGCGGCGCCTCATGGCGCCCGGGGGCTCCGGGGCCCGCTCGCCACGGCACGGAGCTCCGCACCGGCGCCGGTCACGGCGATCGCCCCGTCCCGGTCCGTACGCAGCACCAGCGCCCCCTGGGATCGCAGCGCGGCGATGGTCCGGGGCGCCGGATGGCCGTACGGGTTGTCCCGGCCCGCGGAGATGAGCGCCAGCCTCGGCCGGACTCCGGCCAGCAGAGCGGGATGCTGGTAGGCCGAGCCATGGTGGGCCACCTTGAGGACGTCCACCGGCGGCAGCGCGGGATGGGCCCGTATCAGCCCCTGCTGCGCGGGAGGTTCCAGATCTCCGAGAAGCAGCAGCGACATGCATTCCGCCGTGCGGACGAGCAGGGTGACGCTCGCGTCGTTCGGTTCCTCCGATGCCGTGCCGGGGGAGCGCCCCGGACCCGGGTCGGGCCACAGCACCTGCCAGGTGAGCCGTCCCGCACGACGCCGCTCCCCCTGCCCCGCACGGATCACGGGGACTCCCGCGGCCGCGGCCGTCCGGTACACGAACTCGGCCTGGTCGCGCGGCTCTTCCAAGGTCGTCGTCTGGACGGCGCCGACCGATCTGCCCCGTATCGCGCCGGGCAGCCCTGCGACATGGTCGGCGTGGAAGTGCGTCAGCACCAGGAGCGGCACGCTCGTGACACCCAGCTCACGCAGACACCGGTCGGTGAGCCCCGGGTCGGGCCCGGCGTCGACCACCACGGCACTGCCGTCGCCCGCCGCGAGCACCGTCGCATCACCCTGGCCGACGTCGCACATGGCGAACGACCAGCCCGGTGGCGGCCATCCGGTCACGAATCGCGTGACCTGCGGCGGCCGCAGCACCGCGAGGACGAGCAGCAGGGCACACCCGGCCGCCGGCCAGGGATTTCGCACCAACCTGCGGGCGACGAGCACGCCCACGACGGTGATCACGGCCAGCAGCAGCGCGCCCCGCCGGCCGCCCGGCCACTCGACCTGGGCGCCGGGCAGCCCGGCCCCGGTACGGGCGACCGCGGCGATCCACCCTGCGGGCAGCCCGGCGCACCGAGCCAGCACCTCCGCGGCCGGCATCGCCACCGGCGCCATCGCGAGCGCGGCGAACCCCAGCACCGTGGCCGCGGCGACCGCCGGCTCGGCGAGGAGATTGCACGGGACCGCCACGAGGCTGACCTGTGCGGCGAACACCACCACGACAGGAGCACACACCGCCTGCGCCGCGGCGGCCGCGGCCACTGCCTCCGCGAGTCGTCCCGGCATCCCGCGCCGCCGCAACGCGGCGCTCCACCTCGGGGCGAGGGTGAGCAGAGCGGCCGTGGCCAGCACGGAAAGCAGGAAGCCGTAGGTGCGGGCCAGCCGGGGATCCCACAGCACGAGCAGCAGCACCGCCGCCGCCAGCGCGGGAAGGAGCGACCTGCGGCGCCCGGTGCCGATGGCCAGCAGCGTGATCAGCCCGCAAGCCGCGGCCCGCAGCACACTCGGGTCCGGCCGGCACACCACGACGAAGGCGAGGGTGAGCGCGCCTCCGAGCAGTGCCGTCGCGCGCAGCGAGATGCCCAACCGCGGTGCCAGCCCGCCCCGCTCCGCCCGGAGCGCGGTACCGGGCGGGCCGATGAGCAGGAACAGGACGATGGTGAGATTGCTGCCGGAGACCGCCAGGAGATGGGTGAGGTCGGTCGCGCGGAAGGCGTCGTGCAACTCGGGCCCGATGCGGGAGGTGTCGCCGACGACCAGCCCGGGCAGCAGTGCGCGGGCGTCCGGCGCCAGCCCGTCGGTGGCGCGTCTCAGTCCCGCGCGCAGTTCCCCGGCTGTGCGCTGCACCGCGGTCGGCGGCCCGGTGATCCGCGGCGGCCCACTGCCTCTTGCCTTCAGTACGGCGGCGAACCGGCTCTCCCCCTCCAGCGGCGGCTCCGACCGAGCGGCCAGCGTGAGCCGGGTCGAGGGCAGCAGCCGCATCCACTGCCCTGCCGCGGCACCGGGCCGGACGATCACCAGGACCGGCGCCCGGGTCGCCACCGTCTGCCCGTCCGTCGTTGTCACCCGGACGACTTCCGCCTCCAGCACGACCGCCGTCCGTGTCAGCCGATCACCCCATACCTGCGGCCTGGTCCTGCGCGGATCGGAGGTGACGGTCAACTCCGCGGTCAGCCGCCCGTATTGGCGTGCCGTCTCGGGCACCGGCCCCCGGTACAGATCCGCGCCACGCAGTCCGCCCGCCCCCGCCCCCGCGGCGGCGCACAGCAGCACTGCGGCAGCGGCGATCCGGTTTCCGGCGCCGCGCCATGAGCCCAGCCGTACCGCCCGCACCAGCAGGGGCACCAGAAGCAGGACGGCCGCGGCGAGGCAGGCCAGTACGGCCACGCCCGCCCAGGGCGGTGGTGCGGACAGGGCGAGGGCCGCCGCGCCCCAGGCCGCCAACGCGGGCAGCACCAGGCGGAGGTCGGGCGGGCCTTCCTGGTGGGGATCGGCCGCGCCGAGCCGGTGTGCGGACCCGGTGTGAACTACCGGGCGCGTCATGGCCGTACCAAAGGCTGGAGGTCCGCGAACCGGCGGTCGCCGATCCCGTTCACCTCGCGGAGTTCGTCCACGGAGCGGAAACCGCCGTGCTCGGTGCGGTAGTCGACGATGTGCTGGGCGAGCACGGGGCCGACTCCCGGCAGCGTGTCGAGTTGCTCCACCGTCGCGGAGTTGAGGCTCACCGGAGCCCCGCCCGCCGAGCCGGCGCCTACGGGACCCACCGCCCCTGGAGCGGGAAGGCCCGGCGGCGGCACGACACCCACGACCACCTGCTCTCCGTCCATGAGCACCCGCGCCCGGTTGAGGCCCGTGATGTCCGTCCCGGCCCGCACACCGCCCGCCGCGCGCAACGCGTCGCCGACACGCGACCCCGCGGGCAGCCGGAGCACGCCCGGCCGCCGGACCTTGCCGCTCACATCGACGACGATGCGCCCCGCGGGTGGCGCGGGTGGAGGCCCGGCTGAGGGCTTCGGCTCCTGTGCGATCGGCATGGGGCGGCCGTCTCGGACCAGTTGCGGCGCCCGCACCGGCTCCGGCCGCCCGCTCCAGAAGTGCTGCACGCCGAATCCCGCGGCCACGACGAGCACGACCACGAGCGCGGCCAGCGTCCTCGGCTCCAGCCCCCATCGCAGTCGGCCCCATGACGGCACGCGCTCCCAGAGGGCGAGCCGCCAACGCTCCCGCAGTGACAGCACGGGAAGGGGCGGTTCGAGCGGCGACCGGTCCCGCACGGCTGGATCAACGGCCAGATCAGCGGCCGGATCGGGGGGCGGATCGGGGGGCGGATCGGGGGCCGCTCCCCTCGGCGCCGCCCGCGGAGCTACCACTCGCGAACCTGTCGCCGTGGCCACCGCGCGCGAGGGCTGGAACAGCGCGTCCGCCCGTCGGCGCAAGGCCGACGGCGGTGGGTCCGGCGCGGAGGAAGACCGTGAGGCGGGCGCCGGGGCGGATGATGAAGCGGATACCGGACGGACCCCTGTCCGCAACCGCCGACGGCGGTCACGGACACGGCCGTCCGAGCCGGGCGCACGGCCCGGACCACTGGTCACAGAGCGTGATCGGAGAGTCATGCACCCGACGGTAGGCACATCCGCCCGATCCCGCTGAACCGCCTCAATTCCGGTGGACAGCCGGCCCGTTGTGGAAAACTCCGCCACCCTCACGAGTGTCGGGAGTGCCCGGCAGCCCCCCTACTTCGGTGAGACCACAGCCCCCAGCAGCCCCGGTCCGGTGTGCGCGCCGATCACCGCGCCCACCTCGCTCACATGCAGTTCCGCGAGATTGGGCACGCGCTCCCGCAGCCGTTCCGCCAGTGCCGCGGCCCGCTCCGGCGCCGCGAGATGGTGCACCGCGATGTCCACCCGTCCCGTACCCGCCCGCTCCGCGACGATCTCCTCCAGCCGGGCGATCGCCTTCGAAGCCGTGCGCACCTTCTCCTTGAGCTCGATGCGGCCGCCGTCCAGCTGGAGCAGCGGCTTCACCGCGAGCGCAGAGCCGAGCAGGGCCTGGGCGGCGCCGATACGGCCGCCACGGCGGAGATAGTCGAGAGTGTCGACGTAGAAGTAGGCGGACGTACCCGCGGCCCGTTTCTCGGCCGCTGCCACCGCCTCGTCGAGGCTGCCGCCGGCGTCCACCGCCTCGGCCGCCGCCAGCGCGCAGAATCCGAGTGCCATCGCGACCATGCCGGTGTCCACCACACGCACCGGAACGGGTGCCTCGCGGGCCGCCAGCACCGCCGCGTCATAGGTCCCGGAGAACTCCGAGGAGAGATGCAGGGAGACGATTCCGGTCGCTCCGGCCTCCGCCGTCGCCCGATAGGCGGCCGCGAACGTCTCGGGGCTCGGCCGGGACGTCGTCACGGGGCGGCGCTTCTGCAGCGCCACGGCGAGCGAGCGTGCCGAGATCTCGGTGCCGTCCTCAAGGGCCTGATCACCGAGCACCACGGTCAATGGCACCGCTGTGATGCCATGCAACTCCATCGTCTGCGGCGGCAGGTAGGCCGTGGTATCGGTGACGATCGCGACATGGCGGGACATGAGCGGGAGGTTACCCGCAGGGGCCCCCGCGCGGCAGCCCGACCCCGCCCCACTGATCGGTTCCGGTCCGCGGATCGCCTCCGTCCGGGACGGGTTCGCGGTCCGTCACCCAGGACGGGGCGTAGTGCGGCGACCGGCGCGAAAGCCGGACCCACGCCCGGTGCCGAGCGGGATTCCGTGCACGCCCGCACCCCACGCCGGATGCCGGCACGCATTCCGGTTGGCCGAAACGACCTCGCCGCGGACCCGTCCCACCGGGAACCGTCCGCCACGAAACGGGCCGCACGACGTCAGTTGGTCGTCTCCGGACGGGCCGTCTTCTCCCACGAGTACGTCATCGGCCGACGCGGATCACGCGCCGTGATCGCCTGCGGGCCCTGCGCACCGTCCCCGGGCTGCGCCTCCCCCGTGTCGTGCGCCTCCGGCGAGTCTTCCGCCTCCCGCAGACCCTGCGCATCCTGCGCGGTCTGCGCGGCCTGCGAAGGCTCCGCGGCCGGCTCCGGCCACAGCGGCTCCGCCCGCGCCCAGTCGCGCAGGGCTCCCGCCTCCACGTCGATCTGCGTGCTCAGCGCCTCGAGGTCGTCCTCCGCGAACGACCGCGCCCGGTCCCGGGCAGCCCAGCGCAGCGACTCGGCGGAACGGGTGATCCGCTCGACCCGCTCACGCAGCTGTGGGAGCCGCTCCTCGACCTTGCTCCGGTCCGGCTCGCGCTCCAGTCGCCTCAGCTCCTCGTCGAGCTCCCGTCCGTGCGCGCTCAGTCGCTCGAAGAGGCCGATCGACTCCTTCAGCGACGCGTCCTCGGCCACGCCCGCGGCCAGCGCGTCCTGCGTGGCCCTCATCGACGTACGCAGATGGAGCCTCAGCTGGGCCAGCTCGCCGGACACACCGACCTGCCCGAGGCTCTTCGCCCGCAGCGTCGTGTCCTCGACGGTGCGCCGCGCCTGGGTGATCGTGCGGTCCACTCCGCGCTTGGCCGCACCGATCACCTTGACGCTCACGTACACCCCGAGTGCCACGAAGGCGACGAAGAGCAGCGCCAGGATGAGGATGACGGCTTCCATGTGGCGCCCTCCGAGTCATGTGCAGTGTGTCCTCCCACCGTAAACGGAGCGGGCAGGCCGAGGGTTCCATCGGAACCCCCAACCTGCCCGTAGGGGAAGAACCAGGGTCAGGGCCCGGCCCCAGCGCTCCAACGGCTACGCGGGAACGATGTTCACCAGCTTCGGGGCGCGCACGATCACCTTGCGGATGTCCGCGCCGCCCAGCGCCGCGACGACCGCCGCGTCACCGACGGCCAGCGCCTCCAGTTCCGCGTCCGTGATCGACGGGGAGACCTCCAGGCGCGCCTTGACCTTGCCCTTGATCTGCACGACGCAGGTCACGGTCTCGTCCACGACGTACGCCGGGTCGGCGACCGGGAAGTCCTGGTGCACCACGGAGTCCGGGTGGCCCAGGCTGCGCCACAGCTCCTCGGCGATGTGCGGCGCCAGCGGCGCGATCAGCAGCACCAGGCGCTCCGCCACGGAGCGGGCCACCGGGCCGCCCGTCTTGGTCAGGTGGTTGTTCAGCTCGGTGATCTTGGCGATGGCGGTGTTGAACCGCATCGCCGCCATGTCCTGGCCGACGCCGTCGATGGCCTTGTGCAGGGCACGCAGCGTCGTCTCGTCCGGCTCCTCGTCCACGACGGTGACCTCGCCGGTCGCCTCGTCGACGACATTGCGCCACAGTCGCTGCAGCAGCCGGTACTGGCCGACGACGGCGCGTGTGTCCCAGGGCCGGGAGACGTCCAGGGGGCCCATCGCCATCTCGTACAGACGCAGGGTGTCCGCACCGTACTCGGCGGCGATCTCGTCCGGAGTGACCGCGTTCTTCAGGGACTTGCCCATCTTGCCCAGCTCGCGCTTGACCGGCTCGCCCTCGAAGAAGAACTTCCCGTCCCGCTCCTCCGCCTCGGTGGCCGGCACCGGGAAGCCGCGGCCGTCCCGGTAGACGTACGCCTGGATCATGCCCTGGTTGTACAGCTTGTGGAACGGCTCCACGGAGGAGACGTGGCCCAGGTCGAACAGCACCTTGGACCAGAAGCGGGCGTACAGCAGGTGCAGCACGGCGTGCTCGGCGCCGCCCACGTACAGGTCGACGCCGCCGTGCGGCTGCCCTTCGCGCGGGCCCATCCAGTACTGCTCGATCTCGGGGTCGACCAGCTTGTCGGCGTTGTGCGGGTCCAGGTAGCGCAGCTCGTACCAGCACGAACCGGCCCAGTTCGGCATGGTGTTGGTCTCGCGCCGGTAGCGCTTGACGCCGTCGCCCAGGTCCAGTTCGACGTCGACCCACTCTTCGTTGCGCGACAGCGGGGTCTCGGGCTGGGTGTCGGCGTCGTCCGGGTCGAAGGTGCGCGGCGAGTAGTCGTCGACCTCCGGCAGCTCCAGCGGCAGCGTCGACTCCGGCAGGGCGTGGGCCACGCCGTCCTCGTCGTAGACGATGGGGAAGGGCTCGCCCCAGTAGCGCTGCCGGCTGAACAGCCAGTCGCGCAGCCGGAAGTTGATGGTCGCCTCGCCGATGCCCTTGGCGACCAGCCACTCGGTGATGCGGGCCTTGGCCTCGGTCACGTCCAGGCCGTCCAGGGAGACCTCGTCGTTCGACGAGTTGATCGCCGGCCCCTGACCGGTGAACGCCTCGCCCTCCCAGCCCTCGGGCGGCTGCACGGTACGGATGATGGGCAGGCCGAAGGCCTCGGCGAACTCCCAGTCGCGCTCGTCCTGGCCTGGCACGGCCATGATGGCGCCGGTGCCGTAGCCCATCAGGACGTAGTCGGCGACGAACACCGGGATGCGCGCGCCGGTGACCGGGTTCAGGGCGTAGGCGCCGGTGAAGACACCGGTCTTGTCCTTGTGCTCGGTCTGCCGCTCGACGTCGCTCTTCGTCTGCGCCTGCTTGCGGTACTCGGCGACGGCCTCGGCCGGGGTGGCCGCGCCGCCGGTCCAGGCGTCCTTGCCCTGAGCCTCCTGCGGCCACTCGGCCGGCAGGATCGCGTCGATCAGATCGTGTTCGGGCGCCAGGACCATGTAGGTCGCGCCGAACAGGGTGTCGGGGCGGGTGGTGAAGACCGTGATCCGCGCGCCGTCGCGACCGTCCACGGAGAAGTCGACGCGCGCGCCCTCGCTGCGGCCGATCCAGTTGCGCTGCTGCAGCTTGATGGCCTCCGGCCAGTCCAGCGCGTCCAGATCGTCCAGCAGCCGGTCGGCGTAGGCGGTGATGCGCATGTTCCACTGGCGCAGATTCGCCTTGAAGACCGGGAAGTTGCCGCGCTCGGAGCGGCCGTCGGCGGTGACTTCCTCGTTGGCCAGGACGGTGCCCAGTCCGGGGCACCAGTTGACGGGGGCGTCCGACGCGTACGCCAGGCGGTAGCCGCCCAGCACATCGGCGCGCTCGACGGCGCTCAGCTCACCCCAGGGGCGCCCGGACGGCGTCGCGCGCTGCCCGCTCTCGAACTGCGCCACCAGGTCCGCGACCGGACGGGCCTTCTTCGCCTCCTCGTCGTACCAGGAGTTGAAGATCTGCAGGAAGATCCACTGGGTCCACTTGTAGTAGTCCGGGTCGATCGTCGCGAACGACCGGCGCCTGTCGTGGCCCAGGCCCAGCCGTCGCAGCTGGACCTTCATGTTCTCGATGTTGGCCTCGGTGGAGACGCGCGGATGCGTACCCGTCTGGACCGCGTACTGCTCGGCGGGCAGGCCGAAGGCGTCGAAGCCCAGGGTGTGCAGCACGTTGTGGCCGGTCATGCGCTGGTGGCGGGCGTAGACATCGGTCGCGATGTAGCCCAGCGGGTGACCGACGTGCAGGCCCGCACCGGACGGGTACGGGAACATGTCCATGATGAACTTCTTGGGGCGGGCGACGACGGCCTCGTCCCCGGCCAGATCACCGCTCGGGTTGGGCGCCTCGTACGTACCGTCGAGGTCCCAGAAGTCCTGCCAGCGTGCCTCGATGTCGGCGGCCATGGCCGCCGTGTAGCGGTGCTGTGCAGCCACCTCGGCGGAGGGGGCCCCACCCGCGCCGAAGGCCACGGGGGAGGAATTCGTCTCGCTCATGATCCTTAAAGCTCCATCGATCGTCTCTGCCTGCGAATACCGAAACGAAAAATCCCCTCGCACAGGAGGGGACGCCGCGCCGATTCCGAGCGTGTGATCAACCTTGTGATCACCGGTCGGGACTGATCAGCGCGGCTCGCTAAGCAGAAGGCGTACGGCACGCATGACGCCAGGGTACCGCAGGGCCCCTCGCGACCGCATCGAGGATCCGTCCGGCGGGCACTCCGTACGGCGCCCGTGCCACCCGGAAGCGGAGGGGCGGGTCTCTGAAGAGGTGTCTGCCAGGCATCCGAGGCCTTCCGCGCGGATGTCCGGAGTCCGGCAGAACGTCCGACACCAGACTGGCGGACGTCCTCCGTACGAGTGAGAAGCCGTTCCGGGCATCGAAGTTACTCGGCGTATCGCCCCTATCCGGGGCAACCCCAGAGTCAGTTGTCGGTCAGCCTCACCACTAAACAACGAAACCTGGTACCCATTGGTATGACGCGACTTAGAGTGCGACCCACGGGACCGCTTTCCCGCACCATTCGGAGTCGCCCCCATGAACCCTCGTCGCAAGATCCGTTCGTCGCCCGGAGAACCGGGCATGAGCAGGCAGACACAGGGCGGACTTGTCGTTGCCGCTCTCGTGCTCATACCCCTGCTCGCCATAGCCGGCAGTGATACGTTCCGCGCCGCGCTCGATTTCACCACCGGAGTTCTGTCCCTGGTCTCCCTGACCGCCTCGGTCGCCTGGGGCCTCATCGCCACCGACCGCGTGTTCCTCTCCACACGCCACCGTCTGCTCGCCCAGGCCATCCACCGGACCACCGCCGTCGCCTCGCTCGGCTTTCTGCTGCTGCACGCCACGGTCAAGGTCTCGCTCGGACACGTCGAACTGCTCGGCGCCCTCGTCCCGTTCGGACTCGGCATCACCGGTACGTCCGGCCTCATCGGCTTCGGCTCCCTCGCCGGTCTGCTGATGGTGATCGCCGCCTCGACCGGCGCCGCGCGCAGCGCCCTCGCCGGCAACAGCCGGATCGCCGGCCGCTGGCGGGCACTGCACATGCTGGCCTACCCGGCCTGGTGCTCGGCACTCGTGCACGGGCTCTACGCGGGTCGCCCCGCGGCCGTCTGGGTGATCGTCATGTACTCCCTGTCGCTGGCCGGAGTCGCCGCCGCCGTGTCCCTGCGGCTGCTGCCGCGCCCGGTGAAGCGGCAGCTCGTCGAGCGGATCATGATCCTGACCGGCGCGACCGGTGAGGGCCCCGCGGCTGCGGAGCAGGGCCTGCGCGACCCGTCGACGGCGCCCCTCCCCGGCGCCTCGGGCATTCCCGCACAGCCGCGGTACGAGCGCGAGTTCCAGCGCGCCACCGCCGAACGCGACGATGCGCCGAGCCGCCCGCTCGGACCGCCCATGGGATCGGCTCTCGGCTCGCCCATGGGGCAGCCGCTCGGCTCGTCACGCGGCGAGCCGCGCAGGCTCGCCGCCCCGTCCCCGCCGTTGTACGAGGCGACGCAGCAGCTCTACGAAGCCGCACCGGCCCCCTCCTCCGAGCCGGCCGCGGCCGCGGGGTCCTTCCCCGGAGCCGGCCCGGTGCCCGGCGGGCCGCTGTCCGGCGACGGCCCCGGAACGGGGATCTCCGCCGCCTACCGCGCCGTCTCCCTGGCCGGTGACGCCACCGCGCGTACCGCCGCGGGGAGCCCGGCCTTCCCGGGAGCGCCCTCGGGCGACATCCCGTTCGCCGAGCGCATTCCCATGACCGAGGAGCTGCCCGTGGTGGACGATTCCGCGCCCCGCTCCGGTCTCTGGCCGGCCCCCTCCCCGCCGCCGCCCGCGCAGGCCTTCCCTCAGCCGCCGACGTCCTCCCCGTACGACACCGGCGCCACCTCCCCGTACAACGACGCGTACGCGACGGCGACGGGCTCCCCGTACGGCACCACCGGATCCGCGTACGACCCCGGATCCCCGTACGGCACCGCCGGCACCACAGGCGGCTACGACGGCACGACGCCCGGCGACCCCCTCATGGGCCCGCTGGACGAGACACAGCCGTCGCCCGGCCCGCTCTATCAGCCCCCGGCCGGGGAACCCTGGAACACACCCGCAGGAGACCGACCGTGAACGCCCCCCTCCCCGATGTCCCCGAAGTCCGCGTCGTCGGCCTCCCCCAGCTGACCCAGGGGTTCGATCTGGTCGAGCGGCTCGACCTCTCCATGCATCTGAAGGTGCACGGCCCGCTCGAACCCATGAGCGGGGAGCGGCTGGCGCAGCTCGCCGAGAACATATCCCTGCGCGGCCGTGGCGGCGCGGGCTTCCCGTTCGCCCAGAAACTCCGGGCCGTGGCCAAGTCGGCCATCCGGCGGGGTGTGCGTCCCGTCGTCGTGATCAACGGCAGCGAGGGCGAGCCGGCGTGCCGCAAGGACACCGTGCTGCTCAACCGTGCACCGCACCTCATCCTGGACGGCGCGCTGCTGGCCGCCGAGGCCCTGGGCGCACGCACCCTGATCGTCGCGGTGACCCGCAACTCCACCGAGATCTCGATGCGTGCCGCCCTCGCCGAGCGGGGGCTGTCGGACCGGCGCGGACAGCAGCTGCGTGCGCGGGTGCAGCGCAACCCCGAGCGCATGGTCTCCGGTGAGGCGTCGGCGGTCATCCGGGCGATCGGTGGCGGACCCGCGCTGCCGCCCGGGCGCCGTGAGCGCGCGTCGGACACGGGCGTCGGCGGCGCGCCGACACTCCTGTCGAACGCGGAGACGTTCGCCCAGATCGCCATCGCCGCCCGGATCGGCGCCCGCAGGTACGGCCACACGGGCCTGGAGAACGAGCCGGGCACCGTCATGCTGACGGTCTCGGGGGCGGTCGCACGCCCCATGGTGATCGAGGTGCCGACCGGTGTTCCCATGCGGTACGTGCTGCAGCTGGCGGGAGCGCCGCCGGTCCCCCAGGGCGTGCTCACCGGCGGTTACCACGGCAACTGGATCGACGCGGCGGCCACGCACGACGCGGTGATCTCGAGGGAGTCGCTCGCCAATGTGGGCGGCTCACTCGGCGCGGGCGCGATCCTGCCGATCGGTCCCGAGACCTGTCCGCTCGGAGAGGCGCAGCGCGTGGCGAACTGGCTCGCGGCCGAGACGGCCGGCCAGTGCGGCCCCTGCAAGCTGGGCCTGCCCGCGGCCGCCGGCGGGCTGTCGGACGTGATCAACGGCGGCGGACCGGCCGCCCTGGAGGCGCTGCGCGAGGTGACCCAGGCGGTCAAGGGCCGGGGCGCGTGCAAGCACCCCGACGGCTCCGCGCGCTTCTTCGCCTCCACTCTGTCGGCGTTCACCGACGACCTCGCCGCGCACGTCCTGCACGGCGGCTGCGGCCGCGAGACGGTCGGTGTGCTGCCGCTGCCCGGTCCCGGCTACCAGGAGGCGGAGGAGTCCATCCCGAGCGGTGAGAAGCTCGCCGTGGACTGGACGCTCTGCCAGGGGCACGGCATCTGCGCGGAGATCGTGCCGGAGCTGATCCGTATGGGCGCCGACGGATACCCGTCGGTGGCGGAGGCTTCGGTTCCGATGCATCTGCGCGGGCGGGCACAGCGTGCTGTACGCCGCTGCCCGGCCCTCGCGCTCCGTATCGAGCAGGCGCCCGCCGAGCGCCGGCCGGCGCTGCCTCCGGGCGGCGACCGTAAGGCCCTTGGCAGCGGCCGGGGTTGACGGGAGACACAGAAGAGGGCCATCCGGATCGGATGGCCCTCTTCTTGTGCTCTGACGAGCTGCTGTGGAGCTAAGGAGAATTGAACTCCTGACCTCTTGCATGCCATGCAAGCGCTCTACCAACTGAGCTATAGCCCCGTGCTGTCCGCCGCTTCCTGCTTCTCTGGGTTTCCCCCGCGGCGACAGAGAGAACATTACACGGTCCCCCCGGGGGTTCACCAAATCGTTTCCGGTCCGCACCGATATGACCGGCAACACACCTGTTCGTGATCGTGACCGCAATGATGGTCCACTCCGCCCGAACTCACACTGGACGTCGGGGTGATGGTGCTGACGCCGCCGAACGTGCTGTCGGCGTCGTGCGTGCTGCCGGGGTCGTCGTACGTGCGGCCGGCGTCGCCGCGCCGGCCGGGTTGTGGCGGTGCGGGCCCGTCCTGGGCGTCAGGCCGTCGCGAAGGAGTAGAAGCGCTTGAGCGTGCAGTGCTCGTCGAGCAGCCGTCCGTAGATCGGCTCCCCCTCGAGTTCCCGGTAGGTCTCGATGGGGTCGCCTTTTATGATCAGCGCTCGCGCGCACTCCTCGCACCAGTACTGGTACTCGGGGTTGACCGGGTCCATGTCACGGACGATGGGTGTACCGCCGCCGCACCAGTCGCACTTCCTCCTGTGTGCACCCATCATTCAGCTCCAGCTGTGGCCGCAGGCCGTGCACACGTACGAGATACCTCCGTTGTCGCCGAGCACTTGGGCAACATGGGACGAACCACAAGAGGGGCAGCTGAGGCGGGCAGAAACCTCTGCAGCGACGAGCAGGTCATCATCCTCCTCGATGCTGCCTCCGGGCATCGCCGCTTCCTCCCGTTCAGGCCGTCATCCCCCTCCAGCCGTCCCGATTCTGCCATGGCCCGGCAAGGTGGTCATCGACGTCGGCGAACGAGACCGGACATCGCTCCCGGGATCACCACGACCACCGGCGTGAGGGCGCTCACCCACCGCGTGCGGGACGGCGCCTGCGCCCGCGCGCGGCGCTGAGGAAGCCCGCCCTGACGCCCTTGGCCAGGGGAAACGGCGAGAAACACAGAATCCCGCCCCCCTGAGGGGAACGGGATCCGGATGATGATGCTGTGGAGCTAAGGAGAATTGAACTCCTGACCTCTTGCATGCCATGCAAGCGCTCTACCAACTGAGCTATAGCCCCTTGTGTTCTTCGCGCTCCGCGCTGCGAACAAGAAGAACCTTAGCCTGTGACCAGCCGGAAAGTGAAATCCGGCCGGTCCCGGGCGGCAGGGCCCTCAGTCGTCGTCGCCGAGGACCGGCTCGGGGAGCGTGCCCGCGTTGTGCTCCAGCAGACGCCAGCCCCGGGCGCCCTCGCCGAGGACGGACCAGCAGCAGTTGGACAGGCCGCCCAGACCCTCCCAGTGGTGGGCCTCCAGACCGAGCAGCCGGCCGATGGTGGTGCGGATCGTGCCGCCGTGGCTGACCACGACGAGCGTGCCGCCGTCGGGGAGGTCGTCGGCATGGCGGACGACGACCGGAGCGGCCCGGTCGGCGACCTCGGTCTCCAGTTCGCCACCGCCGCGGCGCACGGGCTCGCCGCGCTTCCAGGCCGCGTACTGCTCGCCGTAGAGCTCGACGATCTCCTCGTGGGTGAGGCCCTGCCAGGCACCCGCGTAGGTCTCGCGCAGTGCGGCGTCGTAGGTGATCTCGTGACCGGTGATCGCGGCGAGCTGGCCGGCGGTGGCCGCCGCCCGCTTCAGGTCGGAGGCGATGATCGCGTCCGGCTTCAGCGAGGCGAGCAGCCGGGCGGACCGGCGGGCCTGACCGACGCCGGTTTCGGTGAGGTCGATGTCCGTGGAGCCCTGGAAACGGCGCTCCAGATTCCAGGCCGTCTGGCCGTGGCGCCACAGGACGATGCGGCGCCCCCTGCCCTTGCCGGCGTCGCTGCCGCTCAGCTCAGCTCACCGTCCGTCCCACTGCCGTCGCCCATGAGCTTGGCGTGCTCCTCGGCCTTGCCACGGGTCTTCTGCGCGTCCTCGGGCAGCGGCAGCTCGGGGCAGTCCTTCCACAGCCGCTCCAGGGCGTAGAAGACGCGCTCCTCGCTGTGCTGCACGTGCACGACGATGTCGACGTAGTCGAGCAGGATCCACCGTGCGTCGCGGTCGCCCTCCCGGCGTACGGGCTTGGCGCCGAGGTCCTTCAGCAGCTTCTCCTCGATCTCGTCGACGATCGACTTGACCTGGCGGTCGCTGGGGGCGGAGGCGAGCAGAAAAGCGTCGGTGATCGACAGCACGTCGCTGACGTCGTACGCGATGATGTCGTGCGCGAGCTTGTCCGCGGCCGCCTGTGCGGCGACGTTGATGAGCTCGATGGAACGGTCCGTAGCGGTCACAAGCAGGCTTTCGTCGGCGGTCGGGACCCTTCAAGGGTCTCACGGACCGCCGACAACCCCTGCAGGCATTACCCCCGCCCCGGTGCCGGGGCGGGAGCGCCGGTGTCCGATCAGCGGGCCTCGTAGTCCTGGCCGAGGACGACCAGGACGTCGGCGTTGGCGGCCGCCTTGCCCTTCTCGACCGCGCTCTCCTTCAGACCCAGGGTCTTGGCGACCTCCACGGCGTTCTGCTTCTGGGCCGCGTCACCGTAGATGACCTGCGAGGACGACTCCGTATCCGCCTTGCCCGCGTCGACGAACGCGTAGCCGCCGTTCACCAGCACGATCCTGCTGTCCTCGGTGGCGTCGCCGTCGCCGCTGGCGTTGCGCACACCGACCCGCACCGCCGCGCCCTGCTCCGGAGCGCTGATCTTGCCGCCCAGGATGTCCTTGACGACGCTGTCGCTCGCCTCCTGGCTGAGCCTGCCGTCCTGCTGGACGGGCAGCAGCGCGGTCTTGTAGTCGCCGCCCTTGGCGTGCTCGGCGAGCTTCGCCAGCGAGGCGCCCAGGTCCTTCTCGGGCAGTGACGGGTCGAGGATCTGGGCCAGCGTCTCGACGGTCACCGTGGCGGCCTTCGCCTCGCTCGGCACCTTGCGCAGCACGCCGTACATCACCTGTCCGAAGCGCTGCAGCTGCTGGGCCTCGGCCTCGCCGGGGGCGCGGTAGGTGGCGTAGGCGACGGCCATGCGGCCGTTGAGCGTCTGGTTCTCGCCCTTCTTCACCAGCGGCGCCTCGCCCTTCTTCGCGCCGGGCACATCGGTGTCGGTGGTGATGTCGATGCCGCCGACCAGCTCGACGAGGTTCTCCAGGTACGGGGTGTCCAGCCGCCAGGTGCCGGTGATCCGGGTGCCGAGCAGGGAGCTGATCGACTCGCGGGTGCCCGTGGTGCCGTCCTCGTCGACGGACTTGCCGAGCGTGGTGGAGGTGCCCTCGTCGTTGGCCACGGAGAGGGAGTTGGGCAGCAGGACGGTGGTGCCCTGCTTGGTCGTCGAGTTGTCGACGAGCAGGGCGGTCGACGTGCCCTTCTGCTTGGTGTTGTGCAGGTGCAGCACGATCACGTCCCGCTTCTGCGGGCCCGTAGCGGTGTTCTTCGCACCGCCGGATTCGGAGGTTCCGGGCAGCTTGCCGGTGTACCAGAGGTAACCCACGCCACCGGCGAGGACCAGGGCGAGGACGACGACGAACGCGACGACACGGTTGCGGCCTCGGCGCTTGGCCTCCTCGCGCCGCTCGGAGCGGCTCTCGGTGAACTTCAGCCAGTCGATGACGTCCTCGGAGTCCTCGTCCGGCTCCTCGACGAACGAGAACTGCTCGGTGCCGTAGTCGCGGTCGCCGCCGCCTGCGCCGGTGCCCCGGTCGGTCCCCTCGGGGGCGGGCCGGCGCTGCCCGGGCACGGCGGCGCCCCGCTCGGGTGCGGGTGGCGCGGGGGGCTGCTGCCCCCGGGGCTGAGGCTGCGCCGGGGCCGCCGGCGGCTGAGGCGGGGCGCTCCACTGCTGCGTGGTGTCGACGGCGGCCTGCTGGCCGGTGTCATAGCCGTAGCCGTCGTAGCCGTAGCCGCCGCCCTGCGTGTGGGGCTGCCGGCCGTAGGGGTCGTACCCCTGCGGCTGCTGCTGGGGCTGTTGCTGCGGCCGCTGCTGAGGCTGTTGCTGCGGTTGGGCATACGGGTCGTAGCCGTATCCCTGCTGCTGCTGCTGGGACTGTTGCGCGTACGGATCGTAACCGTGGGACTGCTGAGTGTGCTGGGGCTGCTGGTAGACCGGCTGCCCGTACTCGTCGTAGCCGATGATCTGTGGCTGCTGCGGGTAGTACGGGTCGTACGGGTTCTGCTGGTCGTTCACCGGTGCCCCTCTCCGTGGCTCACTCGCCGCGGTACAACTGGCGCTTGTCGATGTAGCGCACCACACCGTCCGGCACCAGATACCAGACCGGGTCGCCCTGCGCCACCCTCGCCCGGCAGTCGGTGGACGAGATCGCCAGCGCCGGCACCTCCACGAGGGAGACACCGCCCTTGGGGAGCCCGTCGTCGGTCAGGTCGTGGCCCGGCCGGGTGACGCCGACGAAGTGCGAGAGCGAGAACAGCTCTTCGGCGTCACGCCAGGTGAGGATCTGGGCGAGCGCGTCGGCCCCGGTGATGAAGAAGAGGTCCGCGTCGGTGTTGAGCGCCCGCAGGTCCCGCAGGGTGTCGATCGTGTACGTCGGGCCGCCGCGGTCGATGTCGATGCGGCTCACCGAGAACTGCGGGTTGGACGCCGTGGCGATGACCGTCATCAGATAGCGGTCCTCCGCCGGTGTGACCACCTTGTGGCTCTTCTGCCACGGCTGCCCGGTCGGCACGAACACCACCTCGTCGAGGTGGAACAGGGCGGCCACCTCGCTGGCGGCCACCAGGTGTCCATGGTGGATCGGGTCGAACGTCCCGCCCATGACGCCGAGTCGGCGCTTGCCGCGGCCGGTAGGCACTTCCTGCTGTCCCATGCGTGCAGAGCCTACTGGTACGGGGGTTCGATCCCGCCTCAGCGGTCGCGGTTGAAGCGGGTGGTGATCCACAGCAGCAGGAGCAGCGCGCCCAGGGCGCCGAAACCGGTGAGGTAGGGGCTGAGGCTTTCGTGGTTGCCACCGTGCTCGGCGCCCTCGGCGAGAGTGACCAGGTTGGCGGCGGTGCTGGCGAGACTCATCTTCTGCAGGACCTATCGATCGGAGTCGGAGGGAGACTTCGGGCACATCGTATGCGGGTGCTCCGGGCACGCTCACGCCGACTCAGTCGTTGTCGGTTTCGTCGCCGCGGATTTCACGGCGGTCGCACGGTGCGCCGGGTCGGCCGACCCGGCGGTGTCCACGGGACCGCGGAGTTGTCCACAGGCTCCCCGGCCTCGCAACCACAGCGCCTAGTCTGGGGTCTGTCAGGGGGACGGGTCACGACTCACAAGGACACGAAGGACTCGTGGAGAACAGGGGGCACCCGATGACCGACAGCAGTTCCGAGAATGTGCCGAGCAGGCAGCGCAAGCGTTTCCCCGCCATCTCCTCGCGGGCGTACGAACACCCCGCGGACCGCTCGGCGCTGGTCGCGCTGCGCAAGCTGACCGGGTTCGACACCGTGTTCAAGGCGCTGAGCGGGCTGCTGCCTGAGCGCAGTCTGCGGCTGCTCTTCCTCTCCGACTCCGTGCGGGTGAGCGATGCCCAGTTCACGCATCTGCACACGATGCTCCGCGACGCCTGTTACATCCTGGACCTGGAGAAGGTCCCGCCGATGTACGTCACGCAGGACCCGAAGCCCAATGCCATGTGCATCGGCCTGGACGAGCCGATCATCGTGGTGACGACGGGCCTCGTGGAGCTCCTCGACGAGGAGGAGATGCGGGCGGTCGTAGGACATGAGGTGGGCCATGCCCTCTCCGGCCACTCCGTGTACCGCACGATCCTGCTCTTCCTCACCAACCTCGCGATGAAGGTCGCCTGGATCCCGCTCGGCAATGTCGCGATCATGGCGATCGTGACGGCACTGCGCGAGTGGTTCCGCAAGTCGGAGCTGTCCGCGGACCGGGCAGGTCTGCTGGTGGGGCAGGATCTTCAGGCGTCGATGCGCGGCCTGATGAAGATCGCCGGTGGCAATCACCTGCACGAGATGAATGTGGACGCCTTCCTGGAGCAGGCCGAGGAGTACGAGGCGGGGGGCGATCTGCGGGACTCCGTGCTGAAGATCCTCAATGTGCTGCCGCGTACGCACCCCTTCACCACGGTGCGCGCCGCCGAGCTGAAGAAGTGGGCCGAGAGCCGCGACTTCCAGCGGATCATGGACGGCCACTACCCGCGCCGTACGGAGGACAAGGACACGTCGGTCACGGACTCCTTCCGTGAGTCCGCCTCGCACTACGCGGACACGGTGCGTACCAGCAAGGATCCGCTGATGAAGCTGGTCGGTGACATAGCCGGCGGCGCGGGCGACCTGGGCGGCAGGCTTCGCGACAAGTTCACGGGGAGCGCGGCCGGCAGCGGCGGCGCCAAGGGCGGTGGCAACGGCAGCGGGCCGGCGGACGGCGGCTCGGGCGCCGCGGGTCAGGGCGAGGGCTGAGACCCGGGCGCGAGGGCTCCGCAGACCGCGGCGGCGGCCCGGCCCGTCTCGTAGGGGTCGGTGCCCGTCGGGCCCTCCGGGGTCGCCCGTCGGCCCGCCGTCAGGGGCTGTAGCGCCGAGGCGGCATCGGCCGAGCACGCCATCGGACCGGCCTGCAGATAGCTGTGGAGCAGTTCGGCGCGATGGGTGCGCAGGTCGTCGCGGTCGAAGCGGAAGTGCAGCTCACGCCGGACGGTGAACAGGGACGCAGCCTGGTCTCCGGCCCGCTCGCCCGTAGCTGCGACCGCCCCGGGGCCCGGGTCTGCGGGGCGGACCGCGTAGACGAAGGTGTGGTCCGAGATCACTTCGAGGGCGTTGGGTCCGACGTCGGTGACCCGGAGCGTTCCCCGGACCCGTACGTCGGGATCGGCCAGGGCGACCTCGGCCGGGTCGAAGCGGACCAGCCAGCCGGTCGCCGCATGCCGTCCGTCGTCCGCGGAGGCGGCCAGGGACCGGTCGAACTGGTCGAACTGGTCCGGGTCGAGCAGGACCCGCACGGGCCGGACGACGCCGCCGTTGAGCACTTCGGGGTCGAGGGAGGACTCCACGAGGTAGTCCTTGGCAATGGTCAGCGCGGTCATGACCTGGCTGTCGGAGAAATTCCTCGTGCGCCGGGCGCCCGGGAGGGTGATGCCGGCGGCGCCGGTGCGGAACTGGGCGGCGGGGCTGCGGGCGTAGAGCTCGGCCGGGTCCCCGCCGGGCACGGCGTCCTTGGGGGCGAGCGGTACGACGGTGCTGCGCAGTGGCTGGGCCGGCTGCGAGGCCGGTGGCCGGTAGGGATGGCGCACGCCCATGTAGATGGCGGTGCCGAAGGCCAGGGCGATCAGCAGGACCAGCCACAGGACGTACCTGGAGCCGGTGCGGGCGCTCCACCCGGGCCGGCTGCGGACGGCCCTGGCGTGGTCGCCCATCCGTTCCTGCGCGGAGTACTCCTGAAGGCGGGCAGCGCGGACGAACGATTCGTCGAAGACGACGGACCGGTACTCGTCCTCACCTCCGCCGGGGAGCCCCTCGGGTGTCCCCTCAGGTGGGTCTCCACGCCCTGCCATACCTTCAGAGTAGGTCTGGGGAACCACACGTAAACGCGCGGCTGCGCGACAAGTTCTGACAAGCTCTCACGCACTCCGTCAGGGAGTGCGGGGAACCGCGGAGACGGGGGGTGCGGAGTACTCGGCGGAGGCCGAGGGGCCGGTCACCCGGTCCGGTACGGACCCCTTGGACGGGGCGTCGACGCCGGTCGTGGCGGGCGTGGGGACACGGTCCTGGCGGTTTGCCGCGGCTCCCCGGTAGACGGCGGTGAAGGCCAGGGCGACCATGCCGATGCCCATCACCAGGGCGAGGACCCAGGCGACCGGGCGGTGCCAGCGGGCCGTGCCGCGATAGGGGCGCAAGGAGCCGCCGTGCGGTCCGTAGGGGTCCTGGTCGCGGCCGAGGCCGTCGGGGTCGCCGTAGCCGTGCTCCCGGCCGTACTCGCCGGCGGCGCCGTAGCCGTCGTCGTAGAGCTCGTCGTCTGCGGGACCACCACCGGCCCGGGCGCGGGCGGCCTCGGCCTCGGCACGGGCCTGGGCGGCGGCGAGGAGGCGCTCGACGGCGCTGGGCTCATGGACCGCCGCGGCCCGTACGAAGTCCTCGTCGAACACCACGGGGGCGAAGTCCTCGTCCGCGCCTCCGCGGTCGTCGTCGGGCTCCCAGCCGTCCGGGAACGGCCTGCCCCCCACGTCGTCCGGCACGCCTTCAGGGTAGACCTGGGAGAGGGCTTTCGGCAGGGAGTGCGGGCAACTGCCCGCACTCGCCCGTCACCGGGTGTGACCGTCTCCGGTCACGATGTACTTGGTCGAGGTCAGCTCCGGCAGACCCATCGGGCCTCGGGCGTGCAGCTTCTGGGTGGAGATGCCGATCTCGGCGCCGAAGCCGAACTGGCTGCCGTCGGTGAAACGGGTCGAGGCGTTCACCGCGACCGTCGTGGAGTCGACCAGCTGGGTGAAGCGGCGGGCCGCGGCCTGGGAGGTGGTGACGATGGCCTCGGTGTGCCCGGAGGACCAGAGACGGATGTGCTCGACGGCCGTGTCGAGGGAGTCCACGACGGCGGCGGCGATGTCGTAGGAGAGGTACTCGGTCTCCCAGTCCTCGGCCGTGGCGGGCACGACGGTGGCCTTGGAGCCCTCGGCGAGGGCCAGGGTGCGCTCGTCGGCGTGGACGGTGACGCCGGCCTCGGCCAGGGCGTCCAGGGCGCGCGGCAGGAAGTCGGCCGCGACGTCCTGGTGGACGAGGAGGGTCTCCGCGGCGTTGCAGACGCTGGGCCGCTGGGCCTTGGAGTTGATCAGGATGTCGACGGCCATGTCGAGGTCGGTCTGGGCGTCGACGTAGACGTGGCAGTTGCCGGTGCCGGTCTCGATGACCGGGACGGTGGACTCCTCGACGACGGTGCGGATCAGTGAGGCACCGCCGCGCGGGATGAGGACGTCGACGAGGCCGCGGGCACGCATCAGCTCGCGCACGGAGTCGCGGCTCTCGCCCGGGACGAGCTGCACGGCGTCGGCGGGCAGCCCGGCGCCGCCCACGGCGTCGCGCAGGACCCTGACCAGGGCCGTGTTGGAGGAGTAGGCGGAGGAGGAGCCACGGAGCAGGACGGCGTTGCCGGACTTCAGACAGAGCGCGGCGGCGTCCACGGTGACGTTCGGACGGGCCTCGTAGATGATCCCGACGACGCCGAGGGGGACGCGGACCTGGCGCAGGTCGATCCCGTTGGGGAGGGTCGAGCCGCGGACGACCTCGCCGACGGGGTCGGGCAGTGCGGCGACGTCCCGGACGTCGGCGGCGATGGCCCGGACCCGCTCCGGGGTCAGCGTGAGCCGGTCGATGATCGACTCGCTGGTGCCCGCCTCACGGGCGCGGGCGATGTCCTCGGCGTTGGCCGCGACGATCTCGCTCGTACGGACCTCGAGGGCGTCGGCGATCGCCAGCAGGGCGTCGTCCTTCACCGAGCGCGGAAGTGGCGCGATGTCGGCGGCGGCCGCGCGGGACCGGTAGGCGGCCTGGGTGACCGGGGTCAGGTTGTCGTACGGCGAGAGCGAGGTCATGCCCGCAGGGTAATGCGCCGTCTGCGGGCATCCCTCACGTATTCCGCACTACGAGACGCCATGGACCGGGCCCTGGTACGTGTCCGGGCCGGGCTTCGTCAGAAAGGGTGAACGCCGACCGGAGCCGCGGGGGGCGGACCGTACCCCTCGGCGATGCGCTGGTGATACGTCTCGCGGTCGATGACCTCCAGGCCGACGATCTCCCACGGTGGCAGTCTGGCGCTGGAGCGGTGCTCGCCCCACAGGCGCAGCGCGACGGCCGCCGCGTCGTGGAGGTCCCGGGCCTCTTCCCAGTAGCGGATCTCGGCGTGGTCGTTGGCGTACCGGCTGGTCAGCAGGAAGGGGTGGTCGTGGGCGAGCTGCTCCAGGCCGCGTCTGACCTCCTTCAGCGGGGCTTCCGCGCCCGAGACGCAGAGCGTGACGTGCCACAGCTTGGACATCACGCGCTCGCTGCCGTGCGGCTCGGGGTCCCGTCCGGGCTCACGGTCCGTGCCACCGGGTTCGTCGGTGCCGGCGTCGGCGTCGACGAGTTCGTCCAGTGTGCCGATACCGTCGGGATCCTGGAAGTCGGCCCCTGCTTCCACACTGCTCAGGGAACGCTGCTCCCCAACGGCCCTGCGGGCGTGGGTGGTTCCCCGTGTCCCGCGGGGCGCAGCCCCGGGGCGCGCTCGTCTCACCGGCGGCCTCCTGTTGATGCGTTGTGGTGCCGAACTCCGCCTATCCCCCTGACAAAGTTGACCAGTCCGCGAGGGGGCGTGGGGCGGTTTTGGTAAAGGTCCTTGCCGGGGAGCCGGACTTTCAGCCGTTTCAGGGGCGGCGTCAGGGGTGGAGTACGACGAGATCGTCTCTGTGTACGACCTCTCGTTCGTACGCGGGGCCGAGTTCCTTGGCCAGGTCGCGGGTGGATCGGCCGAGGAGGAGCGGGATCTCCTTGGAGTCGAAGTTGACGAGCCCCCGGGCGACGGCGCGGCCTTCGCCGTCGCGCAGCTCCACCGGGTCGCCGGCGCTGAACTCGCCGTCCACCGCCGCGATTCCGGCCGGCAGCAGCGACTTCTTGCCCTGCACGACGGCTCGTACGGCTCCGTCGTCGAGGGTGAGTGAGCCCTGCGGGGTGGAGGCGTGGGCGAGCCAGAGCAGCCGGTCGGCGGAGCGCCGGCCGGTCCTGCGGAAGTAGGTCCCGGTGTCGCGTCCGGCGAGGGCGTCGGCCGCCCTGCTGGCTGAGGTGAGAACCACGGGGACGCCGGCCGCCGCGGCGATACGCGCCGCCTCGACCTTCGTGACCATGCCGCCCGTGCCGACGCCCGCCTTCCCCGCCGAGCCGATCTCCACGCCCGCCAGGTCCTCGGGCCCGTGGACCTCCGCGATCCGCGAGGTGCCGGGCCTGCTCGGGTCGCCGTCGTAGAGACCGTCCACATCGGACAGCAGCACCAGCAGATCGGCCCGTACGAGATGGGCGACGAGGGCGGCGAGCCGGTCGTTGTCGCCGAAGCGGATCTCGTCCGTGGCGACCGTGTCGTTCTCGTTGACGATCGGGACCGCTCCCATGGCGAGCAGCTGGTCCAGGGTGCGGTAGGCGTTGCGGTAGTGGGCGCGGCGGCTGGTGTCGTCGCCGGTGAGGAGCACCTGCCCGACGCGGACGCCGTAGCGGGCGAAGGAGGCGGTGTAGCGGGCGACGAGCAGGCCCTGGCCGACACTGGCGGCGGCCTGCTGGCGGGCCAGGTCCTTGGGGCGCCGGGCCAGACCGAGCGGTGCGAGTCCGGCGGCGATGGCGCCGCTGGAGACCAGCACGACCTCCTTCTCGCCGCCGCTGCGGACCTTGGCCAGTACGTCGACGAGAGCGTCCACCCGGTCGGCGTCGAGGCCCCCGGCGGCCGTGGTGAGCGAGGACGAGCCGACCTTGACGACGATCCTGCGTGCTTCCGTTACGTACTGCCTTGCCACTGTCACGTGGCGAATCTATGCCAGCGGTGACGATCGGCGCGCGTCCGTTCCACTCGCTGGACAGGCGCGTGGACAGTGCCGACGCCATGCACGACGGCCCGTAAGTCCGCCCTCGTCGGGGCGTCTTACGGGCCGTTCAGGCAGTGGCCGCCGCCGGTGGTGGCGGCAGGCGGCCGGAGCTCAGCGGGCGGCGGTGGCCGTGGCCGGTGCGCCGTCGGCTTCCGTGGCGCCAGTGCCCTCCGTGTCGCCGCCGGCGCCGCCTGCGTCCGACTCTCGGTCGAGCTCGCCGATGGCCTGCTCTCCGATGCGCTGTTCCACGCCGGTGTTGCGGACCTCCGCCTCGGCCGCGAGGGCGCGCACCGCCGTGTCGAACTGCTCGATGGACGTGGGCTCGTCGGGCCCGAGCAGATACTTCTTCAGCTCGGCGCGGGCGTCCGCGAGGGTGTCGGCCGCCGGGTCGGCCACGGCGGCCAGGAGCCGGTCGAGCTCCTCGGCACTGTTGGAGAGGATCACCGCGGCACGTACGGCCGTGTTCTGCCGCTTGAACTCGTCCACGCCGAGCTCCGCCGAGTCGGTCACCGCGTACGGCTTGCCGCTGGCGATGAAGTCCGAGACGACGCTGGAGATGTCGGAGACCATGGCGTCGGACTCGTTGAAGCAGTCGTAGAGCTTCGGCTCGGAGCCGGTGACGACCCTGTGCTCCCACCAGCCGGACGAGCGCCAGTAGGCGTCGTTCCACTCGGCCCGGAGCCGCTTGATCTCGGCGAGCCGCACCGGGTCGGCGAGGGAGACCCTCGACTCCTCCGCCTCGTCGCCCCCGGCGCGGCCGGGCTTGGTGAGCTCGGCGAGCCGGGCCTCGACACGGGTCAGCTCGGCGCGGGCCGCGGCCTGGTCCGGCTGCGCGGCGGCGGCCTGCTCGGCCCAGCGGGGGTCGTCGGCCCGCTCGGCGGCGGCCCGCTGCACCATCGCCGTGATCCGCTCGTGCACAGCGAGGGCCTTCTTGTTGCGGATGCCGGTGAAGGGGTGCGGCTTGTAGATCACGCGCACCGGGCGCTCGGCCTCCAGCAGCCGCCGGACGATGTTCTCACCGGCGAGCAGCAGGGAGGTGTTGCCGGGGTCGTTGTCCCAGCCCTCCCAGGTGGGGGCGTACAGGACGGTCGGGACGGGGTTCTTCGGCGCCCCGGTCCAGGTCTTGATGGGGGCCAGCTGGGGGCGGCCCACCTCGACGATGTCGTCGTCGCGGACGCCGACGTCGGCGAGGGCGTACCGGTCGCGGCCGGCCCGTCCCGCGGTCCACACCTCGTCGTACACCTTGGAGAACGGGTTGACGCTGGCGAGCTTGTCGCTGTCGCCGTGGCCGATGAAGACGTGCTTCATCGTCGGGACACGCAGCATGTGGATGTTCTTGCCCACGTTGGCCGGGTAGAGCGTGACACGGACCGAGTCGAGCTTCATCGCCATCAGGTGCTGGCCGCCGGGGATGCAGAGCACGGGCACGGAGGTCTCGTTGAGCTTCGCGACCAGACCGCGTTCACGCATGATGATGACCGGCCGGCCCTCGATCTGCTCCATCGTCTCCAGCCACATGTTGACCTGGTACGCGGAGTCCTCGGACCCGGAGAAGTACAGGGCGACGGTCGGCTGGTACTCGCCGAGCCACTTCTGCACCGCCTTCAGCACGGCGGGCGCGGACGGCACACGGCGCCTGCGGCGCAGATACGGCACGAGGGCGACGGTGTAGAGCAGGCCGAGGCCGATGGTGACGGCGGCGCCGACGTATCCGATGATGTCGCGCCCGGAGGCGGCCGCGATGATCACGCCCGCCATCGCGGGGAGGTCGAGGTGCAGCATCTTCTCGCCGGAACGGCGCAGCAGGGCGCGCGGCGGGGCGTCAGGGATGCGTACGGCGTTGAGGTCGACGTTGCGGGTGACGACCGGCATGACCCGGCGCAGCCGGATCAGGGTGGTCAGTGCGCCGTGCGGCGCCTGGAGACCGTAGAAGAGCAGGAAGCAGGCGACCGCGGCGTAGAACAGTGGCTGATCGGCGAGGTTCTCGCGGGCGAGCAGCAGGATCAGCAGCAGCTGACGGAGCAGGAAGCGGATCGGCAGACCGGCCCGGACCTTGTTGAGGCGGTTGACCAGGTAGCTGCCGCGCTGGTGCAGATACCAGTCCGCGGCATAGGTCACGGCCGCGGCTGCCGCGAACATCCAGATGTTCGGGATCAGCGCGGCGATCATGACGCAGGGGTAGCCCAGTCCCATCAGGACTGCGGCGGCCAGCTCTGACCGGCTGCCCACACGTGCCAGGCGAATGGCGGTCGAAATCACGTAGAACCTGCTCCAAAGGTGCCGGTTGATTCACGTTTAAGGAAATTGTGAAGGCGGGGCCTTACGCACTCGGGCCTCTGTATCGCGGACGCGATCTCAGAGGCCCGAGTAAGATCATTCACACATTGATGGAGAAGTATTACACATCTTCCTGGCGGTCCAGGACGGACGCCAGAGCCTGCTCGAATCCGGAGGCCTCGCTGGCCTCGCGGGTCGGGTCCTGCTGCCGTACGTCGATGACATGGCCGGTCAGCTCGGAAAGCAGCACGTCCAGCGAGGTCCGGGCCACGGCCTCGGAGGACAGCAGCGAGCCGGACGGCTCCTGGCCGAACGCCTTGGTGCGCATCGGCGTGGCCGTGCGCTCCGGATTGACGCAATTCACACGGATTCCGTCGGCCGCCCATTCGTCGGAGAGGGCCTGGGTGAGATTCACCATGGCCGCCTTGGTGGACGAGTAAAGGCTGTATTCGGCGCGGCCGCGGGTGTAGCTGGAGGAGGTGTAGAGCAGCAGCTGGCCCTTGGTCTCGGCCAAATACTTGTATGAAGCACGAGCAATCTGGACGGGCGCCAGATAATTGACGTTCAGTGCTTCCTGAATGGTCGCGTTGTCCGTCTCCGCGAGCTTGCCGATACGCAGGACGCCCGCGGTGTTGATGACGTAGTCGACGCGGCCGCTCTCGGCGTAGGCCTTGGACAGCGCGTCGTCCACGTGCTCCGGGTTCTCCACATGGGTGCCGGTGGTGGAGCGGCCCAGGGCGTAGACCTTCGCACCGTACCGCTCGGCGAGGGCGGCGATGTCCGCGCCGATGCCGTACGAGCCGCCGAAGACGACGAGGGTCTTGCCGGCCAGCAGTTCGCGGTAGGCGGCCTCGTCGGCCTGGCGCGGGGCGGTGGAGGAGGCGAGCTGGAACAGCTTGTCGGCGATGAAGACGTCGACCGGCTGGGTCACCTTCATGTTGTACTCGTCGCCCGCGACGACGTAGATCGGCACGTCGGGCAGGTACTTGAGCACGACGCTGCAGTCGTCCGTGGCCTGGAAGTTGGGGTCGCCGGCCGCGATCTCGTAGGCCCGGCGGATCGTGGAGAGCTTGAACGCCTGCGGGGTCTGGCCGCGGCGCAGCCGGGACCGGTCCGGGACGTCGGTGATGAACTCGCCGTCCTCGCCGTGCGTGCGGGTCACGATGATGGTGTCCGCGGAGGGGATGGCGACGTCGACCGCCTGGTAGCGCTCCAGGGCGTCGACACAGTCCGTGATCACTCGCTGTGACAGAAGCGGACGCACCGCGTCATGGAAGAGGACGTTGGCGTCCTCCCCCTCGGCGAGGCCCTCGCCGAGGGCCCGGATCGCGCGCTCGGTGGTCTCGTTGCGGGTCGCGCCGCCCTCGATGACCTTGCGGACCTTCGTCAGTCCGGCCTTCGCGATGATCTTCTCGACATCGGGCACGAACCCCGGCGCCATCAGCACGATCACATCGTCGATGGCCTCCGCCTGCTCGAAGATCGTCAGCGTGTGCTCGATGACGGCCTTGCCGGCGATCTTCAGCAGCTGCTTGGGGATCGCGAGCCCCACGCGCTGGCCGGTACCACCGGCGAGCACGACTGCTGTGGTGCGGGGCTTGGCTTCGTGCGGCACGGACACAGACGAACCTCTACCTTGCGATGACTGGGGGACGGTGTGATGGTCGCACTCTCCGTGACCGTCCCGCAAGGCGGACATCGAACGCTCCACACCCTGCAGAAACCGGCTGTTCACCCGCTGGCCAGGGAAGTTCGGGAGGGCAGAACGGGACGAAGGGGTGACTGATACCACAGGGGAGAGCTGTGGCTGAGCGTTACTTCGTCGCTTTGTCGACGACGTTGAGTACAAGTTCGTTGCCTGCGCTGAAGAAGATCTTCACCGTTACCTCGTCCCGAGGCAGGGAGCGCAGCCGCCGCACCGCCGCGCGTACCTGCGCGAACGGGCGCTTCTTGAGCAGGTCGACGGAGGGATACGGGAAGACCGTGCCCTTCTCGACCACGTCGTCGAGGAAGCGGCCGAGGCGGACGGGCTCGGCGCCGGCGGCGGGGCGCAGCCAGAGGTCCCACACGTCGTGGGCGGACGCCTGGACCCTGGCGGGGGCGGCGAGCGGGACGGTGCAGCGGAAGCCGTCCGCGCCGACACGGGCGCCGGGGAACTCCAGTGCAGCGGTGTCCTTACCACGGCGGCGCAGCAGCAGGACCGGGTCGGCGGTCAGTTGCGCCTCGCCCAGCAAACGCCCGGAAATGGTGAGGTGCCGAGCAGTGATGTTGACGTCACCGGACTCGGCGTGGACCGGACGCACCCACGACCGCAGGGTGAGCCCGCCCTGCCGTACATAGGGGACGAGGGCGCGGACGGGCACGCCGGGGCGGACACGGGAAGCGGCCCGCATCGCCCCGCGCTGGTCGACGGCGCGGGTGGCGAGCGGGGGGCGGTCGCCGTCGTAGCCCTGGGGAACGGCGTGGCACGTCCAGATTCCCTCGGCGAGGTGCGCGTCCGCGGGGACGGTGGCGCGCCCGCTCGCGTCGAAGGGGAAGACCCGGTCGGGTGCGGCGGGGTCGGGGTGCGCGCAGACGAGCACGGTCTCCCCCGTCTGCTCCCCGAGCAGGGTCACGGTGAGCGCGCCGCTTTCCTCGGCCACGCAGTCCACGCGGGGGTCGCCCGCGGCGGGGACCGGTACGGGGGCGGGGGCCGGTACGGGGGCGGGGGCGCGTTCGCTCGTGCACTCCAGGCCGTCGGTGGCTGAAGGCGTGCGGGTGGCAGGCGTTTCGGGGTGCGACCGGGAGCCCGCGCCCAGGGCCGCGAAGAGCTCCTCGTACTGCTTCGCGACCGGGCCCGGGTCGAAGCGGCGGGCGTGGGAGCGGGCCGCGGCGCCCATCCGGCGGCGCAGCGGCTCGTCGTCGATCAGCCGGAGCAGCGCGGCGGCGATGGCGTCGGTGTCGCCGACGGGGACGAGCAGCCCGTCCACACCGTCCGCGATGATCTCGCGCGGTCCGTAGTCGCAGTCGGTGCTGACGACGGGCAGTCCGCAGCGCATCGCCTCGACGAGCGTCATGCCGAAGGACTCGTGGCGCGAGGTGGAGACGGCGATCGCGCCCTTCACCCACTCCGGTTCGATCGGCGAGCGGGGGCCCATGAGATGGACGCTGTTGTAGAGGCCGAGCTGGTCGATACGTCTGCGGAGACGTTCCTTCTGCTTGCCCCAGCCGCAGATGCGCAGCGTCCAGTCCGGCCGTACGGCCACGACCTCGGCGAACGCCTCGATCAGCACGTCGTACTGCTTCTCCGAGGCGAGCCGCCCGGCGGCGACGACGGTGGTCCCGCCCAGGTCGGAGGTGGCGACCATGGGCTCGGGCACGCTGTTCGGTATGGCCAGCACCTGGGTGTCCGGCAGCGGCATCCGGTCCCGCCAGACCACGGCGTCGCCCTCGGAGACGGTCACGAACGCGTCGAGCGCGGCGAGGTGCTCACGCATCTCTGCGCGCAGCTCCGGCTTGTGGTGATTGTGCGTCATGTGCTCCTGGCCGATGAGCACGGCGCGCCCGGGCGCGAACTGGGCGACGTACGCGACGAGTCCGGGCCTGGTGCCGATCACCACGTCGGCATCGGAGCCGGTGTAGTGCTCACGCACGCGCTGGTCGGTGAGCCTGCTGTACTCGGCGAAGCGCGCCTCGTGGGCCGGAAAGCGCTCGGCCGGCTGGAGCGCGAGCGGATGCTTCTTCTCGTTGCCCGGGGAGGAGGGGCGGGTGTCGATGAGCGGTACGACGGTGATGCGGGGGTCGATCGCGAAGAGCGGCTCGTCCCGGTGCCGGAAGACGGAGACGATCTCCACGTCGTGGCGCCCGGCGAGCTCCTCCGCGAGGTTGAGCGTGGTGCGGATGGTGCCGCCGATGCCATAGATGGTGTGGATGAGGAAGGAGACCTTCATCAACGCTCCGTTCAGCCGTGCTGGGGCACTTTGCTGCCCCACCCCCGCGTACAAGACGGTGATAGCGGGCGAGAGGTTGTGCCACCGCACGGATCCGAACGGACCGGATTTCTCACACACGGCCGGAGGTACGTGCAGGAGCCACGAGAAGCTGCGAGCGTGCCAAAGGGCGGGAGCCTCCCGGGTCAGGCAGAGCCATCGCCCGGCCGGCCCCGCCGAAGCGGGACCGGTCCGGGGCGTCGGTAGTCCGACGGAGGCAAGGCCGGTCCGCCTCGCCAAGGCGGGAAGACCCCCGGCAGGGCGGACCAAGGCAGCGAGATCCCCCTGGTCGGGCGGAACCAAGGCCAGACCTACCCCGCCCCGGAGGCCAGGTCCAGAACCCGCCGGAGGCCGGCTCCCGGGCGGCTCTCACCACCCGGGGCCGGCGCCCCGGCAGGTCAGGTCGGGGCCTCGCGTGTGGCCGGTCCTGCTAGAACGGGTCGAAGTCGTCGAACTCGCGCTGGGCCTCGTCGCGCTCTGCGTCGCGGTCCTTGCGGCGCTGGGCCGCCGGGCGCGGGGCCTCGAGGCGGTGGTCCTCGCCGCGGCGGCCGAGCATCTCCGCGCCGGCCATCATCGTGGGCTCCCAGTCGAAGACGACCGCGTTGTCCTCGGGGCCGATCGCGACGCCGTCGCCCGCGCGGGCGCCCGCCTTCATCAGCTGTTCCTCGACACCGAGGCGGCTGAGGCGGTCGGCCAGGTAGCCGACGGCCTCGTCGTTGTTGAAGTCGGTCTGGCGCACCCAGCGTTCCGGCTTCTCGCCGCGCACCCGGAAGAGGCCGTCCTCCTCCTGCGTGACCGTGAAGCCCGCGTCGTCGACCGCCTTCGGGCGGATGACGATCCGGGTCGCCTCCTCCTGCGGCTTGGCCGCGCGCGCCGCGGCGACGATCTCGGCCAGTGCGAAGGACAGCTCCTTCAGACCGGTACGCGCGACCGCCGACGCCTCGAAGACGCGGTAGCCGCGCTCCTCCAGGTCCGGGCGGATCATCTCCGCGAGGTCCTTGCCGTCCGGGATGTCGATCTTGTTGAGGACGACGATGCGGGGACGGTCGTCCAGTCCGCCGTACTGCTTCAGCTCCTCCTCGATGACATCGAGGTCGGAGACCGGGTCGCGCTCGGACTCCAGCGTCGCCGTGTCCAGGACGTGCACCAGCACCGAGCAGCGCTCGACGTGCCGCAGGAACTCCAGGCCGAGGCCGCGGCCCTGGCTGGCGCCGGGAATCAGACCCGGCACGTCCGCGATGGTGTAGACGGTCGATCCGGCGGTGACGACGCCGAGGTTCGGGACCAGCGTCGTGAAGGGGTAGTCCGCGATCTTCGGCTTGGCGGCGGACAGCACGGAGATCAGCGAGGACTTGCCCGCGCTCGGGTAGCCGACCAGCGCCACGTCCGCGACGGTCTTGAGTTCCAGGACGATGTCGCCGGTGCGTCCGGGCTCGCCGAGCAGCGCGAAGCCGGGGGCCTTGCGGCGGGCCGACGCCAGCGCCGCGTTGCCGAGGCCGCCGCGGCCGCCGTCGGCCGCCACGTACGTCGTGCCGTGTCCGACCAGGTCGGCCAGGACGTTGCCCTCGTTGTCGAGGACGACCGTGCCGTCCGGCACCGGCAGGACCAGGTCCTGGCCGTCCTTGCCGGAACGGTTGCCGCCCTCGCCGGGCTTGCCGTTGGTCGCCTTGCGGTGCGGCGAGTGGTGGTAGTCCAGCAGCGTCGTCACCGACTGGTCGACGGTGAGGATGACGTCCCCGCCACGGCCGCCGTTGCCGCCGTCCGGTCCGCCGAGCGGCTTGAACTTCTCACGGTGAACGGAGGCGCAGCCGTGGCCTCCGTTACCCGCGGCGATGTGCAGCTCGACGCGGTCCACGAAGGTGGTCATGGGGTGTGCCTCCAGTACGTACGGAAATGTCTACTGCGTAACACGCGAAAGGCGGACCCACTTCCCGTCACGGGAAATGAGGTCCGCCCTCGCGAAGAACTGTTCTACGGGGCCTTGATTCAGGCGACCGGAACGATGTTCACGACCTTGCGGCCGCGGTGGGTACCGAACTCCACCGCACCGGCCTGCAGCGCGAACAGCGTGTCGTCGCCGCCGCGGCCGACGCCCGCGCCCGGGTGGAAGTGGGTGCCACGCTGACGGACCAGGATCTCACCCGCGTTGACGACCTGACCGCCGAAGCGCTTCACGCCGAGCCGCTGAGCGTTGGAGTCGCGACCGTTCCGGGTGGACGATGCGCCCTTCTTGTGTGCCATCTCTCCTCAGTCCCTTACTTCGCAGCCGTGGGGATCGCCGTGACCTTGATCGCCGTGTACTGCTGGCGGTGGCCCTGACGACGGCGGTAGCCGGTCTTGTTCTTGTAGCGCAGGATGTCGATCTTGGCGCCCTTGTGGTGGTCCACGACCTCGGCCTCGACCTTGATCCCGGCCAGCACCCACGGGTCGCTGGTCACAGCGTCGCCGTCGACAACGAGCAGGGTCGAGAGCTCGACCGTGTCGCCAACCTTGGCAGTGGAAATCTTGTCAACCTCAACGATGTCGCCGACAGCAACCTTGTGCTGGCGACCACCGCTGCGCACGATGGCGTACACGCGGATCTCTCTCTCGCTCGAAACGGGAACCCCTGAAGCCAGCCGTCCCCACAGACCGAGGGCCTGTGACTGTCCGCAGTGGATGAACGGCCTCTCCCGGCCGAGGGCCGGAAGGGAGGTGCTCAGAAGCTGACGCGTATGGAAACACGCCGACGGTCAAGGTTACGGGGCGGGCCGCAGGGGGTCAAACCAGGTCGTCGGGGAAGGCGAGGACGCCGTTCCGGATGATCAGGGCTGGTGGCCGCTCGGCCCAGGGTTGTTGAATGTGCGCTCGTGCCCCTGCGCTCCCTTCTCACCCTGCCTCGTATGTTCCGGCACGGTCCTTCCGTCGGTGCCGACCTTCCCCCGGACGAGGCCGTTCGCTTCGACGAGCGGCCGCAGCCGCTGCGCGACGCGGTGGCCGCGGCGACCGCCGGTGACCACGGGCCCGCGCGGGAGCTGCTGGCGGCGACGCGGCTGGGCGCCGAGTGGGAACGGCGCAGCGACTACGTCGGGGCGTTCGCCGCGTCCGCCCTGCACAGTCCCGGCTGGCTGGACGCCTGGCTCGCCGAGTCGCCGCAGGACCCGGACGCGATGCTGGTCAAGGCCGATCTGTGCATGGACCAGGCATGGGCGATACGGACCGGGGCCCGCGCCGGACAGGTGTCGCCCGACCGGTTCAAGGCGTTCTTCGCCCTGCTCGAGGACGCCGTCCCGGTGCTCGGCGCGGCTGCCGAGCTCAACCCCGACGATCCGGTGCCGTGGCGGATCGCCCTCACCCATGCCATGGGCATCCAGGCGCCGCGCGAGCTCTTCGAGGCGTACTGGGCCGAAGCCACCGCCCGCGCCCCGCACCACTACGGCTGCCACGCCGCCGCTCTGCGGTATCTGTGCGAGAAGTGGCACGGCTCGCACCGGGAGATGTTCGACTTCGCCGAACGGGCGGCCGACGAGGCTCTGCCCGGCTCGAAGCTCCGCGCGCTGCCGCTGGCGGCCGCGATCGAGTACGACGTCGTCGCCGACGCCGGGAAAGTCGCCGACGCCGGGAAAGAGGGGCCGATCGAGCGGTCCCGGATCGTCGCCGCGGTGGACCGCGCGCTGGAGCTGTCCTCCTTCTACGAGCCCGGCGACCCCGAGGCGGCCGGCTTCCGCAACGAGCTGGCCCTGATGCTGATCCTGGCCAAGCGATTCGAGGAGGCGCTGGACGTCTTCCGGGCGATCGGGGTGCAGGCCCGCTCCTACCCGTGGACGTACTTCGGGGACGCGCGTCAGGAGTTCCTGGACTTCCGCACCGGCGTACGGATGCAGATCGCGAGCGCGACCCCCTTCTTCTCCAGGCCCTCGCGGTCGGTGACCGGCTCCGCGGCGGACGCCCCGGCGGGGCCCGCGGTCCACCTGATGGCGATCGCCGCCGCACCGCCCGCACAGGTGGCCGCGGCGGCGCTGATGTGCGGGATCCCGCTGCGGATCGCCCCGGCCGGCGGCTCGGCCAGCTATGTGGCGCTCGCCCCGGACGGGTCGCCCGGGCGGCGGGCGACCCTGAGCGGCGGCGAGGACCGTCTCACCGGTGCGGCGGACACCTTCACCACTGGCGAGAAGTGGCCGGCCCTGGTGCTGCGCCGGACCGGCGGCCT
Organism: Streptomyces sp. NPDC091376; assembly: GCF_044757085.1. Lineage (NCBI taxonomy): Bacteria > Bacillati > Actinomycetota > Actinomycetes > Kitasatosporales > Streptomycetaceae > Streptomyces > Streptomyces sp. NPDC091376. The sequence continues at coordinate 37,578 of NZ_JBIVUF010000001.1, read as the reverse complement.
CGCCGGGTTCACGCTGCTGCACAAGGGCAAGGAGATCGCGGCCCACGCCTGGGACCCGGCCGCGCCGGTCGCCGACCACGCCTCGGCGGCCGCGACCGCCGGCGCGCTCGCCCGGATCTACGGCCTTCCCGACCCGCGCCCGCTCACCGGCCTGCTGCGCTCCTCGGCCGCCCCGGCCCGCCACCAGGCGGACCTGGTCACCGCCCTTGGCCTGCCGCCGCTCCCGGCGGGCTTCGGCGAGCACCCCGACGCCCTGGCCGGCGTCCCCGGCACCCGGCTGCTGGAGCGCCGCGGCATCCTCTCGGGCCTGCGCGACACCTTGACGAACGACCCGGACCGCCTGCTCGTCCAGCCCTCGGGCGAAGGCCCGGCGCCCCGGCCGAAGCTGTGGTGGCTGCTCCGGGTCGTCGCGCTCGTGTTCTTCACCACAGTGGCCGCCTACGCCTGGTGGTCCCCCGGCGTGAGCACACCGCGCTCCCTCTTGTTCTCGCTGCTGAGCCTCGTCTTCGCCGCACAACTCGTCTCCGCGACGAGGGAACGCCACCGCCGCGTCCGCTGAACGCATCCGGCTCGACGGTTCGTCAGAAAGCCTCGGAGTTCGGCGTATCGCGACCGGGACGGACCCGCGTCAGCGATGCGCTTCAGAGGCAGCGACTGGTCACGGTTTCATCACGAGCACCACGCAAATACCCCCAAACCCCCATCAACCCTCTGGTATGAACCAACGGCATCTCCGCCTTGTTCAGTTGGCCGCCTCCTCTCATTACAGAACTCCACACCTTTCACATACGATCCACGTCATCACTGATCAATGCCCTTGGGGGGGTACTTCGCCATGGCTGGAAAGAGGCGTGCCGACGTCGGCCGCAGACGGTTCATCCGGATCGCAGGCGGCACCGCGGCCGGCGTCGCGGTAGCGGGCGGGGGCGCGTTCACCGCCATGGCGACCGGGGTGTTCGACGGGAAGCCCGACCCGTTCGCGAACATGCCGCGCTCGCTCGCGCTGAGCCTGCCGCAGACGCCCGGCGGCTTCCCGGTCCCGCCGCTGCCGGACCCGAACGACGGGGGCACGGGCTACGCGCCGGACCCGTCCACGCACATTCCGTCCGCGCGCACCGCGCCGGACCCGCGGGCGGTCGAGAAGGACGTTCCGACCACCCTGCCGTTCGAGTTCAAGACGAGCGGCTTCACGATGGTGGCGGACCTCCCTGAGGCCCTGCGCCCCTGGCGCAACCGCCCGACCCTCTGGGAGAACAGAACCCCCACGGGTCTCTACCGGCTGAACGCCCAGGGCGCCTACCTGTACCACCCCAACAACGGGGCCACCGGCTACGACCACCCCGTCGGCCAGGTCCAGTTCGGGCTCGGCTGCATCACCAGCTACCGCATCGAGAAGGACCCGACCCGCAAGGCGGTCTTCCTCCAGCGCGCCAAGGCCCAGGCCGACCGCCTCATCGCCAAGCGCGTCGAGGCACGTGGCGCCTGGTACTTCCCGTACGGGTTCAGCTTCAAGCACGAAGTGCACAGCGGCGTCGACTACAAGGCCCCCTGGTACTCGGGCATGGCCCAGGGCGAGGCCATCAGCCTCTTCGTCCAGCTCGCGCAGCTCGAAGGCATCACCGAGTCCGAGCGCACCCTCTACATGGCGGCCGCCCACGGCGCCTTCTCCTCGCTGCTGCGGGGCGACGACGGGGTTCCGTGGTGCGTGAACAAGGACCGCGCGGGCTACCTGTGGATCCAGGAGTACCCGTTCAAGACGGCCGGTACGGGTGACTACACGTACAACGGCATGGTCTTCGCCATGTTCGGCCTCTGGGACTACTTCCAGGCGACCGGCAACGAGCTCGCGGCCAAGCTGTACGACGGCGCCTGCACCACCATGGCCCGCTACTTCCCGTTGCTGCGCAACGCCCGTGGGCTCTCGTACTACTGCCAGACGCACCGGATCACGACGGACTCGTACCACCCGCACCACATCACCCTGTGGCGGCAGCTGCACTGGCAGACGAACAGCGTCGTCTTCGCCAACCAGATGGACCTGCTGATCGACGACTTCCCGCCGTACGTCCTGCCGGCCGGCGCGAGCATCGCGATCGCCAAGGGCACGCACACGCTCTACAAGATCGCCACCAAGCCGGACGGGTCCTACGACAAGAACCTGGCCGCGCCGGACAAGATCCTCTCCACGAAGAAGGTCACCTTCGCCAAGGCCACCGGCGCCCCGGTGAGCATGCGGCGACGGATCAAGGGCGCCGGCATCTGGTACCAGATCAGCGCCGGAGCGTACAAGGGCTACTGGATCGGCGAGGCGTTCCCCAACGCCTTCCTGCGCGGCGAGTACCTGCCGACGGACTACCGGGTGCAGCGCACGCTGACGTTCCGCACCAACACCGACATCCCGGTGTACCAGTTCGGCACGAACGGTGTGGTCGGCACCACCAAGAACGTCAAGTACGCGACCGCCACCACGGCGACCTTCGACCGGAGGTCCATCGTGAACGGCCGGGCGATGTGCCGTATCTCGGCCGGTGAGCTCGCCGGCTACTGGGTCCCCGCGAACCAGGTCGTCACCGACGGAGCCTGATCACCTCCGCACATCCCCCAGAGCACGTACGGGCCGCCCGCCTCCGGCCGCACAGCCGGAGGCGGGCGGCCGTATGCTCGCCGGGAAGCCAGACACCGGAAGGCACAGAAGTGAACTACAGGGTCCAGCCCACCGCCCAGGTCGACGAGACCGCCGAGATCGGCGCCGGAAGCAGTGTGTGGGAGCTCGCCCAGATCCGTGAGGGCGCCCGCCTCGGCGAAGGCTGTGTGATCGGCCGCGGTGCGTACGTCGGTACGGGCGTACGCATGGGCGACAACTGCAAGCTGCAGAACTACGCGCTGGTCTACGAGCCGGCCGAGCTCGGTGACGGTGTCTTCATCGGCCCCGCCGTGGTCCTCACCAACGACCACAACCCGCGCTCCGTCGACCCCGAGGGCAAGCAGAAGCGCGGCGGCGACTGGGAGGCCGTAGGCGTGAAGATCGCCGACGGTGCCTCGATCGGTGCCCGCTCGGTCTGCGTCGCCCCGGTCACCATCGGCCGCTGGGCGATGGTCGCCGCGGGCGCCGTCGTCACCAAGGACGTGCCGGACTTCGGCCTCGTCGTCGGTGTCCCGGCACGGCGGATCGGCTGGGTCGGCCGGACCGGCGTCCGCCTGACCGAGCGCGCGGGCGAGCCGGGCGTGTGGGAGTGCCCGCAGACCGGCTCCCTGTACGAGGAGAAGGACGGCGTCCTGACCGAGCGCTGACGGGCCGCGCGGACCCGTGCGGGGTGACGCGTCGCGTCACCCCGAGAAGGCCGGGAGGCCGGCTCAGGCATCCGATCGAGTCGGCCGTCCCCGCTTCCGCGTGTCCGTGACCGCCTCCACCCCCGGGCTCCCCATAGGATCCGCAGCCATCGCTGATCTTCCCCGGGGGGCTCAGGCATGGCTGAGGACAGCCGTTCCACGCTCGACCGCAGACGGTTCGTCCGGCTCGCGGGCAGCGCCGTGCTGGGCAGCGCCCTGGCCGGTGCCGGCGCCGGCACCGCGCAGGCCGTCATCGGCGCCCCGGCACTGCCGCCCCTCGGACGCCCCCACCAGCCCCAGGTTCCGCCCGTGCCCCCACTGCCCGACCAGCTCTCGGGAGGCAAGGTGACTCCCCCCGCACCGTCCCTCCGTGTCCCGCACGCCCAGGGCACCCCCGCCCCGGCGGCCGTCCGGGAGGCGCTCCCGGACACGCTGCCGTTCACGTTCCGGACCTCCGGCTACACGGCGGCGGACCTGCCGGAGCAGCTACGGCCCTGGCGCGACCGGCCCACGGCGTGGGCCGGTGTCACCCCGGACACCACGCACACCTATCTCGATCCGGCAGGCGTCATCATGTACCGCCCGAGCAGGTCGGCCGCCGGGTACGACCAGCCGGTCACCCAGATCCAGTTCGGCCTCGGCTGCGTCGCCGCCCACCGCACCGCCGGCGATCCGGCCCGCAAGGCGCTCTTCCTCAAGCGCGCCAAGGCCCAGGCGCACCGCCTGATCGACAACCGGGTGGAGAGCCGCGGCGCGTGGTACTTCCCGTACCCCTTCGACTTCACGCACAGCACCCACAGCGGGATCTCCTACCGCGCCCCCTGGTACTCGGGCATGGCGCAGGGCGAGGCGATCAGCCTCTTCATCCAGCTGTCCCAGCTCGACGCAGTCACGGCCGCCGAGCGCACGCTCTACCGGACGGCCGCCGACGCCGCCTTCGCCTCGCTGCTGCGCGGGGACGACGCCGCCCCGTGGGTCGTGAACCGCGACAGCGAGGGCCACCTGTGGATCCAGGAGTACCCGGTCGACGCGCCCGGCACGTCCGACTGCACGTACAACGGCATGATCTTCGCCATGTTCGGGCTGTGGGACTACGTCAGGGCCACGGGGAACGCACTGGCGGCCCAGCTCTACGACGGGGCGTGCACCACGGTCGACCGCTCCTTCCCGACGCTGCGCAACCGGCAGTGGGCCTCGCACTACTGCCGCACCCACCGGATCCCGACGCCTTCGTACCACCAGCACCACATCAATCTGTACCGGCAGCTGCACTGGCAGACCGGCAGCCCCCGCTTCGCCCACATGAGCGACCTGCTGACGGACGACTTCCCCGCGGGACAGCTGCCCAAGGGCTCCCCCGTCGTCCTCGCCGCCGGTACGCACACCCTGTACCGGTACGACACGGACACCGACGGTGACTTCCTCGCTTCCAAGGGCGACACGGAACTCGCCCGCAGGACCGTGTCCCTGTCCCGGGCCACCCGGGCCACCGCGAGCCGGCGGCGGCGGATCATGGGCCGTGGGGTGGCGTACCGGATCGACACGGGCCCGTACGCCGGCTGGTGGGTGGGCGAGGCCTTCCCGAAGTCCTATCTGCTCGGCGAGTACCTGCCCACCGTGTACCGGCCCCAGCGCTCGCTCGTCTTCCCCGCGGGCACCGGCGTCGTCTGCCGCCGTTTCGGCCGGGACCGGACCGTCGCGGCGACGCGCACTGTGACGTTCGCCAAACCGTCCCGCGCGCCCTTCGACCGCCGGTCGGTCGTCGACGGCAGACCGATGTGCCGGATCGCGGCCGGGGCCCTCAAGGGCTTCTGGGTCTTCGCCGGCGATGTCGTCACCGACGGCCGCTGACCACGGCAGAGGCACCGCAGAGGCACCGCAGAGGCACCGCTGGAGCAGCATCGGGGGCGAGGGGCCGCACGTACGGTCCCCGGTGACCCGTTTTCGGCCGAAGTACGCATACGGTTCACGAAATCGTTATGCGGCTGCCGTGTATGTCCGCAGCGGCGTTCTGACCATTGCATGCACACGACCGCCGCCCGGTGCGGCCCCGACGCCCGGGCCTGGTCAGTTCGCGGATTGCCTACCATTGCGAGCAGTGTGAGACCGTGACACGCCTGCCATCGCCCTGACCGAGAAGAAGAGTGCTCAGTGAAAGTCATCAGCATCGTCGGTGCCCGTCCTCAATTGGTGAAGCTCGCCCCCATCGCGGCGGCGTTCGCGGAGACCGAGCACGAACACTTCATCGTGCACACCGGACAGCACTACGACGCCGATCTCTCCGACGTCTTCTTCGACGGCCTGGGCATCCCCGACCCGGACGTCCACCTCGGCGTCGGTTCGGGCAGCCACGGCGTGCAGACGGGCTCCGTCCTCTCCGCCCTGGACCCGGTCCTGGAGCGTGAGAAGCCGGACTGGGTGCTCGTGTACGGCGACACCAACTCCACCATCGCCGGTGCGCTCTCGGCGGTGAAGATGCACCTGCCCGTGGCGCACCTGGAGGCGGGCCTGCGCTCCTTCAACCGGCGGATGCCGGAGGAGCACAATCGCGTCCTCACCGACCACTGCGCCGACCTGCTGCTGGCCCCCACCGAGGAGGCCATGCGCCATCTCGCGAGCGAGGGTCTCGCCGACCGCGCGCAGCTCGCCGGTGACGTCATGGTCGACATCTGCCTGCGGATCCGGGACGCCGTGCGCGCCGGGGAGCACCCCGCGCCCGCGCTGCCCGAGGGCATCGACCCGTCGCAGCCGTTCCTCCTGGCGACGCTGCACCGCCCGGACAACACGGACGACCCGGAGCGGCTCTCCGCGATCATCGAGTCGATGGCGAAGCTTCCCGTGCCGGTGGCGCTGCTGGCCCACCCGCGTCTGGTCGCGCGGGCCGATGCCCATGGCATCGACCTGACGCAGGGCAACGTGCACGTCGGCCGGCCGCTGCCGTACGCGGGTCTGGTCGCCGCCGTGCTGGCCTCCACCGGTGTGGTGACGGACTCCGGCGGTCTGCAGAAGGAGGCATTCCTGCTGGAGCGCATCTGCACCACGGTCCGGCCCGAGACCGAGTGGGTGGAAACCGTGGACACCGGCTGGAACGTCCTTGTTCCCGACCCGCACTCCCTCTCCCCCGAGGAGTGGGCCGCGACGGTCACCCGTGCCGTGCCGACCGCCGACCCCGGCGCCCCTTACGGCGACGGCAGGGCCGCGCAGAACGTTGTCCGGATCATGGAAGAGTGGAAGGGGGGCAGCCGGCACGCGTGACGGAGCACGGGCCCGGGCGCCGCCCTCCCCCAGCGAGGGGCGACGCGGCGACAGGTGGCCCGAATCCGTACATGTCACCGTGCTAGCGTCACCGGTTATGTCAGCGTCTCCCAGGTCCGGGCTGCCCGCGGAAGGCAGGCGGCCTCATGTGATCTACCTCGCCATCGGATTCCCGCCGGCCGCCAAGAGCTCGGCGTACCGCATGCGCGAGACCGCGAACCAGTTCATCAACGTGGGTTGGGACGTCACCGTCGTCAACGTCGCCCAGGAGTCCTGGGAGCGGGACTCCGGCATCGACCTCACCCTGCTGGAGCAGGTCGACCCCAAGGTCAGGATCGTCGAGCTGCCGCTGGCACGCGAGGATCTCGAGACGGACATCCGCCTCTACGACGAGGCGCGTGCGCTCAACCCCAACGGCTGGGTCGCCAAGCTGCGCCGCCGCCAGACGAAGCCGTTCCCCGAGCCCAATTTCGGCGAGTGGCGCACCGATCTGGAGCAGGCCGTCCTGAAGATCCACGAGGAGCACCCGGCCGATCTGCTGCTCGCCAGCTGTGTGCCGTACGTGAACCTCGCCGCGGCCTGGAAGCTGTGGGTGGAGAAGCAGGTGCCGTACGCGGTGGACTTCCGCGACGGCTGGTCCATCGACGTCATCGAGGGCGTCGAGGCCTTCGGCCGCGACTCCGAAGAGGGTCGCTGGGAGCAGAAGATCCTCGACGACGCGGTCTCGCTCTGGGTCGTGAACGACCCGATCGCCGAGCACTACCGCAGGCGCTACCCCGACTTCGCCGACCGGGTGCACGTCGTGCGCAACGGTTACGACGCCGACAGCTCCCCCGGCCGCGCCCACGCCCCGGACACCGAGTCCGGTCTGGTCTTCGGCTACCTCGGTACGGTCAACTTCACCCCCCAGCACCTGGAGACGGTGCTGAACGCCTGGAAGGCGGCACGGGAGAAGGAGCCGCTGCTGGCCAACGCGCGCTTCGAGGTGCGCGGCCACATCGGCAACGGCGCGGGCCGTGAGGCGAACCGGCACACGGAGATCCTCAAGCAGGCCGAGGCCGACGGCGTCCACTTCGGCGGCCCCGCCGCCAAGGCCGAGGTCGCCTCGATCTACGCCGGCTGGGACGCCATGGTGCTGATCCTGATCGGCGGCCGTTACGTCACCTCCGGCAAGGTCTACGAGTACATGGCCACCGGCCTCCCGATCGTGTCGGCGCACGTCGTCGAGCACGACGCGTCGAACGTGCTGGACGGGCACCCGCTGTGGACGGGCGCCGTCGGCATCGACGAGGAGGGCCTGACCGAGTCGTTCGTCAGGGCCGCGCACATGGCGGTGGAGACGAGCGACGAGGTGCACGCCGAGGCCATGGCGCACGCGGACCAGTTCACCCGTGAGGCGCTGATGACCGTGGCCGTGAAGAACCTCGTCGAGGAGTTCACGGCGAAGTACGCCGCCCCTGGCGCGGCGGAGCTCGTGAGCGGCGACACGGCGCCGGTCACCGGGGACGTGGCGCCCCTCGCCGAGAAGTCGATCGTCGCCGGAGGACCCACCCCGTGACCGAAGTCCTGTTCATCGCCGCGGCCAAGCCGCAGTTCGGCGTCCTCGCCGACTCGGTGCGAAAGTTCAACGCCCTGGGCGCGCGGGTGCACCTGGGCGCCACGTTCCACCTGGAGTCCTCCGCCGAGGAGGTCGCCTCCCTGGAGGTGGCCGGGCTGCACCAGCTGCCGCGGAGCGTCGCGCACCGCAGCCAGGCGCTGCGCCGCAAGGCCCGTACGTCCCCGCTCGGCATGCGGGTGTGGATGCAGGCCAAGGGTGACTCCTGGCTGCGCAACCAGGCCCGTAAGGCGGATGTGCTGGTCGCGCTCGACCCGGGCGCCGTGTACACCGTGTGGCGGCTGGCGCAGTACAACCGCGGCGCCGAGGCCATGTTCGGTCTCGCGCCGGGGCTGAAGGCCGTCGAGGGTCTGCGTCCGCAGGGCGGCAGCGTCCAGCGCCGCTCGGTACTGCCGCCGCTCGACGCCGTCGCCCGTGATGTGCGTCGCTCCGTGGACGGGCTGCCGGCCGCGCTGCTGCGGACCGCGACCGCCCGTCCCGTGATGCGGTCCACGGTCGGTGCCCGGCTGTGGCGCACCGCCGTCACCGCGCCCGGTGTGCCCACCAAGGTGCGCGCCGTGACGTCCCGCTACGTCGCCGAGGGCATGCAGTGGGCGGGCCGCACCAGCGGCGCCGCCATAGCGCTCGCGGACGCCGCGTCGAAGATCCCGGACCTCGGGCTCAAGGCGCAGCTGCTCGACGAAGGCGTGATGAAGGAGATCTCCAAGGGGATCAGCCCGCGTCACCTCGACAGGGCGGTCGCCGCCCAGCTCGCGCACGCGGACAGGGAGTTCACCGCGGGCCGCGTCGAGAAGGCGGCCGGTGCGCTGGACCGTGCGCTGTTCCTGGACTTCCACCGGGTCCTGCACATCGACCAGTTGTCCTCGCCGCTGGCGAAGGACGCCGAGGGCTTCGTCGCGCCGCTGTACCGCTCGAAGGCGATGCAGGCGCTGAGCCGTCCGCAGGGCCGCAAGGTCCCGGCGGCGGCGGCCCCCGAGGACCGTCCGCTGCGGCTGCTGGTGACGACGAGCGCCAACGACAACTTCCTCCGCCACATCCTGGAGCACTTCGGGAACCACCCCGGGGTCGAGCTCCGCTATCTGGACCTGGCCGCGACGAAGTCGCTGAAGCGGATCGCGTGGGCGGGCCGGCGGATGCTGGAGGACCGGCTCTCCGGCGGCACCAGCGACTACCAGGAAGAGGTGGAGCGGCTGATGCGCCCGCACCTCGACTGGGCCGACACGGTCTTCCTGGACTGGTCGGTGGGTCCCGCCGCGATGCTCACCACCATCGACCCGGGCGACACCCGGATCGTGGTCCGGCTGCACAGCTACGAGGCGTTCACCCGCTGGCCGCACATGACGGACTTCTCGCGGATCGACGACCTCGTCTTCGTCGCCCCGCACGTCAAGGACCTGGCCGCCTCGCTCGTCCCGCAGCTGCGCGGTGAGCAGGCGCCCCGCTTCCACATCATCGACAACGCGATGGACCTGTCGGGCTTCGCCCGTCCGAAGCCCGCCGAGGCGCGTTTCAACCTGGGCCTGATCGGGATAAGCCAGGTCGCCAAGGACCCGAAGTGGGCCGTGGACGTCCTGGAGCGGGTACGCCGGCACGACGAGCGCTACCGGCTGATCCTGGTCGGCGGCGACATGGACCCGAAGACGAGCCGCGCGACCCGCGACTACCGCCGCGAGTTCGAGAAGGAGCTCGCTCCGCTGGAGGAGTCCGGCGCGGTCGTCCGGCTCGGCCCGACGGACGACGTCCCCTCGAAGCTCGAGGAGATCGGCACCATCATCAGCTCCTCGGTCCGTGAGGGCTGCCACGTGGGTCTGATGGAGGGTGCGGCGAGCGCCGCGGTCCCGGTCGCCCGTGACTGGCCGTTCTACGCGGGCAAGCCCAACAGCGCCCGGACGCTCTACCCGGAGGGCTGGGTCGTCGGCTCCCCGGAGGAGGCGGCCAAGCGCATCCTGGAGGCCACCGCCTCCGAGGATGCCTGGCGGGACGCGGGCAAGCTTGCGGCCGAGCACGCGCTGGCGGCGTGGGACTGGCCCGTCGTGCGCAAGCACTTCGAGAAGCTGTTCCTCGGCGAGAGCTGAGAGCCGTACGAGGAAGGGCCCCCGGGACATCGTCCCGGGGGCCCTTCCTCGTGGCGCACGCCGGCTCAGGGGTGGCGCAACTGCCAGCCCGCCCACGCCGACTCGACCATCTCCCGCACCTCGTGGTGCGCGCTCCAGCCCAGCTCCTGGCGGATACGGTCGGCCGAGGCCACGACCCGGGCCGGGTCGCCGGGGCGGCGCCCGGCGACCTCGGGCTTGACGTCGGTGTGACCGGTGACGTCCTGGATGATGCCGACCATGTCGGCGACGGAGACGCCTTCGCCCCTGCCGATGTTGAGGATCAGCCGGGCGTCCGGGTCGGCGGCGAGCCGGCGGGCCGCGGCGACGTGCGCCGAGGCGATGTCCTCGACATGGATGTAGTCGCGGATGCAGGTGCCGTCGGGCGTCGGGTAGTCGTCGCCGAAGATGCGCGGCGACTCGTCGGCCGTGAGGCGCTCGAAGACCATCGGGACGAGGTTGAAGACGCCGTCGTCGCCGAGTTCGGGGGTCGCCGCGCCCGCGACGTTGAAGTAGCGCAGCGAGGCGGTGGCCATCGGGTGCACCGTGCCGACGGCCGAGACCAGCCACTCCCCGGCGAGCTTGGTCTCGCCGTACGGGTTGATCGGCGCGCACGGCGTCTCCTCGGTGACGAGGTCGACGTCGGGCATGCCGTACACGGCGGCGGAGGAGGAGAACAGGAAACGGCTCACTCCGGCGGCGACGGCCGCGTCGAGGAGGACCCGCAGTCCCTCCACGTTCTCCCGGTAGTAGTACAGGGGCTTCGCGACGGACTCGGCCACCTGCTTCTTGCCCGCGATGTGCACGATGCCGGTGACGGCGTGCTCGCGCAGGACACGGTCCACGGTGTCACGGTCGAGGACCGTGCCGACCTCCAGCGGAACACCGGCGGGCAGCCGCTCGGTCCGCCCCGTGCTGAGATCGTCGAGGACGACGACGCGCTCACCGCCGTCGGTCATCGCCTTCACCACATGGGAGCCGATGAATCCGGCGCCGCCGGTGATCAACCAGGTCATGGGGAACCCTCCTGCAAGCGGGCCCTGCCCCACAGGTGCGCGGGGCAGGGCCTCAGGTCGTTACGTACGGGACGGGCCGTCCTCAGCCGCCGATGACGACGCGGCGGACGCCCTCCCAGCGGGCCGGGTCGGTGGTGCGGCGGCCGTCGACCAGGACGGTGACGTCCGGCAGGTCGGAGGCGGCCAGCTCGCGGTACTCGGCGTGGTCGGCCTGGAGGATCGCGGCGGTGACCTGCTCGCCCCGGTGCGGGGTGAGGCCGTGCGCGGACAGCTCCTCGTCCGTGTACATCGGGTCGGAGACGAACGGCACCGCGCCGCGCGCCTTCAGCGCCTCGACGGTCGGGAAGACACCGGAGAACGCGGTCTCCTTGACGCCACCGCGGTAGGCGGCGCCCAGCACGAGCACCTGCACGTCCTTCAGGTCGCCGTAGGCGGCGGCCAGCAGGTCCACGGCGTACTCCGGCATGGCGGCGTTGGCCTCACGGGCCGAGCGCACGACGGTCGCCTCCGGGTCGTTCCACAGGTACATCCGCGGGTAGATCGGGATGCAGTGGCCGCCGACGGCGATACCGGGCTGGTGGATGTGGCTGTAGGGCTGGCTGTTACAGGCCTCGATGACCTTCTTGACGTCGATGTCGTTCTTGTCGGCGAACCGGGCGAACTGGTTGGCCAGACCGATGTTGACGTCGCGGTAGGTGGTCTCGGCGAGCTTGGCGAGCTCGGAGGCCTCGGCGGTGCCGAGGTCCCACACGCCGTTCGGCTGCGGCAGGTCGGCGCGCTCGTCGAAGTCGAGGACCTGCTCGTAGAACTCCACACCGTGCTTGGCGGAGGCCTCGTCGATGCCGCCGACGAGCTTCGGGTAGCGGCGCAGGTCGGCGAAGACCCGGCCGGTGAGGACCCGCTCCGGGGAGAAGACGAGGTGGAAGTCCTCGCCGGCGACCAGGCCGGAGCCCTCCTGGAGCATCGGCGCCCAGCGGGTGCGGGTGGTGCCGACCGGCAGGGTCGTCTCGTACGAGACGAGGGTGCCGGGCTTGAGGCCCTTGGCGATGGCCTTCGTGGCGGAGTCCATCCAGCCGAAGTCCGGGGTGCCCTCGGCGTCCACGAACAGCGGGACGACGACCACGACGGCCTCGGACTGCGCGACGGCCGCCGCGGTGTCCGTGGTCGCGGACAGCAGTCCGGCGTCGACGGCCTGCTTCAGCTTGACGTCCAGGTCGTGCTCGCCGGGGAAGGGCTCGGTGCCGGCGTTGACCAGCTCGACGACCTTCTCGTTGACGTCGGCGCCGATGACCTTGTGGCCCTTGGCGGCGAACTGCACGGCGAGCGGAAGCCCGATCTTGCCGAGCGCGACTACACAGATATTCATCGGGTCAGTTTCCTCTTCACACGGGACATCAAGTGGCGCAGCGGGCCGCCCTCGCCGGACGGCGGGGACTCCCAGAGCGGAGCCGTGGTGATCACCAGCCGTCCCTTGGCGTTCGCGTTGGCGGAGATACGGTACGGGACCTTCTCGCGCCAGCGCCGTGCCAGGGGCAGCGGCAGGCCCAGGGTCTTCACCGGGACCTCGTACGTCGAGCCTGCCACGTCCAGGTAGGCGCGGACGCCGAGCTTGGCCCGCGCGGGCTTGACGGGGATCCGGGCGGTGAGCACCGTCCCCGTGCCGTCGGCGGTGGCGGTGCGGCTCAGCTCCCCCGCCGGGGCGGGCAGTTCGGTGCCGACGGGCAGCCGGCGGGCACCCGGCTTGTCGGCGCTCTTCGGCATGGCCTTGTTGGCGAGCCTGATCACGGCGGAGCCGGTCTCACCGGCGACCGGGACGCGGACCGCGAGGGCCAGTGTCAGGTCCTGGCCCAGCTGCTCCCACTGGGCGGAGACGAGTCCGGTGCCGTCGGCGAGCTGCCTGGGCACCGCTTCGCCGATGACCTCGAAGAGCCGGTCCGGCAGGCCCAGGGCCGGATCGCGGAAGCCCGGATAGCGGACGAACGCGCGGCCGTCCTCCAGCAGCAACGGAGGCGCTCCTTCTGCGGCCTCGTCGCTGATGGCGCGGATCAGCTCGGAGACGGCGCCGCGCTGGGCGAGGCCGATCCGGACCCGCCGCTTGACGTCCATCGAGTCGCGCAGCGGCTCGGTGAAGTAGTCGTCGGCGAGGGCGGCGATCCCGGCACAGACCTGGACCTGCGTCTCGTGGTCGAGGGCCGGGAAGTCGTCCTGGACCAGCTTGGCGAGTTCCCAGGTGAAGTGGCGCTTGAACACCGCGTCACGTTGGGGGCCGGCCTCGATGAGCCCGGCCGTGAACTTCATGATCTCGGCGGTGCAGCGCAGCCTCGCCAGATGGTTCGCGCGGTACGTGATGTTGCTCGCGTCGCCGCGCTTCACCGCGTAGTAGTACGTGTAGTCCGCGAGGACCGAGATCTTCCGCGCGCGGACGCACGCCTCGATCGTGAACGGCTGGTCGCTGCCCACGGGGAGGTCCTCGGGGAAGCGCAGCTTGTGCCGCTCGACCAGTTCGCGCCGGAACAGCTTGGTGTTGGCCAGCGTGAACGGCAGCGCCGAGTCGTACAGGCTGATGTCCGGGTCGCTCTTCTTGTAGAGCGCCTGATGGACGTACCGGCCGTTCGTGCCGACCATCTTGCCGACGACGACATCGGAGCCGTGCTGGTCGGCACAGGCCACCATGCGCTTCAGCGCGTCCTTGCCGAGGTAGTCGTCGGAGCCGATGAAGTACACGTAACGGCCGGTGGCCACCTCCAGGGCCCGGTTGCTGGGCGCAGCCGGGCCGCCGGAGTTGGCCTGGTGGATCACCTTCACGGTGCCGGGGTACCGCTCCGCGAAGCGGTCGAGTTCCCGGCCGCTGTCGTCGGTCGAGCCGTCGTCGACGGCCACGACCTCAAGCCGGTCCACTCCGATGCTCTGGTTCACCAGCGAGTTCAGGCACTCGGTCAGGTACGGCATCGTGTTGTAGACGGCGACGACGACGGTGACGTCGGGAGTGGTCAACTGGCCACGTCCTCCGGCGTCAGCTGCACGGTGGCACCACTCTTGGCCGAGTCGATGACGGCAGCGGCGACCTCGACGGTCCGCAGACCCTGGCGCAGCGTGCAGATGTCCCGCGACTTGCCGAGGACGGCGTCCCGGAACAGCTCGTGCTCGACCAGGAGCGGCTCGCGCTTCGGGATGGCGTAACGGATCATGTCGCCCTCGGAGACACCGCGGAAGGCCTGGAGGGCCTCCCACTCGGTGGTCACGGCCGCGTTCGAGTAGAACGTCAGGTCGGCGGTGAGGGTGTCGGCGATGAAGCAGCCGCGCTCGCCGGTGACCGAGGTGAAGCGCTCCTTGAGCGGGCTCAGCCAGTTGACGAGGTGGCTGACCATCGTGCCGTCGGAGAGCTTGCCGACGGCCGAGACCATGTCCTCGTGCGGGCGGCCCGACTTGGACACGGTGTGCGCCGCGATCGACGTGTACTGCTGGCCGGTGACCCAGGCCGTCAGGTCGATGTCGTGGGTGGCGAGGTCCTTGACCACGCCGACGTCGGCGATGCGGTGCGGGAAGGGGCCCTGGCGGCGGGTGACGACCTGGAAGACGTCGCCGAGCTCGCCGGCCTCCAGCCGGGAGCGGAGGCTGCGCAGCGCCGGGTTGCAGCGCTCGATGTGGCCGACGCCGGCGACGAGGCCGCGCGACTCGAAGGCCTCGACGAGGCGGCGGGCGCCCTCGACGGTGTCGGCGACCGGCTTCTCGATCAGCGCGCCGACGCCGGCCTCGGCCAGCTTCAGGCCGACTTCCTCGTGCAGCGCGGTCGGGCAGGCGACCACGGCGTAGTCGATGCCGAGCGTGATCAGCTCGTCGACGGTGGACAGCACGGGGGCGCCCTGCGCCCAGCCGTTCTTGTCCCCCATCGGGTCGACGACGGCGACCAGCTCGACGCCGTCCAGCCCGGCCAGTACGCGGGCGTGGTGGCGTCCCATGGAGCCCAGGCCGATCAGTCCGGCCCGCAGTCCAGCAGCAGTCACAGCTTCTCTCCCAGCGCGTTCACGGCGGTGACGATGCGCTCAAGGTCGTTCTCGCTCAGCGAGGGGTGGACGGGGAGCGAGACGACCTCGGCGGCCGCACGCTCGGTCTCCGGCAGGTCCCAGTGACGGCCGGCCTTCTGGTCCGGCTCCCAGTACGGCTTCAGCCGGTGGATGGGCGTCGGGTAGTAGACGGCGTTGCCGACGCCCGCCTCGGTGAGCTGCGCCATGGCGGCGTCGCGGTCTCCGCGGACCCGGATCGTGTACTGGTGGTAGATGTGGCGCGCGCCCTCGGCGACGACCGGGGTGAGGACGCCGGCCGTGGTGATGTGCTCCGTCAGGTACGCGGCGTTGGCGATGCGCTGCTCGGTCCAGCCGCCCAGCTTGGCGAGCTGGACGCGGCCGACGGCGGCGGCGACGTCCGTCATGCGCATGTTGGCGCCGACGATCTCGTTGGCGTAGCGCTGCTCCATGCCCTGGTTGCGCAGGAGGCGCAGGGTGCGGGCGATCTCCGCGTCGGCCGTGGAGATCATGCCGCCCTCGAGGCTGTGCATGTTCTTCGTCGGGTAGAAGCTGAACGTGCCGCCGGAGCCGAAGGCGCCGACCGGGGTTCCGTTCAGCGCGGCCGCGTGCGCCTGGCAGGCGTCCTCGACGACGGCGAGCTTGTGCTTCTCCGCGATGGCCATGATCTTGTCCATCGCGGCCGGGTGGCCGTACAGGTGCACCGGCATGATCGCGGCGGTGCGCGGGGTGATCGCGGCCTCGACGGCGGCCGGCGACAGGCAGTACGAGTCGGCCTCGATGTCGGCGAAGACGACGTCGGCGCCGACCAGGCGGACCGCGTTGGCCGAGGCGGCGAACGAGAACGACGGGACGATCACCTCGTCACCCGGGCCGATACCGAGAGCCATCAGAAGGAGGTGCAGCGCCGAGGTACCGGAGTTGACAGCCACGCAGTGGCGGCCGTCCACGAGCTCCGAGAAGCCCTCCTCGAACGCGGCCACCTCAGGGCCCTGAACTACCCGGCCGCTGCGCAGTACGCGTACGGCTGCTTCGATCTCTTCCTCACCGATGACCGGGCGGGCAGCGGGAATGGGCTGCGCGTTGCTGCTCGGCATTGGACGTCCTCCTTGAACACCGCGAGAGCTCTTTGTGGCAGAGGTCCGGGGTCTGCGGGGCGTCTGTGGGCCGCGCGAACCCCTCCGGCGTGATGGCCGACGCCCTACCGAGGAATGCTGGGACCGGTCTGTCCCTAACCGGGCCGGTCACCGACCGTAGTCTCCGGGCGGGGCACCGGCACGGCAGCAACCGCCGTCACATTATCAGGGATTTCCTAGGCAATTTCTGGGCCGTTAACGGACCCAGGCATCAATTGCGAAACAAAAGCCGTGTCCCGCCCCCCGGCGCCGGGGGACGGGACACGAACGTTCAACGAGCGATCACCGATTGTTCAGCTTCCGGCGGACCCGCCCGCGGAGGCCGTCACGGTGGGCAGCGCCTGCTGCTCCGCCGCGGCGGTCTTCTTGGCCGCCGACTTGGTGGCCTTCTTGGCGGTCGTCTTCTTCGCCGCGGTCTTCTTGGCCACCGTCTTCTTCGTGGCGGCCTTCTTCGCCGTGGCCTTCTTCGCGGTCTTGCGGGCCGCCTTCTTGGCCGGGGCCTCCGGGGCATCCTCAGCGGGGGCCTCGGCTCCGGGCTCCTGCCCGGACTGCTCCGCCTGCTCCGTCTGCGGCGCGGCGGCGACCACGACGACCGCGGCCTCCTCCGCACCGGACGGCGAACCGGCCGGGGCGGTGACCTTGCGGGTCACACGCCGGCGGGCGCGCGGCGGCGCGGCGACCGGAGTCTCCTCCGCGGGCGCCTCGGGCTCCGGGGCGGCCGGGATCCCGGCGGCCTCGCCCACCTCGGTGACGATCTCGGCGGCCTCGCTCCCCTTCGGCGAACCGGCCGGAGCCGTCGCCTTGCGGGTCGCCCGGCGGCGCGTACGGCCCGCGGGGGCGGGCTCCTGCGCGGCCACGGGCTCGGCGGCCGGGGCGGGTGCCTGGGCGGCCTCCTCCACCGGCTCGGCCCGCTTGGACTCGGCGCGCTTGGACTCGGCCTGCTTCGGCGCACCCGCGGGGGCTGTCGCCTTGCGGGTCGCCCGGCGGCGACGGCCACGGGTCGCGGCGGCCTCGGCCTCGGCGGCGCTGCCGTACAGCTCCTCGTCCGGGGCGAAGTCGGGCTCGGGCAGGGCGACGGGCGCGGCGGTCTCCGCCGCGACCTCGGCCTCGCTCTCCTCGACCTCGGCCGGCGGGGCCTCGGCGCCCTGCGCCTCGACGACGACCTCGTGGTCGTGCTCGTGCTCGTGGACGTGCTCGGCGCCGCCGCGGCCGCGCTTCTTGCCGCGCTTGCCGCCGCCACCGCCACCGCCACCGGCGGTGGACGGCTGCTCCATGTGCACGATCACGCCGCGGCCGTTGCAGTGGACGCAGGTCTCCGAGAACGACTCCAGCAGACCCTGGCCGACCCGCTTACGGGTCATCTGGACCAGACCCAGCGAGGTGACCTCCGCGACCTGGTGCTTCGTACGGTCCCGGCCCAGGCACTCCAGCAGTCGCCGCAGCACCAGGTCCCGGTTGGACTCCAGCACCATGTCGATGAAGTCGATCACGACGATGCCGCCCAGGTCGCGCAGCCGCAGCTGGCGCACGATCTCCTCGGCCGCCTCCAGGTTGTTCCTGGTGACGGTCTCCTCGAGGTTGCCGCCCTGACCGGTGAACTTGCCGGTGTTGACGTCGACGACGATCATCGCCTCGGTCTTGTCGATCACCAGCGAACCGCCGGACGGCAGCCAGACCTTGCGGTCCAGCGCCTTCATCAGCTGCTCGTCGATCCGGTACGTCGCGAAGACGTCGACCTCGGAGGTCCAGCGGTTCAGCCGGTCCGCCAGGTCGGGCGCCACGTGCGAGACGTAGCCGTGGATGGTGTCCCACGCCTCGTCACCGCTGACGATGACCTTCGAGAAGTCCTCGTTGAAGATGTCGCGGACGACACGGACGGTCATGTCCGGCTCGCCGTAGAGGAGGGTCGGGGCGTTGCCGTTCTTCGCCTTCTTCTGGATCTCCTCCCACTGCGCCTGCAGCCGCTCGACGTCACGGCTCAGCTCGTCCTCGCTGGCGCCCTCCGCGGCGGTGCGGACGATGACGCCCGCGTCCTCGGGGACGATCTTCTTGAGGATGGTCTTCAGCCGGGCGCGCTCGGTGTCGGGCAGCTTGCGGCTGATGCCGGTCATCGAGCCCTCGGGCACGTACACCAGGTAGCGGCCGGGCAGGGAGACCTGGCTGGTGAGCCGGGCGCCCTTGTGGCCGATCGGGTCCTTGGTGACCTGGACGAGGACGGACTGGCCGGACTTCAGCGCGGACTCGATGCGGCGCGGGCCGTTGCCCATGCCGAGCGCCTCGAAGTTGACCTCGCCCGCGTACAGGACGGCGTTGCGGCCCTTGCCGATGTCGACGAAGGCGGCCTCCATGGACGGCAGGACGTTCTGCACCTTGCCCAGGTAGACGTTGCCGACGTACGAGCTGGACTGCTCCTTGTTGACGTAGTGCTCGACCAGCACGTTGTCCTCGAGGACGCCGATCTGGGTGCGGTCGCCGTTCTGCCGGACGACCATCACGCGCTCGACGGCCTCGCGGCGCGCCAGGAACTCCGCCTCGGTGATGATCGGCACCCGGCGGCGGCCCTGCTCGCGGCCCTCGCGGCGGCGCTGCTTCTTCGCCTCCAGCCGGGTGGAGCCCTTGATGGACTGCACCTCGTCCGACGGCTCCGCCTTGGGCCGGGGCTCACGGATCTTGACGACCGTACGCTCCGGCTCGTCGTTGCCGGGCTCGGTGTCGGAGGCCTCACCGCTGCGACGGCGGCGGCGACGACGGCGACGGCTGCTGCTGGTGCCGGCGGCGGACGGGGTGCCGGGCTCGGCCTCCTCCTCGTCCTCCTCCTGCTCGGCGGCGGCCTCCTCGCCCTCGCCCTCCTCCTCGGCGGACTCGGTGTCCTCCGCCTCGGCCGACTCGCCACGGCGGCGACGGCGGCCACCACGACGGCGGCGGCGCGACGGACGGTCCTCGTAGTCGTCGCTCTCGGTCTCGGTCTCGGTGTCCGGCTCCTCCGCCTCGACCTCGGCCTCGTCGGCGGGCTCGGCCTCGACGGTCTCCACGGCCGCGGCGGGCTCGCCACGGCGGCGACGACGGCGACGCGTGGTGGTCTCGGCGACCGGGGCGGGCTCGACGGCCTCTTCCTCGTCGTCCGGCTCGGCGGCGGCCGCGGCAGCCGCGGCGGCGGTCTCCGGGGTCTGGAACATCGGCTCGGCGAAGACCGGCGCCTGGAACACGGGCACGGCGGGCCTGGTGGCACGGCGCCCACGGGTGGGCTCCTCGGCCTGCTCGGGCTCGGCGGCGGCCTGCGGCGCGGCGGTCCTGCGCCGGCCGCGGCCGCGCGAAGCGGCCTGCGCGGCGGCCTCGACCTCGGCCTCGTCGGCGGCGATCGTGGCCGCGGCGTCCGCGGGCAGGCCCTCGCCCGCCGCGGTCTCCTCCTCCTGGGCGGCCGGTGCCCCGGCGGGGGCTGCCGCCCGGCGGGTGGCACGGCGACGCGTACGACCGCGAGGGGCCTCCTCGGCGACGGGCTCCGCCTCGGGGCGGTCCTCCACGGCCTCTTCCTGCCGGTCGCCCTCGGCTTCGGCGGGAGCGGCCGTCCGGCGCGTGGCGCGGCGACGCGTACGACCGCGGGGGGCCTCCTCGGCCGCTTCGGCCGTGGTGCCCTCGGTCGTGGTCGCTACGGACGTGGTCTCTTCGGCACGGGTCTCTTCGGTCCCGGCGGCGGCCTCGGCCTGCTGCGGCGTGCCCGCCGGGGCGGTAGCCCGGCGGCGGGTACGGCGCGCGGGCGCCTTGGCGGCCCCGGTCTCCGTGGCGTTCTCGCTCACGGCACCTTCCTCGATGTCTTCGTCGGCGGCGACGGCCTCGGCCGCCTCCACCGGAGCAGACGAGGTCGCGGGCGCCTCGACGGAGGCGGGCTCGGCAACGACCTCGACGGGAGCCGGCGAACCGGCGGGCGCGGTCACCTTGCGCGTGGCCCGGCGACGGGTACGCGGCGCGGGCGCCTCCACGGCGGCCTCGGCGGCCAGATCGTCGGTGGACTCGGCGGCCGACTGCTCGGCGACCGGTACGGCAGGCTCAGCGGCGGCCTCGACGGGCGCGGGCGGACCCGCGGGCGCGGTCACCTTGCGCGTGGCCCGGCGACGGGTACGCGGCGCGGGCGCCTCCACGGCGGCCTCGGCAACGGTTTCGACGGCCGGGGCGGCGGCCTCGGCGGCCGGCGCCTCCGCGGCCGGTATGGCGGCCGAGAGCGAGGCGGTCACATCGGCGACGGTCTCCACCTCGGCGGCGGCCGTCGGCGGGCCCGCGGGGCGGGACGCACCACGGCGACGGCGCGGGGGCAGCGTGTCGCTGGGGGTGGAATTCTCGTTCTCTTCGTTGTCCCCGGTCGTACCGGGGTCGTTCGGCTCGAGCATGCGGGCGGTTCTCCCGTCACGCTCCCGGGCGCCGAGCCTCGATCCGGTCCGGAGGGCACGTCCCGCCTGATGAGTGCGGGGCCTCCGTCCGGGGCGCGGGCGCCGCACGGGAGCTGTATGTCTGGCTCGCCGGTTCCGTACGCGATATACGCACGGCCTGGCGAAAGTCTCCTGGTCAGTGCGCTGCCCGACCCAGGTGGCTCCCGAGTACGAGGGCGGCGCTACGACGACTGCTCCCTACGCGGAACCGGTACCCGCAGGCACCGTCGCGGCGGATCCGGCGACCCCTGAGCGATCGGCTGGGGCGGCCGTGACTGCCTCGCGGTCGGGCGCGAGCGGGTCGGTCACCGTGCCGGACTCCTCGTCGAAGAGCCCCTGCGCCAGCCTGGTCACCGCTGCGGGGACCGGCGGCGCCAGGTCGGCCACAGCGTGGAGACCGGACAGGACGTCGTCGGGTCGCACGGCAGGTGTCACGTGCCGAACAACCAGCCGCAGTATCGCACAGGGCCCCTCCCCGGGCCTATCAGGCTGTGGACAACTCGCCTGCAGGCCGGCCACCGCGCCACGTGCGTCGAAGGTCCGCAGCCCGTTCTTCGTCCGGCGCTGGACCTCGACCGTCTCCGCCGCGACGAAGGCGGCCACGGCCCTCTCGGCCTCCTCCACGGCGACGCCGTCGAGCCGAAGCTCCCACACGGACGCCGTCAGCCGGTCGGCGAGCCCGGAGGTACGGGCCTCGACCGCGTCGATGACGTCGAGCCCGGCCGGCAGCGACTCGTCGAGCAGCTCGCGCAGCTTCGCGGGGTCGCGGGCCTCGGTGAGCGCGATCTCCAGGTACTCGGCCTCGGAGCCCGTGCCGGTGGGCGCGGCGTTCGCGTACGACACCTTCGGATGCGGGGTGAAGCCCGCCGAGTACGCCATCGGTACCTCGGCGCGCCTCAGCGCACGCTCGAAGGCGCGCTGGAAGTCGCGGTGACTGGTGAACCGGAGGCGGCCGCGCTTGGTGTAGCGCAGTCGGATGCGCTGCACCGCGGGTGCGGGCGGCGGGCCTTCGGGCTGTCGCTTGCCCAGTGGTTCTTCTCCTCGGTGCGGGGCGGGCGCCTGCGGGCGCCGCCCTTCGTGGCCTGCGGTACCCCTGGAGGGCGGCCCGTCCGGCTCACCCCCGCTCGTGCAGGGAGATCTCGGGTCCGGGCGCCACGCCGGGGACAGTCGGTAGGTGTTGCCTGCCTTCCAGGTTACGCGCCCGGACGGATGCCGGTTCCACGGCCCGGGGCTCACGGGTCCCGCCGACCAGCGCCCGCCAGGCGTCCCGGCGCGCCTGCCGCACGGTCTCCCGGGCGGAGGCGAGCGCCTCTCGCGCAGCCCGCCCGGCCTCGACGGCGGCCCGCCTCGCCGGCGCCCAGACCCGGTCGCGGACGACGTGGCCCACCGGGGTGCAGACGCTCCGGTAGAACCAGGCGGCCGGACGTCCGAACAGGTTCCGGCCGCACCACTTCAGGGCGCGCCCGACGGCCCGCGAGACGTACCCGGCGACGCGCCAGGCGACCTCGAAGGCGTCGGCGATCTCACGGCCGACGGCGGCGAGGAAACGTCCGAGGGGAGTGAGGACCCAGCGGTACCCGAAGCCGGCGGGCACGACGACCAGGACCCGGAACAGCCATCCGAGCGCGGCCCACAGACCACGGCACACCGGGGCGACACCGTGCACGTACGCCCAGGTCACGCCGTGCCCGATCGGCGTCAGCACCCATCGGTACAGCGCGGTCCACGGCCAGAGGAGAACGGCCCACAGCAGCCACCCGACGCCCTTCGCGAGCGGTGTGAGCAGCCGGGCGTACACCCATCCGAAGGCCAGGGCCAGCCCGTGGCCCACCGGCGTCAGCACGACCCGGTACAGCCACGCCAGCGGCGCCGCGACACCGTGAACGGCCACCGGCACGACCACGTACCGCCACAGTGCCGCCCAGGGCCAGTAGAAGACGGCCTTGAACAGCCACGCCATGCCCGCGGCGACCGCCGCGGCGATCCGGCCGATCAGCCACCCGACAGGGGCGAGCACCGTCTCGTACAACCAGTCCCAGACCCGGCCGAGAGGCCGCAGCAGCACGCGCCGGAGCGCCCGTGCGCACACGACGAGCGCGTCCCAGACCATGCGCACGGGAACGACGACGAGCAGCACCACGATCCGCACGGGGATCCTGATGGCCACCGTCAGACAGCCTTCGGGTGCCGGCTGCCGCTCACGCTTCTCCACGTCCATGAGCAGGGAGACGCACAGGCCGGGCCAGGGGTTCTCGTCCGGCCGGGTCGTCGCAGGAGCGTGACGAGGGGCCGTCGGCGGGCCGCGGCTCTTGGTGGTACGGGAACGCCATCGGCCCTGTCGTGCGACAGGGCCGATGGCGTTGCGCGGTGCGTGTCGTCCCGGCGTCCTACTTGTCGACGACCGTCAGCGGCAGGAGCTTCTTGCCCGTCGGGCCGATCTGGATATGGGTGTCCATCTGAGGGCAGACGCCACAGTCGAAGCACGGCGTCCAGCGGCAGTCCTCGACCTCGGTCTCGTCGAGCGAGTCCTGCCAGTCCTCCCAGAGCCACTCCTTGTCGAGGCCGGAGTCCAGGTGGTCCCAGGGCAGGACCTCCTCGTACGTGCGCTCACGGGTCGTGTACCAGTCGACGTCGATGCCGAACTCGGGCAGCGTCTTCTCCGCGCACGCCATCCAGCGGTCGTACGAGAAGTGCTCGCGCCAGCCGTCGAAGCGGCCGCCGTCCTCGTAGACGGCGCGGATGACGGCGCCGGTGCGGCGGTCACCGCGCGAGAGGAGACCTTCGACGATGCCCGGCTTGCCGTCGTGGTAACGGAAGCCGATGGAGCGGCCGTACTTCTTGTCGCCGCGGATCTTGTCGCGGAGCTTCTCCAGACGGGCGTCGGTCCCCTCGGCGGAGAGCTGCGGCGCCCACTGGAACGGCGTGTGGGGCTTGGGCACGAAGCCGCCGATGGAGACCGTGCAGCGGATGTCGTTCGCGCCGGAGACCTCGCGGCCCTTCTGGATCACCTTGGTCGCCATGTCGGCGATCTGGAGGACGTCGTCGTCGGTCTCCGTGGGCAGGCCGCACATGAAGTACAGCTTCACCTGGCGCCAGCCGTTGCCGTACGCGGTGGAGACCGTGCGGATCAGGTCCTCCTCCGAGACCATCTTGTTGATGACTTTGCGCATGCGCTCGGAGCCGCCCTCGGGGGCGAAGGTGAGACCCGAGCGGCGGCCGTTGCGGGTCAGCTCGTTGGCCAGGTCGACGTTGAAGGCGTCCACGCGGGTGGAGGGGAGGGACAGACCGATCTTGTCCTCCTCGTAGCGGTCGGCGAGGCCCTTGGCGATGTCGCCGATCTCGCTGTGGTCCGCGGAGGACAGCGACAGCAGGCCGACCTCCTCGAAGCCGGTCGCCTTGAGGCCCTTCTCGACCATGTCACCGATACCGGTGATGCTCCGCTCCCGCACGGGGCGCGTGATCATGCCGGCCTGGCAGAAGCGGCAGCCGCGGGTGCAGCCGCGGAAGATCTCGACGGACATCCGCTCGTGGACGGTCTCGGCGAG
This sequence comes from Streptomyces sp. NPDC091376, assembly GCF_044757085.1. Classification (NCBI taxonomy): domain Bacteria; kingdom Bacillati; phylum Actinomycetota; class Actinomycetes; order Kitasatosporales; family Streptomycetaceae; genus Streptomyces; species Streptomyces sp. NPDC091376. Next base: position 13,145 of record NZ_JBIVUF010000001.1, on the reverse strand, counting down.
CGGCACGAGGGGCTGCTTGGGGTACGGCCACTCGTCGAGGTCCATGACGGTGTGCTTGGACACCCGCCACGGCACGCCCGACCTGTTCGGGACGACCCGGCCGATGCGGCCGTCGGGGAGGTACTCGACGTCGTAGAAGCCCGGGACGTACACGCCGCCGGTCTTCGCGAGGCGGAACAGCAGCTCCTCGCGGCCGCCGGGGCGGCCCTCCGCCTTCCAGGCCCGGATGATCTCGGTGATCTCCAGGACGGCCTGCTCGCCGTCGCCGATGACCGCGCAGTCGATGAAGTCCGCGATCGGCTCGGGGTTGAACGCGGCGTGGCCGCCCGCGAGGACGATCGGGTCGTCGATCGTGCGGTCCTTGGCCTCCAGCGGGATGCCGGAGAGGTCGAGGGCCGTGAGCATGTTCGTGTAGCCGAGCTCGGTGGAGAAGCTCAGGCCGAGGACGTCGAAGGCCTTGACCGGGCGGTGGCTGTCGACGGTGAACTGCGGGACGTCGTGCTCGCGCATGAGCGCCTCGAGGTCCGGCCAGACGCTGTACGTGCGCTCGGCGAGCACGCCCTCGCGTTCGTTCAGTACCTCGTAGAGGATCATGACGCCCTGGTTGGGCAGTCCGACCTCGTACGCGTCCGGGTACATGAGCGCCCAGCGCACGTCGCAGCTCTCCCACGGCTTGACCGTGGAATTCAGCTCACCACCGACGTACTGGATGGGCTTCTGCACATGCGGGAGAAGAGCTTCGAGCTGTGGGAAGACCGACTCGGCAGACATCAGGAACCTTTGTGGGCGGGCAGGGAGCGACTCTCAAGCGTAACCCGATCGGAAGGCACCCCCCGCCCGCCCGGGAGAGGTCCGGACGGCGGTCAGCCGGCGAGCGCGGCGCGCAGCCGGGGGTCGGCGGCCTCGGCCCAGACTCCCGGCAGTTCACGCTCGCGCTCGGCGGCCGAAGCCTCCTCGTGCCCGAACAGCAGTCCCCAGGTGAACGAGGTCTCCCCCGCGGCATGGGCCTGGATCCCGATGTCCCGCAGGGTGTCGCGGGCGACGACGCTGTCCTGGTGGTCGCCGAGGACCGTCTGGACGGCCTTCATGCGCTTGGCGAACTTCTTGGCGGGCTTGCCGAGGGCGGGGGTGACGGCCTCCGCCGCGTAGCGGGCGCGCTTGGCGGCCTTGCGGGCCTCGTGCATGGCGAGGTCGCGGTCATGCCCGGCGGGGAGGCCGAGCGCGTGCCCGACACGTCCCGCGAGCCGGCCGTAGTCCTTGATCACGGCCTTGGGCAGGGTGTCGCCGGGCTTCGCGGTGGCGGCACCCAGCAACGGCGGCTGGTCGAGGAGTGCGTCGAGGGCGTCGAGGAGCGCGAGATAGCGCTTGGTGTCGAGCACGGCGACGGAGCGGCGCCGTGCGTCGGCCCGGTGCGCGGTCGCCCAGATCCGCAGCCGGCTGCGGACCGGGCCGAGGATCACCGGCCTCGGCAGGTCGTCGATGCGGCCGCGCAGCCGCTCGGCGAGCACTTCCTGGTCGCGTGCGACGCCCAGCTCCCCGGCCAGCCACTTCAGCTCGTCGCCGAGCGGGTCGGTGACCTGCCGGTCGATGATCTTCCGGAACGTCTTGAAGGCACTGCGCATCCGGCGGGTCGCGACGCGCATCTGGTGCACGGCGTCGGGCAGGTCGCGCCGTACGGCGGGATCGAGGGCGACGATGGCGTCCCGCTGCTCGCGCAGATAGGCGAGGACGTGCGCGCCCGCGTCCTCGCTCCGGGGTCGTGCACCGCGGGACCTGACGCCCTTCGCGGCCTGCGGCGCCTTCGGGGCACGCTCGCCACCGGGGTGCCCGAAGGCATCGGCGTACCGCGAGGAGCCTTGTTCCGCGTCGGGACCGGTGTCACGGCCCGGGCGGGCCGATCCGTCGACGCTCTCCACGGAACCGTCGGTCGCCGCCCGCTTCCCGCGCTTGCCGTCCGTCCCGGCGGCCGCGGCCGCTCCGGGTGCGGGGTACTCGGGCGTCGTCTCCCCGAGCGCCCGTGCGAGTTTCGACGAGGACGACGACGGGCTGATGCCCGCCTTGCGGAGGCGCTTGCCGACCGCGTCGAGCAGGGCGGGGTCGGCGTCGTCGGCGAGCTCGACCTCGATCTCGGTCCACTCCGCCGTACGGCCGCCCGGTGTCAGCCGTTCCGCCCGTACGGAGTCGACGGACAGTTCGGCGAGGAGTTCGCCGCTGTCGTCGACGAGATGGCTCACGTCCCGGGAGGACCACAGCCGGACGACGGGGACGAGCGAGGCGTCACGGACGCGGGAGCGGACGAGGCCGGCGAGGGCGCGGGGCAGGGTGTCGCTGAGAGGGGCCTGGATCTCGTCCCGGATGCCGGTGGAGACCGGGAACTTCAGGTGCCAGCCCTCGTCGTCGCCGCCGGTACGCCGCCGCAGCGTGATGCTGTCGGCGGCGAGACGCAGGTCGGTGGTGTCGTAGTAGACGGCGTCCAGCTCCGTCACGCCTTCGGCGATGACGTCCGTGACCCCGGCCACGCGGGTCAGGTCGGGCACCTTCGTGTCGGTGGTGGCTTCGTACTTCCGCTCGATCTCTCGCTTCGTGTCCGCCATGAACCGAATCTAGTCGCCCCGGCGACCGTACGTCAGTCCGCCGGAGCCGGCTCAGGCCGACATCGGCCGCTGCACCTTGATCGACTGGAGCAGTCCGACCGCCACCCACACCGCGAACATCGACGAGCCGCCGTACGACACGAACGGCAGTGGCAGCCCGGCGACCGGCATGATGCCGAGGGTCATGCCGACGTTCTCGAACGACTGGAACGCGAACCAGGCGATGATCCCGGCGGCGACGATCGTGCCGTACAGCTCGGTCGTCTCGCGGGCGATGCGGCAGGCCCGCCACAGCACGACGCCGAGCAGGAAGAGGATGAGGCCCGCTCCGACGAAGCCGAGTTCCTCACCGGCGACGGTGAAGACGAAGTCGGTCTGCTGTTCGGGCACGAACTGGCCGGTGGTCTGGGATCCCTTGAACAGTCCGGTGCCGAGCAGCCCGCCCGAGCCGATCGCGATGCGCGCCTGGTTGGTGTTGTAGCCGACGCCGGCCGGGTCGAGTTCGGGGTTGGCGAACGCGGCGAAGCGGTTGAGCTGGTACTCGTCGAGGAGTCCGAGCGCCGTGACCAGTACGGCGCCGCCGACGCCCGCCCCGATCAGCCCGAAGATCCAGCGGTTGGAGGCGCCGGAGGCGAGCAGTACGCCCAGCACGATCACCACCATCACCATGACCGAGCCGAGGTCCGGCATCAGCATGACGATCGCCATCGGCAGGGCCGCCAGGCCGAGCGACTTCGCGACGGTGCCGTGGTCCGGATGGGCATGGTCGCCGGCGTCGACCTGGGAGGCCAGCAGCATCGCCATGCCCAGGATGATCGTGATCTTCACGAACTCGGAGGGCTGGAGCGAGAATCCGCCGCCGATGACGATCCAGGCGTGGGCGCCGTTGATGGTCGCGCCGAGCGGGGTGAGCACCAGCGACACCAGAACGACGGAGATGCCGTACAGCACCGGTACGGCGCCGCGCAGCGTGCGGTGCCCGAGCCAGACGGTGCCCACCATCAGGGCGAAGCCGATGCCGGTGTTGAGGAGGTGGCGGAAGAAGAAGTAGTACGGATCGCCGTGGTTGAGCTCGGTGCGGTTGCGGGTCGCGGACCAGACGAGCAGTGAGCCGATGAGCGACAGCGCGATCGCCGAGCCCAGCATCGGCCAGTCCAGCCGGCGCACCATCGAGTCGCGGGCGAAGAGCTTCGCGAGGGCGCCGCGCTCGGGTGCGTACCGCGAGACCGAGAAGCCATGAGGCCCTGCCATGGGTCAGTCCCTCCGCCCCGTGGCGGCGGGCGGGCCCGCGAGGGTCTTGTCCTCTTCCGGCTCCGGCTTCACCGGCTCGTACGGCGTGATCTGCGGCGCGTCGATGGAGCCGTCGGGCTGGATCTTCGGCAGCGCCTTCTCCGGCTGCGGCAGCAGGGCCTTCTTCAGGTCCTGCTTGCCTTCCATGTCCAGTCCGTAGAGCGCGTTGTAGATGTTGCGCACCGCGGGGCCGGACGCGCCGGAACCCGTACCACCCTGGGAGATCGTCATGACGATCGAGTAGTCCTTGGTGTACGTGGCGAACCACGAGGTCGTCTGCTTGCCGTGGACCTCGGCCGTACCGGTCTTGGCGTGCATGGGGATCTTGTCCTGCGGCCAGCCGCCGAATCGCCAGGCGGCGGTACCGCGGGTGGCGACGCCCGCGAGGGCCTCGTTCATGAGCGCGCGCGTCTTGGCGTTCATCGGCAGCTTGCCGTGCGACTTCGGCTTGATCTCGCGGACGTTCTTGCCGTCCGCACCGATGACGGCCTTGCCGACGGTCGGGTTGTAGAGCGTGCCGCCGTTGGAGATGGCCGCGTAGATGGTCGCCATCTGGATCGGGGTGACGAGCGTGTCGCCCTGGCCGATGGAGTAGTTGACCGAGTCACCGGCGCGCATCAGATTGCCTTCGAGGCAGTTCTCGTAGGAGAGCTGCTGGATGTAGTCGCCGCCCTTCTTGCCGATCTTGCACCAGTAGTCCTTGTTCGCCTCCCAGAACTTCTGCTTCCAGCGGCGGTCCGGGATGCGGCCGGTGACCTCGTTGGGCAGGTCGATGCCGGTCTCGGCGCCGAGGCCGAACTGGTGGGCGGTGCGGTAGAACCAGTCGGCCGCGTTCTTCTTCGGCTTGAGGCCGCCGTCCTTGCGCCACTGCTGGTGGGCGAGGGCGTAGTAGACGGTGTCGCAGGAGACCTCGAGGGCCTGGCCGAGGGTGATGCTGCCGTGGCCCTGGGACTCGAAGTTCTTGAAGACCTGGTTGCCGATGGAGTACGAGCTGGGGCAGGGGTAGCGGCCCTTGAAGTCGTATCCGGCGTTGACCGCGGCGGTGGTGGGGACGACCTTGAAGATGGAGCCGGGGGCGGCCTGTCCCTGGATGGCCCGGTTCAGCAGGGGGAAGTTGGACTTCTTGCCGGTGAGCCGCGCGTAGTCCTTGGCGGAGATGCCGCCGACCCAGGCGTTCGGGTCGTAGGTGGGCTGGGAGGCCATGGCGACGACACGCCCGGTCTTCGCCTCCATGACGACGACGGCGCCCGAGTCGGCCTTGTAGTTGGTGTTGGTGTTGTCGTCGAAGACCTTGCGGGCTTCCTTCATCGCGTTGTTGAGCTCCCACTCGGCGACCGCCTGGACGCGGGCGTCGATGGAGGTGACGACGTTGGCGCCGGGCTCGGCCTTGTCGGCCTGGGCCAGGCCGATGACCCGGCCGAGGTTGTCCACCTCGTAGCGGGTGACGCCGGCCTTGCCGCGCAGGTCCTTGTCGTACGTGCGCTCGAGTCCGGAGCGGCCGACCTGGTCGGAGCGCAGGAACGGCGAGTCCGTGTCCTTGGCCTTCTCGATCTCCTCGTCCGTGACGGGCGAGAGATAGCCGAGGACCTGCGAGGTGTTGGCCTTGCCGGGAGCGGCGTAGCGGCGCACGGCGGTGGGCTCCGCGGTGATGCCGGGGAAGTCCTCGGCGCTCTCGCGGATCTTCAGGGCCTGCTGGGTGGTGGCCTCGTCGGTGACGGGGATCGGCTGGTACGGCGAGCCGTTCCAGCAGGGCTGCGGGGTCTTGGAGTCGCAGAGGCGGACCTTGTCCGTGACGTCCTTCGGCTTCATGCCGAGGACGGCGGCGAGCCGGGTGAGGACGCCCTTGCCGTCGTCCTTCATCTTCATCAGCTCGGTGCGGGACGCGGAGACGACGAGCCGGGTCTCGTTGTCGGCGAGCGGGACGCCACGGGCGTCCAGGATCGAGCCGCGCACGGCGGGCTGGACGACCTGCTGTACGTGGTTGCTCTTCGCCTCGTCGGTGTACTCGTCGCCGTTGCGGATCTGGAGATACCACAGACGTCCGCCGAGCGTGGCGAAGAGGGAGAAGACCAGGACCTGGATGACGATGAGCCGGATCTGGACGCGGGGAGTCCGCCCGGTCTCGGGAATGTTGCTCACGCTGCCGATACCCCCTCGGTCACAGTCGCTTGACTCCCCTGATGCGGCCGGCACGCGAGGCCCGCGTCTTTGCCGCCTTGATCCGCAGCCCGCCGCGCTGGCGGCCGATGCGCAGTCCGGTGCCGGTCGATGCCCAGCCGCTGGAGACATCGGTGCCGCCGCCCTGGGACTCGGCGAGCGGATCGTTCTCGGCCCGTCTCGCCAGCGCCATGATCAGCGGCACGGTGAACGGCGCGAGCAGCAGGTCGTAGACGGCGGCGGTGAACAGCAGCGAGCCGAGGCCGACATGGCGGGCGGCGGTGTCCCCGACGAGGGCGCCGACGCCCGCGTACAGCAGGGTCGAACCGATGGCCGCCGCGACGACCACGACCATGGGGCCGGTCGCGGACGTCAGCCGGCCGTTCTCGGGCTTGGCGAGTCCGGCCAGATAGCCGATGACGCACAGCACCAGGGCGTAGCGGCCGGCGGCGTGGTCGGCGGGCGGGGCGAGGTCGGCGAGCAGTCCCGCGCCGAAGCCGATGAGGGCGCCGCTGGTGTGCCCGTACACGAGTGCGAGCGCCAGCACGGTGAGGAGCAGCAGATCGGGTACGGCTCCGGGGAGCTGGAGGCGGGCGAGGACGGTGACCTGGATGACGAGGGCGACCACGATGAGCGTGGTGGAGAGCAGCATCCGGTTGAAGCGCATGGGTTCAGCTCCTCCTGCTACTCGTCGTCGCGGCCGGTGACGGCGGCGGTGCTGGTGGCCTGGGGATCGCCCTGGCCCTGATCCTGGTCCTGATCCTGCGCCTGGTCCCGGGTCTGGTCCTGGGGCTGGTCCCGGGTCTGATCCCCGGTCTGGTCCTCGCCCTGCGCCTGGCCTTCGCCGTTCGCCGACGGGGTGACCGTGACGGTCACCGTGGGCGTGGGCGTCGGCTTCGGCTTCGCCGGCAGGACCGTGTCGCGCGGGTCCGTACGGGGCGCCTGGACGACGACGCCGACGATGTCCAGCTTGGTGAAGGCGGCGTACGGACGGACGTAGATGTTCCGCGTGAGGGCGCCGCCCGCGGGGTCGACCCGGACGACCTCGCCGACCGGCACCCCGGGCACGAACGGCTTGTCGCCCTGAGAGCCGAAGGTGACCAGCCGGTCGCCCTTGCGCACCTTGGCCTTGCCGTTGAGGAGCTGCACGGACAGCGGCCGGTCGCCCTGACCGGTGGCGAAGCCCAGCTCGTCGGTCCGCTCCATGCGCGTACCGACCGTGAAGTCGGGGTCGTTGGCGAGGAGCACGGTCGAGGTGCCCGGGCCGACGGTGGTGACGCGGCCGACCAGGCCGTCGCCGTTGAGGACGGTCATGTCGCGCTGGATGCCGTCACGGGAGCCGGCGTCGATGGTCACCGTCCAGGAGAAGCCCTGGGCGGCTCCTATCCCGATGACCTCCGCACCCTTGATCCCGTACTGGCCGGTCGCCGCCTTCTTGAGCATGCCGTCGAGCTGACGGAGCCGGCTGCGGTTGCGGTCGTCGCTGCCGAGTCTCGCCTTGAGGGCCGCGTTCTCCCGCTCCAGGACGGCGATACGGTCGTGGCGCTCGCCCGAGTCACGCACCGCCCCTATGGCGTTCCCGACCGGGTCCACCGCGGCCGCGACACCGTTCTCGACCGGTCCGAAGACGGCGGCGGCGGCCTGCCGGGCGCCGTCGACCGGTGACTCCTCGCCTCCGCGGATGTCCACCGTGATCAGCGCGAACGCGATGGCGACCAGCAGGACCAGGAGCAGCCGGCTCTCTTTCGTGTCCCTCACGTGCGGCGGCCGTGCCTTCCTCGTCGGAATGTGAATGCCGTGCTCTGTGGTGCGTGTTGCTGCCTGTTGTTGCGTTGCTTTGTGCCGTTATACCAACGCTCGGCCGTACGGGGCGGAGTGACCCGGACGGCCGATGCCGACCCCTGCGCTATCGGCGGGGCTGGGCGTCCAGCACCTGCTGGAGCGCCTCGAACTCCTCGACGCACTTGCCCGAACCGAGCGCCACCGAGTCCAGCGGGTCCTCGGCGATATGGATGGGCATACCGGTCTCACGACGCAGCCGCTCGTCGAGGCCGCGCAGCAGGGCGCCACCGCCCGTGAGGACGATGCCCCGGTCCATGACGTCACCGGACAGCTCCGGCGGGCACTTGTCGAGGGTGGTCTTCACGGCGTCGACGATCGCGTTGACCGGCTCCTCGATGGCCTTGCGGACCTCGGCGGCGGAGACGACGACGGTCTTCGGCAGGCCGGAGACCAGGTCGCGGCCGCGGATCTCGGTGTGCTCCTCCTTGTCCAGCGCGTACGCCGAACCGATGGTGAGCTTGATGTTCTCGGCGGTCCGCTCACCGAGGAGGAGGCTGTACTCCTTCTTGATGTGCTGGATGATCGCGTTGTCCAGCTCGTCGCCGGCGACCCGGATCGACTGTGCCGTGACGATTCCTCCGAGGGAGATGACGGCGACCTCGGTGGTGCCGCCGCCGATGTCCACCACCATGTTGCCGGTGGCCTCGTGGACCGGGAGGCCGGCTCCGATGGCGGCCGCCATCGGCTCCTCGATGATGTGCACCTGGCGCGCGCCGGCCTGGGTGGATGCCTCGATGACCGCGCGGCGCTCGACCCCGGTGATACCGGAGGGCACACACACGACGATGCGCGGGCGGGCCGCCCAGCGACGCTTGTGGATCTTGAGGATGAAGTAGCGGAGCATCCGCTCGGTGATCTCGAAGTCGGCGATGACGCCGTCCTTCAGCGGGCGGACCGCCACGATGTTGCCGGGAGTGCGGCCGATCATCTTCTTGGCCTCGGCACCCACCGCGAGGATGCCGCCGGTGTTGGTGTTGATGGCGACCACGGACGGCTCGTTGAGGACGATCCCCCGACCCCTGACGTACACCAGCGTGTTGGCGGTCCCGAGGTCGACAGCCATGTCACGGCCGATGAACGACATAGAGTTCCCCTTGTGTCCCATGAGGATGCGTCGGGCCTTCCCAAATCGAGCTTTGATGGCTTATTAGGTCGGCGAGGAGGGTGCTGCGCGGGTGCTGTGGCGTGAAGGCTTTCATCGTAGTGCTGCCTGCACGGACTCCGCGCGCTGGGCCCCGCCTCAGTAAGGGTGACGACGAGTCGGAGCGATGCGTTCCCGATATCGCGACACGTATGCCGAAGGGCGACCGAAATTCCTTCGGTCGCCCCAGGGTACGAGCGCTGTATGGCTGATGGCCGATCAGGAAAGACCGGGGAAGAAAATCTTCAGCTCACGGGCCGCGGACTCCTCGGAGTCCGAGGCGTGGATCAGGTTCTCCCGGACGATCGTGCCGTAGTCGCCGCGGATGGAGCCGGGGGCGGCCGCGATCGGGTCGGTCGGGCCGGCCAGGGCGCGCACTCCCTCGATGACGCGCTCACCCTCGACGACCAGGGCGACGACGGGACCGGAGGCCATGAAGCCGACGAGCGGCTCGTAGAAGGGCTTGCCCTTGTGCTCGCCGTAGTGCTGCTCCAGGGTGTCCTGGTCCAGCTCGCGCAGCTCCAGAGCGGTGATCTGCCAGCCGGCCTTGCGCTCGATACGGCCGATGATCTCGCCGATCAGGCCGCGGCGTACGGCGTCGGGCTTGAGCAGGACGAGCGTGCGCTGGCTCACGTGCGGGGCTCCTTCGAGTGCGGGTCTCGGGACACGTTCCCGGGACCGGTCCCGAGATCGTGGGGTGGGGAAAGTGTGGAGGAAAAGCGGGTCGTACTGGTCCCAGAGGCTACAGGGCGTCCCGCGTCGTCTGTCACGCAGCGTCAGGCTCTGCGGGACCCTCCTCGGCCTGCTGCTCCGCCCAGCGCGCCTTCGCCTCGTCGACCTTGCGGCCGTAGTGGACCGACGCCCACCACAGGCCCGCGAAGACCGCGCCGAGGAAGAACATCGTGGGCACCACGAAACCGCTGGCGATCAGGCCGATCTGCAGGGCCCAGCCGAGCTGCACCCCGCCGGGACGGGTGATCATCCCGCACAACAGGACCGACAGCAGCATCGCGACACCGCTCACGGTCCAGACCGTGGCCGTCGACAGACCGGGATCCTTCATCGCCACCAGGCCGGCGAAGCCGATCACGAAGAACTCGCCGATCAGTGTGGACGCACAGAGCGTACGCATGGGATTCAGCCCCTCCCCAGCAGCAGCCGGGCCTCGCCGACCGTGATCACGGAGCCGGTCACCAGGACGCCCGCGCCCGAGTACTCCGCCTCCTCCTCGGCGAGCGTGATCGCCGCCTCCAGCGCGTCGTCGAGCCGCGGCTCGACGACCACCCGCTCGTCGTCGCCGAAGACCTCCACGGCGATCGCGGCCAGCTCATCGGCGTCCATCGCGCGATGGCTGGAGTTCTGCGTGACGACGATCTCCGTGAAGATCGGCTCGAAGGCTTCGAGAAGCGCCTTCACGTCCTTGTCGGCACTCGCGCCCACCACACCGACGAGCCGCGAGAACCCGAACGCCTCCGTGATGCCCTCGGCGGCCGCCCGCGCTCCCGCCGGGTTGTGCGCGGCGTCCAGGACGACGGTCGGGCTGCGGCGCACGACCTCCAGCCTGCCCGGGGACACGACGGACGCGAACGCGGTACGCACCGTCTCCAGGTCCAGCGTCCGCGCGTGCTGCGCGCCGATCCCGAAGAAGGCCTCCACCGCGGCCAGGGCCACCGCGGCGTTGTGCGCCTGATGGGCGCCGTACAGCGGAAGGAAGATTCCTTCGTACTCCCCGCCGAGTCCGCGCAGCGTCAGCAGCTGCCCGCCGACCGCGACCTCCCGCGAGCCGATGCCGAACTCCATGCCCTCACGGGCCACCGTCGCGTCCACCTCGACGGCCTTCTTCAGCATCACCTGCGCCGCGTCCACCGGCTGCTGCGCGAGGATCACCGTCGCGCCCTGCTTGATGACGCCGGCCTTCTCGCCCGCGATCTCGGCGGGCGTGGTACCGAGCCGGTCGGTGTGGTCCAGGTCGATCGGGGTGATCACGGCCACCGAGCCGTCGATCACGTTGGTCGCGTCCCAGCTGCCGCCCATGCCGACCTCGACCACGGCCACGTCCACGGGCGCGTCGGCGAACGCGGCGTACGCCATGCCCGTGAGCACCTCGAAGAAGGAGAGCCGGAACTCCTGGGCGGCGTCGACCATCTCCACGTACGGCTTGACGTCCTGGTACGTCTCGATGAAGCGCTCGGCGTCGATGGGGGCGCCGTCCAGGCTGATCCGCTCGGTGATCGACTGGACGTGGGGCGAGGTGTACCGACCGGTGCGCAGCTCGAAGGCGCCGAGCAGCGCCTCGATCATGCGGGCCGTGGACGTCTTGCCGTTGGTGCCGGTGATGTGGATCGACGGATAGGCCCGCTGGGGCTCGCCCAGCACGTCCATCAGCGCGGCGATCCGGCTGACGGACGGCTCCAGCTTCGTCTCGCCCCAGCGGCCGGCGAGCTCCTGCTCGACCTCGCGGAGTGCCTTGTCCACCTCCGGGTCGGCGGGCCGGCTCGGCACCTGGTCGCCGAGCGGCGATCCGGCCTGGGTGCGCAGCGTACGGCTCCCGGCCTCGATCACCGCCAGATCGGGGTCACGGTCGGTCTCGGCGTCGACGATCGCTTCGAACTCGTCGTCGCGCTCGTCGAAGGGCTCTGGCTGCTGGTCACTCACGATGCCAGTTTACGGAGCGCCGCCGACAGCCTGACCGAGACCCGGCCGGACTGCCGCGGGAGACCGCCGGAGCCCCGTGGGAGCCGCGCCGGCTCAGAGCCCGGCGGGGAGCAACGCCCGTACGTGGTACGAGCCGTCCCGCGGGCCGGCCGTCAGCGTGCCGCCCATGCTCTCCACCCGCTCCCTCATCGAGAGCGTGCCCGTACCGCTGGACACGGGCTCCCGGTCCGGGTCCTCGTCCCCCAGCGGATTGCGCACCTCGATCCGCAGCCGGGGCCCCTCCACGCCGATCCGCACGCTCACCGTCTCCCCCGGCGCGTGCTTCGCGGCGTTCGTCAGACACTCCTGCACCACCCGGTACACCGCCGTCTGCCGCAGCGGCGAGATGCCCCGGGCCTCGTCGGCGAGCGTCAGCTCCACCGGGCTGCCGATCCGCGCGCCCTCCTCCGCGAGCGCCCGCAGCCCTTCGAGACCGGGCGTCGCGTTCCGCTCGTCGGCCCGCCGCACGATGATCTCGTTCAGTGTGTGATGGGCCCGCCGCGCCGTGTCCGCCAGTTCCTCGAAGTCCGCACCGTGCCGCTCGCCACGTGCCCGGGACGCCAGCACCTCGGCGCGCACCGCGAGCACCGTCAGCTCCCTGCCCACCAGGTCGTGCACGTCCCGGGCCACCGAGGTGCGCTCCTGCTGCACGGCCTGGAGCGCCGCCGTCTCGGCCTGCCGCGCGTCCAGCTCCCTCAGCAGGTCCTGCCGGTGCGCGGCGATCCCGACGCCCGACGCGAGCACGCCGATGGGTAGGACGAGGCTCAGGAAGTCGCTCAGCGAGTCACCTCGGTGGGCCGGCCACAGGGGCGTGCTGAACAGGGTGTACGCGAGGGCCGCATAACCCAGCGTGCCCACGATGCCCGCGGCGCGGCCCCGGAAGCGTCCCAGCGAGTACAGCGCGAACTGGATCAGCGTCAGCTCGTGCAGCCAGCCCAGGAAGGCCAGCCCGACCAGGTACGGCGCCCATGGCAGCCGGCGCCGCAGCAGCAGCGTCGCCGCCCCCGCCGCCAGAACGGTGGTCGCGCTCAGCCGGCTCAGTGAGTTGTCCGCCTCCGCGACCCCGGGGACGTCGAGCAGCATCAGCGCGAAACAGCTCAGCGCCGTCACGGCGTCGACGGCGCGCGACGACACCGCAGCGCGGTCCGCGTACCTGCGCACCGCGGCGACGGCGCGGCGCAGCGCGAGGGTGGCGGGCGTGTGCGGCACGCCCTCCATCATCCAAGGTCCACCGGACCCCGCACCCGCGAGCCGTCCTCGAACGGCCGGTCCCGCTCGGACGCACTCGGTACGCAAGAGGTCCGGGGTGGGGGGGGGGGGCCCCCCCCGGCCCCCGCCCCCCCCCCCCCGGCCCCGCCGCCCCCCGCGGCCGGCCCGCGCCCGGGGCGGCGGGGGGCGCGCCGGGGTCGACCGGCCTGTGGGAGCGG